>NZ_LT629705.1:4463787-5143484 GCF_900103875.1 Pseudomonas arsenicoxydans | reverse complement strand
CTTGATGTCGAACTGCGCTTCGACCCGATCGATCATCGTCTTGGTGCTCTCGACTTCTGCGGTTCGATGAGCCGGTGTGGGTTCCACATCCATGATCACGCCGTGCTCGGTATCGATCAGATAATTCGTGGAGTAAGCGTAGAAAGCTGGGCCGCCTGAAGCAGCGGTCCAGCGGGCCTGAGGATCCGTCAGCGACAGGCGCTTCGGTAGCGTTTCGGCCAGAGCCTCTTCATCGAGTGCCTCAAGATACTCACGCACGGCGCGGGTGCTCAGGGATGGATCGCTCCAGTTGACCGGTTCATCTCCCGGTACGCCGCGCTGCCGACTCGCATCCGCTTTGATGATGCTGGCGTCCACGGCAAAGCCTTCGCCCTTGACCAGACCGGCGTCCATGCAGCGACGCAGGACTTCATTGAACAACCAGCGAAACAGATCACTGTCCCGAAAACGGCCGTGTCGATTTTTGGAAAAGGTCGAGTGGTTGGGGATTTCGTCTTCAAGGCTCAACCGGCAGAACCAGCGATACGCCAGGTTCAAATGGGCCTCTTCGCACAACCGCCGCTCTGAGCGAATGCCGTAGCAATAGCCGACGATCAGCATGCGAATCATCAGTTCGGGATCAATCGACGGACGCCCAATCGGGCTATAGAAATCGGCGAGGTAATGGCGCAGGTCGCTCAGATCAAGACACTGATCAATGCTGCGCAGAAGGTGATTGGCTGGGATGTGATCTTCAAGGTTGAACGAGTAAAACAGTCGCTCCTGCCCACTCGATAACTGTCCCATCATGCTGTGTGATCCCCCTCCGGCCAATGCGGAGATTTTGCCGGAGGCCAGCCAGGGGAGCTACTTTTTCAACAGAATCGGCCAAGAACAGTCATTCAACTTCTACGAAACCAGGGAGCGACACAAAGCGACTGTCCGCTTACAGCTGTGTCAGATACACAGATAGCCTGATCGAAAGCTACGCTAAAGCCTGGTGATGCCCGGCCCATCCAAATCAGCAGTGGCGCACGAAAATGGTTTTCTCTTTACTGATGGCGTTGGTATTAGCGTTCCTGATTGGCTGGGTTTCGCAGCGCATGGGTATGTGCCTTGTCAAAGCGAGCGAACAATTGCTGGCGGGGCGCCCGACGTTATTTGTGGCACTGACATCGTGTGGATTGTTCGGGTTGATGCTGGCCCCGTTCTATCGTTACTCCGAAGTCAGCCTGCCGCTGTACTCGCCTGGAATTTCCTATCCTTTACTGGTTTCGGGAGGCTTGTTGTTCGGGGTGGCATCGGTGCTGAACAACGGTTGCAGCGTCGGCACGCTAACCAGGTTTGCCTGTGGCAATTTCAATAAACTGTTCACAATGATCGGCTGGATCCTGGGGATGGTGCTCTGGTATTACATGCGCATGATGCCCGAACAGAAGACCGTTCTAATGCCGGAAATTTCCAGCCGTCATTACTGGCTGTTGATCGGTGTAGTGGCGTTGGTGCTGATTTTTTTGGTCGGCATACATGGTAATAAACACCTGGTTTTCTCCAGTATGCTGCTGGGTGCGTTGACGAGCGCGCTCTATACGTTCGAGCCGTTATGGACACCTAGTGTGTTCTTTTACAATGTTTCGCAGATGTTCTGGCAAGCCGATATGGCAATCAGCGTCCGGCGTATTGCGGTGTTTGTCATGTTGCTGGCAGGCATGCTGAGTTTTACCCTGTACAGGAAACAGTTCCGTTTCGAGGCCTTTACCCCATCAAAAGCTGGCGTTCATTTGTTGGCGGGTATTTTGATGGGGATTGGGGCTTCGATGATGCTTGGCGGTAACGACTCGCAAATACTGTTGGTGTTTCCAACACTGGGCGTTGCTTCGAGCATTCCGCTGATGTCGATCGCCACAGGCATGCTGGTGTCACTGTGGTGCAAAAAACGCGCTACGAGTTGAGCGCCCTAAAGAGGGTTCCAGAGGTGTGCCGTATTTTTGTAAAAAGCCAATCCAACTGAAGTGATTCTCGCGCAGACGGAACAAGGGCTAGCGATCCTGGGCGTAGTGGATGGCGACGGTGTGCTACAAGTTATGCAAGGATTTCGAATGAGGTGCTGGCGAGGCGTTCGCCGTTCACCATGATGTGCACAGCGTGTTTGCCCACATAATGCTTGCGAGTGGTGAGCTCCTTGATCTGCTGACCGCGGCTCACCCGTTCAGTCGCCTTGCCAGGTAACGTCAACGCCTTAAGCTTGAACACCTTCGCCGAAGTCCCGCCATTGGCCTTCACATAATCAATCGCATAATCAATCACCAACCGCTGACTCTCCGCCACCGTGGATTTCACGCCGAACGACAACGTAATTTTCTCCCCCAGCCGAATCACCGCCGGCTCGACCTTCACCCCCACAATTTCTACCTCAGCTTTACCGCTGGCCCCAATAATCGCCAACGCCCGCTGGTTTCCCTGTTTGATCAAACTGCGCAGCGCATGCTTGGCAATCCACGCCGTGTGCTTGTTCTCCAGCGACCAACCCTCGATCAAGTCCAGCACCCAATCGGGATGATCCTTGGTGATGTCATTGAGGTGGTTGGCCACGGACTTGCGCACGTAGAGGCTTTCATCGGCCTTGAGGTTGTCGAGAATCGCCGCGGCCAATGTCGGGTCGCTCTGAATCTGTTCCAGGCGAAACGACCACGGCAAACGCGGTCGACTGCCTTCGCTGGCCAGGCGTCGGACGTGTTCGTTTTCATCCAGAGACCATTGCTGCATCAACGCCAATGACCGTTGCAAATCGCTGCGCAGAAAATAGCGGATCGCGAATTCCGCGGTGCCAAACGCGGTGAAGTATTTGAGTGCGTCCATCGACTGTTCGAAATCATGCGCGCAGTACATCGCCACGTAATGCGGCAAAGAGATGCTGACAAAGCCGCTGTTGAGGCGGGGGGCGAGGGCGCGCAGGACTTCAAGGGATTGGTCATAACCCAGCGGCAGCACGGCATGCAGGCATTCGCTGACCCGGGCCATGCGTTGCATGATCGACAGGTCAGCGAGGCCGTCGTTGGCCATTTTCAGGAAGGCTTTGGCGTTGAACGCCGGGTAGACCGCGGTCATTTCGGTCGCGATGTGCTGGAGGCGCGCGGCGTTGAAGATTTCCTTCAGCGCCGGGGCAGGTTGTTCAGCGGCGGTCATGGTCGGGTCCGAGGGATTGGGCCGTTCAGGTTATCGGGGTACTGATGAACGCCTCAAGCTTTTCTGCCTGCGCGGTGAATTCAGCGATTCGCGGAAACTGCTCGGCATCGACTTGATCCGGCACCACGAGGTTGGTGAAGCTCCAGGCGACCGCGAGGGTGATGCCGTCCTGCCCGATCAAGGCGCCGTTCGCCAGGGGCTGCTTTTCCAGTTCGCGCTCAAGCGACGAGTACGCCGTCGCCAGTTGACCTTCAACCCGTTCGACCCAGGGTTGGTATTGAATGTCGGCCGGGCGCAGGTTGCGTTCGTAGTAAAGCTGCACCGACTTTTCGCACGCCGCCAGCCCCAGGCCTATCAGGCGCAAGGCGCGCAACCGCTGTTTGAGATCGCCGGGCATCAGGCTTTTGCCGGAACCGGCCAGGGCTTCCAGGTAGTCGATGATCAGTGTCGAGTCCATCAACACCTCGCCGTCGTCCAGCACCAGGGTTGGCGCCTTGACCACCGGGTTGATCTGCTGGAAGTGCTCGAAGTGGCGGAACACCGAGACCGATTCGTGTTCCAGGTCGATGCCCAGGTATCGGGCAGAAATGGCCACGCGCCGCACGTAGGGCGAATCCAGCATGCCGATCAATTTCATAGCGCCGTTCCTTCAGGTGTCCATGTCGGGATGGACTAACTTAGCTGAGCTTCCATGACCTGCAAGTGGCGCGTGGTTAATCTTCGAAGCCGACCTGTTCGTGAATCTCGTCGACCTTCAACTCCAGTCGATAGGCCACGGCGATAAACAGCGCCTGGCACAGGCACAACGTCGCACTCAGAGAGCGAAACGCAAACGAACTGCCTTCGTTGACCAGCAACACGGCGTTGGCGCGCTTGGCCAGCGGCGACAGGTTGCTGTCGGTGATGATCAGGGTTTTCGCCTGATTGTGCTGGGCGATGCGCAGGCAGTGCTGGGTTTCCTTGCCGTAGGGCGTGAAGCTGATCGCGATCACCAGGTCATTGGCGCGCACGCTGCGCATCTGCTCGCGATAACTGCCGCCCAGGCCCGAAACCAGATGGATGCGCTTGTTGGTGTGTTGCAGGTTGTAGACCAGGTAATCGGCCACGGCGAACGAGCGGCGCACGCCGACCACGTAGATGTTGTCGGCGTTTACGACCAGGTCCACGGCCTTGTCGAAGGCTTCGTCATCGAGTTCCTGTCCCAGTCGTTCGATGCCGGAAAGGGTCGCGTCGATGCATTCGCGGGCGAGGTCGCCGCCGCTGGCCTTCTGCGATTTGTTGGCGATCATGCTGCGAATGCGCTGCTGGTAGTTCTGCACCGGCGTGGTCTTGTGCGTGTACGCCTCGCGGAACAACGCCTGCATCTCGCTGAAACCACTGAAACCGAAGCGCTGGGAAAACCGCACGATGGCCGACGGGTGCACTTCGCACTCGCGGGCAATGTCGCTGATGCGGTCGACCATGATCCGGTCGCTTTGCTGGCTCATGTAGCTGGCGATGCGTTTGAGCTGGCGCGGCAGGCTTTCGTATTCGTTGGTGATCAACTGCAGCAGACGCTCGGCATTGATCGGGGGGCTGACGAGATCGCTGTCGGGCGTGCTCTCGGACGTAGCCGGCTGATCGGTGCGGGACATAAGGAATCCTTCTGGCTTGTGCTTATAGGGACGACAGATCGCGTCATCCCCTGACAATAGGTTGGCTGTGCGCAGTCTACAGGGTAGGCCCGAATAAAATCTTGAGCTTGCGGCGTGTGCGGGGTTGCTGAAACGATGCACTGCGCCTGGAGCGCTTGTGCAAGAGTTTATTAGAAAAAATATTCTACGTAAAAAATAATTGGAATATTTATTGATTGTTCGGTCTTGCTCGTTTTAGTCTGCATCCACCAAGAGCGTTCGGCGCCTCCAGTGCCCGAACGCAGGCTGATAAAAATAACAGGAGCCAGCATGGGCCAGACTCGTTTTGCCAGTGGGCGTCAATTGGATTTGATTTGCCTGGGGCGCCTTGGCGTCGATCTCTATGCGCAGCAAGTCGGGGCGCGGCTTGAGGATGTGAGCAGCTTCGCCAAATACCTCGGCGGATCGTCTGCCAACATCGCCTTCGGCACCGCCCGGCTGGGTCTCAAATCGGCGATGTTGAGCCGGGTAGGGGACGACCACATGGGCCGGTTCCTCCTCGAATCCCTGGCGCGTGAAGGCTGCGACGTCAGCGGCATCAAGGTCGACCCGGAACGCCTCACCGCGATGGTGTTGCTGGGCCTCAAGGACCGCGAAACCTTTCCTTTGGTCTTCTACCGCGAAAACTGCGCCGACATGGCGCTGCGGGCCGAAGACATCAGCGAAGCCTTTATCGCCTCCAGCAAAGCCCTGTTGATCACCGGCACCCATTTCTCCACCGACGGCGTGTACAAGGCGAGCATCCAGGCGCTGGACTACGCCGAAAAACACAACGTCAAACGCGTGCTGGACATCGACTACCGCCCGGTGCTCTGGGGCCTGGCCGGCAAGGCCGACGGCGAAACCCGCTTTGTCGCCGATCAGAACGTCAGCCAGCACGTGCAGAAAATCCTCCCGCGTTTCGACCTGATCGTCGGCACTGAAGAAGAGTTTTTGATTGCCGGTGGCACCGAGGATTTGCTCAGCGCGCTACTCAATGTCCGGCGTCTCAGTGACGCAACCTTGGTGGTCAAGCTCGGCCCGCAAGGTTGCACAGTGATTCACGGGGCCATTGCGGCGCGCCTTGAAGACGGCGCGATTTACCCCGGCGTTCGGGTGGAAGTGCTTAACGTGTTGGGCGCTGGCGATGCCTTTATGTCGGGCTTCCTCAGCGGTTGGCTGGAGGACGCCAGCGACGAGCGCTGCTGCCAGTTGGCCAATGCCTGCGGCGGTCTGGTGGTGTCGCGCCATGCGTGCGCCCCGGCCATGCCGACCCGCGCCGAACTCGATTACCTGTTCAACAGTCCGGTGCCGATCACTCGGCCGGATCAGGACGCGGTGCTGCAGCGTTTGCATCAGGTCAGCGTGCCGCGCAAGCAGTGGAAACAGCTGTTCATCTTTGCGTTCGATCATCGTGGGCAACTGGTGGAACTGGCGCACAAGGGCGGTCGCGACCTCAACGCTATCTGCGAACTCAAGCAGCTCTTTATCAAGGCTGTGGAACGGGTCGAAGCCGATTTGCGCGAGCAGGGCATCGAGGCCGATGTCGGGTTGCTGGCCGATCAGCGCTTCGGCCAGGACTCGCTGAACGCCGCCACCGGCCGTGGCTGGTGGGTGGCGCGGCCGGTGGAAGTGCAGGGCTCGCGGCCATTGGCGTTCGAACATGGGCGCTCGATTGGCAGCAACCTGATCGCCTGGCCGCAAGAGCAGATCATCAAGTGCCTGGTGCAATTCCACCCGGACGACGAGCCATTGCTGCGCCTGGAACAGGAAGCGCAGATCAAGGGCTTGTATCAGGCCTCGCAAGTCAGCGGTCATGAGCTGCTGCTGGAAATCATCCCGCCTAAAGACCACCCGTCAACCCACCCGGACGTGCTGTATCGCGCGCTGAAACGCCTCTACAACCTCGGCATCTATCCGGCGTGGTGGAAGATCGAAGCGCAAAGCGCCGAGGAATGGAAACAGCTCGATGAGTTGATTCAGGAACGTGATCCGTACTGCCGGGGTGTGGTGCTGTTGGGCCTGAATGCCCCGGCGGCGGCCTTGGCCGAAGGCTTTGTGCAAGCGAGCCAGAGCCAGACCTGTCGCGGGTTCGCCGTGGGCCGCACGATTTTCCAGGAGCCGAGCCGCGCGTGGATGGCCGGTGAAATCGATGATGAAGCGCTGATCTGCCAGGTGCAGGGCACGTTTGTCGAGTTGATCGATGCCTGGCGCACAGCCCGCGCCTGACATTGATTGGTAGTTGCAATGAAATCAAGTGTGGGAGCTGGCTTGCCTGCGATGCAGGCGCCTCGGTCTTTCAGTGAGTCCGCGGTGATGCCATCGCAGGCAAGCCAGCTCCCACAGGGAACAGTGTTCTAACTGATTTGTGTAAAACAATAATAGGTGCAGCCATGCCCGCTATCCGAATTGGCATTAACCCGATCTCATGGAGCAACGACGACCTGCCGTCCCTCGGCGGCGAGACGCCGCTGAGCACCGCATTGAGCGAAGGCAAGGAAATCGGCTACGAAGGTTTTGAACTCAACGGCAAATTCCCCAAGGATGCCAAAGGCGTCGGCGACGTGCTGCGGCCTTATGACCTGGCGCTGGTCTCCGGCTGGTATTCCAGTCGCCTGGCACAGCGTTCGGTGGCGCAAGAAATCGACGCCATCGGCAGCCATGTCGAGCTGCTGGCGAAGAACGGCGCCAACGTGCTGGTCTATGGCGAAGTCGCTGATTCCATCCAGGGCCAGCGCATTCCATTGGTCGAACGCCCACGCTTCCACACCGAGCAGGCGTGGCAGGAATACGCCGACAAACTCACTGAACTGGCGCGTTTCACCCTGTCCCAAGGCGTGCGCCTGGCGTATCACCACCACATGGGCGCCTACGTCGAATCCCCGGCGGACATCGATAAGCTGATGGCACTGACCGGCAGCGAAGTCGGTCTGCTGTTCGATTCGGGTCATTGCTACATGGGCGGTGGCGAACCGTTGCAAGTGCTGCGCAAGCATATCGAGCGCATCTGCCACGTGCACTTCAAGGACGTGCGCAAACCGGTGGTGCAACTGGCGCGCAACAACCTGTGGAGTTTCCCGGACTGCATCATCAACGGCACCTTCACGGTGCCCGGCGATGGCGACATCGACTTCGCCGCGCTGCTCGATGTGTTGCTGGCCAACGACTACCACGGTTGGCTGGTGGTCGAGGCCGAACAGGACCCTGCGGTGGCGCCGAGCTACGTCTATGCGAAAAAAGGCTTCGACACCTTGCGTGCGTTGCTCGACGAGAGGATTGCGCGATGAGCCTGCTGGTCAAAAGCAACGCCCGTGGCCGGACCCTGGTCGAGTTGGGCCAGGGTGAATTGGAATACGTCGGTTTCGCCGCTTACCGTTTGAGCCTGGGCGAAACCTTGCCGGTGGCGGCAGGCGACAAGGAACTGTGCCTGGTGCTGCTCAGCGGTCGCGTCAGCATCAAGGGCGAAGCGCCGGGGCAGGGCGCGTTCGACTGGGAAAACCTCGGCGATCGCCAGTCGGTGTTCGAGGACAGATCCCCGTTTGCCGCGTATTTGCCACCGGGCAGCCAGGCGCAAGTGGTTGCGCTCAGCGATGTGCAAATCGCCGTCTGCGCCGCGCCGGGTCTGGCCAGCAATGGCCTCGGCCCACGGCTGATCAAACCCGAGTCCATGAAGCGCAGCGTGCGCGGCAAGGGCGCCAATACCCGTTACGTCTGCGACATCCTGCCGGACACCGAGCCTGCGCATTCGCTGCTGGTGGTGGAAGTGCGCACGCCGTCGGGGCACTCGTCGAGCTACCCGCCGCACAAGCACGACACCGACGACTTACCGCACCAGAGCTTTCTCGAAGAAACCTATTACCACCAGATTAATCCGCCCCAGGGCTTTGTGTTCCAGCGGGTCTACACCGACGACCGCAGCATCGATCAAGCCATGGCCGTGGAAAACAACGACCTGGTGGTCGTGCCCAAGGGCTATCACCCGGTCAGCGTGCCTTACGGCTATGAGTCGTATTACCTGAACGTGATGGCCGGCCCGAAACGCGTCTGGCAGTTCCATAACGATCCGCAGCACAGCTGGCTGCTGGATCTGTGAACTGAACAACCTGAATTCCACCTTCTGCACGGAGAACAAGAACAATGAGTGACGTCCCGGTCATCGGCCATTACATCGACGGTCAGGTGCAAGACAGCGTCAGCGAGCGGTTCAGCAACGTTTTCAACCCGGCCACCGGCATGGTGCAAGCGCGCGTCGGGCTGGCCAGCGAGAAGACCGTGGACCAGGCCGTCGCCTCGGCCCTGAAAGCCTTTCCCGCGTGGTCCGAACAATCGTCCCTGCGCCGTTCGCGGGTGATGTTCAAGTTCAAGGAATTGCTCGACCGTCATCACGATGAGCTGGCCGAAATCATCAGCCGCGAACACGGCAAGGTGTTCTCCGACGCCAAGGGCGAAGTCACCCGTGGCATCGAGATCGTCGAATACGCCTGCGGCGCGCCGAACCTGCTGAAGACCGAATTCAGCGACAACATCGGCGGCGGCATCGACAACTGGAACCTGCGTCAGCCACTGGGCGTGTGTGCCGGCGTCACACCGTTCAATTTCCCTGTGATGGTGCCGCTGTGGATGATCCCGCTGGCATTGGTCACCGGTAACTGCTTCATCCTCAAACCGTCCGAACGTGATCCTTCGGCCAGTCTGCTGATGGCCCGCCTGCTGACCGAAGCCGGTTTGCCGGACGGCGTGTTCAACGTCGTCCAGGGCGACAAGACGGCGGTCGACGCGCTGCTGCAACACCCGGACATCGAGGCGATTTCCTTTGTCGGCTCGACGCCGATTGCCGAGTACATCCACCAGCAAGCCACCTCACGCGGCAAGCGCGTTCAGGCACTGGGCGGGGCGAAGAATCACATGATCGTCATGCCCGACGCGGACCTGGACCAAGCCGCAGACGCCTTGATCGGCGCGGCCTATGGCTCGGCGGGCGAGCGCTGCATGGCGATCTCGATTGCGGTTGCGGTGGGCGATGTCGGTGATCAGCTGATTGCCAAACTGCTGCCGCGCATCGATCAGCTCAAAGTCGGTAACGGCATGCAGGGTGACAGTGACATGGGGCCGTTGGTGACGGCCGAACACAAGGCCAAGGTCGAAGGTTTTATCGATCAAGGCGTGGCCCAAGGCGCACAACTGATCGTCGATGGTCGAGGGTTCAACGTGCCGGGCGCGGAGAACGGTTTCTTCGTTGGCGCCACGCTGTTCGATAACGTCACGACCGAGATGAGCATTTATCAGCAGGAAATCTTCGGCCCGGTGTTGGGCATCGTTCGGGTGCCGGATTTCGCCAGCGCAGTGGCGTTGATCAACGCCCACGAGTTCGGCAACGGCGTGTCGTGTTTCACCAGCGACGGCGGCATTGCCCGTGCCTTTGCCCGCACCATCAAGGTCGGCATGGTCGGCATCAACGTGCCGATTCCGGTGCCGATGGCCTGGCACTCGTTCGGTGGCTGGAAGCGCTCGCTGTTCGGCGACCACCACGCCTACGGCGAAGAAGGCATTCGCTTCTACAGTCGCTACAAAAGCGTGATGCAGCGCTGGCCCGACAGCATCGCCAAGGGCCCTGAATTCAGCATGCCAACCGCCAAATAACTCGTTCTTGCGGAGAACAACAATAATGAGCCAGCCCCTGCGTTTCGCCCTGAACCGTATGGTCGCCCCCCGTTTGTCCCTGCCGGCATTCATCGAGTTGGCGGTGGCCCTCAAGGCTGACGCCATCGAGATTCGCAACGACCTCGAAGGCGTCGAGATCAAAGACGGCACCACCCCGCAACAGGTGCGCGAACTGTGCGCCGCCAATGGCATCACCGTGCTGTCGATCAACGCGTTGTACCCGTTCGATGTGTGGAACGCGGAGCGCCGCGAGCAAGCGTTGAAGCTGGCCGCGTATGCGCAAAAGTGCGGCGCACAGGGCTTGGTCATGTGCCCGTTGAATGATCGCGCCGATCCGCGCAACGAAGCCGAACGCGCCACGTGGTTGCGCGCCGCGTTGACCGAACTGGCACCGATTCTGCGCGATCACGGCATTCTCGGTTTCATTGAGCCCTTGGGTTTTGAAGAATGCTCGCTGCGGCGCAAACGCACGGCGGTGGACGCGATCAAGGCCGTCGGCGGGCTGGATGTGTTCCGCCTGGTCCATGACACCTTTCACCATCACCTGGCGGGCGAGTCCGAGTTTTTCCCCGAGCTGACCGGGCTGGTGCACATCTCTGGCGTCGAAGATGCCGAGGCGCCGCTGGCGACCATTCGCGACGGTCATCGGGTGCTGGTGGGCGAGGGCGACATTCTGGGCAATGCGCTGCAGATCGAGACGCTGCTCAGCAGCGGCTACAACGGCTACCTGTCGTTCGAGCCGTTTGCCGAGAGCGTGCATGGCCTGACTGACATTGAGCAGGCCATCGGCGCGAGCATGGATCACCTGAGAAGTCTTTAACCTGACCCACCTCCCGTAGGAGCTGTCGAGTGAAACGAGGCTGCGATCTTTTGATCCTGCTTTTAAGGATCGCAGCCTCGTTTCACTCGACAGCTCCTACAGGGATGGGGGGTGTATTTGAAAGGATCGGTTATGACCACAACACGACTGACCATGGCCCAGGCCCTGGTGAAATTCCTCGATAACCAGTACATCGAGGTCGATGGCGTCCAGAGCAAATTCGTCGCCGGGGTCTTTACCATTTTCGGCCACGGCAACGTGCTGGGCCTGGGCCAGGCCCTGGAGCAGGACAGCGGCGACCTCGTCGTCCATCAGGGCCGCAACGAACAAGGCATGGCCCACGCCGCCATCGGTTTTGCCAAGCAGCACCTGCGCCGCAAGATCTACGCTTGTTCCTCATCGGTCGGCCCTGGTGCGGCGAACATGTTGACCGCCGCCGCGACGGCCACCGCCAACCGCATCCCCTTGCTGCTGTTGCCCGGCGATGTCTACGCCTGTCGCCAGCCGGACCCGGTGCTGCAACAGATCGAGCAGTTTCACGACCTGAGCATCAGCACCAACGATGCTTTCAAAGCCGTGAGCAAATACTGGGACCGTATCAACCGTCCCGAACAACTGATGACCGCAGCAATCCATGCCATGCGCGTGCTCACCGATCCCGCCGAAACCGGCGCCGTGACCCTGGCCTTGCCGCAGGATGTGCAAGCCGAGGCCTACGACTACCCCGATTATTTCCTGCAAAAACGCGTGCACCGCATCGAGCGGCGCCCGGCCACTGAAGCGATGCTCGGTGACGCGTTGGCGCTGTTCAAGGGCAAGCGCAAACCGCTGATCATTTGTGGCGGTGGGGTGCGTTATTCCGGGGCCAACGCTGAGTTGCAGGCGTTCGCCGAGCGCTTCGACATTCCCTTCGCTGAAACCCAGGCCGGCAAGAGCGCGGTGGTGTCCAGCCATCCGTTGAACGTCGGCGGCATCGGCGAAACCGGGTGCCTGGCGGCGAATCTTTTGGCTCGGGACGCGGACCTGATCATCGGCGTCGGCACCCGTTACAGCGATTTCACCACCGCGTCGAAGTCCTTGTTCCAGCATCCTGAGGTGCAATTTCTCAACCTCAATATCAGTCCGTGCGACGCGCTGAAGCTCGATGGCGTGCAACTGCTGGCGGACGCAAGAGCCGGTTTGCAGGCGCTGGCTGAAGCCTTGGGCGATTACCGCTCCAGCTGGGGCGATCTGACTCGGCAAGCCAAGGTGCAACTGGACGAAGAAGTCGATCGTCTTTATCAGATCGAGTACCAGACCCAAGACTTCTCCCCGGAAATAAACGACCACATGGACCCAGCCGTCCTGCGCGAATTCATCGAACTGACCGGATCCTGCCTGACCCAGAGCCGCGTACTCGGCGTGCTCAATGAAACCCTCACCGATGACGCCATCATCGTCGCTGCTGCCGGCAGTCTGCCCGGCGACTTGCAGCGCAGCTGGCGCAGCAAGGGCGTGAACACCTATCACGTCGAGTACGGCTATTCGTGCATGGGCTACGAGGTCAACGCCGCGCTGGGGGTGAAACTCGCCGAGCCGCAGCGCGAGGTCTACGCCTTGGTCGGTGATGGCTCCTACATGATGCTGCACTCGGAGCTGGCGACCTCGATCCAGGAGCGGCGCAAGATCAACGTGGTGCTGCTGGACAACATGACCTTCGGTTGTATCAACAACCTGCAAATGGGCAATGGCATGGACAGCTTCGGCACCGAGTTCCGCTTCCGTAATCCGGACACCGGCAAGCTCGATGGCGACTTCGTGCCGGTGGATTTCGCCATGAGTGCGGCGGCTTATGGCTGCAAGACCTACAAGGTCAACACCGTTGACGAGTTGCGGGCAGCACTGGCGGATGCACGCTTGCAGACAGTGTCGACGCTGATCGATATCAAGGTCCTGCCCAAAACAATGATTCACGGCTACCTGTCGTGGTGGAGGGTCGGCGTGGCGCAAGTCTCCACCAGCGCCCGCACCGACGCGGTGGCCAAGACCCTGAATGAACGACTGGCCAAGGCCCGTCAGTACTGATTGCTCTACAAAAATTCCAACAGGAGAACAGACATGTCGTTGAAGCTAGGCGTTATCGGCACCGGGGCCATCGGCCAGGATCACATCCGTCGTTGCAGCCAGACCTTGCTCAATAGCCAGGTGGTTGCGGTGACCGACATCAATTTGCAGCAAGCGGCGAAAGTGGTGTCCGACCTCAAGCTCACCGCCGAGGTCTACCCTGACGGCCACGCACTGATCAAGGCGCCGGAAGTCGAGGCGATCCTCGTCACTTCCTGGGGCCCGAGCCACGAAGAGTTTGTACTGGCGGCAATTGCCGCGGGTAAGCCGGTATTTTGCGAGAAGCCGCTGGCGGTCACCGCTGAAGGCTGCCGCAAGATCGTCGAAGCCGAAGTGGCCCACGGCAAGCGCCTGGTGCAAGTCGGCTTCATGCGTCCCTATGATGAAGGTTATCGCGCCCTCAAAGCAGTCATCGACAGCGGCCAGATCGGCGAACCGTTGATGCTGCACTGCGCGCATCGCAACCCGACCGTGGGTGAGAACTACAAGACCGACATGGCGATCACCGACACGCTGATCCATGAGCTGGACGTGCTGCGTTGGTTGCTCGACGACGATTACGTGTCGGTGCAGGTCGTATTCCCGCGCAAGAGCAGCAAGGCGCTCGCGCACCTGAAAGACCCGCAGATCGTCCTGCTGGAAACCGCCAAGGGCACGCGCATCGACGTGGAAGTTTTCGTCAACTGCCAGTACGGCTACGACATCCAGTGCGAAGTGGTGGGGGAGACCGGCATCGCCAAACTGCCGGAGCCATCGCAGGTTCAATTGCGCAGCGGCGCGAAGCTGTCCAACGCAATTCTGATGGACTGGAAGGATCGGTTTATCGCGGCCTATGACGTGGAGTTGCAGGCGTTCATCGACGGCGTACGCGCCGGGCAAGTCGGCGGCCCGTCGGCATGGGACGGCTTCGCCGCCGCCGTTGCAGCAGATGCGTGCATCGAAGCCCAGAACAACGGCCAGATCGTCAAAGTCGCTCTCCCGGACCGTCCCCACTTCTACGGCTAACCCCAATCCCCCGTAGGAGCTGTCGAGTGAAACGAGGCTGCGATCTTTCAAGATCAAAAGATCGCAGCCTCGTTTCACTCGACAGCTCCTACAGGGGTAGGGTGATAACAATAATAAGGAGTTGAATCATGCGTATCGGACTTGTCGGTTACGGCCATGGCGGCCGGTTTTTCCATGCTCCGCTGATCAGCAGCCTGCCGAACGCCAAGTTCGTGGGCGTGGTCACCCGTTCGCCGGAACGCCGACAGCTGCTGGCCGCCGAATACCCCGGCGTACCAGCGTTCGACAGCATTGGCCAACTGGTGGAGGCCGGGGTCGATGTTCTGGTGATTTCCACACCGCTCAAAGGCCGTCCGGCGCTGGTGCTCGACGGCATCGAACATGGCGTGGCGGTGGTCAGCGACAAACCCTTCGCTGCCGATGCGCAACAGGCACAGACCCTGATCACCATGGCCGAGCGCCAGGGTGTGCGGCTCAGCGTCTACCAGAACCGGCGTTGGGATTCGGACTTCCTCACCGTGCGCAAACTCATCGAGTCCGGTGCGTTGGGGCAGGTCACCCGTTTCGAATCGCGAATCGAGCGTTACGCCCCGCAAGCCGTGAACAACGGCAGTGGCGGCGGCTTTCTTCGTGATTTGGGTAGCCATCTGGTGGACCAGGCGCTGCAACTGTTCGGCCCGGTCAATCGGGTATACGCCGAACTGGACTACCTGGAAAAAGACCAGGTCTTCGATAACGGCTTCTTTATGTCATTGACCCATGCCAGCGGCGTCACCTCGCACCTGAGCGGTAGTTGCCTGCAAAACACCCCGGGGCCGCGTTTCCGCGTCACCGGCACCCAGGGTTGCTACAGCGTCGACGGGCTGGACGGGCAGGAGGCCTCTGCGCTGGCCGGGCTCTCGCCAAAATCCGAAGGCGAACGCTGGGGCGTCGAAGAGCATCGGCGCTGGGGCTGGTTTGAACAGGGCGAAGTGCGCGAGCGGGTGCCCTCCGAACGCGGCTGCTGGCAGCAGTTCTATTTACAGCTACAAACCGCGTTACAGAGCGGTGGCCCACTGCCGGTCGAGGCCCGTGATGCACTGGCGACCACCCGTGTTCTAGACGCGGCGCGCGTGAGTGCAGAGCGCCAGCAAGTGGTGGTTTTGGGGCAGTTCGATCACCGTGGAATAAAATCAGAATAAAATTCTAAAATGAGTTGATATAGAAATAATATTCCAATAAAGTCGTTTCCAGCGACCTGCCTCTCGCTCGTTTTCATCGCTTGCCCGCTTACTGAAAAATCGTTCCGCCTTATCCATAAAACCAACAAGAATGTGGAGAAAGACTTTTCATGAAGACCCAGATCCGTTTCGCCTCGCTTGCCTTGTCCCTGATGTTCGCCAGCGGTGCCGCACTCGCTGACATGAAGATCGGCGTCAGCATGTCCCAGTTCGATGACACTTGGCTGACCTACCTGCGCGAATCCATGGACAAGAAAGCCAAGGCCTATCCCGAGGGTGTAAAGCTGCAATTCGAAGACGCACGCAGCGACGTGGTCAAGCAACTGAGCCAGGTCGAAAGCTTCATCAGCCAGAAGGTCGATGCCATCGTGGTTAACCCGGTGGATACCGCCGCCACCAAAAAAATCACCGAAGCGGCGGTCAAGGCCGGCATCCCGCTGGTCTACGTCAACCGCCGTCCGGATGACCTGAAACTGCCCAAGGGAGTGGTCACGGTGGCCTCCAACGACCTGGAGGCCGGTGAAATGCAGATGCAGTACCTGGCCGACAAAATGGGCGGCAAGGGTGACATCGTGATTCTGCTGGGCGACCTGGCGAACAACTCCACCACCAACCGCACCAAAGGCGTCAAAGAGGTGCTGGCCAAGTACCCCAACATCAAGATCGAGCAAGAGCAGACCGGGACCTGGCTGCGCGACAAAGGTATGACCCTGGTCAACGATTGGCTGACCCAGGGCCGCAAGTTCGATGCGGTCGTGGCCAACAACGATGAAATGGCCATCGGTGCCGCCATGGCCCTGCAACAGGCCGGCGTCGACAAGGGCAGTGTGCTGATCGCCGGTGTCGACGGTACGCCGGATGGCTTGAACGCCATCAAGAAAGGCAGCATGGCGGTGTCGGTGTTCCAGGACGCCAAAGGTCAGGCAGACGGGTCCATCGATACCGCGGTGAGGATGGCCAAGAACGAGCCGGTTGAGCAGGCCGTCTGGGTGCCGTATCGCTTGATCACCCCGCAAAACGTCGACACGTTCAAATAGTCCGTCCGTTCAATAACAACAATAAGCACGCAAGGTTGCCACGGCGACCTTGCTGATGGAGTACCTGATCATGTTCGCTTCAGCGACTGCTTCGAGCACCCCGTGGTGGGTATCCAGCCAACCGCAACACCTGTCGATGAGCCGTACCTGCTGGAGATCCTCAACGTCAGCAAGGGGTTTCCCGGTGTGGTGGCCTTGTCCGACGTGCAGCTTCGGGTGCGCCCCGGTTCCGTGCTGGCCCTGATGGGTGAGAACGGCGCGGGCAAATCGACGCTGATGAAAATCATCGCCGGCATCTACCAGCCGGACGCCGGTGAAATTCGCCTGCGGGGCAAACCGGTGGTCTTCGAAACGCCACTGGCGGCGCTGCAAGCCGGGATTGCGATGATCCATCAGGAACTCAACCTGATGCCGCACATGAGCATCGCCGAAAACATCTGGATCGGTCGCGAGCAGCTCAACGGCCTGCACATGATCGACCACCGCAAAATGCACCGCTGCACCGCCCAGTTGCTGGAGCGTCTGCGGATCAATCTTGACCCCGAAGAGCTGGTCGGCAACCTGAGCATCGCCGAGCGGCAGATGGTCGAGATTGCGAAGGCGGTGTCCTACGACTCCGACATCCTGATCATGGACGAACCGACCTCAGCGATCACCGACAAGGAAGTCGCCCACCTGTTCTCGATCATTGCCGACCTCAAGAGCCAGGGCAAAGGCATCATCTACATCACCCACAAAATGAATGAAGTGTTCAGCATCGCCGATGAAGTGGCGGTGTTTCGTGACGGCGCCTACATCGGCCTGCAACGAGCCGACAGCATGGACGGCGACAGCCTGATTTCAATGATGGTCGGTCGCGAACTGAGCCAGTTGTTCCCGGTGCGCGAGAAGCCGATCGGCGATCTGCTGCTGTCAGTGCGCGACCTCAAGCTGGACGGCATTTTCAAAGGCGTCTCCTTCGACCTGCATGCGGGCGAGATTCTCGGGATCGCCGGGTTGATGGGCTCGGGGCGCACCAATGTCGCCGAAGCGATTTTCGGCATTACCCCAAGCGATGGCGGCGAGATTCGCCTTGATGGCGAAGTGGTGCGCATCAGCGATCCGCACCTGGCGATCGAGAAGGGCTTCGCCTTGCTCACTGAGGATCGCAAGCTCAGCGGTCTGTTTCCGTGCCTGTCGGTCCTGGAAAACATGGAGATGGCCGTGCTGCCGCATTACGCCGGTCATGGCTTTATCCAACAGAAAGCCCTGCGTGCGCTGTGCGAAGACATGTGCAAGAAGCTGCGGGTCAAAACCCCTTCGCTGGAACAGTGCATCGACACCTTGTCCGGCGGCAATCAGCAGAAAGCCTTGCTGGCGCGCTGGCTGATGACCAACCCGCGAATCCTGATTCTCGACGAGCCGACTCGCGGCATCGATGTCGGGGCCAAGGCCGAGATCTATCGGCTGATTTCCTGCCTCGCCAGCGAAGGCATGGCGGTGATCATGATTTCCTCGGAGCTGCCGGAAGTGCTGGGCATGAGCGACCGGGTGATGGTCATGCACGAGGGCGACCTGATGGGCACCCTCGACCGCAGCGAAGCGACCCAGGAGCGGGTCATGCAACTGGCCTCGGGCCTGTCCGTGGTTCACTAATTGATGCCGGTGGTGGCCATGGTCACGGCTGGCGACGCAAGGGAAGGGTGAGTGTTTATGAACGCGATACTGGAAAACAAGCCAGCAACGGCACCGATCAAAAGTCGCCGGCGCTTTCCGACCGAGCTGAGCATTTTCCTGGTGCTGATCGGTATCGGCCTGGTCTTTGAACTGTTCGGCTGGATCGTGCGCGACCAAAGCTTCCTGATGAACTCCCAGCGTCTGGTGCTGATGATCCTGCAAGTGTCGATCATCGGTCTGCTGGCCATCGGCGTGACGCAGGTGATCATTACCACCGGGATCGACCTGTCTTCCGGCTCGGTGCTGGCGTTGTCGGCGATGATCGCGGCCAGCCTGGCACAGACTTCGGACTTTGCCCGGGCGGTGTTTCCGTCGCTGACGGACTTGCCGGTCTGGATTCCAGTCATCGCCGGGCTTGGGGTGGGGCTGTTGGCGGGGGCAATCAACGGCAGCATCATTGCCATCACCGGCATTCCACCGTTCATTGCCACCCTCGGCATGATGGTGTCGGCGCGGGGCCTGGCGCGGTTCTACACCGAGGGCCAGCCGGTGAGCATGCTGTCGGATTCCTACACGGCGATCGGGCACGGTGCGATGCCGGTGATCATTTTCCTGGTCGTGGCGGTGATCTTTCACATCGCCCTGCGTTACACCAAGTACGGCAAGTACACCTACGCCATCGGCGGCAACATGCAGGCGGCGCGTACCTCGGGGATCAACGTCAAGCGGCATTTGGTCATCGTCTACAGCATCGCCGGCTTACTGGCAGGTCTTGCAGGTGTGGTGGCTTCAGCGCGCGCCGCGACCGGGCAGGCCGGGATGGGCATGTCCTATGAACTGGATGCGATTGCCGCTGCGGTCATCGGCGGCACCAGCCTGGCCGGTGGCGTCGGGCGCATCACCGGCACGGTGATTGGTGCGCTGATTCTCGGGGTGATGGCCAGCGGGTTTACCTTTGTCGGGGTTGATGCGTATATTCAGGACATCATCAAGGGATTGATTATTGTGGTGGCGGTGGTCATCGACCAGTACCGCAACAAGCGTAAACTCAAGCGCTGAAGCCGGACGAAACAGCGACATGCGCCACGCCTGACCCGCGTGGCGCAGCCGTTTGTCTTCTATATACAGCCGCTTGATTGAATTTCTTGCTATAAACGCACTCCGATAACCACCGCAAAGGCTGCCATAAAGCACTTTCGGGGCTTTGTCGGACGAATTCGCTGTCTTTTCAGTTGCTGAGGCCTCAAGTCGGCCTTAGACTGCCGCCCCTCGTAAATTGAGTGCCGGGTGGCGCTTGGAATAAATGGCGCCTTTCCGATGGCCAGACCTGGTCAGCCGGAACGCTCCCTAATTCGCCTTAATGCACGTTTTTTTATAGAGATATCAATGACAAAGGACAAGTTGCTGGCCATGCCGGCGGATGACTACATGAATGCCGAGCAACATGCTTTTTTCTCCGAGCTGTTGCAGAACATGAAAGTCGAAACCCATGAGCGCATCGAACAGAACCGCATCGCCATCGAGAGCCTGGACACTCCAGCCGATCCGGCCGACGCTGCTTCTGTCGAAGAAGAGCGCACCTGGCTGGTGAACGCGATCGATCGCGACCAGCGCATGCTGCCTCAGTTGGAACAGGCTCTGGAACGCATCAAAGAAGACAGCTTCGGCTGGTGCGATGACAGCGGCGAGGCCATTGGCCTCAAGCGCTTGCTGATCAGCCCGACCACCAAGTACTGCATCGAAGCTCAAGAGCGTCACGAACAGATCGACAAGCACCAGCGTCAGGCCTGATTTCGTAACGCCCCGCATCGCGGGCAAGCCTTGTTCCTGAAGGAACGACGCTTGCCCGCGATGCTTTTTTTCGTCTGCGAAAAACTCACGTCCTTCTATTGATCTGCTGCAAGGCCCACTACTAATGGACCATAGATAATGGCCCTCTAGTGGCGTTTAATACAGTCACAACAATTAGAAGCTCCACGGGGTGACGAAGATGACGAGAGACGGATCTCTGGTTGGGCATGTGCCTGCACCAGTGCTTGTGCCAAAAAACCTTTGGCTGACGCCCACTTTGCAAAGCATCGCCCTGGTGCTGTTGCTCTGTGGCATGACCTTGGGCGGCGCTTCGCTTTACATCGGTCTGCCGGTGGCAGTGCTGATCGTCTGGCTGCCACGCTTGCGTACGCGCGCCGTCGCCGATTCACCCCCAGCCGACAGCTCAAGTGCCATTGCCGAGCTGACCCGCGACCTTTCCTACACCACCAGTCACAACGCATTGTCCGCCGCTGGCGTGGCGTTTTCGGTCAAGCAGCTGGCCGAGAGGGTCCAGTCGCAGCTCGATGCGGCCAAGCGGATCGTCAGCAACGCCGAAGTGATGATTTCCACCGAGCAAGCCACGTCGACACTCAGTCGAGAAGCCTTGAACGCTGCCAGCGAGGCCCATCAGAGCAGCGCGGCGGGGCGTACGGAATTGATCGAATCGATCTCCCGCATGCATCAGCTCAGCCAGCGCGCCAGCAACAGCCGTGAGCTGATCGAAGCCTTGAGCCTGCGCAGCGATGACATTCAACGGGTCACTCTGGTGATTCAATCCATCGCCAGCCAGACCAACCTGCTGGCCTTGAACGCCGCCATTGAAGCGGCCCGGGCCGGCGAACACGGACGCGGGTTCGCGGTGGTGGCCGATGAAGTGCGTGGCCTGGCAGCGCGCACGGCGACCGCGACCGGCGAAGTCGGAGAGATGGTTGCCGATATCCAGCAGCGCACGGCGCAAGTGGTGGAGCAGATCCGGCAACTGTCCAGCGACCTCGACACCGGCGTCCAGCAGGTCGAGCACACCGGTCAGCATCTGGAGAACATCGCGCGCCTGGCCGCTGGCGTCGAGCACCAGGTCGCAGAAATCGCTCGGGGCACGGACACCAACCGCGAACAGCTCGACAGCCTGTTTCACGCCATCGAACAGATGCGCAGCGACCTGACGGTCAGCGACCAACAGACCCAGCGTCTGGCTCAGGCCGCGGTGCAAATGGAAGGGCAAGCCGAAACCATCAGCGAGCGCCTCGCCGAAGTCGGGCTGGACGACTATCACCAAAGGATTTATGACCTGGCTCGCGAAGGCGCAAGCCAGATCACTGCACGTTTTGAAGCGGATATCGATGAGGGCCGGATCAGTCTGGAAGACTTGTTTGACCGCAACTACCAGGCGATCCCCAACACCAGCCCGGCCAAGTTTCAGACGCGCTTCGACCGCTACACCGATCAGGTGTTGCCGGCCATTCAGGAACCGTTGTTGCCACGCCATGACGGGCTGGTGTTTGCCATCGCCTGCACTCAGCAAGGTTATGTACCGACCCATAACAAAGCCTTCAGCCTGCCGCTGACCGGCGATGTACAGGTCGATACCTTGCAGAACCGCACCAAACGCAAGTTCGCCGACCGCACCGGCATTCGCTGCGGTAGCCATCAACAGCCTGTGTTGTTGCAAACCTATACCCGAGACACGGGCGAGCTGATGCACGACCTCTCGGTGCCGATCATGCTCAAGGGCCGGCATTGGGGTGGATTGCGCTTGGGCTACAAGCCGCAGAGTGCTCGCTGAGCGGCTGACCATTGTTACGGGATTGGCAATGAAGCTGTGCAGGCTCGTTGCTGTTTCCTCGCGAATGAACTCATTAACATGCCTACATAGTTAGGTTGCTAATGAAATTCGAGAGGTCAACATGCGCAGTAAAGTCGATGTCGCGGTCATGATTGGCAGCGGTGTACCCGCCTATTTGCGTGCGATGGGGCAGAGCGTTTGTTGGGTGGTGCTGCTCAATGGCGAGCGCCGGGGAACGGTGTATTGCAGTCGCGATGAAGCCGAGGAGTGCAAGGCTGCCTGGCTGGCGCAATTGAACGCCGAAGCACCCGGCAGCCTGCATTGACTGTGCGGGTTAGTGAACCTGGTGCATGCGCAGGTTCAGGTCGTCGACCACCCGCGCCCAATCCGCGTCTTCTCGCAATTGCTCCTTCAGGAAGCCTGCTTGTTGCGGGGTCCAGAACTCGGCGTCGATGAGTTTCTTGTCATCAGCCAATGGTGAATGGCTGGCGATGAAGTCATCGATGGCTTTCTCGCTGGAATCCAGGCCGAGTTGGTCGAACAAGCCTTTCAAGTCGTGTGTAGGTGAATCCATTGTCATCTCCTTGCGTGTCGCGTCGAATGCGATATCTGAGTGCGGCTTCATTGCATCTGAGGGGGCCGCGCGTCAGGAGTTCGAAAGCGATGGTGGAAAGCAGGAGAGAGCATAGACTGCAAATCTGAGGATCAGGCGTTCAATGCACCTTCATCGACGGCAGTTTTCAGGGCCTGGGCGGCTTCCTTAGCGGCGGTGTCAGCGACATCCGAGGTTTTGAACCAGCGATCCTTCTCGACCTGGTGATAGGTCACCGCAGTCAACGGTGGTTTGGCACGCATGACAATGACAGCCTGGAATTCGCCGTCGACCTCTCTGGCTTCGCCCCGGATAAAAAATTCACCGATATCAAATTCCGTCACGTAGCTGCCTTCCCTTGGAAATATTCTGTTGTGTTGAACGCCGTCCGTCCTGGGGACGGATTTCATTGGTCGGGCAGTATGGCAGTTGTTGCCTGTCGACGGCTGAGTTAAGTCATCGGCGTGACGAAACGTCTATGGCAATGAAGCCCTGGAATTCGTCAACCGCGTGACTCAAGCAAGCGGGCAAGGGCGCAGGCTTCGTTATGGCTGGCGCGGAAACCTCTGACGCGGCCGGTGGCAGTTTCCTTGATATGAAAGAAGGCGCTGCCCGCCAATACGACCTGAAATTGCGGCATTCGGAGGCTTTCAGGCGCATACGCATGGGGCTGAAAAGCCAGCGCAAGCATGGAGAGCGCGCTATCGTTGTGTCGAGCCGTGGAGATGACGAAGTGAGTCATGGTGCACATAAGAAGTCCTTTTCCTTGTTTTTGCCGACGTGCGTACGTCGTTATGGGTAGTCTCGGTGAGCATGGCTGCTCTAGAATCGCCATCACTGTTCGGCGAATGGTGTTCATCTAAAGCAATTTTTTGCTGGCGATATGTCGGAAAAGTGCTTTTTTTAAAGAGTTTTTTCCTTAAAGTTGGTAATCCGGTTTCCTCTGGCGGCAAGAAGGGCTTTTTCCTTCAACTTCTGACGACGTTCACAGAGGACGGCGCGAGTGATATTCCAGTAGTCTCACTACCTCGCGACGCCTGAGCGCTACGCTCAGCTCAGGATTTCAACCCGGGCCTCATGGCAACACTTTCGGCATGGCCGCTTTTTTCTGCTGTGCGCTTTTTCTGCGTGCGGCATCATTTTCAGATGTGGGGATGTTTCCTTGGCAGTAAGTAATCTCGATATGCATGCTTTGTTCGTGCTGGGTGATTTGCGCGCAAAGCTGGTTAAACAGTTCCAGTCACGTTTCGTTTACATCACCGAACAAAACGCTGAAGGCATTTACATTGCCGAACTCGACACCGAAGAAGCGCTGGTGGTCGATGACAAACCAGGGCTCAAGCTCAAGGTTGGCGATCATTTCAGTGCCTCTGTGCTGCCCAGTCGTGAAGGCGGCAAGCTCGACATCAAGTTCCGCGAAATCAAATTGACGGTTTATGGCCTGGGTGATTACGCCTTTGTCACCACCGCCGATGGTCATGGGATCGTGTTCAAGGAAGGTCATAGCGTGGTGATGGTCTTCGCTGCCCACCAGCAGCTGCAGGAAGGCCTGACCAAGACCCTGAAGGCCGTGACCGCCAAAGCCGCCAAGTGGCGCAAGGGCGAACTGGTGACGTTCAAGGCCAGCGAGTAATGACCCAGACCCGCGCCGATTTCCACCAACAGAACCAGGCCAGTGCGCACGTCGAAGCCCGGCGGCTGTTCGAGCACAAAGCGGTTCTGCAGGGAGCCTGGCTGAATTGGGTGGCTTCACAGATTTACGCGCTGCGTCCGGCGGCCTACGCCAGCATGGTAAGAAGGGAGCTGGCGCGGTTGCAGGAAACTTCCGAAAATTAATTCGTGCCCCTCGAAAGCAGGAACCTCTACTACAGTCAGATGACTGAGTATTCAGAGGCTTGCGGTCTTCTGTCAGGCCATCCTGCTAATGCTGTGACAGCACGAGGTGCAAAGGCATGAAAGGATTTCGACGGTTGTTGGTCGCTACACTGGCCACGTTTGTAGTGTTGAGTTCACCCGCTCCGGTCTCCGCCGCTGCGCAGGCGCCGATTCATTTCGCCGACCTGAACTGGGAAAGTGGCAGTCTGATCACCGATATCCTGCGGATCATCGTCGAGAAAGGCTACGGCTTGCCGACCGATACGTTGCCCGGGACCACCATCACCCTGGAAACCGCACTGGCCAACAATGACATTCAGGTCATTGGCGAAGAATGGGCCGGACGCAGCCCGGTCTGGGTCAAGGCCGAGGCTGAAGGCAAGGTTGCGAGCCTGGGTGACACGGTCAAAGGTGCCACCGAGGGCTGGTGGGTGCCCGAGTATGTGATCAAGGGCGACCCGGCCAAGGGCATCAAGCCGCTGGCGCCAGGCTTGCGCAGTGTCAGTGACCTGCCCAAGTACAAGGACGTGTTCAGTGATCCGGAAAGCCCGGGCAAGGGTCGCTTCCTCAACAGCCCGATTGGCTGGACGTCGGAAGTCGTCAACAAGCAGAAGCTCACGGCGTATGGCCTGAACGACAGCTATGTGAATTTCCGCAGCGGTTCGGGGGCGGCGCTGGATGCCGAGATCAGTTCATCGATCCGTCGCGGCAAGCCGGTGCTGTTTTACTATTGGTCACCGACGCCATTGCTCGGCCGCTACAAGCTGATTCAGCTGGAGGAGCCGCCCTTTGATGCCGAAGCGTGGAAAACCCTGACCGACGCAGACAACCCTAATCCCAAACCGACTCGCTCGCTGCCCTCGAAGCTGTCGATTGGCGTGTCCGCGCCTTTTCAGAAACAGTATCCGCAGATCGCCGAATTCTTCAGCAAAGTCGATTTGCCGATTGATCCGTTGAACAAGGCGTTGGCGCAGATGAGTGAAAAACACACCCCGCCACGTCAGGCGGCGGAGGCGTTCATGAAGGCGCACCCCGACGTGTGGCAAGCCTGGGTGCCCAAGGATGTGGCGGATAAAGTCGCTGCCGGGATGAAGTGATGTAGACGTCCGGCAAACACCTCATTGGTCGGGTCACGTACCCGACCAATGACGAATGTCCTTACAAAAACGTTCAAGGAGGTCCATCCTCCTGCGACATTTAACGTTGGATGTCTGAATATGAGCCTGATGATCGCGCAATGGATCGCTGCCATCTTCCTGTTGATCAGCTTGATCCACCTGTATTGGGCAGCGGGTGGCACGTTGGGTAGCGAGGCGGCGGTGCCGCGTGTACCCGGGGAGGGCGGGGGGGAATCAAGGCCTGCCTTCAAACCTTCTGGATTTACCACGCTACTGGTGGCGGTCGGGTTGCTGCTGATCGCGATGCTGGTGTGCCTGCGGGTCGGCCTGTATCTGCCCACGGTGCAGCACTGGTCGCTGCAATGGGTGATCAGCGCGATTGCGATGCTGATGTTCGCCCGGGCAATCGGCGATTCGAATCTGATGGGGTTCTTCAAGCAGGTCAAGGGCTCGAAGTTTGCCCGCCTCGACACCTGGGCTTATTCGCCGTTGTGTGTGGTGCTGGGAGCCGGGTTGTTGGCCGTTGCCTGGATCTGATATGAGGTAATGCAAGATCAAAAGATCGCAGCCTCGTTGCACTCGACAGCTCCTACATGGGCTTGCGTTCCCACTGTAGGAGCTGTCGAGTGCAACGAGGCTGCGATCTTTTAACGTCTAGCTCCCGCTTTCGGTCCGTCGGCTACTCACCTCGGCCGGCACATCGTCCCCTGCCATGCGCTTGCGAAACAGCGCCGCCCGCGCCAGCAGCAACGTGGTCACCGGCACCGTGATTGACAACAGAATCGGAATAAGCCAGGCGTGCAGCACAGGCGCGGACTTGAGCGCCGAAAAGTAAACGATCGAGGCCAGGGCCACGCACCACGCGCCCAGCGTCGAGGCCAGTGCCGGCGGGTGCATGCGCTGAAAGTAATCCTTCATCCGCACCAGGCCAATCGCCCCGATCAGCGCGAACAGGCTGCTAAGCACCAACAGGATCGCCACCGGGATTTCCACCCATAGGGACAGTTGCGTAGTCATTCGATCACCTCGCCACGCAGCAGGAATTTGGCCAGCGCAAACGAGCCGACGAAGCCGAACAGGGCGATCAGCAGCGCCGCCTCGAAATACGTGTCACTGGCATAACGAATGCCCAGTGTCAGCATCATCAGCATGGCGATGATGTACAGGTAATCCAGCGCCAGAACCCGGTCTTGAGCCGAAGGACCTTTGAACAGCCGCATCAAGGTCAGGATCATCGCCAGGGAAAAGATAAACAGGCTCAGCAGGATCGCGTTCGACAGTAATTCGCTCATTCGAAGATCTCCATCAAGGGGCGCTCATAGGTCGCCTTGAAGTGCTCGATAAACAGCGCTTCATCCTCCAGATCAAATACGTGCAGCAACAGGATGCTGCGGTCCAGCGCCAGTTCCGACCAGACCGTGCCGGGAACCACCGTGCAGATCATCGACAACGCGGCCAGGCCATTGGCGTCGCGCAACGCCAGCGGCACCTTGACGAACTGCGAGCGGGGTGCACGCTGTCCCGCATTGAGCACGCCCCAGGCCACGGCGAGGTTGGACACCACCACATCACGGCCCACCAGCAGAAACAAACGCACGATCACACCGGGCCGGCGAATGCGGATCGGCAATGGCCGCAGCTTGCGCATCATCAGCGGCGCACAGAACCCGAGCATGGCGCCCAACAACAGATTGCCCGGGCTCAGCGACAGGTTTAGCAGCAGCCATAACAGCAACAACGCCAGCGACAACCATGGAGCAGGCAACAGACGCTTCATGGCTGCACCTCCAGCATCGCCGCCCGGGATTCGGGGCTCGGCACCACGCGGGTGCCCAATACTGCCATGACGTATTGCTGCGGGTTGTTCAAGGCATCGGCGGCAGCCTGGGTGTAGCGCAGCAGCGGTTCGGCCTTGAACGTCAGGGCAACGCTGAGCCCCAACAGCACGATGATCGGCACGCATTCGAAGCGGCGCAGCAAGGGCGATGGCCGTTCCTGAGGCGTCCAGAAGCGCTGGATGCCCACGCGTGCGAAGGCGATCAGCGACGCCAGCCCGGACAGGATCAACAGCGCCAGCAACCCCCACGCCGCGTTCGACACCGGTTCGTCAGCGCCATTGCCCAGGCCCGACGGATTGAGCAGGGCGCTGAGCAGGCCAAGCTTGCCGATGAAGCCCGAGAGCGGCGGCATGCCAATGATCAGCAACGCACAGGCGATAAAACTCAAGCCGAGGAACGCCATCGTCCAGGGAATCACCTGGCCCACCACGGCTTTCTG
Source organism: Pseudomonas arsenicoxydans (assembly GCF_900103875.1). NCBI lineage: Bacteria > Pseudomonadati > Pseudomonadota > Gammaproteobacteria > Pseudomonadales > Pseudomonadaceae > Pseudomonas > Pseudomonas arsenicoxydans. The sequence goes on along the minus strand of NZ_LT629705.1, from coordinate 5,115,708 downwards.
TTCGTCGTCGAGGTTGATGCCTTTGGGCGGTTGCAGGGATTCCATGGGGCGAGGCAGCAGATCAGCGTCGTCGAACAGCGGCATTTCATTGGCAGAACGTGAGCGCTCGATCAACTCGGACAACAGGAACAGCGCACTCAGCGCCAAGGTCGAGCTGACCAGATAGAACAGCGCCGCGCCAATCAGGTTCGGCTGGGCGAAACCGATGGCCGACAGCAGAATCCCCGCCGACACCAGAATGCTCAGGCTCGCCATGCGTTCCAGCCGCTGAGCCGCGAGGATCGCGATGCCCGCGCAGACGATGGTCGCCATGCCGCCGTAGATCAGCCAGTCGCCGCCAAAATACGCCGAGGCGCCGGCCTGACCCGAGAACAGCAGTGTCCACAGGCGCAGCAAGGTGTAGACGCCGACCTTGGTCATGATCGCGAACATCGCCGCCACCGGCGCGCTGGCCGCCGAATAGGCCGGCACCAGCCAAAAGTTCAGCGGCCACATCCCGGCCTTGGCCAGGAACGCCACCGCGAGAATCCCCGCGCCGGCATGCAACAGCCCGCGATCGGCTTGCGGGACCAGCGGGATTTTCAGCGCCAGGTCGGCCATGTTCAAGGTGCCGGTGACGCCATAGATCAGCGCCGCGCCGATCAGGAACAGCGACGAAGCCAGCAGATTGATCGAGATGTAATGCAGCCCCGACGACACTCGCGCCCGGCCCGAACCGTGGAGCATCAGGCCGTAGGACGCCGCCAGCAGCACTTCGAAAAACACGAACAGGTTGAACAGATCCGCCGTCAGGAACGCGCCATAAAGGCCCATCATCTGAATCTGGAACAGCGCGTGGAAACTCGAACCGGCGCCGTCCCAGCGAGCCATGGCGAACAGCAGGGCGCTGACGCCGATGATCCCGGTCAGCACCAGCATCAATGCCGACAGGCGATCGACCACCAGCACCAGGCCGAACGGCACCTGCCAGTTACCCGGCAGGTAAACACCGATGGAGCCGGGGACACCGGTGGACTGTGTCCATTGCAGCAGCGCCACGGAAATCCCCAGGCCCAGCAGGCTGGAGAACAGATTGATCTTGGCCTTCAGCGGGCGATGTTTTTCGCCCAGCATCAGCATGATGGCGGCGGTCAGCAGCGGCAGCAGAATCGGTGCGGCGATCAGGTGCGTCATCGCATTCATTCTTTAGGCTCCCGGCCATCGACATGGTCGGTCCCGGTCAAGCCGCGAGAGGCCAGCAGCACCACCAGAAACAACGCGGTCATGGCGAAGCTGATCACGATGGCGGTCAGCACCAGCGCTTGCGGCAGAGGGTCGGTGTAATGCAGCAAGTCCTGCGGCACGCCGTCCTTGATGATCGGCTCCTTGCCGATGAACAGGCTGCCCATGCTGAAGATGAACAGGTTGACGCCGTAGGACAGCAGGCACAGGCCCATCACCACCTGGAATGTCCGTGGCCGCAGGATCAGCCAGACGCCGGACGCGGCCAACACGCCGATCGCGATTGCGATGACTTCTTCCATCAGACGGCTCCTTTGCTGGCGACGGACTTGGGCAGGGCTGCAGTTTTGTGGCCCCGTACCGATTGGTGAGCGATGGCGGTGAGGATCAACAGCGTCGAACCGACCACCACGGCGTACACGCCGATGTCGAAGAACAACGCACTGGCGATATGAATGTCACCCAGCACCGGCAGGTCGACATGCCAGGTGTGGGTGGTCAGGAACGGATGCCCGACCGCCATCGCCCCAAGCCCGGTGGCTGTGGCGAACAGCAGGCCGGTGCCCATCCAGCGCAACGGTCGCAGGCTCATTTGCGCCTCGACCCACTGGGTGCCGGCGACCATGTATTGCAGGATGAACGCCACCGACATCACCAGCCCGGCGACAAAACCGCCGCCCGGTTGATTGTGCCCGCGCATGAACAGGTAGACCGACACCACCAGCGCAATCGGCAACAGCAAGCGCACCAGCACCGCCGGCACCATCATGAAACCGAGGGCGGTGTCGCTGGCGTGACGCGGGTTGACCAGATCGGTGACGACATCGGGTGCCAGCAAGCGCTGTTGGGCCGGCAGTTGCAGGCTTTCCTTGGGCGGGCGGAAGCGTCGCAGCAGCGCGAACACGGTCAGGGCCACGGCCACCAGCACGGTGATTTCACCGAGGGTGTCGAAGCCGCGGAAGTCCACCAACATCACATTGACCACGTTGCTGCCACCGCCTTCGGGCAGGGCGCGGCTGAGGTAGAACGAGGAGATGTCGTTGGGGGTCTGGCGCGTCAACATCGCGTAGGCCAGCAACGCCATGCCGCCGCCGACCACGCTCGACAGCAGCAAGTCGCGGATCCGCCGGATGCGCGCCCTGCGCAGGCTGCCCGGCAGCGGCGAGACCTCTTCAATCCGTCGCGGCAGCCAGCGCAGGCCCAACAGGATCAGCACGGTGGTCACCACCTCGACCACCAGTTGCGTCAAGGCCAGGTCCGGCGCCGAGAACCAGACGAACGTGATGCAGGTCATCAGGCCGCAGACGCTGACCATGGTCAGGGCCGCGAGCCGGTGATACTTGGCCTGCCATGCTGCGCCGAGCGCACAGGCAATCGCCAGCAGCCAGAGGATCACAAACACGATCGAGCCCGGAATCTTCGGCCGCTCGCCCCAGCTCAGACTGCTGTGGAGCATCGGGATCAACCCGGCCAACACAGCGACGAGCACCATCAGGAACAATTGGGCTTGCAGGCGGCGCGTGCTGATCCGCCGTTCCAGGCGACGGGCCAGGCGCATCATGATCACCAGGCCGCGCTCGAACAGGCGCTTGCCGTTCAAGCCGCCAATGAACGGCGGGTATTTGAACCGTCCGCGCTTGAGCTGATTGCGCAACAGCAGGTACAGCACGATGCCGCCGGACATGGCGATCAGGCTCATGATCATCGGCGCGTTCCAGCCGTGCCAGATCGCCAGGCTGTATTCCGGCAATGTGCCGCCCACCACGGGCAGCGCTGCGGCGGCCAGCAATGAGCCGACCACTTGCGCGGGGAAAATCCCGACGATCAGGCAGGTGAACACCAGCAACTCCACGGGCGCACGCATCCAGCGCGGCGGCTCGTGCGGGGTGTGTGGCAGATTGGTGGCGGTCGGGCCGAAGAACACGTCGACCGTGAAGCGCAGGGAGTAGGCGACGCTGAACGTACCGGCGATGGTCGCGACAATCGGCAAGGTCATCTCGACCCAGGCGGTGGCGTTGATGAACACGGTTTCGGCGAAGAACATCTCTTTTGAGAGGAAGCCGTTGAGCAACGGCACGCCGGCCATCGAGGCGCTGGCGACCATGGCCAGGGTCGCGGTAAACGGAATCAGCTTGATCAGGCCGCTGAGCTTGCGAATGTCGCGGGTGCCGCTTTCGTGGTCGATGATCCCGGCGGCCATGAACAACGAGGCCTTGAAGGTGGCGTGGTTGAGGATGTGGAACACCGCGGCCACGGCGGCCAACGGACTGTTCAGGCCCAGCAGCAGCGTGATCAGGCCGAGGTGGCTGATGGTCGAGTAGGCCAGCAACCCCTTGAGGTCGTTCTGGAACATCGCGCAATACGCGCCGAGCAACAGCGTGCACGCGCCGGCGCCGCTGACGATGTAGAACCACTCTTCACTGCCGGACAGCGACGGCCATAGCCGTGCGAGCAGGAACACCCCGGCCTTGACCATGGTCGCCGAGTGGAGATAGGCCGAGACAGGTGTCGGCGCCGCCATCGCGTGGGGTAGCCAGAAGTGGAAGGGGAATTGCGCGCTTTTGCTCAGGGCGCCAATCAAAATCAGCGGCAGCAGGATAGGGTAGAGGGGATGCGCGCGAATCAGATCGCCAGCGGCCAGGACCTTGTCCAGGTCATAGCTGCCGACCACATGGCCGAGCAGCATGACCCCCGCCAGCAAGCACAAACCACCTGCGCCGGTGACCATCAACGCCATGTAGGCGCCGCGTCGCGCATCGGCGCGGTGATGCCAATAGCCGATCAACAGGAACGAGAAGAGACTGGTCAGCTCCCAGAAAAATACGATCTGAATCAAGTTGCCGGAGATCACCAGCCCGAGCATCGCGCCCATGAACGCCAGGAAAAACGCGAAGAACCGCGGCACCGGATCGTCCGGCGACATGTAATAGCGGGCGTATAAAGAAACCAGCGTGCCGATGCCCAGCACCAGCAACGAGAACAGCCAGGCGAAACCGTCCATGCGCAGGACGAAGTTCAGGCCGAGACTGGGTAACCAGAAAAATTCTTCACGAATCACGCCGCCATCGGCGATCTGCGGGTACAGGAGGGCAACCTGGAGGGTGCCAATCAAGGCAACCAGACCCGCCAGCAAGGATTCAGTGTTACGCGCGTTGTGTGGCAGCAAAGCCGCCAGACAGCTGCCGATAAAAGGCAGAAGCAGTAGAACTATCAGGGACATAGGCTTCTAATCTGCGGAAGTTTGTGAAGCATCATACGTGCCAGCTCCCCGATCACCAAACGCCAAGCTGTCGCAGAATCCTACAAGGTAGACGGAAAAACCCTGATTCACATTGTTTCGGAGGCGTGTTTTCAGCAGGTCCGGCCCCTTCGCGAGCAAGCCCGCTTCCACATGGATCTGTGCTGTGTTGAGGTTATGTGTACACAGCAGATCCCTTGTGGGAGCGAGCCTGCTCGCGATGAGGCCCTGACAGTCAACATCAATCCGGGCGATCAAACGACGACCGTTAGAGCTGCGCCCTAATCTGCCGCCCCAGTACATCCATCACATCACACCCATCCCGCAGCAACATTGCCGCCGCATGCGCGAGTTGCTGCACATCGGCCCCCTTGGCTTGAGTGATATCAAGACTGGCCAGGCTTTCCATCATCTGCGTTACGGCCAGAAACCGTGTGGCCGCGTTGCTGTGCAACACGTCCAGCGGTGCTTGAGTGGCGACCAGTAACACCGGTATGTCGCAGTCATTGTTGGTCATCGGCATGTGAGGGTTCATGCGTCACCTCCAGCTTGGGTCGCGTGCATCCCGTCGATGGATGCTTGAACCAACGAGCGCGCAGTACCGAGCATTTGCTGGCTGGCCCAGCGTAATGAAGCTTTATGTTCCGGGCGGGTGGCGGAGGGGGCTTGATGGGCAAGGGCTTCGGCGCAGCTGAGGTAGACCGCGGCGTGTTCGAGGGCGTCGATTAACGGGATGTCAGGTTGTACGGCGAAGAGGTGGTGGTCGACGTGGTCGCAGCGGGCGAAGGGGGTGGATTTTGTGGTTGCTTTGGTCATGGGTGTAGCTCCGTGAGATTCAAAGGAGCTGCCACAAAAATCGCCGTCAAACGAAATAGGGTGGCAACTGTGCGCAGGTTGACGGACCGGTCTCACGTACCCGGCGCACCCGAAGATGCCCCACGCACAGTCGCCATATGCAATGACCGGGCACGGAAGTGCTCGAGCAGAGAGAGGCTATGCGCGTTGTGAGAAAAAGCCGAGCCGTCAAACCCGATCACGAATGAGTCGTGACAGGCGGGAGAATAGGGAGTGAGGGCTGGGCAGTCAACCGGTGAAAAGCCCGAAATAGCTGTGTTGCTTGTAGGTTTGTTCCGAGACTGTCAACCACCCGAAATCCCTTGTGAGGAGCCGACTGACATTGATTCCAGTCAGTTAAATCTGCCACGGGTTATCCTTCGCTCAAGGAAATAATCGAGGAGTCATGGGAAAAAGGATGTTTACCAATAAAAGGTTGTTTTGCTGGCTGGGCGTTTTGATACTGGTTAATGCGGCTGCACTGGCGGTTATTGCATCAAATGTGTCGAAGGCCCACGACACGAAAATGATTAAGACTAAAGAGCCGATGCTTATTGAGGGACCGAATGGCGATGAAAACTACTATGTGCTTCCCCTCGGTACCACGCTATATCATGACAAGAGCTTTCCTGAAGGGCATGACCGCTATGTCGTTTACTTGAATCATAAAGGTGCAATTGCACACGAAGAAGTGCCGATGAAGCCGGAATACGGAGGCTCGTTTATCGATCCGCTTTGGATGTCAAATATTGATGCCGATACGCTCAAGGAAATCTTCAAGCGCTTCCCGCTTTCCAAGGACGATGTGGCTGCGGCCATAAAATCTAACGGTTTCACCAGAGATGATCTCGCTGACATCATCCGGTCATTGCCAGAGTAAACACGGGATTAGATTGATCTTGAAAAGATGGAAGCTTGAACGTCGGTGTGAGCCTACAAGGTAGACGGAATATTCCTGATTCACATTGTTTCAGAGGTGTGTTTTCAGCAGGTCCGGCCCCTTCGCGGGCAAGCCCGCTCCCACAGGATTAGTGCAATCCCTGTGGGAGCGGGCTTGCCCGCGAAAGCGATCTTTCAAACACCGTGGATTCCGCTGCTCAACCCTGAGTTTCCCGCTCCAGTTCATCGACAGGTGCCGCAGCCTTACCCTTGGTCTTCAACTCACTGACAATCACCGCCGCCACGATCAACCCCGCACCCACCAGCGCAATCGCCGGCAGCCGCTCCCCGGCGATCCGCCCGACAATCCCGGCCCACACTGGCTCTCCTGCATAAATTAGTGTCGCCCGGGTCGGCGAGACACTTTTTTGTGCCCAGTTCATCGCCACCTGAATCGCCGCGCTCGCCGCACCCAGGCCCAATGCGCTGCACAACAGCAACCAGGAAAAGTCGGGAATCACTTCCTGGGTTGGCACCACCATCAGGAACGACAGCACCGACGTGGTCGCCAATTGCACCACCGTCACCCGGCGCACATCGACTTGGCCGGCATAGGTGCTGATCAAGATGATCTCTGCGGCAATCGCCACGGCGCTGATCAACGTAGCGATCTCACCTGGACTGAAATTGAAAGAAGCACCGGCAGGCCCCGACAGCAACATCAACCCGGTAAACGCCAGCATGATGCCGATGCTCGGCATCAACCCCGGGCGCCGCCCGAGCACCAGCCATTGCAGCAACGGCACGAAGGGCACGTACAACGCGGTGATAAACGCCGATTGACTGCTGGGAATGCTCTGCAAGCCCACGGTCTGCAAGCCATAGCCGAGCATGATCGCCACACCGATAAACGCGCCGGCCTTGAGCTCGAACAGGGTCAGTTGCCGCAGGTGTCGCCAAGAGAACAGTGCGACGATGGCCGCTGCAGCGGCAAAGCGCAGGCCGACAAAAAACATCGGTCCGCTGACCGTCATGGCGTGCTGCACCAGAAGGAATGTCCCGCCCCAGACCATGGTGATCAGCACCAGCACGCACTCGGCATTGCTGAACCGCGAGAAACGGGGAGAAGTGTGAGGGGAGTTCACCGACGTCATGACCTTGCGCACTACCTGAGGGGGACGCACAATGCGCCGAATGTTGCGCAGTATACTGCCCAACCCCACCAAGTGAGCAATATAGTGCACAAAGATTCTACCCCCCGGGCTTCGGTCCTCCAGCACGTCAGCCAGAACGTCCGACGCCTGCGCCATGCCGCCGACATGAGCCAGACCGCGTTGGCTGAAAAGTCCGGTGTTAGCCGGCGCATGCTGGTGGCCATCGAGGCCGGCGAGAAGAATGTCAGCCTGACCACCCTCGACCGCGTGGCCGAAGCGCTGGACGTGGCGTTCAGCGACCTGATCCAGGCCCCGGATGCCCGCGATCCGAGCCGTATCAACGAGGTGGCCTGGGCCGGAAAAATTCCCGGCAGCAAAGCCGTTCTATTGTCCAAAGCCACCGCCACCCGCGAGGTGGAGCAGTGGGAGTGGTGCCTGCAACCGGGGGAAATCTATCCCTCGCAACCGGACGCCGAAGGCTGGAGCGAGCAGATCTTTGTCTTCGAAGGCTGCCTGACATTGATGCTGGGCGACACGCCGCATGAGATAGCTGCCGGCGAGTTCTACATGTTCGCCAGCGACCAGCCCCACACCTATCGTAATGATGGGTTGGTGGCGGCGCGGTTTGTGAGGAATGTGGTGATCTAACTGTTTGCAGATCAACACTTGATAGACAATTTGCTGTTTTATAGCTGCAAGGATTTCTCGAAAAATTCTTCAAGCTGTTGAAATTAAACGATATTAACTTCAGGCACGACTCCTGCAAAAGCTCTGATGCATTCATCAGAATCCCGGAGTCGCCCATGACAGCCTCTGCCCAACCCCGCACCGCCCACGTGATCCGTTCGGACGCCGAAGCCATCGCCGTCGCTCACAAGCTAGCTGCGCGCTTCGCCATCGAGGCCAGCGTCCGCGACCGCGAGCGACGCTTGCCAATTGATGAACTGGACGAGTTCTCCGCCAGTGGCCTCTGGGGCATCACCGTTCCCAAGGCCTACGGCGGCGCAGGTGTCTCCTACGTGACCGTCGCGGAAGTGATCAAGATCATTTCCGCCGCCGACTCGTCCCTCGGCCAGATCCCGCAAAACCACCTCGGCGTGCTCGACATCCTGTTGCAAACCGCCACCGAAGAGCAGAAGCGCTACTACTTTGGCAAAGTCCTGCAGGGTTATCGCTTCGGCAACGCCTTTTCCGAATCCAAGAGCAAAAATGCCGGCGCGTTCGAAACCCGTATCCGGTTTGATCAAGACACCGCGCAAATCGATGGCGAGAAGTTCTACTGCACCGGCGCCTTGTTTGCGCACATCGTGCCGGCGGTGGCGGTCAACGAACAGAACCAGGCGTTCATCGCTTTCATCGAGCGCGACACACCCGGCCTGACGGTCATCGACAGCTGGGACGGTTTCGGCCAGCGCACCACGGCCAGCGGCGGCGTCACCTTGAATGCGGTCAAGGTCCCGCTCAGTGCGGTGATCCCGGCCCACAAGGCGTTCGACGAACCCACCGCCGATGGCCCGATCTCGCAAATCATCCAGGCGGCCGTGGATACCGGCATCGCGGTCGGCGCCCTGGAAGAAACCAAGCGCTACGCCCGTGAAGCCCGGCCATGGATCGACAGCGGCCAGGATCACGGCTGGCAGGACCCGTTCAGCATCGCCGCGATTGGCGACCTCGAATGGCGCGTCCACGGCACCGAAGCGATCCTGAAAAAAGCCGGCCACGCCATCGACGCGGCGTTGCTCAACCCCAATGAAGACACGGTGGCCCACGCCTCGGTGGTGGTCGCCCAAGCCAAAGTGCTGTCCGCCGAAATCGCCTTACTTGCCAGCAGCAAGCTCTTCGAACTGGCGGGCACCCGCTCGGTGCTCGGCAAATACAACCTCGACCGGCATTGGCGCAACGCTCGCACCCACACCCTGCACGACCCGGCACGCTGGAAATACCACCTGATCGGCAACTACCTGCTCAACGGCGTGAAGCCTGCGCGCCACGCCTGGAACTGAGGAGCCCACCATGAATGCCCTAACTCAACCGATTGTTGCCGACCAGCCGCTGGCCAAGAGTCAGCATGACCTGCACAACGCCCGCAGCCTGCTGGATGCGACGCTGCGGATTGTCCGTCAGCAAGAAACCACGAATGACCCTTACGTCATCAGCCGTTTCGGCGATTTGCACATTCGCATCGAAGTCGCCGCCGCGCTGCTCGAACGCGCCGAAGATTTCTTCAACAGTCATCAGGACGACACGGAAATCAGCGTCGCCATTGCCGAGTCGCACCTGGCCAGCGCCGATGCGCTCAACGCCGTCAGCAACGCCGAATTCGAACTCACCGGCCAACGCACCGTATTGCATGGATCACTGCACGATCCGCTGCGCTGGAAACTCCACCTCATAGGCAACTTTCGCCTCAACGGCATCCATCCCCCAAGCGTTCGGAGTGTTGTTTGATGGCCCGTGAAATCCGCCTCAACGCTTTTGACATGAACTGCGTCGGCCACCAGTCGCCGGGGTTGTGGGCGCATCCGCGTGATCGCTCATGGCAATACAAAGACCTCGAATACTGGACTGATCTGGCGAAAATTCTCGAGCGTGGCAAGTTCGACGGTTTGTTCATCGCCGATGTGCTGGGTATCTACGACGTCTACAACGGCAATGGGGATGCCGCGATTCGTCAGGCGGCGCAGGTGCCGGTCAACGATCCGCTGCAACTGATCCCGCCGATGGCGCTGGTCACCGAGCACCTGGGCTTTGGTCTTACCGCTTCGTTGTCGTTCGAGCATCCGTATCCGTTCGCCCGGCGCCTGTCGACCCTCGACCACCTGACCAAGGGCCGCGCCGGCTGGAACATCGTCACCTCGTATCTGGAAAGCGGTGCGAAGAACCTCGGCCAGAAAGCCCAGACCGAACACGACGCGCGTTACGACTTCGCCGAGGAATACCTGGAGGTTTGCTACAAGCTCTGGGAAGGCAGTTGGGAAGAGGGCGCCATTGTGCGTGATCGCGAACGGCGGATTTTCAGCGACCCGAGCAAAATCCACGAGATCCGCCATGTCGGCAAACACTTCCAGGTGCCGGGCATTCACCTTTGCGAACCCTCTCCGCAACGTACGCCGGTGCTCTATCAGGCCGGTGCATCGAGTCGCGGCAAGCAGTTCGCCGCCGAGCATGCCGAGTGTGTGTTCGTCGCCGCGCCATCGAAGGTGCTGCTGAAGAAAACCGTGGCCGACATTCGTCGTCGTGCCGCCGAGGCCGGTCGCGATCCGTCGAAGATTCTGATCTTCAACCTGCAAACGGTGATCCTCGGCGAGACCGACGCCAAGGCCAAGGCCAAGTTCGAGGAATACAAAACCTGGGTCAGCTACGAGGGCGCGATGGCGTTGATTTCGGGCTGGACCGGGATCGATTTCAGCCAGTTCAAACCCGATGAACCCCTCAAGCATGTGCACACCAACGCCATTCAATCGGCGGTGGAGGCGTTCTCCACGGCAGACCCGAACAAGGTCTGGACGCCTAACGAATTGGCCGATTGGGTTGGCATCGGCGGGTTTGGTCCGTTGTTTGTGGGCAGCCCCGAGACTGTGGCTGATCTGTTGCAGGAGTGGGTTGAAGAGACCGATGTGGACGGTTTCAACCTGGCTTATGCGCTGACTCACGAGACCTTTGTCGACGCCGTGGAATTGTTGGTGCCTGAGCTGCAAAAGCGCGGCGTGTATAAGACCGACTACGCGCCAGGGACCTTGCGCGAGAAGTTGTTCGGGGAAGGGCCGCGATTGCCGGAGATTCATCCGGGGGCGGGGTATCGGGACCTCGGAGTGTTGCGGCAGCAGGAAAAGAAAGTGGTGTCGGCGTAGACGCCTTCGCGAGCAAGCCCGCTCCCACAAGATAATCGGGTCCTACACAAATGATCGTTCCCACGCTCCGCGTGGGAATGCATCTCGGGACGCTCCGCGTTCCCTGCTCCAAAAGCGGACGCAGAGCGTCCATGGCGGCATTCCCACGCGGAGCGTGGGAACGATCATTGCGTCAATCCTTCAGCTCAGCGGACCACCGCACGCTTTTGCCCATGAACAGGAGGTCACCCATGAGCGTGCACGAACTCAAACGTCCGGCAGTTGCGGATACCGCCCAGTGGCGGGTCGATCTGCCCCAGGCGCTGGAGCAACTGCGCCATTGGGCGCAGGTCAGTCCGTTGCAATCGGCGTTGCGCCACAAGCGCCACGGTCAGTGGTTTGTCTGGCGCTGGATCGACGCCTTGCGTGATGTCGAGCGCCTCGCCGACGGTTTGCGCCAGCAAGGCTTCACCGAGGATTCACGCCTGGCCCTGAGCGGTGCTTTCGAACCGAATCTGTTGTTGCTGGCCCTCGCCGCGCAGCATCTGGGCGGGCAATCGCTGACGCTGCCGGACAACCTCGATCCACCAACCCTGCGCAAGATTCTGGGGCGCAGTCGTCCCACTCACGCTTTCGTTCAGGATCGGCAGACGCAACAACGGTGGCGCGAGCAGGGCCAGACGCTGCTGGATTTCAACCAGTTGCTCGGCCCGGTGGACACCCCGCAACACCTCAAACGTTGGAGCCAGGGCACGCAACTGTGGGGCGAAGAGGGCACGCAATGGCAGACCGGCCTGACGGTGTTGCTTGAACAATGGCTGAGCAGCGGTCACTCCCTGGCGTTCCCGGAAAGCCTGGGCAGCGCCAGCCGGGATCGTCGCGAAGTCGCGCCCTCCGGGCTGGTGCTGTCCGCCGGACGCTTGCAACGGTTGGCCGATGAAATCGACAGTCGTCTCGCCCCGCACGGCACTTGGCGCCGCCGCCTGTGCGACTGGGCCATTGCCCACCCGGAAAAAGGTCTGCAACGCCTGATCAAAAATCGCGTTCGCCGACTGCTCGGTTTCCACAACCTGCGTTTCATCTGGCAAGCCACCCGCGCCGCACACGCTCAACCGACGCCGACCTGGCTCACCGAATTCAAACGGGACATCGCATGAGCTCGACCGATTCCATCCTGCAAGTCAGCGGCATTTCCCTGTCGTTCAAAGGCGTGAAGGCGATCAATGAATTGTCGTTCGAGGTGCGAATAGGCGAGATCTGCGCGCTGATCGGCCCCAACGGCGCGGGCAAGAGTTCGTTGCTGAACGTACTGAACGGTGTCTACCGGTTTGACGCGGGGTCGATTGCCTTTGAACAGCAGCCGTTCACCCACATCGATCCCTTGACCGCTGCACGGCGGGGCATCGGCCGCACATTCCAGAACAACGCGCTGTTCAAGAAGATGAGCGTGATCGACAACATCCTCACCGGGCTCTCGCGGCACTTGCGTAGCAGCTTCATCGAGCAGGCGTTGAACCTGCCGCGAGCCCGGCGTGAAGCCGAAAACTTCCGCCAACAAGCCCAGGCCATTCTCGAATTCCTCGAACTGCAAGCGCACCGCGATGTGCCGGTGGGCAACCTCTCCTATGGCCTACAAAAACGCGTGGAGCTGGGCCGCGCCTTGATCGCCGGGCCGCGCCTGTTGCTGCTCGACGAGCCGATGGCCGGGATGAACGCCGAAGAAAAACAAGAGATGGCCCGTTTCATCGCCGACATCAACCGCGACCTCGGCACCACGGTGGTGTTGATCGAGCACGACATGAGCGTGGTCATGGGCTTGTCCGACCACGTCGTGGTGCTCGATTACGGACGCAAGGTCGGCGACGGCACACCTGCCGAAGTGCAGGCCGACCCCGAAGTGATTGCGGCCTATCTGGGAGTGGTGCACTGATGACGTTTTTCTTTGAAACCCTGCTCGGTGGCCTGCTCGCCGGGACCATGTACTCGCTGGTCGCCATCGGCTTCGTGCTGATCTACAAGGCCAGCGGTGTGTTCAATTTCGCCCAGGGCGCGATGCTGCTGTTTGCTGCGCTGACCTTCGTCAGCCTGCACGATCAAGGCGTGCCGTTTGCCCTGGCGTTGTTGCTGACCGTGGTGGTGATGGTCATCGGTGCGCTGCTGATCGAACGGCTGGTGTTGCGGCCCTTGGTCAATCGCTCGCAGATCACCTTGTTCATGGCCACGCTTGGACTGTCGTTCATCATCGAAGGCCTGGCGCAGGGCTTGATGGGCTCGCAGGTGCGGGCGCTGGACCTGGGCATCGATGATGTGCCGCTGTTTATCGGCGGCCTGATGGTCAGCCAGTTCGACCTGATCGCGGCGGCGGCCGCCATCGTGTTGGTGACGGTGCTGGCGCTGCTGTTCAACAAGACCCGCATCGGCGTGTCGTTGCGCGCGGTGGCCGATGACACCACCGCCGCGTTATCGATCGGCATCAACCTGAACCGCATCTGGCAGATCGTCTGGGCGGTGGCGGGCATTGTCGGGCTGGTCGCCGGATTGCTCTGGGGCGCACGCCAAGGGGTGCAGTTTTCCCTGTCGCTGGTGGTGCTCAAAGCCTTGCCGGTGCTGATCATCGGCGGTTTTACCTCGATTGGCGGGGCGATTGTTGGCGGGCTGATTGTCGGCGCTGCGGAAAACCTCGCCGAAGTCTACGTCGGCCCGTTGATCGGCGGCGGCATTACGCCGTGGTTCGCATACGTCCTGGCCCTGGCCTTCCTCTACATCCGTCCCGCCGGCCTGTTCGGCGAGCGCGCCATCGAGCGAGTCTGAACCCATGTCGATTTCCCTTACCCGTGAAACCGCACCGTCGGTGTTGATCGAACGTCGTGTGCCGATTGGCCTGGGCGCTTTGTTGTTGATCGCCTTCGTCGTCGTGCCACTGGCCGGCAATGACTATTGGCTAAACGCCATTCTGATCCCGTTCCTGGTGCTGTCCCTGGCCGGGCTCGGCTTGAACCTGCTCACCGGCTACACCGGCCAGACGTCGGTCGGTGCTGCCGGGTTCATGGCGGTCGGGGCGTTTGCCACTTATGGCTTCCTGCTGCGTTTGCCCGAACTCGGCCTGCCGGTGGCGCTGCTCGGCGGCGGGCTGATCAGCGCCGTGGTCGGTTTCGTTTTCGGTTTGCCGAGCTCACGGATCAAGGGTTTTTACCTGATGGTCACGACCCTGGCTGCACAGTTCTTTCTGGAGTGGCTGTTCGTCAAATTTCCCTGGTTCTACAACTACGGATCCTCCGGGACCATTTCTGCGCCAAAACTGACGTTGTTCGGCCATGACCTGAACACACCGCTGGGCCGTTACCTGCTGACCTTGACCACGGTGCTGGTGCTGACCTGGGTTGCGGTGAACCTGGTGAAAAGCCAGATCGGTCGCAACTGGATGGCGATCCGCGACATGGACACCGCCGCTGCGGTGATCGGCATTCCCGTGGTGCGCTACAAACACCTGGCGTTCGCCGTCAGCTCCTTCTACCTGGGCATCGCCGGGGCGCTGTGGGCCTTCGCTTATCTGGGCACCGCCAGCGCCAGCAGCTTCGATATCAATCGCTCATTCCAGATCCTGTTCATCATCATTATCGGCGGCATGGGCAGCATCGCCGGCAACTTCGTCGGCGCGGCATTCATCAGCCTGCTGCCGATCCTGCTCAGCCACGCCGGGCAGGCATTGTTCGGCGGTTCGGTGGACGCCGGCCAGTTGCAGAACCTGCAAAAAATCATCTTCGGCGTGCTGATCATCGTGTTCCTGATCAAGGAACCGGAAGGGCTGATCCGCCTGCTGAGCAACCTTCGTGAACGGCTGAGCCACTGGCCGCTGCGCTTCTGAATTCCTCAACGATTAGAGAGACAACATGCGTGCATCCTTGAAACGTTCGTTGGTTGGCGCCGCTCTGGCGCTGGCGGTTTATGGCGCTACGGTGCCGATGGTCCAGGCATCGCCGGACCAGCAATTCTTCCCGTTAGCCACCTATCGCGTTGGCGCGTATGCCTCCAGCGGCGTGCAGGTCTGGGCCGGCATGCTCGATTACCTGAACTACATCAACGACGTGGAGGGCGGGATCAACGGCGTCAAACTGGTCTGGCAGGAATGCGAAACCGAGTGGACGGCGGAGAAGGGCATCGAGTGCTACGAGCGCTTCAAGAAGGGCCTGGATGGCGCGCCAGTGGCGATCTATTCACCCAACGGCGCCCCGGCCGCCTATGCGCTGAGCGAACGGGCAGAGGTCGACAAGATCCCGTTGATCACCCTCGGTTACGGCCGCACTGAGGCCACCGACGGCACGGTGTTCCCCTACAACTTCCCGGTGATGCTGACGTTCTACAGCGAGGCGTCGAGCCTGATCAACTACATCGCCCAACGCGAAGGCGGCTTCGACAAACTCAAGGGCAAGAAGATCGCCACGGTCTACCACGACTCGGCGTACGGCCGGGAAACCCTGGGGCCGCTGAAACTGCTGGCCGAGAAGTACGGCTTCGAAAACATCCAGATTCCGGTGGCCGATCCGGGTAACGAACAATCGTCGCAGTGGCGGCAGATTCGTCAGCTCAACCCGGACTGGGTTTTCCTGCGCACGTGGGGCGTGTCGACGCCGGTGGCGGTCAAGACGGCGGCACGCTTCGGCTTCCCGGTGGACCACATCGTCGGCGATATCTGGGCCAGTTCCAGCGAAGATGTATTGCCTGCAGGCGCTGCCGCCAAGGGCTATCTGGCGCTGACGCCATACCCGGCCGGCACCGATTTCGAGATCCACAAGCGCCTCAAGCAATACATCCTCGACAAGGGCAAAAGCGATCTCAAGGACCTGAAGAATTTCGGCAGCGTCTATTACAACTCCGGGCTGGTGAACGCAGCCGTAATGGTGGAAGCGATCCGCACCGCCCAAGGCAAATTCGGCAAGCGTCCGCTCAACGGCGAGGAAGGACGCTGGGGCCTGGAACACTTGAACATCGACGACGCGCGGCTCAAGGACATGGGCTATCTGGGCCTGATGCAGAACCTCAAGCTGTCCTGCAAGGATCATGAGGGCGGTGGTTCGGCTCGGGTGCAGCAGTGGGATGGCGCCAACTGGACGCTGATCAGCGACTGGATCGTCGCCGACCGTGCCCTGTTGCGGCCGTTGATCGACGAAAAATCGGCGGCATTCGCCAAGGAAAAAGGCCTGACACCGCGCACCTGCACCGGAGATGAATAAGCCATGAGCCAAGCCGCCAGCGACATTGCTGCCCCTGACCTGTTGCACGTCAAAGACATCGAAGTCATTTACGACGGCGCGATCCTGGCCGTGGCCGGGGTGTCGCTGACGGTGCCCAAGGGGGGCATCGTCGCGTTACTCGGTGCCAACGGCGCGGGCAAAAGCACCACGCTCAAGGCGATTTCCGGGCTGGTGCGGGCCGAGCGCGCGGAGGTCAGTCGCGGGGTCATCGAGTTTCTCGGACGTGATACCGCAGGCGTCGATCCCAGCCTGCGCGTGCGCCAAGGCATGGTCCATGTGCTCGAAGGCCGGCACGTGTTCGCGCAGCTGACGGTCGAGGACAACCTGCGCAGCGGCGGGTTTGTCCGGCGTTTGAGTCGTCAGGACATGGCCCATGATCTGGAGCGGATCTACACCTGGTTTCCGCGCCTGAAAACCAAGCGCAAGACCCAGGCCGGATTGACGTCTGGCGGCGAACAGCAAATGGTCGCCATCGGCCGGGCGTTGATGACGCGTCCTACTTTGGTACTGCTTGACGAACCTTCCATGGGTTTGGCGCCTATTATCGTCCAGGAGATTTTCGAGATCGTTGCCCAACTCAATCGTGACGAGCAGGTGAGCTTCCTGATTGCCGAGCAAAATATTAACGTGGCACTCAAGTACGCATCGACGGCCTACGTCCTCGATACCGGCCGTGTGGTGCTGTCCGGCAGCAGCGAGTCATTGCTGGCGCGGGGCGATCTGCACGATTTCTATCTAGGAAAACATTGACCAGTGAGAACGCCATGACTCAAACCCACAGCGGACAGGCGACTGACGCCATCCGCCACGCGGATATCCTGATCGTCGGCGGCGGCCTCAGCGGCGCGATGCTGGCGGCGCAGTTGCTGCGCTTGCCTGGGCGACGTTCGGTGCTGGTGATCGAGCCACGCGCCGAACTCGGCCGGGGCGAGGCGTACAGTGCGGTCGAACTGGGCCATACGCTCAACGGCAACGCCGCGCGCATGAGTGTCGATCCGGACAATGCCGATGACCTGACCCGGTGGCTGACCGATTACATTGCGGCCGGTGGCTGGCCTGAGTCGGATGAACAGCATGTGCCGATCAGTGAATTGTTCCCGCCCCGCGGACTGTTCGGTGTGTACGTGCAGCAGCGTCTGGCCGAGGCGCAAGCGGTAGGGGCGTTGAACGGTTCAACGGTCGAGCATGTGCGGGCCGAAGTCGTCGACCTGCAAACCGGGGATGATTCGGTGCTGCTGAACTTGAGTGACGGGCAACGTCTGCAAGGGGCTTATGCGGTGTTGGCCACGGGAATGTTTCCGGCTGCGCGCACGCCGCAGACCGAGTCCAGCGGCTTGAACGCGGCGGCGCTCGATCCGTGGGACGTGGCGGCCATGCGCCGGCTCAACCCGCAATCGACGGTACTGATCATCGGCTCGGGCCTGACCATGGTCGATGCCGTGGTGTCGCTGGAACAGGCCGGGCATCGCGGGCCGATCGAAGTGTTTTCCCGGCATGGCTTGCTCCCGCACGTGCGCCGGCAACCGCCGGCCTGGGCGGATTTTCTTGCTGAAGACCCCAGCATTCGCACCCCCCGGCAGCTGGTGCGAGAACTGCGTCGGCATTGCCGGGACGCCATCGCCCAAGGCATCGATTGGCAGGCGCCGCTCGATACGGTGCGGGCGCATATCGGCCGGTTGTGGAATCAGGCGACGGATGTGCAGCGTCGGCAGTTTGTGCGGCACGTGCGGCCATGGTGGGAAAGTCATCACCACCGCTCGCCACCGTTGAGTGCAGAACTCGTGGCACGGCTGCACAAGGAAGGGCGATTGCGGATTCAGGCCGCCTCGTTCAAGGGGCTGGAGCCGACAGTCGAAGGGCAGGTGAGCATTCGCATCCGCCGCCGTGGTGAAGCTGAAACCGCTGTCGTCAGTGGTGCGGCGTTGATCAATTCCAGCGGCATCGAATACGACTGGCGCCGTGTCGCCCGGCCGCTGCCACAGCAACTGTTGGCGCGCGGTTTGATTCGACCCGGGCCGTTGGCGTTGGGTATTGCGGCCGCAGTGGATGGCGCGGTGCTGGACGCCGAAGGGCATATTTCCAGCCGGCTGTTCGCCATGGGCCCACCGCTGCGCGGCATGTGGTGGGAAAGCACGGCAGTCACCGACGTGGCAAGCCAGGCCAAAAATCTCGCCGCCCGCCTGACTAAAAAATAATCCCTGTAGGAGCTGTGGTGACGGAACTCCAGATTGTTTCAACCGGCGAAACCAAGACTGATGATGCTTTCATTCCATCATCAGCGGGGCGTGTGTTCGCTTAGCCAACGCTGTTTGAGTTGTTCGAGGCGGCCATCGCGGCTCATCTCATCAAGCGCCTGTTGCCAGCGGATGACCTGACGAGCATCGGTCTGTGGGGAAAAAGCGATGTAGGTGCCTTGTTTCATCAGCGGCATCTGGTAGTGCAACTGGGTGGGTGGCAACCCTTCTTCACGGGCCATCGTCGCCACGGAAAGGGTATCGGCCACGACAAAGTCGGTGCGACCGAGGCGCGCCAGACGCATCATTTGCTCGGGCGTTTCCACGCCATACAGGTTGGCCAGGCCTTGCTTTTGCAAGTAGCTGTAAGCCAGCCATTTACGCGGGATGGCGATACGGCTCAGGTTGTTGACGTCTTGCAGACTGCGCACCGGTTGTTGGATGTCGCGTGCGGCATAGAGGGCGATTTCCACGTCCATCAGAGGGCCGACCCATTGGTACTGTCCTTCGCGTTCGGCGCTGCGTAGCACGGTAAACACGCCGGTGGCAGGCTCGGTGGCGGCAACGCGTAAGGCGCGCAGTAAAGGCATTTGTTGCAGATGCACCTGATCGCCGGTGCTTTCGGCCAGTGCCTGCACCACCTCCACGCAAAACCCCACCAGTTTGCCGTCTTGTTGGAAATGCAGGGGCGGGTGGTTGTCGGTGAGCAGGTTCAGGTCGGCTGCGAGGGCGGTAAAGGTCAGGAAAAATAACAGACAACCGGCAATGCGCTTCATGAATCGTCCTTGATTGAATGAGGTGTAAATCTTAGTACGCGCTTGACGCGACTGTCCTGACGAATTGTCGGACTATTGCGTCAGATTTGAGGATTTATAGACTGGGGGGGAGGGGCTTTACAGCTGATCATTTTGTTTGTAGGTGTACATATCCGTTGCTGCGGTAACGGCGGCTGGCGGTTTCGCCCTTACGGCGACTCACTTTTTTTTTAAACGCCAAAAAAAAGTAAGCAAAAAAAGGCTCGCCCCGAGCGTCCGGCCCCTCGCTTAGGCATTCATCTGGGGGCATCGCCTCCGGTCGGCTTCGCTTCGACCTCCTCTCGATGTGTTCGACTTCGTCGAACGGCGCTGCGCGCCTGCCCCCCAGATGAATGCCTCCACTCAGCCTTCCGAAGGGGCGGGTGGATCAAAAGCCAGCTCAAGAGCTGCAGGCGAGCTACCGCTCGGCCTGTTGAGTGGTGAGGAGCGAAGCGGGTACGCCGATCTATTGTGGCGATGGCGCGGGTAGATCAAAGGCACGATCTGCATCTCTGCCGAAACCAGGTCGATCGGCAGGCCGCCTCGTTTGGTTTTTGCAGTACAGGGGACTTCGAGAGGGTGAGCTTCAGGAGCCAAATCCATAAAAGCGTTCAGGCGTCATGAAGCGATCTCAAGACCACCAGCCGCATGTCCACTACCGAATGAAGTGAATCTTGCCGGTGTCATCGTTGCCGATGTAGATGCCGTAGACGCCGGCCTGGCGTTCTTCGATGTAGCGTTCGAGGATTTGCCGGATCGCCGGGTAATAGATGCTGTCCCAAGGAATGTCCTCGGGTGCGAAGAATTTGTAGTCGAGGGTTTCCGGGCCGTACTGGCCGGTAATTTCCAGCGCGATGGCGCGGAAGATGATGTAGACCTCGCTGATCTTCGGCACGCTGAAGATCGAGTAAGGCGAGAGAATTTCTGCGCGTACGCCGCTTTCTTCCCAGACTTCACGCAATGCGGCTTGTTCGGTGGTCTCGCCACCTTCCATGAAGCCTGCGGGCAGGGTCCAGGTGCCAGGGCGCGGCGGAATCGCGCGCTGGCACAGCAGGTACTTGCCATCCTGCTCGATGATGCAGCCGGCGATGATTTTCGGATTGACGTAATGGATGTAGCCGCAGCCGCGGCACATCAGGCGCTCGTGCGTATCGCCCGGCGGCAGCTGCGACTTCAAGTCGTTGCCGCCGCACTTTGGACAAAAGCTCGGGCTGAACATGTTCAGCGGCCTATGCGTGGTTCTTTAAGCGCGATGGGCAGGGTGATCTCGGGGATTGCCCCGGTTTCTTCCTGCTTGCGCTTCAGGTAATCCAGCGCCACGGCGGCGGCGGCGCGAACGTGGTCGACGCACGCCTGGTGAGCGGCCAGCGGATCGCCGCTCTTGATCGCTTCGACCATGCGCTCCATCTCCTGATTGCTCGAGCCACGACGGTTTTCCTGGGACACCGAGGTCGCACGCAAGTAGCTGATGCGCGCCTGCAACTGGCGCAGTTGAGTGGCCGCGACATGGTTGCCGGAGCCTTCGAGCAGCACGTCGTAGAAACCCTGGACCGAATCGATGACCTGTTGCAGTTCGCCATCCTTGAGGGCCTTGCGGTTTTCCTCGAGGGCTTTCTCCAGGGCCTTGATGTTCTTGGCCTTGGCGCGAAGGGTGAACAGCTGCACGATCAACCCTTCAAGCACGCAGCGCAGCTCATAGATATCGACGGCATCGGCGAGGGTGATGATGGCGACCCGTGGGCCTTTGGCATCGGCGAACTCCACCAGACCTTCGGATTCCAGGTGACGCAAGGCTTCACGCACGGAGGTGCGGCTGACCCCGAGGCGATCGCACAGGTCGCGCTCGACCAGACGGTCTCCCGGCAGTAGCTGGAAGTTCATGATGGCGCTTCGCAGTTTATCCAGCACGATTTCGCGCAGGGTAACGGGGTTGCGATTGACCTTGAAGCTGTCGTCGAGTGGCAGGCGTTTCATGGGGTCCGCTCTGAATGTGGCTGTCCATGCAAAAAGAGCACTACGATCCAGGATCATCATGCTCAGGTCATCACAACAGCCAAGGGTTAACTGGAGGCCTCGGCATCGGCTTCGGCGAACGCTTCGCGGGCGAGCCGGAAACTGTCTACGGCAGCGGGGACACCGCAATAAATACCGACCTGAAGCAGAATTTCGCGTATTTGTTCACGACTCAGCCCGTTACGCAAGGCGCCGCGTACATGCAGCTTGAGTTCGTGAGGCCGATTGAGGGCCGAAATCATGGCCAAGTTTATCATGCTGCGTTCTTTAAGCGACAAACCCTCACGGCCCCAGACGTGGCCCCAGCAGTACTCGGTGACCATTTCCTGCAGTGGCCGGGTGAAGTCGTCGGCGTTCTCGATGGAACGGTTCACATAGGCTTCGCCCAGCACCTGAGTGCGGATTTTCAGGCCTTTTTCATACTTCTCGTTGCTCATCTTCATCATCCTTTCGCCGCAAATCCCCTGTGGGAGCAGGTTCGTTCCCGCAGGGGTTTGAGTATGCCGTTCAGGCCAGCGCGGGCAGCGGGCCCAGCTTGCCTTTGTGGTAAATCATCGGCGTGACGGGTTGCTCGGGCAGAATCAGATTCTTCACCGCGCCGACGATGATCGCGTGATCTCCGCCATCGTATTCGCGCCACAGTTCGCACTCGATGATCGCCGTGGCCTTGCCCAGCAGCGGATTACCCAGTTCGCTCAAGTGCCATTCGATGTGTTTGGCCTTGTCCTTGCCTTTGCTGGCGAACGCATAGGCTTCGGCGGTCTGGTCGGCGGACAGCAAGTGAATCGCGAACTGCTTGCTGTCGCGCAGGATCGGGTACGTGTCCGAGGCATAGTTGGGGCAGAACAGCACCAGTGCCGGGTCAATCGACAGCGCACTGAAAGCGCTGGCGGTGATGCCGACGATGCCGCCGTCCGGGTCCAGGGTGGTGACCACCGTGACCCCGGAAGGGAACGAGCTCATGACGTCTTTGTAGATGCCGGGTTCGATCATTTCGTAAATCTCCTAGCGCATCACAAATGGATCAGGCATTGGCGCCTGGGACAGGTTGATCCACACCGTCTTGAGCTCGGTGTAGGCCAGCACCGAATCGATGCCGCTTTCGCGTCCATAGCCGCTGTTCTTGAAGCCACCGATCGGCGCCATCGCCGATACGGCGCGGTAGGTGTTGACCCAGATGATCCCGGAACGCACGTCTCGGGCCAGGCGATGGGCACGGCCCAGATCGCGTGTCCAGATACCGGCAGCCAGACCAAACTGGGAGTCGTTGGCAATCGCCAGCGCCTCGGCTTCGTCCTTGAAACGAATCACCGACGCCACAGGGCCGAAGACTTCTTCCTGCATGATCTTCATCGAGTTGTGGTCGCATTCGAACAAGGTCGGCTCATAGAACCAGCCTTCGCCCAGATTCTGCGGACGCTTGCCACCCATGCGCAGACGGGCACCTTCGGCGATGGCATCGGCGACTAGCCCTTCGACCACGGCCAGTTGCTGCGCGGTGGCCATCGGCCCCATTTCGCTGCTGTCTTCCTGCGGGTTGCCAATGCGGATGCGTTTGGCACGCTCCACCAGACGCTCGACGAACTCGTCGTAGATTTCATCCTGAACCAACAGGCGCGAGCCAGAGACGCAGCTTTGACCGGACGCGGCGTAGATCCCGGCAATGGCGCCGTTGATTGCGCTGTCGAGGTCGGCGTCGGCGAAGATGATGTTCGGCGACTTGCCGCCCAGTTCCAGCGACAGCTTGGCGAAGTTCTCGGCGCTGCTACGCACCACATGCCGCGCCGTGGCCGCTCCGCCGGTGAAGGCAAT
The DNA here is from genome assembly GCF_900103875.1 of Pseudomonas arsenicoxydans. Classification (NCBI taxonomy): domain Bacteria; kingdom Pseudomonadati; phylum Pseudomonadota; class Gammaproteobacteria; order Pseudomonadales; family Pseudomonadaceae; genus Pseudomonas; species Pseudomonas arsenicoxydans. The sequence goes on along the minus strand of NZ_LT629705.1, from coordinate 5,092,447 downwards.
CTTGCGCACCAGCGGATGGCGGGTGAGGGCGGCGCCAGTGCTCGGGCCGTAACCGGTGACGACGTTGACCACGCCCGGTGGAATGCCGGCTTCCAGCGCCAGACGGGCCAGTTCGAGAATGGTTGCCGAGGCGTGCTCGGACGGCTTGATCACGATGGTATTACCGGCGGCCAGGGCGGGCGCCAGTTTGATCGCGGTCAGGTACAGCGGGCTGTTCCAGGGAATGATCGCGGCGACCACGCCCATGGCTTCGTGCACGGTGTAGGCAAACAGGTCCGGCTTGTCCAGCGGCAGGGTGCCGCCCTCAAGCTTGTCTGCCAGGCCTGCGGTGTAGTGGAAAAACTCCGGCAGGTAACTGACCTGACCACGGGTTTCGCGAATCAGCTTGCCGTTGTCGCGGCTTTCCAGCTGCGCCAGGTGTTCCTTGTTTTCGGCAATCAGATCGCCGAGGCGGCGCAGCAATTTTCCCCGCGCCGTGGCGGTCAGACCGCGCCATGCCGGGCTGTCGAAAGCAGTCTGTGCCGCCTGTACGGCGCGCTCGACGTCGGCTTCGTCGGCGTCGGGCAGTTCGGCCCAAGGCTCGGCCAGCGCCGGGTTCAGGCTTTCGAAGGTCTTGCCGGAGAGGGCATCGACCCATTCACCGCCGATGCACATCTGGAAGCGTGCGAGTGTCATGCAACGATCCCCTTGATCTGGTTTTGTCGGGAGTGCGCGTTGTCGAGAAACTCCAGCAATAGCTGGTTGACCAGGCGCGGCGATTCTACGGGCATCATATGCCGCTGCTCGGCGAGCACGGCAACGGTTGCACCCGGAATGTGTGCGGCCAGTTGCTCGGCCATTTGTGGCGTCGAGCCCGGATCCAGTTCGCCGGTGGCGACCAGCGTCGGCACCTGGATGCTGCCCAGATCCTCCGCGCGGTACATGTCCTGGGTGGCGAACAGTTCGTAAGTCGTCAGGTAACCCTGGGGGTCATTACCGGCCAGTGTCTGACGCAGGGCTGCGATCTGTGCCGGGTTGGCCGCCTGGTATTCACGGCTGAACCAGCGTGACAGCGCGGCCTCGGCGTTGGCATCCGGCCCGTGTTCTGCCGCCTGTGCGGTGCGGGCAATGACGCCGGCACGTTGTTCGGCACTGCGATTGAACACGCTGTTGAGCACGACCAAGCCTTGCAGGCGCTGCGGGTAATGCAAGGCAAACGCCCGCGCGACCAACCCGCCCATGGAAAAGCCGATCACCGTCACCTTGGGCAGTTGCAGGTGGTCGAGCAACTCCAGCAACTGATCGGCATAGCCGAGCAGCGGCGTGCCGCTTTCCGGGCGCGGGCTGGCGCCGTGGCCGAGCATGTCGTAGGCAATCACGCGGTATTTCGTGGCCAGGCCAACGACCTGGCCGCCCCACATTTCTTTGTTCAGGCCCACGCCGTGGATCAATACCACGGGCTGGCCTTGGCCGGTCGCCAGGTAACTGGTGCCAGCCGGGGTGCGTTCAGCGGTGAGCCGAATCATGGAGCGCTCCTGCATGCCTTTTTGTTGTTGTGACCGACCGTGATTACTGAGCTTTCTCGGCAGCCAGTTCTTCCAGATCGATGTAACGGTTGCCGATACGCGGGTGCAGGCGGCCGCCATCGGCGCAACCCAGGACCACCACGATTTCATCGGCACGCGGCGCATCTTCGATCTGCATTTCCAGGGTGATGTAGTGCGAACGCAGGCCTTCGTCGTCCTTGTGCATCATCGGGATCTGGATCGAGGTGCCCGGGCCGCCGCGCTTGTTGGTGAAGCTGAGGTAGCTTTTGGCCTTGACCGCTTCACGGTAATGGTTGCCGAAGCGCAGGGTATGGATGACCGCCGAGGCGTGTTCGATCTCGCCATCGGCGCCGACCACGGCCGCCTTGCCGTAGGCCTCGATTTTTTCGGCACCACCGATGATGCCGACCAGACGCTCAACCATCAGTGCACCGAGGTCAGAGCAGTTGGCGCGGATTTCCGGTTTCAGGTCTTCGACGAAGCCGCGACCCAGCCATGGGTTTTTCATGACAACGGCCAGGCCGACCATGGTGACGGGCTTGTCGGTGGCCTTGCCGCCTTCGATGAAGGTCTCTTCGACATAGCTGACGATCTTGCGAATTTCGAAACTCATGAGCTGCTCCGTATGAGGTTTTGGGGTGTCTGTGCGTATGATGGTATACCATAATATAGGTTGTGCAAGCGCCAGATTGAATTTGCATCAGGAAGGCGACAAAACGCAGGAGAGGGGGACAGTAAGCAGGAAAGGGCCGGGTCGGTGCCCTTGAGGTAAAGCGCTCTCCGACCGTTCATCTCGCCAACGCCATCGGATCAGCGCTGCGCGGACATTTGTGGCTTAATGCCACCACTGGTCGGCTAAAACGTCATCCGTTTGAACGGTCTCGATTGGCAGGTATCCATTTGCCTGAGACGAATACAGGGGGGGGCGATGAGAGAAGCACAGAGAAGGTTGGCCATGGCCGCCTGGAGCAAGCTGTTTGCACTGCCTGCACACTTCATCAGTGCAGAGGAAAGGTACTTCAGGTTACTTAGGGCCGCGGACGACATGGAGCGCGCCGATCTCATTACGGGCGAGGAGTGGCGCAAACTCGTCCAGCAGGCAGGCATGGCGCTTGCCAGCACGGCGGAGTGCATGGGCGGCACGGGGCATTAAGCTTGCGCAAATAGCAGGAAGGTGTCGCCGATTTTGGTCTTGCCGTTTAAAGGAATGAGGCCACCGCGATCCGTGTCACCGGGTCGCGATGGCCCATTCAAGGCCTCACAAGTTCAGGATTGCCTCACTTCACGTCGAAGCGATCCAGGTTCATCACCTTGGTCCACGCCGCCACGAAGTCTTTGACGAATTTCTCCTGCGCGTCACTGGTCGCATAGACCTCAGCCAATGCCCGCAACTGCGAGTTCGAGCCAAAGACCAGGTCAACACGCGTCCCGGTCCATTTCACTTCCCCGGTTTTGCGGTCACGACCTTCGAACTCTTCGTTGTCCTGCGACACGGGTTTCCATTCCACGCTCATGTCCAACAGGTTTTTGAAGAAGTCGTTGGTCAACGCCTCTGGCCGTTGTGTGAACACACCGTGTCGGGTTTGTCCGACGTTGGTGTTCAGTACACGCAGGCCGCCGATTAGCGCGGTCATTTGCGGTGCGGTCAGGGTTAGCTGTTGCGCCTTGTCGATCAATAGCTGCTCGGTCGGTACGCGGTAGCGGGTTTTGAGGAAGTTGCGGAAGCCATCGGCGACCGGTTCCAGGAAGCTGAACGACTCGACATCTGTCTGCTCTTGCGAGGCGTCCATCCGTCCCGGGGTAAACGGCACCGTCACACTGTGGCCGGCATTTTTCGCTGCTTGTTCGATGCCAGCATTACCGGCCAGCACGATCAGATCCGCGAGCGAGACTTTCTTGCCGCTGTTGTTGAATTCGCTCTGAATGCCCTCGAGTTTGGCCAGCACATTGGCCAGTTGCTCAGGCTGGTTGGCTTGCCAGAATTTCTGTGGCGCCAGACGCAGGCGACCACCGTTGGCGCCCCCGCGTTTGTCGGAGCCACGGAAGGTAGAAGCCGCCGCCCAGGCCGTTGACACCAGCTGCGAAACGCTCAAGCCCGAGGCCAGGATTTTGCTCTTGAGTGCGGCAGCATCACTGTCGTTGATCAAGGCGTGATCGACCGCTGGAATCGGATCTTGCCAGAGTAGCTCTTCGTTCGGCATTTCCGGTCCGAGGTAGCGTGAGAGGGGGCCCATGTCGCGGTGGATCAGTTTGAACCAGGCGCGGGCGAAGGCATCGGTCAGTTGATCCGGATTGGCCAGGAAGCGCCGTGAAATCGGCTCGTAGATCGGGTCGAATCGCAGCGCCAGGTCGGTGGTCAGCATGGTCGGATTACGGCGTTTGGACGGGTCATGAGCATCCGGAATGATGCCGGCACCGGCGCCGTTTTTTGCCACCCACTGGTTCGCCCCCGCCGGGCTTTTGCTCAGCTCCCACTCGAAGCCGAACAGGTTTTCCAGGAAGTTGTTGCTCCATTTCGTGGGCGTGGTGGTCCAGGTCACTTCCAGGCCACTGGTGATGGTGTCCGGGCCTTTACCGGTGCCGAAGCTGTTTTTCCAGCCAAAGCCTTGTTGTTCAAGGCCAGCGGCTTCGGGCTCGGCGCCGACGTTGTCGGCAGGTCCTGCGCCGTGGGTTTTGCCGAAGGCGTGGCCGCCCGCGATCAGCGCCACGGTTTCTTCGTCGTTCATTGCCATGCGCGCAAAGGTTTCGCGGATGTCTTTGCCGGCAGCGACCGGATCGGGGTTGCCTTCCGGGCCTTCCGGGTTGACGTAGATCAGGCCCATTTGCACGGCCGCGAGCGGGGTTTCCAGGTTGCGTCCCTGGTCAGTGCGGCTCTCCTCATTTTCCCCCGGCTCAGCAACCAGTGGGCCTTCGCCGGGCTCTTGCATGGGTTCCTTGTGTTTGCCGTAGCGCACGTCGCCCCCCAGCCATTTGTTTTCCGAGCCCCAATAAACGTCTTCATCCGGTTCCCAGACGTCGGGACGGCCACCGGAAAAACCGAAAGTCTTGAAGCCCATGGACTCCAGCGCGACGTTACCGGTGAGGACGATCAGGTCAGCCCAGGAAATTTTCCGGCCGTACTTTTGCTTGATTGGCCAGAGCAGGCGGCGGGCCTTGTCGAGGCTGACGTTATCCGGCCAGCTGTTGAGCGGCGCAAAGCGCTGCTGGCCAGAGCCGGCGCCGCCTCGACCGTCACCGGTGCGGTAGGTGCCTGCGGCGTGCCAGGCCATGCGAATGAACAGCGGTCCATAGTGGCCGAAGTCGGCGGGCCACCAGTCCTGGGAATCGGTCATCAGCGCAGTCAGGTCTCTTTTGACCGCCGCAAAATCCAGGGTTTTGAACTCTTGTGCATAGTCGAAGCCTTCGTCCATGGGGTCAGACAGGGACGAGTGCTGGTGCAGGATCTTCAGATTCAGTTGGTTCGGCCACCAATCGCGGTTCGTCGTACCACCGCCAGCGGCGTGATTGAACGGGCATTTCGATTCATTTGCCATGTGCGAGCTACCTTTGGTCGTGTTCATCCGGCTATCCGGCCCGGGATGGGCGTCAGATAGCGACGAGCGAAATCCATGACATAGGCTGCAGGGCCAGCCGTTGGATCAACTGATTGTCTTGACCACACGAGGATGCTGAACAGCGGCAATCGAGTTGCCTGTGCGGTGGTGGCCCACGGATGGCCTAGTCAAGCTTCGGGCTCATTCCTGTCTCCATATCAGCACTAAACCGGCCAGCGTGTTCTGCCAGCGCTGGATACAGGTTAGACCCCACTCGGGAAGTCAGCTAATAGGTGGAGTATTGGGGCGCGATAGGCAGAGTCTTTTACCTGCGACGCGGCGAGGACCTGCTTTTATCTGGATTATAGGTGCGGGTTGAAGGGGGTGAGAGATCCGGCCAGAACTCGGTGTGTGCCTGCCTTTGGTCGGTGTACCTGAACCGGATTCATGGAGGATTGATCCACTTTGAAAGAACTCTCGGGGCGCTGCCATGCACTCATTTACCCATCAGCTGACAGCCGCTCAAGAGCAAAAACTTCGTGCGCTGAACGCCTGGCATCTCGCGCTTGAGGACATAAGGCTGCGCATGGAATGCCCCGATGCCTACCACGAGCAACTGATTCGTCAGTCTGACGAAATGGACCGTTTGGGAATCGTCAGCTGGCAAGAATGGCGCGACCTCAGGATTGAGGCCGATCAGGCGTATCTGCGTGCGATAGCGGGGGAGGACTATCACCGAACGCTGAAAAACGGCAGCGGCTGATGAACTTGACCTCGGCAACGGCCGACGCCCGAGAGTGCTATTTCGATAATCCTGTTTGAGTGAGCCGGTGTTAACCGCATGAACAAAACAATCAGCGCCAGCGATCTGGGCATCGATTTGAAGAAAGAAGACGAAGGCGCCTTGTTCAAGTGGTTCATCGCCAGCTTTCTGATGGGCAAGCGTATCCAGGCTGAAATTGCCGCGCAGGCCTATCGGGTGATCGTCGAGAAGCACGCCCGGGATACCGCGCTCAAGCTTGGGCACTGTACGCATCGGCAACTGGTGGGCATGTTGAGCGAAGCTCACTACGTGCGGTATGACGAAACCACTGCCGAGCGATTGCTGAAGCTGAGTGCCAAACTCAACGATGAATACGCCGGGAAGATCGGCAACATCCAGCGCGCCAGTGAAAACCGCACAATGTTCGAAAAACGCTTGGCGGAGTTCGAAGGCGTCGGGCCCAAGACCATCGAAATTTTCATGCGTGATGCGGCGGCTGTACTGTATTGAGGGCGCATTAATAGTTAGAACACGTGCATGATTGCGTCCGGTCCACATTGTCGAAGGTCACAAGGATTCCCCATGGCTTCAAGCAAACGCGAACAGGCACACATCGAACGACTTCTGGTTGCCACCCTGACCGAGGCCTGTGAAACAGCCAAGGCTGAAGTCGTCGGCTTTGAGTGGTTGACTCACGAAGTCGATTACAGCGATTTTCCCTCAAGCCTGAGAGTGATTTGGGTGTTCGATACGCAAGCCAATAAGCAACAGGCATTGGTTAACGGGCAGGGCGAACGCATGGTCGAGCTGACGGCGATAGCGTTAAAGGACGCCGATGTTCTTGTCAGCCCGGTTTCTGCCCACGTGCATTTTGATTCGGAAGAACAATGCCAGCGCGCCAATGGCGGCAACTGGCAGCAGCGCCTGGCGCGCCATCGACGCTAAGTGCGGATGCGCTGGCACGCAGGCGGCTGTTTCTCGTTGGTTGCGTTGATCGGCCATCCATCACTCTGGTTTCACGGCGCCCCAAACAGCATCGTCCAATAAACCCCTTCATCGCTGCGTGCATCCGCCGCATACGCAGCGCCCACCTGAGTAAACATCGGATTCATCAAGTTGGCGCAATGCCCAGGGCTGGCCAGCCAGCCTGCCATGGCCTTGCCCGGAGAGCTCTGCCCGGCGGCGATGTTTTCGCCGATTTGCCGGCCACGGTAGCCGGCCGCTCTTGCTCGATCAGCCGGCATGTCACCGTCGGGATCGCGGTGCGCAAAATAATTGCCGTAAGCCATCGCCTTGCTGTGCCCCTGCGCTGCGGCACCGAGTGCGGGGTTCCAGCTCAGCGGTCGGGCGGCGGCAAAGCGCTGGCCACCGCACATCCGTGGCTTGGCTCGCGCGGCATTGACCTCGGCCAACAGGGCCTTGCTCGCCGCGCGCGTATCACCCACGCGGTTATCGAGAACCGGTTGCGCCAGCACGATCTGCCACTCGTTTCGGGCGCGGCTGACGCCAATGTCGGCGTACTGGTTATCGAGCAAGGCCCCGCAATTTTCGTCCTCAAACAGATCGAAGGCCTCATCGGCATCCTGCGCGCCGACCACCCGCAGGGTGCGCACCGTCACCGCCGCATAGCCGGAAGCCTTCAACCGATCCCGCAAACCGCCGCCATAACCAATCGGCAACGCCAGGTTCTGTCTCAGTGACAGTGGCGACAAGCGTTGTGCCGGACGTCTGTCGCAGCGTTGCGGGTGGGCGCGGTAGTCGTTGATGGCTTCCACCAGTTGTCGTTCCCCGCTGGCATGGGCGGGACTGGCAAACAGGGGAATCAAAGGCATGAAGCAGAGCGAAATGAAGCGCAAGGCGAGGGCAGTTGGGCGCATGAGGCGGACAGCTCTGGTCAGATGACAAGGGTAATGGGAATTCAGGGCTCGCCTATGACTGGCGTTTAAGCACTAGGTTCACGAGGCACAAGGGCAAATTTGCGTTGCAAATGGGCCTGTACCTACCGCATGTCGCAAAACACTGAAAGTCCGGTTCAAGGCTTAAAAAAGCGGCTGGCGCTGCCGATAGCGTATTCATAAAAGCGACGTGCCAAGAGGACTACATCGTGTCGATAAAATTACGCTTGCTGTTGTTGATTGGTACGAGCTTGCTGACGGCGTTGATCGTGAGCCTGGTCAGCTACGTGGGAAACACCCGGATGGCTGAAGCGGTGAAGGACAACGAGGTCAGCATGACCGCGCTGCGCAATCACCTTGAAGCCGACATGATGCACGACGCGCTGCGCGCCGATGTGTTGTCGGCGATGCTGGTCGGGCTGGGAAAAAGCACCAGCACCAAGGCTGAGGTGCACAGTTCCATCGAGGAACATGCGGCGCATTTCCGTGAGGTGCTGGGTGAAAACCTCAAGTTGCCGGTCAACGATACCATCATGGCGGGCCTGAACAAGGTCAAACCGAGCCTCGACACCTACATCAGTGCCGCCGAGCGTATCGTCGGGCTGGCGCTGGACAATCCGGATTCGGCGCAAAAGGAACTCGGCAGCTTCAATGCCGCGTTCAGCCAGCTTGAAGACCAGATGGCCGCCCTCAGCGGCCTGATCGAAACCAATACCCGACAAACCAGCCAAGGCACTGAACACGCTATCAACAGTGCCAATTTCACCTTGGGGATCGTGCTGATTGCGAGTCTGTTGTTGCTGCTGATCCAGGGACGCTGGGTGATTTCAAGCATCATGGCGCCGTTGCAGACCGCCAGCCGGATCGCCGAAAGCATCGCCCATGGCAACCTGAGCGAGCCGATTGTCGAGCCCACCCACAAGGACGAAGCCAGTGCACTGATACGCAGCCTGGCGACCATGCAGCGCGACTTGCGCGGCATGATCGAGGTGGTTCGCAGCAACGCGCACGGCGTGAGTGGCATGAGCGTGCAACTGAGCAGCGGCTGCCACCAGGTGGCGGACAGCAGCCAGCAGCAAAGCGTCGCGGCCAGCACCATGGCCGCGGCCGCCAGTGAAATGACCGCAAGCATCGAGGAAATCACCCGGCATGCCGAGCGGGCGCTGAACATGGCCAACCAGGCCGAAGCGCTGGCCAAGGATGGCGGTAAGGTGATTCATCAGGTGGTCAAGGACATGGACGGCATTGCACGATCGGCGCAGCAGTCGGCCCTGGTGATTCGCACGCTGGACAAGGAGTCCGAGGGCATCTTCAGCATCATTCAGGTGATCAAGGGCATCGCCGATCAAACCAACCTGCTGGCGCTGAACGCCGCCATCGAGGCCGCCCGTGCCGGTGAGCAGGGCCGTGGTTTTGCCGTGGTGGCTGACGAAGTGCGCAGTCTCGCAGGACGCACCAGCGCCTCCACCCAGGAAATTGCCAGCATGGTCTCGCGCATCCAGCAGAGTACGCGCGAGGCAGTGAACAGCATGGAGGCCGGTGTGGCACAGGTCGACAAAGGCATGGCCGTGACCGCCGACGTCGAACGCGCCATCCGCGAAATCCTCGAGGCCACGCTCAACACCACTCAGCTGGTCAACGACATCACCCGCACGATTGGCGAGCAGAGCCTGGCCAGCAACGAAATCGCCCATCAGGTGGACATGATTGCCGGCATGTCCGAAGGCAACAGCAAGGTCATCGGCAAGACGGCTTCGACTACCGATGAACTGTCGACGCTGGCGGGCAAGCTGTCGCAGTCGGTGGATCGGTTTCGACTGTAGGTGCCTTTAAAAGATCGCAGCCTCGTTTCTCTCGACAGCTCCTACCGGGGAACGCAAAAACCCTGTAGGAGCTGTCGAGTGAAACGAGGCTGCGATCTCTTGACCCTAAAGGTACTTGTCCGTCACCGCGCCTTCCGAGGCGCTGGACACGGTTTTCGCATATTTGGCCAACACCCCGCGTTTGTATTTGGATTCCGGGCGCACCCAACGGGTCTTGCGCTCGGCCAGCACGGCATCGGAGACATCCACCGTGATTTGCCGGGTTTCGGCGTCGATGGTGATCGTGTCGCCGTCTTCAATCAACGCGATCGGCCCGCCATCAAAGGCTTCCGGGGTGATGTGTCCCACTACGAAACCGTGGGAACCACCGGAAAAACGGCCATCGGTGATCAGCGCAACGTCCTTGCCCAAGCCTTTGCCCATGACCGCCGAGGTCGGTGAAAGCATTTCGCGCATGCCCGGCCCACCCTTGGGGCCTTCATAGCGAATCACGATCACATCGCCAGCCTTGACCTCGCCATTGAGAATCCCGGCCAGTGCGCCTTCCTCACCGTGATACACGCGCGCCGAGCCTTGAAAGCGCAGACCTTCCTTGCCGGTGATCTTGGCCACGGCGCCGGTGGGCGAGAGGTTGCCGCGCAGTACGACTAGGTGCGAGTCCTTTTTGACCGGCTGATCGAACGGCAGGATCACATCCTGACCGTCGGGATAATCGGGCACGTTCTCCAGGTTTTCCGCCAGGGTCTTGCCGGTCACCGTCAGCACATCGCCATGCAGCATGCCGGCGGCAAGCATGCGTTTCATCAGCGGCTGGATGCCGCCGATGGCGACCAGCTCGCTCATCATGTATTTGCCGCTGGGGCGCAGGTCGGCGACCACCGGGGAAATCTTGCCCAGCTCGACGAAATCATCCAGCGTCAGCTCGACATCCACCGCATGGGCCATCGCCAGCAAGTGCAGCACGGCATTGGTCGAGCCGGCGAGGGCGATGACCACGCGAATGGCGTTCTCGAAGGCTTTGCGGGTCATGATGTCGCGCGGCTTGAGGTCCAGCTTGAGCAGCTCCATGACCTGCTGACCGGCGCGAAAGCTGTCTGAGGCTTTGTCGCTGCCGACCGCGTCCTGAGAGCTGGACCCCGGCAGGCTCATGCCCAATGCCTCGATAGCCGAGGCCATGGTGTTGGCCGTGTACATGCCGCCGCAGGAGCCGGGGCCGGGAATCGCCACTTCCTCGATCTGCTTGACCTGGATCTCGTTGATATCGCCGCGTGCATTCTGGCCGACGGCTTCGAACACGGAAATGATGTCGGTGTGCCCGGCGCCCGGGCGGATGGTGCCGCCATAGACGAAGATCGATGGGCGATTCAGGCGCGCCATCCCGATCAGGCAGCCCGGCATGTTCTTGTCACAACCGCCCACGGTCACCAGGCCGTCAAAGCCTTCGCAACCGGCCACCACCTCGATGGAATCGGCGATGACCTCGCGCGACACCAAGGAATACTTCATGCCTTCGGTGCCATTGGCGATGCCGTCGGAAATGGTGATGGTGTTGAAAATCACGCCCTTGGCACCGGCGGCATTCGCGCCTTTTTCGGCTTCGATGGCCAGCTTGTCGATGTGCATGTTGCACGGGGTGACCATCGCCCAGGTGGAGGCGATGCCGATCTGCGGCTTCTTGAAATCCTCGTCGGTGAAACCCACCGCGCGCAGCATGGAACGGCCGGGGGCGCGCTCTACGCCGTCGACCACTTGAGAGGAGTATTTACGTAGCGTGTCTTTGTCGCTCATGACATTCCCTCATATCCAGATCGCTAGCCTGACCGGTGTGGTCCGAAGCAACCGATTGAGTCTAGTCCTGCAGGCCACAAAAATCAGTTCAGGGTGCCTGGAATCCTGCGCACAGCTCACGAATGCAGCCGCGCAACCATTGATGCGCGGCATCGGCGTCCATTCGCGGGTGCCAGAGCATGGAAACCGTGATCATCGGCGTCGCCACCGGCAGAGGGAAACAGTGCAGGCCGGCGCGCAGATTCTGTGTGTGGCGTTCCGGCACTGTCGCGATCAGGTCCGAGGCCCGGGCCAGCGCCAGTGCCGCAGAAAAGCCGCCGACAATCGTGACGATCTCCCGCACCAGGCCAAGGGGTTTCAAGGCGTCATCCATCGGCCCTTGGTCTCGTCCGCGTCGCGACACCAGAATGTGCTTGCCAGACGCGTAACGGGCGGGCGTGATCTTGCCCTTGCTCAGTGCATGCCCCATGCGCACGACACCGATGAATCGGTCCTGGTACAAGGCGCGGGTACGCACCTCCGGGCTGGTGGTGTCGCCGACCACGCCGGTTTCCAGATCGACCGTTCCGTCACGCAGCAACGTGCTGTCCTGGTTGAGCTTCTGCAAGAAGTGCAGGCGCACGCCGGGCGCTTCATCGCCGAGGCGAGCAATCAATGCCGGGCCGAAATTCTCGACGAAACCGTCACTGGTGCGCAGCGTGAAGGTGCGCTCCAGTTGTTTGAGGTCGAGCTGCTCGGCAGGGCGCAAGACCGCTTCGGCGTCCTGCACCAATTGGCTGACTTGTTCACGCAATTGCAGCGCCCGGGGCGTCGGCACCAGGCCGCGCCCGGCCCGGACCAGCAGCGGGTCGCCGGTGGTTGCACGCAACCGCGCCAGCGCCCGGCTCATCGCCGATGGGCTCAATCGCAAGCGCTGGGCGGCGCGCGCCACACTGCCTTCGGTGAGCAGCGCATCCAGGGTAATCAGCAGGTTCAGGTCGGGAGTCGTCATGGGGCAACGTTAGCACGGTTGACGCTGACATGGCGTCGTGTGCAGGTATTCAGTGCAAGGCGTGCGTCTTCCGCCCTGTCATGCGCGGGAATACGCTGAAGGTCAACTTTTCATCAGTGGCCAAAAACCATGAAACTCATGACGCAAACCGGTTCGGTGCGCTGGGCGCTCGCCAGCCTTTCCCTGTCGATGTTGATGCCGTCGCTCGACACCAGCATCGCCAATGCCGGCTTGCCGACGTTGGCCCAGGCGCTCGAGGCTTCTTTCCAGCAAGTGCAGTGGATCGTCCTGGCTTACCTGCTCGCGATCACCACGTTGATCGTTAGCGTCGGACGCCTCGGTGATCTCATCGGTCGGCGACGCTTGATGTTGTCGGGCATCGCTATTTTCACATTGGCGTCACTGGCGTGTGGTCTGGCGCCGACGCTGTGGTGGCTGGTCGCTGCCCGGGCGGTACAGGGCCTGGGGGCAGCGATCATGTTGGCGCTCACCGTGGCATTCGTCGGCGAGACCGTGCCCAAAGCACAAACCGGCAGCGCCATGGGCTTGCTCGGCACCATGTCGGCAATCGGCACCACGCTGGGCCCCTCGCTCGGTGGCCTGCTGATCTCGGGCTTCGGCTGGCAAGCGATTTTTCTGGTCAACCTGCCATTGGGCCTCTTGAACTGGGCCCTCGCGTTTCGCTACTTGCCCGCCGATCGCCCTGTGCCGAAGGCGCAGCGTGCCAGGTTCGACATTACCGGGACGCTGGTCCTTGCGCTGACACTCGGCGCCTACGCCTTGTCGATGACCTGGGGCGGTGGCGACTGGGGGGCGCTCAACCTTGTGTTGCTGCTGATGGCAGTGGTCGGCAGCGGGATTTTCCTGTTCGTCGAGGCGAAGGTGGCATCGCCACTGATAAAGCTCGCACTGTTCCAGGACCGGAGTTTGCGCGCGAGCCTGGCCATGAGCCTGCTGGTCTCGACCGTGATGATGGCGACACTGGTGGTCGGGCCGTTCTACCTCTCGGCGACGCTAGGGCTAAAGGCCGCACTGGTCGGACTCGCCTTATCAGTCGGCCCGCTGGTCGCCGCACTGGCTGGCGTCCCCGCCGGGCGCCTGGTCGACCGATTCGGCGCGCAACGCATGACCGTCGCCGGACTGGCCTGCATGGTGCTAGGGGCGTGCGTATTAGCGACAATGCCGACACGTTTCGGCGTCTTGGGCTACCTCGCGCCCATCGCAGTCATCACCGCCAGCTACGCACTTTTCCAAGCGGCCAACAACACACTGATCATGACCGGCATCAGCCCCGACCAACGAGGCCTTATTGCCGGCCTGCTCAGCCTGTCGCGCAACCTGGGACTCATCACCGGAGCCTCGGTCATGGGCGCAATCTTCGCGCTCGCCACATCCGCCCCCGACATCACGCGAGCAGCGCCAGCGGCCGTCGCCAACGGCATGACAATCACCTTCGCGGTAGCAGCAGCGCTTTTAATACTGGCACTCGCCATCGCATTACCAGCCTTAAAAAGTGAACCCATACCCACCTAAACCCGAATGCAACAGCAAGATCAACAACATCGCGAGCAGGCTCACTCTTACAAAAAGCAGATCGACGCAACGCTCTTGCTCCTCACCACTCAACAAGCCGAGCGGTAGCTCGCTTGCAGCTCTTGATCTTGATGCACACGCCGCCTCGAGAGGCCGAGTGGAGGTTCTGCGCAGTGGGCAACCCGGCATGGATGCCGGGTTAGCCGCCCCCGGCCATGGATGGCCGATGGCGGCGGGCCCACGGAGCAGGACCGGAGCGAGGGCATGCCGAGCCTAGGCGAGGCACCGAACGTCAGGGGCAAAAGCGCTTGGTTACTTGGCGCTTCTCCAAGTGACCCGCTGTAAAAGCGGAACCAATAGCCGCCGTTACCCCAACAACGGATATACACCCAACCCAATCAACCCTAAATGCAACGAATACAAACCCAGGCCCTCATATAAGGAGGAAGTGGCCACCGACGCCAACAAGCGAACGCTGCCCCAACAGATATTTACCCAAACAACAGGTAATCGTTTCTATGACCGCGGCTGACAAAAACCACGTGACCTGGTTGGTTGAACAATCGATGCTTCACGCCGCCAGACAGCGCGCCAAACTCTACTCAGGGCAAGGCCGGATGTGGCAACAGCCCTACGCCCATACCCGGCCTAGGGATGCCTCCGCCCTCGCGTCCGTATGGTTCACCGCCTACCCGGCATCCATCGTCACCCGCGAAAATGGCACCGTGCTCGAAGCCCTGGGCGACGAAACCCTGTGGCATGCCCTGTCAAGAATCGGCATCCAGGGCATACACAACGGCCCGCTGAAAATGTCCGGCGGCCTGACCGGCACCCGACGCACACCGACCATTGACGGCAACTTCGACCGCATCAGCTTCGAAATCGACCCGCAACTGGGCACCGAAGCGCAGCTTCAAGCGCTGGTGCGCATGGCCGCCGCGCACAACGCCGTGATCATCGATGACGTTATTCCTTCGCATACCGGCAAAGGCGCGGACTTCCGCCTGGCCGAGATGGCCTACGAAGACTATCCCGGCCTCTACCACATGGTCGAAATCCGCGAAGAGGATTGGCCTCTGCTGCCGGACATTGCCGACGGTCGTGATTCACAAAACCTCAGCCCGTTGCAGGTCGACGTGCTGCGGGACAAGCACTACATCGTCGGCCAGTTGCAGCGAGTGATCTTCTTCGAACCGGGGGTCAAGGAAACCGACTGGAGCGCGACACCGATCGTCATCGG
Source organism: Pseudomonas arsenicoxydans (assembly GCF_900103875.1). Classification (NCBI taxonomy): domain Bacteria; kingdom Pseudomonadati; phylum Pseudomonadota; class Gammaproteobacteria; order Pseudomonadales; family Pseudomonadaceae; genus Pseudomonas; species Pseudomonas arsenicoxydans. Next base: position 5,077,355 of record NZ_LT629705.1, on the reverse strand, counting down.
TGTCGATGGCAAGCCGCGACGCTGGGTCTATCTGCATTACTTCAAGGAAGGGCAGCCGTCACTGAACTGGCTGGACCCGACCTTCGCCGCGCAGCAGATGATCATCGGCGATGCCTTGCACGCCATTGACGTCATGGGCGCGAAGATTCTGCGCCTGGACGCCAATGGATTTCTCGGCGTGGAGCGCAAACTCGACGGCACGGCCTGGTCTGAAAGCCACCCGCTATCGATCACCGGTAACCAGCTCCTGGCCGGCGCGATCCGCAAGGCTGGCGGTTTCAGTTTTCAAGAGCTCAACCTGACCGTCGACGACATCGCCAGCATGTCCCACGGTGGCGCCGATCTGTCCTACGACTTCATCACTCGCCCGGCCTACCAACACGCGTTGCTGATGGGCGATACCGAATTCCTGCGCTTGATGCTGCGCCAGATGCACACCCTCGGCATCGATCCGGGTTCGCTGATCCATGCTCTGCAGAACCACGACGAGTTGACTCTGGAACTGGTGCATTTCTGGACGCTGCACGCCCACGATACTTACCTTTTTCAGGGCCAGACCTTCCCCGGCAATATCTTGCGCGAACACATCCGCGAGCAGATGTACGAGCGTCTGGCCGGCGAGCACGCACCCTACAACCTGAAGTTCGTCACCAACGGCGTGTCCTGCACCACCGTCAGCATCATCACTGCGGCGCTGGGAATTCGTGATCTGGACGCGATTTCGGCGGCGGATATCCAACAGATTCGCCAGGTCCATTTGCTCTTGGTGATGTACAACGCCATGCAACCGGGCGTGTTCGCACTCTCAGGCTGGGACCTGGTCGGCGCGTTGCCCTTGCCGGCCGAAGAGGTTGCACATTTGATGGGTGACGGTGACACGCGCTGGATTCACCGGGGCGCCTACGATCTGGTCGACCTCAATCCAGAGGCGCCACTGTCCGCCGGCCAGATGCCACGTCCGAAGACGTTGTATGGCAGCCTGCCCAGCCAACTGAAAGACTCGGATTCGTTCGTCTCGCAACTGCGCAGAATCCTGGCAGCACGGCGCTCATACGACATCGCCGCAAGTCGGCAGATCCTGATCCCGGATGTGCAGCACCCGGGGCTGCTGATCATGGTTCACGAATTGCCCGCTGGCAAAGGCACGCAAATCACTGCGCTGAACTTCGGCTCGACGCCGATCACCGAAACCTTGCACCTGCCCAATATTGCACCGGGGCCGGTGGTCGACATCATCAACGAGCGAGTTGAGGGTGATCTCACGCCTGAGGGTGAGTTCACCATCACGCTGGATGCCTACGAAGGGCTGGCCCTGCGCGTGGTGAGTGCTTCACCGATGATCTGAGGGGAGGCGTCAGTGGGTATTCAGGCCGGTCTTCGCCCCTATCATCTGTTGATCGGCATGGTAGGAGGAGCGCACCAGCGGGCCGGAGGCGACGTTCTTGAAGCCCATTTGGGTGCCTTCTTCGGCGAACCAGGCGAAGGTGTCCGGGTGCACGAAACGCTGCACCGGCAAGTGACTGCGCGACGGTTGCAGGTACTGGCCGAGGGTGAGCATGTCGACATCGTGCTCACGCAGTCGCTGCATGACTTCGATGACTTCTTCGTCGGTCTCGCCGAGGCCGAGCATCAGGCCGGATTTGGTCGGGATGTGCGGGACCCACAGTTTGAATTTCTGCAGCAAATCCAGTGACCACTCGAAATCCGAGCCCGGCCGCGCAGCTTTGTACAGGCGCGGTACGGTCTCCAGATTATGGTTGAACACATCGGGCGGTTCGGTGGCGGTGATTGCCAGGGCCACGTCCATGCGACCGCGGTAATCCGGCACCAGGGTTTCCAGTTGCACGCCCGGCGACAGCTTGCGGATCTCACGCAGGCAATCGACGAAATGTCGGGCGCCGCCGTCGCGCAGGTCGTCGCGGTCCACCGAGGTGATCACCACGTACTTCAGGCGCAGGTCGGCGATGGCAACCGCCAGGTTCATCGGTTCATCGGCGTCCAACGGTTTGGGTCTGCCGTGGCCGACGTCGCAGAACGGACAGCGGCGGGTGCAGATGTCGCCCATGATCATGAAGGTCGCCGTGCCACCGGAAAAACACTCGCCAAGGTTCGGGCAAGAGGCTTCTTCACACACGCTATGCAGCTTGTGTTTACGCAGCAATTGCTTGATGCGATCCACCTCGGGGGAGATCGGCATGCGCACCCGAATCCAGTCGGGTTTACGCGGGAACTCATCGGTCGGGATGATCTTGACCGGTATCCGCGCGACCTTTTCTGCGCCGCGCAGTTTGACGCCGACTTCCATCTTGGCCGGGCTTTGGCCAGTCGATTCCACAAGTACGCTCATGTGTAGTGGTCTTCTGTTCGAGTGGGAAAAGAGAGACTGTATCGGAACCTGTAGGAGCGAGCAGGCTCGCCCCCACACAGTCAGTGCTGCGGATCAGTCGCGGTATACCGGGAAATCGCTGCACATTGCAGCGGCTAGCCGGGCGACTTGAGCCTCGACATCGGCATCGCCGAGGTGATCGAGGATGTCGCAGATCCAGCCGGCCAGCTCCATGCTCTGGGCCTCCTTGAAACCTCGACTGGTGATGGCCGGCGTGCCGATGCGCAGGCCTGAAGTCACGAACGGCGATTGCGGGTCGTTCGGCACGGCGTTTTTGTTCACCGTGATACCGGCGCGGCCGAGGGCAGCGTCAGCGTCTTTGCCGGTCAGACCCTGACGGATCAGGCTCACCAGGAACAAGTGATTGTCGGTGCCACCGGACACCACGTCGTAGCCACGGTCGATAAAGACCTTGGCCATCGCCTGGGCGTTGCGGATCACTTGCGCCTGATAGGTTTTGAAGGCAGGCTCCAGCGCTTCTTTAAAGCACACGGCTTTGGCGGCGATGACATGCATCAGCGGGCCGCCCTGGCCACCGGGGAACACCGCCGCGTTGAGTTTTTTCTCCAGTTCCGGATTGGCCTTGGCCAGGATCAAGCCGCCACGCGGGCCGCGCAGGGTCTTGTGTGTGGTCGTGGTGACAACATCGGCAAAGGGAATCGGGTTCGGGTACAGACCGGTCGCCACCAGCCCCGCAACGTGGGCCATGTCCACAAACAGATAAGCGCCAACCTTGTCGGCAATCTCACGGAAGCGCGGGAAGTCCAGCGTCTTCGAGTAGGCGGAAAAACCGGCGATGATCATCTTCGGTTGGTGCTCGACCGCCAGCCGTTCGACTTCGTCGTAATCGATCAGCCCCGTCACGGTGTCGATGCCGTACTGAACGGCGTTGTACAGCTTGCCGGAAAAACTCACTTTGGCGCCGTGGGTCAGGTGGCCGCCGTGGGCCAGGCTCATGCCCAACACGGTGTCGCCGGCTTGCAGCAGCGCCAGATAAACCGCAGCGTTGGCCTGGCTGCCGGAGTGAGGCTGGACGTTGGCGTAATCGGCGCCGAACAGCTGTTTGGCGCGATCAATCGCCAGTTGCTCAACCACGTCGACGTGTTCGCAACCGCCGTAATAGCGTTTGCCCGGATAGCCTTCGGCGTACTTGTTGGTCAGGCCGCTGCCTTGCGCTTCCATCACCCGTTGGCTGGTGTAGTTTTCCGAGGCGATCAACTCGATGTGATGCTCTTGCCGAGCATCCTCGGCGTTGATCGCCGCCAGCAGTTCGTCGTCGTAGCCTTTGATCTGATCGTGCTTGCTGAACATGGTGAAGTCCTCTGACGTTCAATGAATAAAGTGACCTGTAGGAGCTGTCGAGTGAAACGAGGCTGCGATCTTTTGATCTTGTTTTTAAACGGCAACGTCAAAAGATCGCAGCCTCGTTTCACTCGACAGCTCCTACAGGGGGATGCGTTCGTTATTAGGCGTCTTGGTAGTCGGCGATGGATGGGCAGGCGCAGATCAGGTTGCGATCGCCGAAGACATTGTCGACGCGGCCGACCGGCGGCCAGTATTTGGCGTCGATCAAGGTTTCGAGTGGATACACCGCTTGCTCACGGCTGTACGGGTGCGTCCACTCGCCGACGATTTCCGCGGCGGTGTGCGGAGCGTTTTTCAGCGGGTTGTCTTCCTTGTCCAGGGTGCCGTTTTCCACGGCGCGGATTTCTTCGCGGATGCGGATCATGGCGTCGCAGAAGCGGTCCAGTTCTTCCTTGGATTCGCTCTCGGTCGGCTCGATCATCAGCGTGCCGGCGACCGGGAACGACATGGTCGGGGCGTGGAAGCCGAAGTCGATCAGGCGCTTGGCGACGTCATCGACGCTGATACCGCTGCTGTCTTTCAGCGGACGCAGGTCGAGGATGCATTCGTGCGCTACCAGGCCGTTGCTGCCGGTGTACAGCACTGGGTAGTGCTCTTCGAGGCGGCGGGAAATGTAGTTGGCGTTGAGAATCGCCAGTTGCGAAGCACGCTTGAGACCCGCGCCACCCATCATCCGAATGTACATCCAGGTGATCGGCAGAATGCTCGCGCTGCCGAACGGTGCTGCGCAGACTGCGCCTTCCTTGCGTTCCATGGTGCCGTGACCCGGCAGGAACGGCGTCAGGTGCGATTTCACACCAATCGGGCCAACGCCCGGGCCGCCACCGCCGTGCGGAATGCAGAAGGTCTTGTGCAGGTTCAGGTGCGACACGTCGCCGCCGAACTTGCCTGGCGCACAGAGGCCGACCATCGCGTTCATGTTGGCGCCGTCGATGTACACCTGGCCGCCGTGGTCATGGATGATGCCGCAGATTTCGCGGATGCCTTCTTCGAACACGCCGTGGGTCGACGGGTAAGTGCTCATCAGCGCGGCGAGGTGTTCGCGGTGCTCGATGGCCTTGGCGCGCAGGTCTTCGATGTCGACGTTGCCGCGGGCATCGCACGCGGTGACGACTACGCGCATACCGGCCATGTTGGCGGTCGCCGGGTTGGTGCCGTGGGCCGAGGACGGGATCAGGCAGATGTCGCGACGGTCTTCGCCACGGCTCTGGTGATAGGCACGAATCGCCAGCAGGCCGGCGTATTCACCTTGGGAGCCGGCGTTCGGTTGCAGCGAGATCGCGTCGTAACCGGTGGCGGCGCAGAGCATCGCTTCCAGTTCGTCGGTCAACTGCTGGTAACCGGCGCTTTGCTCGGCCGGAGCGAACGGGTGCAGGGCACCGAATTCAGCCCAGGTCACCGGGATCATTTCACTGGCGGCGTTGAGTTTCATGGTGCACGAACCCAGCGGGATCATGGTGCGATCCAGCGCCAGGTCCTTATCGGCGAGCTTGCGCAGGTAGCGCATCAGCTCGGTTTCCGAGTGATAACGGTTGAACACCGGGTGGCTGAGGATCGGCGATTGGCGGACCAGTGCGGCCGGGAAGGTGCTGACCACGGACGCGGCGAGGGCGGCGAAGTCCGGCAGCGCTTTGCCGTCGGCGAACAGGGCCCACAGGGTTTCCACATCGGCTTGCGAGGTGGTCTCGTCGAGGGACAGGCCCAGACGTTCAGCATCGACCACGCGCAGGTTGATCTGCTGGGCGCGCGCCTTGTCGTGCAATGCGGCGGTGTTGGCGCCAGTCTTGATCGTCAGGGTGTCGAAGAAGGTTTCTTGTTCGACGTGCAGGCCGATGGTGCTCAAGCCTTTGGCCAGAATCGCGGTCAGGTGATGCACGCGGTTGGCGATCTGCGTCAGGCCTTTCGGACCGTGATACACGGCGTACATGCTGGCGATGTTGGCCAGCAGCACTTGTGCGGTGCAGATGTTCGACGTGGCTTTCTCGCGGCGGATATGTTGCTCGCGGGTTTGCATCGCCAGGCGCAGGGCCGGCTTGCCGAAGCGGTCCACGGAGACACCGACCAGACGGCCCGGCATGTCGCGCTTGAACGCATCTTTGGTCGAGAAGTAAGCGGCGTGCGGGCCACCGAAGCCCAGCGGCACGCCGAAGCGTTGCGCGCTGCCGATGGCCACGTCGGCGCCGAATTCGCCCGGCGGCGTGAGCACGGTCAGGGCCAGCAGGTCAGCCGCGACGGCGACCAGCGCGTTGGCAGCGTGGAAGCGTTCGGTCAGTTCGCGGTAGTCGAAGACATCACCGTTGCTCGCCGGGTATTGCAGCAGCGCGCCGAAGAATGGCGTCACGTCGCTCAGTTCACGCTCGTCGCCGACCACCACGTCGATGCCCAATGGCTCGGCACGGGTGCGCAGTACGTCGAGGGTTTGCGGGTGGCAATGCACGGACGCGAAGAACGCGTGGCTGCCCTTGTTCTTGCTCAGGCGTTTGCAGAAGGTCATCGCTTCAGCGGCGGCGGTGGCTTCGTCGAGCAGCGAGGCGTTAGCGATCGGCAGCCCGGTGAGGTCGCTGATCAGGGTCTGGAAGTTCAGCAACGCTTCGAGACGGTCCTGGGAAATTTCTGGCTGGTACGGGGTGTAGGCGGTGTACCAGGCCGGGTTTTCCAACAGGTTGCGCAGGATCGGCGACGGCGTGTGCGTGCCGTAGTAGCCCTGGCCGATAAAGGTTTTGAACAGCTGGTTTTTGCCGGCGATGGATTTGATCAACGCCAGGGCATCGGCTTCGCTCAGACCGTCTTCGAGGCCGAGGACGCTGGTGCCTTTGATGCTGTCGGGAATGACGCTGGCGCTCAGGGCTTCCAGGGAGTCGAAACCGAGGCTGTTGAGCATGGCTTGTTCGTCGCCGGCACGCGGGCCGATGTGGCGAGCGATGAATTCGTTACGGGTGTCGAGGAGGGTGGTCATACAGAAGTCCTCAAGCGTCTTCGCGGGTCAGGTGCTCGTAAGCGGCCTGGTCGAGCAGGGTGTCCATGGCGCTGGCGTCGCTGGGGCGCATACGGAAGAACCAGCCTTCACCCAACGCGTCTGCGTTGATCAATTCGGGGGAGTTTTCCAGCGTCGAATTGACCTCGACCACTTCGCCGTCCAGCGGCATGTACACGCTGCTCGCCGCTTTCACCGATTCCAGCACCGCCACTTCATCGCCGGCACCGAAGGCGCGCAATTCAGGCACCTGAACGAAAACCACATCCCCCAGGGCCTGCTGGGCAAAAGCGGTGATACCCACGGTAATCAGGCCATCGCTTTCAAGACGCAGCCATTCGTGATCGACGGTAAAACGCAATTCGCTCATATCAACTCCTCATTGTTCAGACTCATCCGCTACTGGTGGCGGATGGCGATGGACAGGCTCGTGCCGGGGCAGCGAGCGTGGCTTGAGGGTTGATAGCAAGTGTGGTGCCAATCTTGTTTTATCTATTTGAATCAATAGCTTGATGTGAACTTGGGTGTTTCGAGCCAACGAGTTCGTATTGAAATCAATACAGGCAGCCGGGGAGGAGGGTGTGAACCCCGCTCCAGACAGGTCGAAAGGGTTTTGTCTTGAATTCGATACGCTGTATCGATTTATAGACATGCAGTCCCTGTGGGGGTAAGTGGCAGTCCAGGGATTGTGTGGTGGCTGAGAGATCAGGGTTTGTTGGGAATGCCGTACTTGCGCAGTCGAATGGCAATCGCGCTGTGCGAAGTTTGCAGTCGGGCAGCCAGCAAACGGCTGGAGGGATAACTTTGGTAAAGCTGCCCCAGCAGGTTCTTTTCAAACCCTTCGATGGCCTGCTCAAGACTACCGACCTCTCCATCGTTCTGGCGCTCCACGGCGGTTCTGGCGATGTCCAGGTCGTCGATGTCCACCAGCGGATTTTCGCAAATCGCGGCAGCACGAAAGATCACGTTCTGTAGCTGCCGCACATTGCCCGGCCAGCGGTTGCCCAGCAGCGCCGCAAAGGCCCCGGGGGCCAGTCGACAGACCGGGCGCTGGATCTGCGCGCAGGCCTGCTGCATGAAGTGATTGGCCATCAACAGGATGTCGTGGCCGCGCTCGCGCAGCGGTGGAACCTGCAGGTTCAGTACGTTGAGGCGGTAGAACAGGTCCTCGCGAAAGCTGCCTTCGCTGACCATTTTTTCCAGGTCACGGTGGGTCGCGCTGAGCACCCGCACATTCACCCGAACCTCACGATCACCACCGACTCGCCGGAAGCAGCCATCACTGAGGAAGCGCAGCAACTTGGCTTGCAAGTAGGGCGACATCTCGCCGACCTCATCGAGGAACACCGTGCCCTGGTCAGCCAGTTCCAGCAGGCCGAGTTTGCCGCCCCGTTGCGCGCCGGTGAAAGCGCCGGCGGCATAGCCGAACAGCTCGCTTTCGGCGAGGCTTTCCGGCAGTGCCGCGCAGTTCAGCGCCAGAAAGGGGGCGTCACGCCGCGTGCTGATGGCGTGGCAGGCGCGGGCCACCAGCTCTTTGCCGGTGCCGGTTTCGCCCTGAATCAACAGCGGCGCATCAAGCGTTGCCACGCGTTGGGCACGGGCCTTGAGGGTGCGGATCGCCGGCGACTCACCGAGCAGTGCATCAAAGCCTTCGGCATGGTCGTGGTGCAGTGCCGAAAGGCGTTCACCGATGCGGTTCGGTTGATACAAGGTCAGCAGGGCGCCCGCGTCGGTAATCGGCATGGCGTCCAACAGCAACGTTCGGCCACCCAGGCTGACCTCATGCATGGGCAGACGGAAACCGTGCTCGATCAGCGTGCTTTGCAAGGCAGGATCATCGAACAGCGCCGTCAGCGGTTCACCGGCCGGTTCCCGACCACACAGTGCAATCAGCGCCGGATTGGCCAGCAGCACATGGCCCCGGGTATCCACGGCCAGCACAGGATCGACGCTGGCCGCGAGCAAGGCATCCAGTTGCAGGCGTCGGCGTTGCCCCGGAAGGATGTCGACCATCGTCACCGCTTGCACGCCCTTCACATCGAGCAACGCGCCGCGCAATTCTTCCAGGACATCGGCACCGAGGGTCGGGGCGTCGATGTAGACGTTCGGCGGCACCATTTCGACGGCGTCCAGATTGAAACTGCGCCCACCGAGCAGGGCCAGCACTTCCTGGGTGATGCCGACGCGGTCGATGAACGTGACGTGGATGCGCATGGGTAACCTGCAAGGTGGCGAATGGAAATGAGTATGACCGGCCTGTGCCGCGTCTGTCAGGTCTTGCCGGCGCTGCGCGAACACGCGGCCAGATCCTCAAGAAACGCCTGGAGGATCGGCGGCGGCGCAGTGCCTCGGCGAGTGATCACGTCGAACGGTGACATCAGTTGCAGGCTGGCGGGGGCCAGTTGGTGCATCTCGCCGGTCTTGATCCACTGGGCAGCGAAGTGCATCGGCAGGAAACCCAGATAGGCGCCGGAAATCAACAAAATCGCCAACGCTTCGATGTTGTCCACGGTGGCCGCGGCCTTGCTCACGCCCAGGTGCTCCAGGTCGTATTGCTGCATGTAGCCCCGGACGACAATCCGGCTCGCGGCGATTTCTTCGAGCAGTTCATCACCCTCGGCCTTGCTGCCATACAGGGGGTGGCGTCGCCCGCAATACAACCCCAGGGCTTCTTGATACAGCGGCGAGTGCAACAGGCCCGGCACGTAGATCGGGAAGTGCCCGATGGCCAGGTGCAGTCGGCCGTCGAGCACGCGTTCTTCCAGTTCCGCCGGGGTGCCGACGTACACGTTCAGGTGCACGTCATGCCCCCTCGACACAAAGCGCTGGGTGGTACGCGGCAGCGGTGAATCGGGGTCGGTGATGGTGGTGTCGATGATCCCCAGATTCAATTTGCCGCTGATGTGCTGCTTGAGCACGTCGGCATCCATGCAGAAGTTTTCTACCGCCGACAGCAGGCGTTGGGTCGCCTCATGAATCGCCACGCCTTGCTCGGTCAGGCGAAAGCCGCTGCGCCCGCGTTGGCAGAGTTTGACCCCGAGCCGTGTTTCCAGATGGGTCATCTGTTCGCTGATGGTCGACTGGCCGGCATTCAACGCCGCCTGGGCTGCGGAAAACCCTCCGCACCTGACAATCGTGGCAAACACCCTGAGCAGTTTCAGATCGACATCGTGGAGCTGGATCACCTTGAACCTCCCGCGTGTGGATGCATCGGTAATGCCGATATGAGTATCTGATGTTTAGCATTTTTTCCACGAAAACCTGCGCCCATAGTCATTCCAACAGCGGTCGCTTTCCACGACCGCTCGCTGATAACAAGAATTGGAGATGCCTGAAATGTCGAAGAACGGTTATGAATCCGGTCGCCTGAACCTGCCTTTCGTGGGCCATTGCACCTTTGCCAAATCGCCGGTGTGCACCGACTGGGATGCGCTCGATGCCGACGTCGCCATCCTCGGCGCACCCAATGACATGGGCACCCAATGGCGCTCCGGCGCACGCTTTGGACCACGGGGCATTCGCGAGGCATCGACCCTGTTTTCCTTCGGCCATGCCGGCGCCTATGACCACGAAGACGACGTCATGTACCTGACCGCTTCGGATGTACGCATGGTCGATGTCGGTGATGCCGACATCGTGCACACCGATATGGTCACCAGTAACGAGAACACCGAGTATGCCGTGCGCAAGATTCTCGATGCCGGTGTCATGCCCGTGGTGCTCGGTGGCGATCACTCGATCCACGCTCCGGTGATCAAGGCCTTCGAGGGCCGCGGCCCGATTCACATCATCCACTTCGATGCGCACCTGGATTTCGTCGACGAGCGCCACGGCGTTCGCTATGGCCATGGCAACCCGCTGCGCCGCGCCTCCGAAATGAATCACATCGTCGGCATGACCCAGATGGGCATCCGCAACGTGTCTTCGTCCAATCGCGATGACTACGAAGCAGCTCACGCGGCCGGCTCGAAAATTCTCTCGGTCCGCGATGTGCGCCGTCTTGGCGTCGACGGTGTACTGGCGTTGATCCCGCAGAACATCAACTACTACATCACCATCGACATCGACGGTTTCGACCCCTCCATCGCCCCCGGCACGGGCACGCCCAGCCACGGTGGCTTCCTCTACTACGAAGTGCTGGAAATCATCCAGGCCCTGGCCAAACGCAGCCAAGGCAACATCGTCGGGATGGATCTGGTGGAAGTCGCCCCCGTCTATGACCCGACTGGCATGACCTCGATCCTGGCGGCGCAACTGCTGCTCAACAGCATTGGTTTCATCTTCCACGAACGGGCTCAGGCGCGACAAACCACGAACGAAACCACCACGGTCACGGCGTGATCCGACCGCCGCACAGAGGGTATGAAAATGGACACGATCGTTAAGCAGTACCTGCAAAAATTCGGTGTATCGGAAGCCACCCAGAGCTTCCTCAGCAAGGTGCAGAAGATGTTCATCGGTGGCGCCTTTGTCGAGGCCAGCGACGGGCAGACGTCTGACGTCATCGAGCCGTCGACCGAGGGGCTGATCACCAGGATTCCGATGGGCACGACAGCGGATCTGGACCGCGCCGTGCAGGCCGCCCGCGCCCAGTTTGATGGCGGCGCCTGGCGTCAGGCAAAACCGGCGGAACGCGAGCGGATGATGCAGCGCCTGGCTGACCTGATTGAACAAAATGCCGCTGAACTGGCGGAAATCGAATCGATCGACATGGGCAAGTCCGCGGCTTTCGCCAGGGATGTCGATATCCAGGGCACCGTCGACACCCTGCGCTATTTCGCCGGCTGGGCGACCAAGCTTCACGGGCGTACCGTCGAGCCCTCGCTGCCGGGTAATTACCTCGCCTATACACGCAAGGAAGCAGTGGGTGTGGTCGGTGCCATCGTGCCATGGAACTTCCCGCTGCAGACCATGGCCTGGAAGCTTGGCGCCGCCCTGGCCACCGGTTGCACCGTGGTGGTCAAACCCGCCGAACTGACCTCGCTGTCAGCCTTGCGCTTCGCCGAACTGGTGCAGGAAGCGGGCATCCCTGACGGGGTGATTAACATCGTCACCGGGCGCGGTAGCGTGGTCGGTGCTGCGATGGCCACGCATCCGGGCATCGACAAATTGACCTTCACCGGCTCGACACCGGTCGGTCGTACCGTCGGGCGCGCTGCGCTGGACGAAATGAAGCGACTAACCCTGGAACTCGGAGGAAAATCACCGGTAATCGTATTGGCCGATGCCAACCTGAAAGCCGCCGCCCAAGCCATCGCCAACGGGGTGTTTTTCAATTCTGGCCAAGTGTGCGATGCCGGTACACGCGCCTATATTCATCGCAGTGTCTACGACGAATTCCTGCGCGAGCTGATCGCCTACACACGGACGTTGAAGATCGCACCGGGTCTGGACCCGGACTGCTTTATCAGCCCGTTGGTCTCGGCGTTGCAAAAAGCGCGAGTGACCGAGTACATAGAAACCGGCAAGCAAGAGGGTGCCCAGCTTGTCTATGGCGGCCAGCCTGTCGAGGGGCCCGGCTTCTTCGTCGAGCCGACGATTTTTGCCCACTGCCGCAACGACATGCGCATCGTCCAGGAAGAGATCTTCGGCCCGGTGCTGGTGACCGCAGCGTTCGACGATGAAGAAGAGGCGCTGGCCCTGGCCAATGATTCGCCCTACGGCCTGGCGGCCGCGCTGTATTCCAACGACCTTGGAAAGGTGCACAGCCTGATCCCGCGGCTGAAAGCGGGTTCGGTCTACGTGAATGCCCACGGCACCCTCGACCCGTCGATGCCGTTCGGTGGCTACAAGCAGTCCGGGTTCGGCAAGGACCTCGGCGCGGAGCAGCTCGATTACCTGCTCGAAACCAAGGCGGTCTGGATCACGCTCCCCTGAGTCATGGCTGACTCAACCCCTGTGGGAACTTGCTCCCACAGGTGCGTCGTTTACTCAAAAGAACGCAGTTATCTCGTCATGATCTTCCAAAAATAAGAGTACATCATGAACATTGACGCCAAAGCCGCCCCAAGCGTGTCGCTCCTCGACGACAAACCCATGGTCGAAGGGCATTCGATCGACTTCATCCCCGAGCACGAGCGCACCGACAAACTGTCGAGCCAGGGCCCGTTCTGGTTCCTCGGCAATTTCACGTTCTTCACCATGACCATCGGCTTCGTGGGTCCAAGTGTCGGCCTGACCGCGCTTTGGACTACGCTCGCCGGCACGCTGGGCATCATGTTCGGCACTTTGTTCATGGCCTTTCATGGGTCGCAAGGCCCGCACCTTGGCCTGCCTCAGATGATCCAGTCCCGTGCGCAGTTCGGTTATCGCGGTGTGATTCTGGTGCTGCTGGCGACGCTGTTTGTGTTTGCCGGTTTCAACATCGTCAACCTGGTGTTGATGATGCAGGGCTTGCACACGATCTTCGGCTTCAACCCCGCCGTGATTGCCGTGGCCGTGACAATACCGGCGGCGATTTTGGCGATCCTCGGCCATGACTGGATGCACCGCAGTTTCAAATGGGCCTTGTACCTGTCGCTGCCGCTGTACGGTCTGGTGACGCTGGCGGTGTTGATGGGCTGGGTTCCCGATGCGGCAATGCCGGTGCTCGCGGCCGGTGAAGTGGCCCCGGCGCCGTTGGGATTCAACTGGACCGGTTTCATCGCCCAGTTCGCGGCGGCGGCGAGTTACAACATCGCTTATGCCCCGTACGTGTCCGATTATTCACGTTACCTGCCGAAGAACACCTCCAGCGGCAAACTGATTGCGGTGGTGTTTCTGGGGGCGTCGCTGTCCGGTGCATGGATGATTTCCGTGGGTGGCTGGCTAGCCGATCACCTGCATTCCACTGATGTGCTGGTAGCTCTGGGCCAAGTCGGCAACACCGTGTCGCCGCTGATCGGCACGGCGGTGGTGGTCATCACGATCCTGGCGTTCTTGCCGGTGATCGCCATGAACATCTACAGCGCCAAGCTGACCACGCTGACTTGCGTCGACTCGATCAAGCACATCGAACCCACCCGCAAGGCACGTATCCTGGCCATCGGTTTCGTGATCCTGCTGCAACTGGGTGTGGCCCTGAGCATCCAGAGTTCGGGCAAAGGCCTGTCGGTGCTGGGTATCTACCTGGTGGTGATGTTGTACTTCCTGGTGCCATGGACTTCCGTCAACCTGACCGACTACTTTTTCGTCCGCAAGGGCCGCTACGCCATCCCGCACTTCTTCATGCCGCACAACAACATCTATGGCAGCTGGGGCCTGCGCGGCATTGCGGCATACGCCATCGGTTTCATTTCGATGATCCCGTTCTTCTACATCTACGACGGCGTCGAGCAGCGTGAGGTCTATGTCGGTCCGCTCGCCAAGGCGCTCGGCAGCATCGACATCGCCTGGCTCGTCGGGCTGATCGTGTCGGGGCTGGTGTACTACTGGTTCAGCCGCTCAATCGACCTCAAGCGCGAAGAAGCGGTCATCCAGCACATCGAAAAAACATCCCCTCATTACACCACCGGCGACAAGCTGACCTTGCACCCGTTGCCCGTTTTCGACGAATCGACGGTCGGGAGATAACCATGGCTACGCAAAAATACGACTACATCATCATCGGCGCAGGCTCGGCAGGTTGCGTGTTGGCCAACCGCCTGAGCGAAGACCCGGCTACCTCGGTTCTGGTCCTGGAATTCGGTGGCAGCGATCGCAGTGTGGTGATCCAGATGCCAAGTGCATTCTCGATCCCGATGAATACCAAGAAATATAACTGGCGCTACGAAACCGAGCCTGAACCGTACCTCAACGGCCGGCGCATCCATTGCCCGCGGGGCAAGGTGCTGGGTGGCTCGTCGTCGATCAATGGCCTGGTCTATATCCGTGGACACGCCTATGACTTTGACGAATGGGAGTCCCTCGGCGCACAGGGTTGGGGCTACCGCAATTGCCTGCCTTACTTCAAACGCGCCGAGCATTACGAGGAGGGCGGTGACGGCTATCGCGGCGGCACCGGCCCGCTGCACACAACCAACGGTAATCACATGAAAAACCCGCTGTACGGCGCCTGGGTCGAAGCCGGCGCGCAAGCGGGTTATATCAAGACTGACGACTGCAACGGCTTCATGCAGGAAGGTTTTGGCGCCATGCACATGACGGTGAAAAACGGCGTGCGCTGCTCCACCGCCAACGCTTACCTGCGTCCGGCCATGGACCGCCCGAACCTGACCGTGGTCACCCACGCGATGACGCGCCAGATCATCCTTGAAGGCAAGCGTGCGGTGGGCATCAGTTATGACCACAATGGCCAGACCCACCAGGTCTACTGCAATCGGGAAGTGCTGATATCGTCCGGCCCCATCGGTTCGCCGCACTTGCTGCAACGCTCCGGTATCGGCCCGGCGGACGTCTTGCGAAAAGCCGGGATCGAGGTGCGCCATGACCTGCCGGGCGTCGGCGAAAACTTGCAGGATCACGCCGAGGTGTACATCCAGTTTGGCTGCAAGGAACCGGTGACGCTCAACAGCAAGATGGACCCCTTGAGCAAGCTGATGATTGGTTTGCGCTGGCTGTTGTTCAAGGACGGACTCGGCGCGACCAACCATTTCGAGGCGGGTGGTTTCATCCGCTCGGACAAAGGCTTGCGCTGGCCGGACATTCAGTTCCACTTCTTGCCGGCAGCCATGCGCTACGACGGCAACAAGCCAATCAAGGGCCATGGCTTCATGGTGCTGACCGGGCCGAACAAACCGAAGAGTCGCGGTTACGTTCGGGTGCGCTCCGCCGACCCTTACGAGCATCCGCAGATTCAATTCAACTACCTGCAGCGTGAAGAGGACCGCGAAGGCTTCCGCCGGTGCATCCGCCTGACCCGGGAAATCATCGGCCAACCGGCGATGGACCGCTTCCGCGATGGCGAGATCGCCCCCGGTGCTTTGGTGAACACCAATGAAGAAATCGACGCGTTCGTTCGTGAAAACCTCGAAAGCACGTATCACCCTTGCGGTTCGTGCCGTATGGGTGAGGACGACATGGCGGTGGTGGATTCCGAGCTGCGTGTGCACGGCATCGCAGGATTGCGCGTGATCGACTCGTCGGTGTTCCCGACCGAGCCGAACGGCAACCTCAACGCACCGACCATCATGCTCGCCGAGCGGGCATCCGATCTGGTTCGCGGGCGCAAAATGCTGCCAGCCTCAGATGCACCGGTCGGTCTTGTCCAGGACTGGGAAACCAGCCAGCGGTCATCGCTGCCCGGACGTAATGTCAGGGTCTGATTCAACCGGGTGTTCGCCCTCAGGTCGATCCGCGTCAGCCTGGGGGCGAAGTTTGAAACGGCAAACGTTGCCGCCCCTGACCATGCATTCGGTGTGGTCGACATCAGCGCCACCCAACGCCCCGATCAAGGCCAGGTCCAGTTCGCAGACCACCGGATGCGCCGCGGCCAGACGGTGGAACACGCAGTTGTGGGCGACGATTTCCGGGGTGTCCGAGGCGCGAAAGAACACCTCGGCTTCGTATCCCGCCTGGTTCATGTGCTGCACGATCCGGGCTTCATCGACGACTTGATGCTCGCGGTCCAGCGCCAGTTTGCGGCCCATGCTGCGCATCAGCGTCTTCAGGGCATCGGGGCCGATGATGTCGGCCACTTCGTCGATCAGCACACTGGCGAGCATCTGGTATTGGCGCGGGAACTGCTCCTTCCCATGCTCGGTGAGCCGATACAACTGCTCGGGACGCCGACCCGTCGGCCTGGTTTCGCCACGCAGCACCAGGCCGTCACGCTCCAGCGCCGCCAGATGCTGGCGAATCGCAGTGCGTGTGACCGCCAGTTGGTCAGCCAGCTCATCAATGCTCATGCCGCCGGCATGATGCAGCAACGCATTGAGCAAGTCCTGCTGTGTTCGGCCCAATCCTTCAAGCATGGTGTGCCCTCGCGCGGGATCAGAACTTGTCCGGGAACTGCTTGACCACGGCGGCCGTCAGCGCGTCCGCCAGTGCCAGCACAGGGGGCGACAATGTCAAAATGAGCATGAAAATATGTTTTTATTGGACGTACTGAAAACACGCAGATATGCGGTGCTGCCGTTTATCGACTGCGTTGCCAGACCTTGACGTAATCGACGCTGAACGTTGAGGGCAGGTCGGCATCGTCAACCACGCCGAACCAATCCCACACAGCCTCACTGTCAAAGACAATCTGCATCGGGAAGAAGAAGTGGGTGTTCGTCGACTCCCGCACCAGCACGCCATCGACGTACCAGCGCAAGGTGTCGGGCTGCCAGTCGAAGCCGTAGACATGAAAGGCGTTCGCCAGACGCCAGGGCGCGACCCAGGTGCTGCCGTTGGCGATATGTTCGGTGCTTTGCGGCGTAGCCCACAGGTGGGCGTTCATGTTGTACAGACGGTCGAAGGCGGCGTTTTTGGTTTTGCCGCCGATTTCGAAGATGTCGATTTCGGTGGCGTTGTCGGTCATGCCCGTCCACGCCAGCCAGAAGGCGCTGGAGCCTGCCGAGTTCATAGGTTTGGCGCGGGCTTCGTAGTAGCCATAGAAACCGCGCTCATTCGTGCGCACCATTGCCGAACTGTAATCCTTGAAACCCAGCTGGACGTACTTCTGCGGCAAGGTTTCCTTGCGAAAGACGATGTTCAGGTGGCCGTTTTCGACGCTGGCATTGTCCGGTTTGAACAGCGCCGGTTTGCGTCCCAGCGACTCGTTGCCGATGGCATTGTTGACGTGCCAGCGCGTGGGGTCGAGGGTTTTGCCGTTGAAGTCGTCGGACAGCTGGGTGTCGAGCGTCCACTGGCCGGTATTGGCTTGATCGGACAGCGGCAGGTTGGCGTGGGTCTGGCTTGGCAATGGGCCCAGCGGCCCGACCCGGGTCCAGGTGTCGGCTTGTTGCGGGACGGCAACGGACCACTTGTGTGCCAGGTACTGAAAGGCTTGCTGGCGCTGCGCAAGAGAGGCAAACGGCCGGTCGTAGACGAGTACTTCGGCGATGTCGCCGCGAAAGTTGTCGGCGGTGCCGATGGCGTTGCGCCCGACGGCATAGGGGCCAATCGGCACATCGTAAAGCTCCAGAACAGAAATGGTCGGCGCATACGCGGTGTCCTGTTCCAGGCTGATGGCGAAATTCGGCAACACGTTATCGTTGCTGGCGGTGTGTGGCCGAGAGCTGAACAGCCGTTGCCAGGGACCGACGTTGGTCTGTTCGGGCGGCCGAAGCGACACGATCAATACCGTCACCGGCCCTTTTTCACTGCGGATGGTTTTGCCAAGAAACGCCGAAGTGCCACTGAACTGCACTATCGAATGGCCGTTCAGGGCGTTTGCCACCCGCTGCGGCCCCTTGGCGGAATCGTCTGCCGTGGCGTCATTGACCTGGCCGGACTTGTCGCGCCAGTGCTGCACACGGTTCTGCCCGTCGACTGTCATGCTCGATGCGTCGTCCGCGTCGAGCCACAGCACCAGCCCGGTCGCCGGTGGACGGGAGGGTACCTGCGCGGCAGAGCAGGCCAGCGCACACCACAATAGCCCCAGCAGCAGACCGGCCCTGACCCTCAGCATTATTTCACCGTCATCAAGAACGGTATGACACAGGGCGACCGATACCCCTGCGGATTGCGCGACTGCCATCGCCAGGTATCGACAATCATCTGTTCCAGGTCGCGTTGTGCAGTCCAGCCCAGCTCGCGTCCTGCCTTGCGAGGATCGGCCCAGCATTTGGCGATATCGCCGACGCGGCGCGGGGCGAAACGGTAGGGGATGCTGATGCCGGTAATGTCTTCGAAACTCTGGATGATCTGCAACACGCTATAGCCAACGCCGGTGCCGAGGTTCCAGGCGTTGATGCCGCCTTTTTCATGCAACACCTCGAGCGCCTTGAGGTGGCCGTGGGCAAGGTCGACCACATGAATGTAATCGCGCACACAGGTCCCATCCACCGTTGGATAGTCGCAGCCGTACACCGTGAGCTCGGGAATCCGTCCAATCGCCACCTGCGTCAGGCACGGCAACAGGTTGTTCGGGCGGCCGCTGGGGTCTTCGCCGATCATCCCGCTTTCATGTGCACCAATCGGATTGAAGTAACGCAGCAGCCCAATGCTCCAGCGCGGATCGGCGTAGCAAACGTCGGTGAGCAACTCCTCGATCATGAGCTTGGTGCGGCCATAGGGATTGACCGGTTTTCCGGTACCGATGTCTTCCGGGATCGGGGTTTTCACGGGGTCGCCATACACCGTCGCCGAGGAGCTGAACACCAGGTTGAACACCTCATGCCTGGCCATCGCCCGGCAGAGGTTCAACGTGCCGGAGACATTGTTGGCGTAGTAGTCCAGCGGTTTGCGAATGCTTTCTTCCACGGATTTGAGGCTCGCAAAATGCACCACCGCATCAATGTCGTAGCGGCTGAAAATCTTGTCGAGCAAGATCGAGTCGCCAATATCGCCATTGATGAAATCGACTCGGGTATGGGTCAGCAATTCAAGGCGAGCGATGCATTCTCGACAGCTGTTGCACAGGTTGTCGAGCACCAGCACGCTATGCCCGGCGTTGATGAGTGCCACGGCCGTATGGGAGCCGATGTAGCCGGCCCCGCCAGTGATCAGCGTAGTTTTGCGCATGGTGAGATGTTCCTGTCTCGGGACTGAATTCAGTGTGCGGTGAAGACCGTTTTGAATTCTTGCGGCCAGCGCGGGTGCAACACGCTATAGGCCACGGCATAGGTCAGAGCGCCGATGCCGATGTTGCAGATCAGGTGCAGATAGCCTTGGAAACTCCATTGCCTCGATACCCAGGCCACCGTCGCGGCCATGACCAGCGAGGCGATCACGCTGCGGTAGTTGGAGTCGAAGAAGCGCCGCCAGCCGTAACCGATGGCCGTGTTCAACCCGCGAATTTGCAGCGGTGTGATGAGCAGCATTCGCGCCAGCAGTGCCAGCGCGGCGGCCATGCCGCCATAGGCGCTGCCGAAGCTGTAGACCAGCGCCAGCGCCAGAACCGTGGTGGCGACTTCGGCCTTGATCGTGAGGTGGCTGCGATTGACCGCCACCAGCGCAGTGGTGGCGAACATCGCCGTATTGCCGATGGCCGCGGTACAGGCCAGCACTTGCAGCATTGGAATGGCCTCGGCCCACTTGGCGCCGAAGATCAACAGGATGAGGTCGCTTGCCGTGAGCGCGATACCGATGAACAGAGGGGTCAACAGAAAGCCACTGACCGCCGTCGAGTCGCCGATGATCCCCAGCAGTCGCGACGGCTCGTTGCTGCGCCGGGCGAACACCGGCAGCGCATAGCTCATCAAGCCGTTATAGATCGCGCTACGCGGAAGATCGATGATCCGCATCGCCATGTTGAACATGCCCACGGCATGGGTGCCGGCGGTCATGCCAAGCACCACATTGACCCCGCGCTGCAACGCTTGCGAACTCAGCGCGTTGATCGCCACCGGGAAACCGGATTTGAGCAGGTCGCGCAGCACCGCGCCGTCAATATGAAAAGCGATACGGCGCCGGTCGCCGAGCATCAACACGATGATGGAAACCAGTTCCATGAGCAGTGCCTGGGCAATCACCGCCCACGCCCCCAGGCCCCAGAGCGCCACCGCAATGCCGCCGGCACCGCCCAACACCTTGCCCAGTAATGTGCGCGACGCCAGCATCCTGAAGTTGCTGCTACGGCGCATCTGCGCCACGTAGACCCTCGCCATCATGGTGAACAGAATCTTCACCGAGGCCACCGCCACCATCCAGCGCAGTACCGGGGAGGGTGAATACACGATCACCGCGAGCGAGATCACGACAATCGACACCAGGCTCGCCAGCACCGCCGCCCAAAATGCCGTGGAGATGTGTTTGTCTTCCAGGCGCTCAAGCCGTACCAGCGGGTCTTCCAGCACCGAGGAGTAGATCATGCCGATCAACTCGACACTCGCGATGATCACGGTGCCCACCCCCAGTTCTTCCGGTGACAGTAGCCGGGCGTAGACAACGAACGTGATCATGGACAGGACAATCAGGCCGAGTTTCTCGGTGAAGATCCAGATCAATGTCACCAGACGATGATTGGCCATGGTTGAACCGCGAAAGATAGAGGGATGCCGACTCAGGACGTCCTGCCAAACGTTTTTGCCAAGGCGTAGAGGTAACGCAGGGTCGGTTTGCCGTTGAAGAAAAACATCGCCTTCCAGGAATGCTCGAGCATCCGCTGGAACACCTGGATGACCTGTACGTGTTCACCGCGTCGGGAGAATGCGTTGAGGAAATCGGCATGATTGGCCAGCACGAAATGGATGCGTTGTTGCTCGCTCAGCCGGGCGCCGTAACGGTCAAGGTACAGCTCGATGAATTTGACTTTGTGCGGATAGTACTTTTGAGGTTGTGCAGTAATGTTGCCGCTGTTGACGCCACGCCGATGCAGGATCTGCGGCACTGTGTGGATCTCCCAGTGTTCGGCGATCCGGGTCCACAGCAAGCGATCTTCGGCATAGCGCAGGGACTGGTCGAAGCCGCCGAGAGCCGTCACCACCTCGCGTACCACTAGCACGCCGGAGGTACCGTTGATCACGTTTTCGTGGATGAAATCGGCAAAATGATGACCTGCTTTGCAGCGGTCCTCCAACTGGCGCGTGCCGTCACTGAATTCGCTCATCTGGTAGCAATCGATGAGCCCGACCTTGTGCCCGTCGCGCGTCAGCTGTGCATAAAGCGCCAGTTGCTTTTCCAGTTTTTGTGGATGCCATTGGTCATCGGCATCGAGAAAGGCAATAAACGTTTCCCGGGCGCTGAACACGCCTTTATTGCGGGCACTGGCCGGACCTTCGTTGGCCTGGCGCAGCAGGGTCAAGGGAAAGGGCGCGACGTAGTGCTCGACAATCTGCGGCCCTTCATCACTGGAGCCATCGTCGATGACGATGACATGATCGGGCATGCGTGTTTGTTCTTTCAGCGAGTCGAGCGTCTTTCGGATGCTACCGGCAGCGTTGTACATCGGAATGACTACGCACACCGAGCCGGGGGCGCCGGCGGCTTCATTCAGCATGGGTGTTTCTCCTTGCGAAAGCTCTGGGCTACTGCGTCGGGAGACACGCTTTCAGCGCGAGGGGCGGACGTTACCGCCGCAAAAGGGCGCTGCACGGAGTGACGTTTGAAGGACAGTGCCAGCGTGCAAAACACCAGAAACTCGGCTGAGCGATAGTTGGGAATGACGTAGGCCACGTAATTGGTGACGACGAACAAGCCGATGATCACCAGCGCGCTGGCGCGAAATCGAGCGGACTGGTTGCCTATCACGGCCCGGTACTGCTTGAACAGCGCCTCTGCCAGCAACAGTGTCAACGCTGTCAGTTGAATGATGCCGCCATTGAGCAGGGTTTCTACATAACCGCTGTGAGCGTTGCCGATGTAGCCCCAGCGGGTGATGAATTCGTCGGCATCGAGGCTGGACCAGAACGCGCCAAAGCCGTAGCCCTTGAGGAAATGATTGTCGACAAAGGGGCCGAGCAGTTCCCAGATCATGGTGCGATCGGTGAGTGACGGGTCGCGTCCGGCCAGTTCCAGCAACACCGCGGAGTAGTCGTAGAGAAGCAAACACACCAACAGGTAGAGCAGGGTGCAACCGAGGAACGCCAGCCTGGAGCGATGGATGCGCAAACGGATCAACGTCAGGAAGTAGCTATAGCTGACCGTCCCGGCAATGATCAGCACCACCCCCGTGGCCGATTGGGCGAGCAAAATGGCGATAAAGGAAAAGAACGCGCAGAACAGCGCCCAGCGATTGCGCTGTCGAATCATCGGCAGCAACAGCAGGATGGCGATCGCGTTGAGTCGCGCGCCGGCGTTTTTTTCCGTGAATATCCCCTTGAATGCGCCGTCGCGGATGCCTCCGGAAATAAACGCGGCACTGGGCATGACCAACGCCAGTATCAAACCGATCAAGGCCGCCACGCCGATGGCACAGCCGAGCATGAAGGTAATTTTTTCTAGGCTGTAGTTGTAGGCGATGAACCCGGCAAAAAACACCACGCTGAGCATCGCGATAAATCGCTTGAGACTCAGCATCGGGTCCTGGGACCAGCCGATCGATGCGATGACGCAGAGCAAGAACACCAGCAGAAAGAAGTTGCTGCGGTAGAAGGTCTTGCTGAGGAACACCTTGTTGCGGATGAAAAAGAACAACGGCACCAATAGCGTGATGAGGCCACACACTTGGTTGACAACGTTGCCTTCGAGGTCTTTATCGAAGTCGTCGAGGCTGGAGCCGCTGCCCAGCCCGAGAACAAACGTGATCATCTGGATGTAGAACAGCACGCCGAACAAGGTGAAGGCGTCGCGCAACGTGGAATATCTGATCTGCAGTGTGTTCATGGCGATGGCCTGGGCAGCAACGCGGCGAGGTAAGTTTCTACCGCGCTGGCATTCATGAAGCGCGCAGCGGCATCGATGCGCGATTGACGTTGCAGATCCCGTGGTATCGACAGTTGCAGGTCAATGGCCCGCGCGAGCGCGATCGGGTCGTCGACGGCCACGAGCGGTGCGACCAGGCCTCCAATGAGAATGTCTTGCGGGCCATGGGGGCAGCGGGTCGACACCACCGGCGTGCCGGTGGACAACGCCTCGACCAGCACGTTGGGACTGCCCTCGAAACGCGACGACAGCACAAAGCAACTGGCCGCGGCCACTTCCGCCATGGGATCAGGGGTATAGCCCGGCAGGTCGACGCGATCATCCACGTCCAGCCTGCGTGCCTGCTCAAGCAACCTGTCCCTGAGGGCGCCTTCGCCAAAAATGATCAGGCGCACGTTGGGATCCGCCAGTGCCGCCAAGGCAGCGATCAAGGTATCGAAACCTTTTTGTGGAGCCAGTCGCCCGACGGCGACCAGCACCGGGCTGGATTTTTCCAGGAGCCAGGGGTGACTCGGCGGCCCCGGCAGCTTGTCGCGAAAGTTATCGTCCAGGACCGGGTTGTCGGCAATGGTCACGTCCTGGCGTCGCGCGATGGTGGTGTTGACCAGATCCTGGGCGACGCCTCGCGAGACGCAGATCACCGGGTTTGGAATCAGCCGGTAGAGCAGCGGCGCCACCCGGTACGCCAGTCGCACCATGAGGTCGGGGTTGACGTGCTTGTCATGGGAAAACGCGTTGCGCTCGCTGACGTGCAGCCGTGCCAGCGTCCCGGACAACCAGGCCGCGACGATGGCCACCACGTTGACGTGGGTGAGGGCCGCCAGTTGCGCGTCGAAGCGATTGGCGCGCAAAAATCGTGTGAGTGCCGGTACCGCACGCGCGGTGCGTGGGCTGCGCAATTCGACTTTTTTTACCCGTGGATCAAGGTTCTTCGCATGCAGGCCTCCCCCGGTGAGCATCACCAATGTCACGTCATTGCCTGCGTCCACCAGGGCACTGGCGAGGCGCGCCATCATTTTTTCAGCCCCGCCTGCACTCAAGTCATGCAGGATAATCAGCAACTTTTTCATTGGTTCCATACCTGGTAATAAGCCTGCGCGGCGTGCCGGCTGGTGTAAGGATGGAGGGCGTCATCGAGCATCTTTGCGCTTGGCACAACGCAACCCCGTGACGTCAGGCTTTGCAGCATTCCATTGGCCAGCGCCGGTACGTCGTTGACGCTGACCAGTTGCCCGAGTCGGCCGTTGTCCAGCAGCTCTCGGGGGCCGGTCTCGCAGTCGCACGCCAGTACGGGCGTGCCCAGTGCCAGGGCCTCGATCAGTGCGGTTGGCATGCCTTCCTGCACGGAGCTGAGGATGAACAATCGCGCATGCCGCAGCAGCGGATAGGGGTTTGCCAGGAAACCGGTGAAATGCACCCGATGGGCTATCCCCAGTTGGTGGGCCTGGGTGGTCAGCGCGTCGAGCAACGGACCGTCGCCGGCAATCACCAGATCCGGCAGTGCGTCGCTGCGCAACGCCAGGGCATAGGCATCGAGCAACAGGTGGAAACCTTTGGGTTCCACCAGACGGCCCAGGCTCAACCAGTAATCGTTGGGCAGGCCGGCAAGCGGCGGCGCATGAGAGGCCTGGAGCAGTTGATCGGTGACCACGGCATTGGGGCAATAACGGATTCGCTGCTGGCCCCAGGGGAGCAAATCGACCATCGACTGGCGCAGAGCACTGGAGACCGTTACCACCTTGCCACCGCCGCACAGGTACAACGCATAGAGCAGGCGCAGGCTTGAGGGACCGGTTTTCTGTTCAGTGCAATCCAGTGCGGCGTGGCGGCTATAGATAACTTTGCAGGGACTGCCCAAGGTGGCGAACCAGGTGCAGAGGTTCGCTTGCTCCTTGGCGGAAATCACATGCGTGACCCCCGCACGACGAATCAGCCGGCGCACCCGCAGGATCGACCTGAGCAGACCGCCGCCGCCACTGTTGTGACGTTGAACCCCCTCGGTGTCTGGCGTGTCACCGTTCATGACGAAAAAACTCACGCGCTGGCCGTCCTTGAGAAACTGCTCTGACAATCGCTGCTGAACGCGCTCGACGCCGCCACCTGCCTTGAAATCCTTGAGAATGAACAGGATGTGCATGGTCATTCCCCAACGCTGATTGCGACTTTGCGCTGAACGATCATCGCCAGCAGCTGCAGAAAATTGCCGGGATAGTCGATGAGGTAGCGTTTGATCGTATGAGGCTCGCGATACATGCGATAAAACGCGCGCAGGTGCAGGCGATTGATCACGGCCGGGTAATAGTTGCGCGTAGTCATCGCTTCCTGGCGGATGAAGCCGCCGCAGGTAAAGGCGACCCCCCTGAAACCGGCGCGCAACGTTTCCTGCTCGAACTGCTCTTGCAACCCGGCCCCCAGGCCTACGATCAGGATGTTCGCCTGGCTGCGGCAGATGTCGGCCCGGATGCCTTCGGCCTGGTCTGCGTTGAAGTAGCCATGGTGATAACCGGCGATGGCCAGTCCTGGGTAGAGCGTCTTGATCTTGTCGATGAACAGGTCCAGTTCAGCTTGCCGGGCGCCGACGAAATACACGCGCTTGCCCTGTTGCTCGGCGCTGCCCAGGACATGATCGGCAATCGAGGTGAAGTCAAAGCTGACCCGTCCGACCGTCGTGCCCGTTACGCTGGAAATGAATGTCGACATCAGCATGCCGTCGCAAAAAAAAGCGACGGTGCTGGGAGGCTGTTCGAAAAAACTGCCGATGGAGGCAAAGTTAATGAAGGAATAGGCCTGGTTGGCGTCCAGTAACTTCGGTGAGTAATGCCTGACTATTTGCAGCCTGATCATGGAGCGACTCCATTCAGATCAACGGGGAGGTGATGCGGATTTACGATTGGGCGGGGCGTCAGTAGATGTTTTTGGAGAACAACGTGAAGGGGGTCTTGATGAGGATCTTGATGTCCAGCCACAGCGACCATTGGTTGATGTAGTTGAGGTCCTGGGCGACGCGCAGCTGCATCTTTTCCACCGTCTCGGTTTCGCCTCGATGCCCGGTGATCTGGGCCAGCCCGGTAATCCCCGGTTTGAGGCGATGACGGGCCATGTAGGCGCGCACTTTGCCGGTGTAGTAAATGTTGTGGGTGACGGCATGCGGGCGGGGGCCGACCAGGGCCATCTGGCCGAACAGCACATTGAACAGCTGCGGCAGTTCGTCGATGGAACTGCGGCGCAGAAAGCGCCCTAGCGGGGTAACGCGATCATCGTCACGAGTGGCCTGGCGCACCTCGCTATCATCGTGCTGGCGCATCGAACGAAACTTCCAGACCTTGATCACTTCACCGTTGCAGCCGTGGCGACTCTGCTTGAACAGCACGGGGCCCGGGGAGGTCAGCTTGACGGCAATCGCCACCGCCAACAGCAATGGACTGAGCACAATAAGGGCCGTGGCGGCCAGGCTGCGCTCGAACAGGTCCTTGCAAAACAGGCTGGCGGGATGCGAGCTGATCAGACTCTCGTTGAGGTAAATGGCCGGCATCCGCTCGATTTCCGAGATCGAATGATTGAGCAGCACCATGCTGCTGAAATCCGGGATCCACACCACATCGACGTTCATGTCCAGCAGGTCGATGTAGAGCGCTTCGATGGTGGCGGCATGCGCCATATTGAGCACGATGTAGACGCGGCGCACGTTCAGGCGCGTGATGATCTCGCGAATCGCGTCGACGCGCCCCAGCAGCGGCAGAATGCTGGGTGCCGGGCCGCTGTCATCGGCGGCGGCGATGAATCCCAGCACCAGCGCGCGGTTCGGCCTGTTGAGTTTTTTCGCCAGCTCATGGGCGGTCGGGCAGGTGCCGATGATCACTGAGCGACGCTCGTTGCACATCATCCGTGAATGCAATCGGGCGAGGCAGTGCAGGGGCAGAAAACTCGCGGCCTGCACCACAAAGCCCAGCACCATCCAGACGATGATGACCTGGCGCGAGAAAATCGCGCTGGTCTGGGTAATGAACGCAATGGCCGCCAGAATCGCCAGCAGGATCAACCAGGCAGCCAGTAATCGGCCAAGCCCGACCAGCAGGCCATGACGCTTGTGGTAAACCTGCATCATGCTGTAGACCGGCACTGAACCGAGCACGGTCATGATCATCAGAATGCGGTAGTCGCTGGTCAGGGCGCCTACGCGCCAATACACGAGCAGCGTCAGCAGCGAGATGGTCAACGTCATCGCACTCAACCATTGCAGCCAGAACGTCAGGCCTCGGCGGTGTGCGATGTGATGGGTGTATTGCGGTGTCATTTGCTTGACCTCGAGACAGGATGTTCCATAGGCACTGATCGGGAGACACGGCGTGGCTCCCGCCGGGTAGTCCTAAGCTCGGCGGAGGTGATGCAAGTGATGTTGAGGGTGCAAGGAGGTGCAGCAGCCAGCGTGGTCTCGGGCTACCTGGGCACGAGGTCGTAGTTGTAGAACGTGCGGGAATGGTTGTAACCGTACTTGCGAGCCTTGCGCAGATCGACCTGATTGAGCACGGCTCCGAATACCGGAACGTGGCTTTGCTGCAGCATCGCAATGCTTCTCTGCACCTGATTGATCGGCGTGCTGTCGGCCTTGACCACATAGATCACGGCATCTGAATGCCTGGCCAGTAACAACGCATCGCTGATCATTTCTGCTGGCGGTGAATCAATAATGATGTGCCGGTAACGCGACTTGAGCACCTCAAGCATGCGCGCCATCCGCGGTGAGCTGAGCAGGTCCTGCGGCGGCGGCTGGTGTGTCGAATCGTTTGAGTCCGCAGGGGAAGGCAGGCGTGGCGCGCCGAACAGA
The DNA here is from genome assembly GCF_900103875.1 of Pseudomonas arsenicoxydans. Taxonomy (NCBI): domain Bacteria; kingdom Pseudomonadati; phylum Pseudomonadota; class Gammaproteobacteria; order Pseudomonadales; family Pseudomonadaceae; genus Pseudomonas; species Pseudomonas arsenicoxydans. The sequence goes on along the minus strand of NZ_LT629705.1, from coordinate 5,049,437 downwards.
TCCAGAGCGGGAGGCACCATGCTTCCGGCCGGCAACATGTCCAGATTGCCCACCGAGACGATGCAGTCTTCAAGGCGGGCAGTGCCAGCAATCACATTCGCCAGCCCCGGACTATCAGGTGGGAAATCGAAATTCAGCGAGAGCGTCGGCTGGCGCATGTCTGCATCAATCAGCAGCACCCGCTCCAGCGGAGTGAGCGAGCTGGCCAGGTTGTTGGCGATGGTGCTTTTGCCTTCGCCGGCAACGGTCGAGGTGACCAGCACCACTTGCGACGGCATATCACTGCTTTGCAACATCAGCCAGGTGCGCAGGTTGCGAATGGTCTCGGAGAAACGCGGGTTGTCATTGTCTTCGAACAACCGCGCCAGTTGCCGGCGACTTTTCTTCATGACCAAAGGCACCACGCTGAGCAGCGGAATGTTAAGCGTGCTTTCCATCGACTCATCGGTCTTGAAGGTATTGCTAAGTTTGTCCTGGAGTAACGCCAGCGCGACACCGATCATCGCCGCGAGCAAGCCGACGATCCCGACAATCAGGGTTTTGCGTGGTTTGCTCGCTTCCAAAGGCACAATAGCCGGGTCGACGATGCGCACTTTGGTGGAGTCCATGTCGGCGGTGGCGGCGGTTTCCTTCAAGCGAGTGACGAAGGTTTCATACAGCGCTCGGGTGCTGTCGACTTCGCGCTGGAACTCGCGCAACTGGAATTCCTTGCGGGCAATGTCCTGGATCTGCGATTTGTTACTGTTGAAGGATTGGCGTAGCGAGGCCTCACTGGCCGTGGCGAGCTGGTATTGCCGCTCGATCCCGGCAACCACCTGTTGCACCTGCAATTGCAGGCTGGTGGTGGCGGCGCGTAAATCGGACTGCGCGGCAATCAGGCTCGGGTGTTTTGGACCGTAACGTGCGGACAGCTCATCGACCTTGGCTTGCGCCTTGGCTCGATCCGCCTGGAATTGCTGGACCAACGGGTTACTCAAGACCGCCGGCACACTGGACAGTCGGCTCAGGTCGCCATTGCTCAGGGCCTTCGCCTGGCGGTATTCGCTCTCTGCTTCAGCACGGTTGCGACGGGCGTCGACCATGCGATTACCGGTCATTTCCAGTTCGTTGGCGCTGATGGTGGCGACACCGCCAACGTCGACCAGACCTTGCTCTTCCCGGTAGCCCTGAAGCTTTTTCTCAGCCGCACGCAAGTTGTCGCGCAGGTTGATCAGTCGTGTGTTCATCCAGGCCGTGAGGGTCTGCGATGACTTCTCGCTGGTGTCGAGCTGGCTGTCGGTAAAGCTCTGGGCTAGCGAGTTGGCGACAGCCGCCGCGAGATCCGGGTCTGGCAGCTCGACGTCGATTTGCAGCAACTGGCTTTTGCCGACAAATTTGATGTTGGTATGGAGCATGAGGTTCTGCGTGACCTCGTTGAAAATGTCCTCCTCGGTGGGCGGGTTTTTCACCGGTATCAACTTGCTCAACCCTGGCAGCCATTGGTCAAGGTCGAGGTCCGCCAGCCATTGGCGTGGCATGAACCAGGACTTCGGCTGCTGGCGCGGGTCTGTGATCGGGTTGGTCGTCAGGTTGAGTTTTCTCACCGCGCGTTCGGCAAGGTCCCGCGATTGCAGGAGCGCCTGTTGGGTCTGCAAGTATTCGGTGGCGGTGCTGCCTGAATCCTTGACCTGCTGGAAGGACACCGCCGGCGGCGTTTTATCGTTGAACAGCAAGGTGGTGCTGCCGATGTACTGCGGCGTCATAAGGGTGGTGACCACAGCCACCGCCAGCGCACAGCACAGCAGGACCAGCCAGCCGATGCTCCATTTGGCGCGCCAGATCACTCGCCAGACGTTAAGCAGATCAATGGTGTCCTGGTCTTCGCTGTTCTGCTGATGCAGATGCGTTTGAAGAGGACGTTCGACGTAAGTGCTGGGGCTATTGTCCATGATCAGAAGAACCCTTGAGCAATGGAAATGGTGTCGCCGGGGGCAATCGTGGTGCTGCGCGTAACTTCGTCGGTGAGCGTGGTGCCGCCATCACCGCGCACGATGGTCACGCGTTTGATCGAGGCTCGCTCCGTCAAGCCACCGCCCAGGGCGATGGCTTTCTCCAGTGTCAGGCCGGGGACGAATGGGTAACTGCCAGGTTTCTGTACTTCGCCATTGATGTAGAACGAACGGTATTCGATCTGGCTCAAGCTGACTTTCGGGTCGATCAGATAACCTTGTTTAAGTCCGTCGACGATGATCTTTTCAACCTGACCGGGTGTCAGGCCCTTCGCGGATATCTCACCCAGGAACGGGTAGGAAAACGTGCCTGCGTCGCTGAGGCGGATTCTTTTCAGGCTCAATTCCGGTTCGCCAAACACGGTGATGCGCAAGACATCGCCAGCAGCCAGTTTGTATTGGGTCCCGGGGTCTGCTGCATACGTATTGGGTAGAACCGCCAGCGCGAATAACAAACCAAGCGTCTGTGAGTTCATGTCTAAACCCTCTTAGAGGCTTACGTTGAAGCTGATGTGCACCACATTGCGGGTGTAACTTTGATCTTCGGCATCGGAGCTGTTATCGCGGTATCGATAACCGAGTTCGATATCCAGCCAGCGGCGCATCGCGTACATCACGGCCAGGTTGTAGTCCTGAAGGTTGTCCGTGCGACTTTGGCCTTCGTAGACATATCGACCGATCCCTGCTTCGGCCACCGTGGTGATCCGCTCGGTCCAGCCGTGGCGCCAACCGACCTGGGTGAAGGTGGACTTGACGGCCTCGGCGCCATCATCGCCCTCGGCGAGGGCCTGGCGTGCAACGAAGGTGAATGTGGAATAAGTGCGTGGCTTCCATTGCAGGTCTATTTGCCAGGTGGGGTTGTTGAGGTCGTTGGATTGGCTGCTATCGAAGTTCTTTTTCTCATAACCAATGCGGACTTTACCGGTGGTGCGAGCGGTAATGTCCCAAACGGCGCCGGCGAGAACGGCATCGGAATTGCTGCTGCGCGGACTGTTGGATTGCAGGTAATCAAAACGGGTGTGATCGTATTCCAGCAGGCTGCGGGTGTTGCTGCCGAGGCGGTGATACCAGGTGGTGGTCAGGCCGGTGGTGTTGCGCTCTTTGTCGTTGTTGACGCCGTCGGCATTGTCGTAGCGAAGTTCATCGTAATTGGCGCCGAAATCCATCTGATTGTCAGCGCTCCTGGCGCCATAGGTGTAGAGGCCGCCCACGAGTTTGTTGTTGATCTTGTCATTGACGCCTTCGACTGCCGTTGATTCCGTGCTCTGGTATTTATGGTACTCGGCTTCAAGTTTCAGTCGGTGCCTGTCAGTGAACTCCATAATGCTTTGCGCCCCCACCCGTTGAGCCGTGTACGAAGCATCCGGTTCGTCGTGGTAAATATGCTGGGAGGGTTGCCAGATTAATCGCGTGGCGCTGTTGCGATCTTCGGCCTTGAGCTCGAAGGAGGGCAGCAACTGGGTGATCATGGAAGACTGCTTGTTGGTCTCCAGCTCCCGGAAATTATCGTCATAACTTTCTGAAAGCTTGAAGGTCGGTGTGAAGTCCAACCCGTATAAATCGATCGGCGCCGGGCGAATGCTCCAGGCCATTGAGGGGTACAGCGAGGCCATGATCAGTGCAGTAAGGCAACGTGATTTCAAGGCCATGTGATGGCTCCTCGAATAATCAATCAGTCAAATATTGAGCTGCGACGAGGTGTGCTGGCGTTCGAGGTCACTTAACGGCACACAGATAGGCTGCTCGCGATTGAGAAACTGTAGCAGGATCATCACTCGCTCAGCCCCATGCGCAGCGATGAAAACCCCCTCAAGTGTCGACAGCGGTCCGCGGACTATTTGCAGGTGGTCGCCGGGCGTCAGGGGAGGGGCATCATCGGGAATCGAAGATTCGAAACAGCGCGCACGCAGATGCTCGATGACGTTCTCGGACACCGTTGCGGGACCATGATTGAATTCGACGATACGACTGACGCCGCGAGTAGAGCGTATGGGCGCCCAGTTGTCGTTGCCGCCAAGATGGATGAACAGATAGCCGGGGAAAAGTGATTCACGAACCCGCTGCGGTTTGCCGCGAATGACACGATCACTTATCAGCTGAGGGTGGAACACGACATAGTTCTGTTGAATCAGATTGATGTGGGCACGTTCATCCTGGTGAGGTTTGCATTGCAACAGGTACCAGGTGGAACGTTCGCAACTGATTGCAGACATGCTGGTAAACTCCGTACTAATCGAAAGTTTAGGCAGGCAGTGGCTCTATTGGCGTCCCGGAAAGTGTTAAGTCGGACAGTATTATTGTTTTTATGTGGATTACTTGAGCGTGTATCAATAGTGAATCAATCGCTGTTGCGTCCATGCAACAACGAGTTCAATAATTGGGTGTATCTGAGATGGCGTATCGGCTATATGAAGGTGGCGTTTTGCCGTAGGCAAAGCTACCGCACGGTCCATACAAGGGCCTGAAGACAAGAGGTTTTTAAGTTGTCCGGTGAACAGCGAGAGGCGAGTAATAAGCGCTCGCGCCCTGTTCTAATAGACCGTTGTAGTTATCGACCAGTCTTGTCGCCCTGTCAAACGTTCCTCGCCAAAAAACATACCTTTTATCCAATAGTGAATTCGACAGCATTTAACTTATTGTTTTTTGGAAGAATTTTTATTTCGTCGGACGTTTTAAACTTTTGAAGCTATTAATAGTCGGGTGCGAGTGAAGGGAGTGGTGTAATTCCCCAACAGTGGGGGCTTGGAATAAAGTTCAAGCTGCTAGTGCACGCTATAACCAATGAGAGACATTTAATAAGCAATAGCTCTATGAACGTTACTGTAATTGAGAATCACACTTACCGAAGTACACTGTGTGGCGTGGTGTCTGTACTGGCATCAGGTGTTATCACCCCAACACAAAATCCACCGGCTTGAGCACGGGAGGCAGTGGGGTTTCTCCCAGTGCCGCAAGAACCTCCCGCTCGATAGTGCGCACAATGGCATCGATTGGCAGGTCGTTTTCGTCGCGCCCGAACGGGTCCTCCAGCTCATCGCCAATCGCATCCAGGCCGAAAAAGGTGTAGCTGACAATCGCCGTGAAAATCGGCGTCAACCAGCCCAGGGGCTCGGCCATCGCGAAGGGCAGCAAGAAGCAGAACAGGTAGCTGGTTCGATGCAGTAACAAGGTATAGGCGAACGGCAACGGCGTGTGTTTGATGCGTTCGCAGGTCGCCTGCGCCTGGGTCAGGCGAGTCAGATGATTGCTCATGATCGTGTAGCGCCATTCGTTGATCACCCCTGACTCGCTGAGTGTCGAACATTGCTGCCCGACCTGCTGCAATAGGTGTCCGCTGAAGTCTGGGGTGTTGTCTTCCGGCACGACGTCGAGCCAGCGGCCACTGGCCGCGAGTTCATTTTCCAGACGCAGTTTCGCGTTGAGCGCGTGGGCGAACCCGCACAGGTGACGAAGGAGTGTGCGACGTTCGTTTGCGTCCTGGATGATCCGGGTTTCGCGGATCATCGAGCGGATGGCGACCATCACGTCGCCCCAGGCTTTTCGGCCTTCGTACCAGCGGTCATAACAGGCGTTGTTGCGAAAACTCATGAAGATCGAGAGCGACAGACCCAGCAACGTGAACGGTGTCGCGCTGACCTTGGAGAAGTAGCTGGGGTGCAAGGTCTCGACCAGCACGATCACTGACGCGAGCAGCGTCACCATCAGGCAACGCAGGGCAATCCGTTTGGCGATCGAGCCCTTGATCGCACTCATGATGTTGAGGAAGTTCGGTTTGGGTCTGACGATCATGGTGTCCTGCCTACGGGAAATACGTGTGATCCAGATAGTTGATAGCCGGTCGCGCGCAGGCTAAGAGCAAGGGGACCGGCCGTCCAATCACTGTTTATGACCGAATGATCGATGGGCTCTATCACCGCGTCGATTGCCATCACAGCCCTGTGCCCAGCAACGGCAGGTATTGGGGACTCTCGGAGATTGAGTTGTGGCCTACGCCATCGATGACCTGCAGCGTGGCCACGCCTTTGGCGAAGTGGGCGTAGAGCTGCTCGGTACTGGCGCGCGGTATGACTTCGTCGTGTTCGGCCACGATCAACAGCGTTGGTATCGTGATGTGCGCCGCATACTTCCATGATTCAAACCGTTCCTGTAGCAGCCACCTCACCGGAACCCACGGGAACTGGCGCACGGCGAGGTCTTCCAGGCTGTTGTAGGGCGTAATCAGAATCAGGCTTGAAGCCGGGCGTTGACTGGCGAGGCGCACGGCGACGCCTGAACCGAGGCTGCGACCCACCACGGCGATTTGCGGATGGCTGGCGTAGACCTTGTCAAACAGGGTCATGGCATCACGCTGAATCGCCTCCTCGGACGGCGAGCCGGAGCTTGCGCCGAAACCTCGATAGTGCAGCAAGTAAATTGCGTGGTCAGGAAACGCCTGCGCAAATTCGGACAGGTTACGCGAAACATCCTCGGCATTGCCGCCGAAATAGATCAACGCCTTGGGACCGTTGTGCGGCCTGACGGACACCTGCACTTGGGCATCGTCGACCGTCAGCATCAGCACCGATTCCGGCGTCTGGATGGCGCTGGGTCGCGGGTAGTAGATCAGCGCGCGCTGAAACAGGAACAGCGCCGCACACAGCGTCAGGTACAACGCTGCCAGGATGACGACGATGAGCATCAGGATTCGTGGCATTCGGCTAACTTTAGTGGGCGACATTGACGGCTCTGGGCTCAGGGATGCAATCCATTGGATCGGAGCCAGAGTCTAGTTCATCGGTAGAGCGCCATTCCATGAGCCACACTGATGGGTACACGCGTCGACAACTGCTCACGCTGCTTGCCGGTGCTTCGGCGGTTTTCACCTTCGACCCGGCCTTTGCAGTCTCTGCGCCGTCGACGGAAACAGGAGGCAAGAACATGCTGACCCGGTCCATACCTTCCAGCAACGAGCCATTGCCCATCGTCGGGTTGGGGACGTATCGCGGGTTCGATGTCGAGCCTTCCAGTGCGGCCTACAAACAACTGCCCGCCGTGCTGCGCGCGTTGTTCGAGAAGGGCGGGACGGTCATCGACAGCTCGCCCATGTACGGTCGCGCCGAACAGACCACCGGTGAATTGTTGTCGATCCATGAGCCGCGATCGCCGGCCTTTCTGGCCACCAAGGTCTGGACCCGTGGCCGCGAAGAAGGCATCGCGCAGATGGAGCAGTCCTTCAAGCTGCTGCAAACCGACCGCATCGATCTGATGCAGATCCACAATCTTCTGGACTGGCAAACCCACCTGCCGACCTTGCGTGAATGGAAGCAAGAAGGGCGCATCCGCTACATCGGCATCACCCATTACACCGCGTCGGCGTATGACGAGGTGGAAGCGGTGCTCAAGGCCGAACCGCTGGATTTTTTACAGATCAACTATGCCCTGGATGATCGCGGCGTCGAAAAACGCATCCTGCCCCTGTGTCGCGAACGTGGCGTGGCGGTGATCTGTAATCGGCCGTTCGGCGGTGGTGGTTTGCTCGCCCGCTTGAAGGACAAACCGTTACCCCGTTGGGCGGCGGATGTCAGGGTCAACAGTTGGCCGCAAATGGCGCTGAAGTTTCTCCTGGCTCACTCGGCGGTGACTTGCGTGATTCCCGGCACCGGCAATCCGCGCTACATGGCAGACAATGCCGGTGCCGGTTTCGGGCCGATGCTGACCGGCGCGCAGCGCGAGCAGTTGATCGATATCGTCAAATGAGTGCGCTAGCGAAACCGCTCCGGGATGGCCTCGGCGAACGGAAACATCGAGAAGTAGGGCTTGGCTTCGTCAAGGACTCGCCGCACTGACGGCCGTGCCATCAACCGCTCGAAATAAGCCTGCAAGTGATGGTGATCGTCGTGGAACGGCTGGAGTGTGCTGGCATAGAACAAGGCCGGGGCCGCCGCGCAATCGGCCAGGCTGAAATCCGCGCTGGCCGCCCATATTCGGGAGGCCATCTGGCGTTCGAGCATGCTGTACGCCGTGTCCAGCGCCGCGCGTTCCCTGGTCAGATCGCCGTGGGCCGAGCGCAGGCGATCAAGGACAATCTGATGCATCGGCCCCTGAACATGGTTGTCGAAAAGCCGGTCCCAGAGCCGAACCTCCAATGCGCTGTCCCAATCGCCGGAAATCAGCGGGTTGGCGCCTGGGAAAAACCGGTCCAGGTACTCAATGATGATGGTCGATTCCGCCACCGTTCGCTGGCGAGCGGCGTCATGGATGACCGGGAACTTGCCGAGTGGCCACAGTGCTTGAAGCTCTGCTCGCTGCGCTACGTCCCCCAGATCGATGATTCGCCTGTCGAAGTCGGTAGCGTTTTCATACAGCGCGATCAGCACCTTGTGGCAGTACGACGACAACGGATGGTAGTAAAGCGTCAACGACATCTTCAAATCCTCCCGCAGAGTTTGCCTTCAACAGCATAGTCGCTACGCGGGGCGGTTCGAATGCCGTTGCCTGGGTGTTAAATGACACCCAGGCAACCGGGGGCGATCAGCGGCGATCCAGCCACACCGTCTGCGCGTTGCAGAACTCGCGTACGCCGAAGTGCGACAACTCACGACCAAAACCGCTTTTCTTCACGCCGCCGAAGGTCACGCGTGGATCGCTGGCGCAGTAGCCATTGATGAATACACCACCCGTTTCCAGTTCGCTGGTCAATTGCTCGGCCAGTTCGACATTGCGCGTATAGATCGTTGCGGCGAGGCCGAACTCACTGTCGTTCGCCAATTCCAGCGCATGGGCTGCATCGCGAGCGGTGATGATCGAGGCCACCGGGCCAAACAGTTCCTGTTTGAACGAGGTCATCTGGTCGGTGACGTTTGCGAAGACCGTCGGCTCGTAGAAGTTGCCCGGGCCTTCGGCCTTCTTGCCGCCCATCAACAACGTCGCCCCTTCCTCCAGGGTGTCGCGTACCTGTTGATCCAGTTCATCACGCAGATCAAAGCGTGCCATCGGACCGATGTAAGTCTCGCTCGCCAGTGGATCACCGACCACCAGTTTGCCGGTCGCTTCGACGAACTTGCGCGTGAATTCCTCGACGATGCCTTGCTCGACAATCAGGCGCTTGGCTGCCGCGCAGACTTGCCCGGTGTTTTGATAGCGACCAATCACGGCGGCTTTGACCGCTTCGTCGAGGTCGGCATCGTTGAGCACGATGAACGGGTCGGAACCGCCCAGCTCCAGGACACATTTTTTCAATGCAGCACCGGCCTGCGCGCCGATGGCCATGCCGGCGCGCACGCTGCCGGTGAGGGTGACCGCAGCGATGCGCGAGTCTTTGATCGCCGTGGAAACGCCTTCTGGTGTGACGTTGATGACTTCAAACACACCTTCAGGGAAGTCGGCTTGCTTGAAGGCTTCAAGCAGCAAATACGCGCTGCCCATCACGTTCGGTGCATGCTTGAGCACGTAGGTGTTGCCCGCAATCAACGCTGGAACGGCGCCGCGCAGGACCTGCCAGATCGGGAAGTTCCACGGCATCACCGCGAGAATCGGGCCGAGCGGGCGGTATTCAATGCGCGCTTTGCCACCTTCAACCAGCGTCGGTTCGGCGTTGAGCATGGCCGGGCCGTGTTCGGCATACCACTCGCACAGTTGCGCGCATTTTTCGATTTCGCCACGGGCCTGGGTGATCGGCTTGCCCATTTCCAGGGTGATCATGTTGGCCATGGCTGCCGAGTTGTCGCGCAAGGCCTTGGCCAGAACGATCAACAGCTGCGCGCGTTGCGCCACCGGCTTGCTGCGCCAGGCACGGAACCCGGTCGCGGCTCGCGCCAGTGCGGCTTGCAGCGTCGAATCGGATTCAAACGCGTAGTGACCAATCTGTTCGCCATTGGCGGGGTTGATCGAAATGGCATGGGTAAGGCTGGAAACGTTGGTCATGGCACCGTCCTGCGAGGTGGGGATGTGCTCAGATTACGGCGGTGTTAATTTTCTGGAAACTGAATAATACTGAGCATATCGTTCACGTTTGGAGAATGACTTGGATCTGGTTCAGCTCGAGATATTCAAAGCTGTCGCCGAGCACGGCAGCATCAGCGTGGCCGCCCAGCATATCCATCGGGTGCCATCGAACCTGACGACGCGCATTAAACAGCTTGAGCTGGATTTGGGCGTGGACCTGTTTATTCGCGAGAAAAGCCGCCTGCGCCTGTCACCGGCCGGTTGGAGCTTTCTCGACTATGCCCGGCGCATTCTTGACCTGGTCCAGGAAGCCCGGGCGACGGTCGCCGGTGAAGAACCGCAAGGATCGTTTCCGCTGGGGTCGCTCGAAAGCACGGCGGCGGTGCGTATTCCCGAACTGCTGGCCGCCTATAACCAGAAACACGCCAAGGTCGAACTGGACCTGTCCACCGGACCTTCCGGGACCATGATCGATGGCGTGTTGTCGGGGCGATTGGCTGCTGCGTTTGTCGACGGCCCGGTATTGCACCCGGCGCTGGAGGGCGTGCCGGCCTTCGAGGAAGAGATGGTGCTGATCGCACCGCTCCACCATTCGCCCATCCAGCGTGCGCAGGATGTGAACGGCGAAAACATCTACGCCTTCCGTTCCAATTGCTCCTACCGCCACCACTTCGAAAGCTGGTTCGCCAACGACGCGGCGGTGCCCGGCAAGATTTTCGAGATGGAGTCCTATCACGGCATGTTGGCCTGCGTCAGTGCCGGTGCCGGCCTCGCGCTGATGCCGCGTAGCATGCTCGAAAGCATGCCGGGCTGCAGCACCGTGAGCATCTGGCCGTTGTCGCAATCGTTCCGTTATTTGTGCACCTGGCTGGTGTGGCGCAGGGGCACGGTGTCGCAGAGCCTGACGATGTTTGTGCGTTTGCTGGAAGAGCGCGGTGTGGTTCAGCACGCAACCTGATACCGCATTTGCATAATCCCCGAGGGCCAGTGCCGGCTCCCGGGGATTTTTGCATCAAGCGCGTTTCGGCAGTTTCCAGTTTGGCCGAATGAAATGGCAGGTGTAGCCGCTGGGCAATCTTTCCAGGTAGTCCTGATGCTCCGGCTCTGCTTCCCAGAACGGACCGGCAGGCACGATTTCAGTCACGACCCTGCCCGGCCACAGACCGGAGGCATCGACATCGGCCGCCGTGTCTTCGGCTATCGCTCGTTGGTCTTCATTCAAATAGAAAATCGCTGAGCGGTAGCTGAGGCCGATGTCGTTACCCTGACGATTGGCGGTCGACGGATCATGAATCTGGAAGAAGAACTCGAGGATCTGCCGATAGCTGGTGACGCTCGGGTCGAACACAATCTCGATCGCTTCGGCGTGAGTGCCATGGTTGCGGTAAGTGGCGTTGGGCACATCGCCGCCGGAGTAACCGACTCGCGTCGACACCACGCCGGGTTGTTTCCTCAGCAAATCCTGCATGCCCCAGAAGCAGCCACCGGCCAGAAGTGCAGTTTCAGTGTGCGTGGTCATTGCTTACTCCTCAGTGTTCATTGATTTGATCAAGTTATTACGCAGCTTCACGATCGACTTCTGCAATTGCGTGAACTCCTCTTGCGTCAGGCCCGTCGCGCCGGACAGCCCGGTTTCCGGCTGATCTTCGCGCAACGCCTTGCCTTGTTTCGTCAGGTTGATTCGCACCTGACGCTCGTCTTCAGGATCGCGCTGGCGTTGCAGGAAACCCATTGCTTCGAGCTTTTTCAGGATCGGCGTGAGCGTGTTCGATTCCAGAAACAGCTTTTCGCCGAGACTGCCGACGGTCTGATTGTCCTGCTCCCACAATGCCACGATGGTGATGTATTGCGTGTAAGTCAGGCCCAGCCGTTCGAGGATCGGCTTGTATGCCTTGCCGAACGCGAGGTTGGTTGAATAGACCGCAAAACACAGAAAGTCGGAAAGTTTCAGGTCGGCGGGTACGGCGTCTTGGGTGGATTTCATGGAAGCCTCATTCGTCGAAGACTGCTGTCGCGCAATCCTGAAATATACCTCGTGTGCGATGGTATCGTAAGTGCTCTATGTTTGTGTGTGATCAACGGCAGGTGACGGGTTCGACACAGGATGCCGAACCCGTCGTGCGCTGCATCACGCCGTGAGGACCTTCAAGTCCACGTCGATGTTGCCACGAGTTGCCTTCGAGTACGGGCAGATCTGGTCGGCGGTGTGCGCCAGCGTCTTTGCGATGTTGTCCGACAGGCCGGGTACGCGCAGGGTCAAACGAGCTTGAAGGAAGTAGTCCTGACCGGTCTGGCCTACGTCGACTTCGATGTCGACGGACATATCGGACGGCAGCACCACATTCAGATCATTGGCCACCAGCCCGACGGCGGCGGTGTAGCAGGCCGACCAGGCGCCAGCGAACAGTTGCTCGGCAGCCGGGTGAGGCTGGGTGGCGGCGAAAACGTGCGCAGGCTGTGTGTTGCCGGGCGACGAGAGCGCGATGTCGAGGCTGCCATTGTGGCCGCGCGAGGTGTTGCCGGTGCTGCTGGCGGTGGTGTGGGTTTTGCCGGTGGCCAGTACTTTTTCGATCTTGCTCATGGGTGATTACCTGAATGCTTTAATTGAATTTGTGTTTCACGTGCGATTATATCGCATACGATATATCTGATGTTTCTAGAAGCCCAAAAGGTGTTAAACCTTCACGGTATTTCAGTCCGTGAGAACGTTCAGCGCCACCTCGATGTTTCCGCGGGTCGCCTTGGAGTACGGGCAGATCTGGTCGGCAGCGTGGGCGATTTCTGTTGCTACTGCGTGATCCAAACCCGGAGCGCGCAGTGTCAGGCGTGCTTGCAGGAAGTAAGCGTCGCCGGTCTGGCCCAGGTCGACTTCGATGTCGACGGACAGGTCCGCAGGAAGCTCGACGTTTCTCTGACTGGCGGCGAGGCCGACGGCGGCGATGTAGCAGGCCGACCATGCGCCAGCAAACAGTTGCTCGGCTTTCGGGTGCGGTTGGGTGCCTTTGAATTCATGGACTGGCTTGTCGCTGCCCGGCGACGACAGCACGATGTCGAGGGCGCCGTTATGGCCGCGCGAGGTGACGCCGGCGCTGCTCAGGGTGGTGTGGGTTTTGCCGGAGGCCAGTACTTTCTCGATCTTGCTCATGGGGTGAATCCTCAACGTTAGGTTCGATAAGATTTGTTGGTCGTATGCGTTTAGATCGCATCCGATGGAAATAATATTCGCGCAGGCGCCAAGTGAAGTCAACGGGCATGGGCGGTCTTGTCGATGAATGGTCGAAAGACTGGGAGGGTGATCGGACATCGCAAAACGAAAAAGCCCGCACAAGGCGGGCTTTGGAATCGAGTAGGTGGCCAGCGCTGGTCTCTGGCTTACGAGATTTATCAGGCTTCTGACAGAACAGTCTTGTGCTGTCTTGCTTCACACGGCATAAGGGCTGGATCTCACCTCGGAGATCTTTCTAACCGTGTACCCTTAGGAGCGCGCCCCACGCTTCCTCGCTATCCTCTTGCGCATCAGTCTGCGTCTTCACCTACAAAATTCAGATTAGCAAAGCTTGCGAAACGCGCCTCTGGATTTTTAGACCGATTTCATCCTTGAGGTACGCCCACAGGATGGAAAAATGCTATCGATTACAACGCGGTGCAGCCTGCGAGCTACACAGGCTGCACGCGACGTCCTCACCTTTTCGTTATGCCTGCCAGTTTTTCCGGTGAGCAGGTGCGCCCATGGGTGAACTGGTTGCAGCGCCATCGACGACGATCTCTGCGCCGACCACGTTTGAAGAATCGCTGGAGGCGAGGAACAGCGCGACCGAGGCGACTTCTTCGGCTTCACCGATGCGACCCAGCGGAATGGTGGTGATCAGTTTTTCCTCCAGCGCATCCATGCCGACCTTGACCGCGTGTGGGTTCCATACCGGTGTTCGCGCCGCGCCAGGGGTAATCTGATTGACGCGAATACCCCGTGGCGCAAATTCGGCGGCCATCACGCGTGTCATGGCACGAACCGCGGCTTTACTGGCCGCGTAGGCGCTGTAGCCCGGCCATCCCATGATGGCGTGCACCGAACCGTTCAAGATGATCGAGGCACCCGGATTGAGGTGCGGCTCGGTCGCTTGCACGGTGAAAAACGTGCCGGTGAGGTTGGTTTGGATAATGTTCTGGAAGGTCTCCAATGAGGTTCCGCCGACCGGGGTTTGCCCGGCAATGCCGGCATTGGCGAACACAATATCCAGCTTGCCGAAGGCGGCGACGGCCTCGGTGACGGCGCGCTCGATCTCACTCACATCCGTCAGGTCGGCCTTGATTGCCAACAGGTTTGGTCCGAGTGCTTCCCTGGCTTCATCCAGGGTTTTTTGACTGCGACCGGTGATCGCCACTTTTGCGCCTTCGGCGATGAACAGTTTGGCGGTGGCCAGGCCCAGGCCGCTGTTGCCGCCGGTGATGAATGCAGTTTTTCCAGCCAGTTTCATGAGGACTCTCCTGCGGTTTTATTATGCAACCATTGATGACGAAGTGACTGTGCGTCTGGCACAGCCATGAGCTACCTGAGATCAGGTTCATGGTTTCATGATGAAACCAAGTGGTGTTATTTCTACCAGCGCCGGTTGTATTATGCAACCACCTACCGGACTAACGGATGTGCGCCAGTACCGGTGGCCTTTTCTGCTGGAGGTTTATAGACGTGAAACGCAAAAGTTTGCAGGGCAGTCCCTGTCCCGTCGCTCGATCCCTGGATCTCATTGGCGATTGGTGGTCGTTGCTGATCATCCGTGATGCGCTTTCAGGCACGAAACGCTTCAGTGATTTTCAGAAAAATCTGGATGTCGCGAAAAACATTTTGAGCACCCGCCTCAAAAGCCTGGTGGCAGAGGGCGTGATGCGCATGGAACCGGCGGCTGACGGGAGTATTTACAAGGAGTACGTGCTGACCGAAAAGGGCAGGGCGTTGCAGACCGTGCTGATTGCGCTGTCGCAATGGGGCAACGAGTTTTTGTACGAGCCCGGCGAACCGGGATCGGTCATGGTCGATGCAAAAGACCGCAAGCCACTGCAGAAACTGCAATTGGTTTCGACGGACGGGCGTCAGCTCAAGCCAGAAGATATCGTGACCAAATTGGGCGTACCGCACTGACAGCTGCACCCAGGTTTGTATCTGAACGTATCCCCGGTGCTGGCAGCCAACCTGGCATACAAATTCATGCTTGGTTGACACTTGCGCGATACACAGCGACCTCGTAATGCAGCTCTCGCCGGCCTTGCCGTGCATCCATCGGAGAGTCGAGATGTCCCGTATCAATTCCAGTAACATCGCCAGCAAACTCGGCATCGCCCTGGCTGTCGTCGTATCGCTCAGCGCATTCGCGAGTTTCTCTCACGCCGAAGACGCGAAGGCTCCCGCGCAAGCCGCGCCGACAAAAAGCTGGCAGGCAGGGCTGCATCGCACGGATCTGTTGCGCCAGGACCTCGACGTCTCCGGGCGCGAAGTGATCCAGGTGCTGGTGGATTTCGATGCAGGCGTGGCATCCCCCAAACACTCTCATCCAGGGGTTGAAGTGGCCCACGTCATCTCGGGTACGTTCGAGTATCAGCTTGAAGGGCGGGCCCCGGTCACGCTCAAGGCGGGCGA
Source organism: Pseudomonas arsenicoxydans (assembly GCF_900103875.1). Lineage (NCBI taxonomy): Bacteria > Pseudomonadati > Pseudomonadota > Gammaproteobacteria > Pseudomonadales > Pseudomonadaceae > Pseudomonas > Pseudomonas arsenicoxydans. Next base: position 5,033,894 of record NZ_LT629705.1, on the reverse strand, counting down.
TTCCTTGTACATCCCCGCCGGCACCGCACACGTTGCCAAGAACGTCGGTAACGGCAAAGCCTCGGAACTGGCGACTTACATCGTGACGAAAGACGTGCCGCTGGTGGTGCTGGAGCAGTAAGCGATGGACGCCCGATGCGCGTTGTACCGGGCGTCATACTTAAACCGCGCGTTTAGAGACTGGCTGTCGTATCTCCGGGCCACCCAGCCTGACGCAGGGCCTTGAGCAGTGTTTTCTCATCCAGACCCGGTACGGCGTGACCGTTGCCTTCCGTCGTTTCAGCGGCCAGCAGGGCGTTGATGATGGCTTCTTCGACCGCTTCGGTTGCGGCCAGGAACAACTCGCTGATGTGGTCATTGTTGACCATGCGCAAGTTGTCGCAGGTTGGCGCGCCTTTGCCTTCATAGGCCGCTGGCGGCACGTGCTGATTACCGGTGGCGAAGGCGATGAAAATGTCGCCGCTGTGGTCTTCGTTGCCGCCGCCGGTGCGGGCAAGGCCCAGGCTGGCGCGTTGTGCCAGGCGCGTGCATTGATGTGGCAGCAACGGCGCATCGGTGGCCAGGCAAACGACGATTGAACCCATCCCCGGATGAGGCAGCGATGCCCTGAGAAACGGCGAGTCGGCCTTTTCGATGTACCGCCCGACCGGGTAACCGTCGACGCGCAATTCGTTGCGAATACCATGGTTGGCCTGGACGATAGCGCCGACGGTCCAGCCGCCCTGTGCCTTGCTCAACTGCCGCGAGGATGTGCCGATGCCGCCCTTGAATTCGTGGCAGATCATCCCGCTGCCGCCGCCCACGGCACCTTCCGTAACAGCGCCGCCCACTGCGTTGCGTTGCGCTTGGGCCACGTGTTCGGGCTTCACATGAAAACCGTTGATGTCGCTGAGCAGGCCGTCGTAGGTCTCCAGCACCACAGGCATGTTCCAGTAAAGTCGGCCGTCATCAGGTTGGGTTTCGCGATCCAGCGCAATCAGCGCATCACGCACCACGCCCAGGCTGTGAGTGTTGGTGAAGGCAATCGGGCTGGTCAGTAGCCCGGCTTCGCGAATCCACTCAAGACCGGTGGCGTCGCCATTGCCGTTGAGCACATGGACGCCGGCAAAACACGGTTGCTGATTGGTCGACCCGGCACGCGGTTCGATCAGGGTGACACCGGTGAAGATGTCACGGCCGCTGGCGGTGCGTCCGCGCACATCGCTGTGGCCGACGCGCACGCCTGGCACATCGGTGATGGCATTGAGGGGGCCGGGTTGCAGTTGGCCGAACTGGATGTTCAAGTCGCGGGCACGTGGTTTCATCGTTTCTCTCATGTTCATCGAATAGTTAATTCACAAGGGACAAGGTCGGTTGCGGTTTACTGGCCGTTCTTCACTTTGCTCCAGACCCGCGTGCGCACCCGTTCGGTGGCTGGCGGCAGGGGCTGGAGGGTGAACAAGGTGGCCAGGGCTTCGGCGGACGGGTAGACGGCCGGGTTGTTGCGAGTCGCTTCGGCCACCAGCGGCGTCGCGCTGCGGTTACCGTTGGGGTAGGACAGGTGATCGCTGACCGGGGCGATGACTTCGGGGCGCATCAGGTAGTCGATGAAAGCCAGGCCTTGTTCCGGATGCGGTGCGTCCTTGAGCAACACCAGCGTATCGAACCAGACCGGCGCACCTTCCTTAGGCAGGCTGTAGGCGATTTTCACGCCGTTGTTGGCCTGCTCGGCGGTTTTCTTGGCTTCCAACATTGCGCCCGACCAACCCACCGCCACGCAAATATTGCCGTTGGCCAAATCGCTGATGAACTTGGACGAATTGAAGTAGGCGATGTGCGGACGCAGCTTGAGCAGCAGCGCTTCGGCTTTCTTGTAGTCTTCGGGGTTGGTGCTGTTGGGCGGCAAGCCCAGGTAGTGCAGGGCGACCGGCAGCATCTCGGAGGGCGAATCGAGCATCGCTACGCCGCACTGGCCGAGCTTGGCCAGGTTCTCTTCCTTGAACACCAGGTCCCAGGAGTCCACCGGGGCCTTGTCGCCCAGTGCGGCGCGGACCTTGTCGATGTTGTAGCCGATGCCGTTGGTGCCCCACAGGTACGGCACGGCGTACTGGTTACCCGGATCGTTATTGGCCAGTTTCGCCAACAAGTCCGTGTCCATGCTCTTGAAATCCGGCATCTGCGCGCGGGGCAGTGGTGCCAGGGCCCCGGCCTTGATCAGGGTCGGCAGGCTGAAGTTGCTCGCCACCACCACGTCGTATCCGCTACGGCTGGTCAGCAGTTTGCCTTCCAGCACTTCGGCGCTGTCGAAGGTGTCGTAAACCGGCTCGATACCGGTGTCGCGCTTGAAGTCGTGCAGGGTATTTGGGCCGATGTAGTCATACCAGTTGTAGACATGAACGGTCGGGCCGTCCACGGCAAAGGCCGACAGCGAAACGCACAAAAGGGCGCTCAGTCCGAGATTGATCTGTTGACGGGGACGACTCATGATGCGGCACTCCTGGCCTGCTGCAGGCCGGTAATGATCAGGTGCTTGCAGCGTATCGGCAGGCGCAATACACACCCATTCCCATCATGGGTTACTCGAAAGGGGTAGTGCGTGGACGCGTTGTTGAAAGAGTTGCCGGTGCATCAGGGCCTGGCGCGGGTGTTTGGTGCGTTGGGGCAGGACGGTTTCTGGCGTGCGCTGGTCGACACGCTGCGGCTGTTGGTGCCGATGGACAACGCTCTGGTGGCGCTGATGCACTCGGGGCGAGTGCCTCGGTTGTTGATCGACTTCGACTCAAAAGGCAGCGCCACCGAGCAGGAAGAGCTGGCGGACTACAGCGCCGGCATGTACCTGCTCGATCCTTTTTACCAAGCGGTGTGTGCCGGAATTGTCGATGGTTTGCACAGTCTGGATTCGGTGGCCGCCGACCAGTTCCTGCAGAGCGAGTACTACTTGAGCTATTTCCGCTCGGTGGTGGGCAGTGACGAATTGCAATTCATGGTCAACGTCGACGGCGCCGTGCTTGGTCTGTCGATGGGCCGTTCAGCGCGATTCACTCTCCAGGAGCAGGGCCGTTTGCTGTGCGTGCGTGACTGGGTGCTGGCGGCGATGCGCCGTCATCTGCAATTGATGCCACCGCAAGGCGCGGCCGCTGAGCCTGTGGCCGGGGACTTGGCCGCGTTGCTCGATCGCTTCGATGCGCGCTTGTCGGTACGGGAAATCGAAACGGCGAGGCTGATTCTTCAGGGCTTTTCCAGCAAAGCCATCGCCCAGCAAATGGGCATTTCCCCGGAGACGGTGAAAGTGCACCGGCGCAATCTCTATCACAAGCTCAATGTGAATGGTCACGGCGAGTTGTTTGCGCTGGTGCTTCAGCCGCGCTGATCACCTGATTTTTTGTGGGAGCACTCAGGCTCCCAACTTGAACACCAACGCCTTCAACCCGCATTCAATATCAGCGTCCGGAAACTCCGGCGGATTCTCCAGCCGTTGCACGAAACGCAGGCTCGGCGCTTCTCGCTCGACACCCTCGATCAAGAAGTCGGCACCGAACGCCGGGTCATTCATGCATGCCAGCACGGTGCCTTCGGGGCTGAGCAATTCCGGCAGTCGGCGCAGCACACGCTGGTAATCCTTGGTCAGCAGAAAACTGCCTTTCTGGAAGGACGGCGGGTCGATGATCACCAGATCGTAAGGGCCTTTGCCAATCACCTTGCCCCAGGACTTGAACAGGTCGTGGCCGAGAAAAGTCACCTTGCTCATGTCGTGGCCGTTGAGCCGATGATTGTCGCGGCCACGGTTCAGGGCCGGGCTGGACATGTCCAGATTGACCACGTGTTCGGCGCCACCCTCGATGGCCGCCACCGAAAAACCGCACGTGTAGGCAAACAGATTCAACACCCGTTTGCCCTCGGCATTGGCCCGCACCCAATCACGGCCATAGCGCATGTCGAGGAACAGCCCGGTGTTCTGCTTGCGGCCCAGGTCGACGCGATAGCGCAGGCCACCTTCGGTGATGGTCATTTCCTCGATCGCGTCCCCCAGCAACCATTCGGTGGTGCTTTGCAGCAGGTAACGGTGTTGCAGCAGCAGGGTTTGCGCGCCGGATTGTTTCCATTCCGGCGACTGGGTGATGTCCATCAGCACGCGTTTCAAGGCTTCCAGCTGCGTTGCCTCAGGTTCCTTGAACAGCGACACCAGCACCACGCCCTGCAGCCAGTCGACCGTCAATTGCTCCAGCCCCGGCCAGCATCGGCCACGGCCGTGAAACAGCCGGCGGGTTTCCGCGGGAGCCGCTGCCAGCGCTGTCAGCAAATGGTTGTGCAAGGTGGAGAGGGCATCTGAGTTCATCGGGCAGCGTCGGCAATTTTAGGGGGCGGCATTTTAACCACAATTGCGGCGCGAGCACCGCAGTCGGGCATCGAGAGTTATCACGTTTAATTTAACTTTGCGTGAGGATTTGGCGAACAGTCGGCTCGCATAATCGGCTCCAACCAATAACAACAGCCACCGGGAGCCCGACATGTCGAAGTTAACTGCTTCACCCACAGTCAGCACGCATCCTCGCTGGCTGCGACTGACCCATTGGCTGAACGCCCTGGCAGTGCTGGTCATGGTCACCAGCGGATGGCGCATCTACAACGCTTCCCCGCTTTACGATTTCAGTTTTCCCAAGGCCATCACGCTGGGCGGCTGGCTGGGGGGCGCCTTGCAATGGCATTTTGCAGCCATGTGGTTGTTGGCCATCAACGGCCTTGTCTATCTGATCATCAATATCACCAGTGGACGTCTGTCACGGCGCTTTTTTCCGGTGTCACCCAAAGGAATCCTGCATGACCTGTGGGCAGCCTTGCGCGGTCGGTTGGGTCATGCCGATCTGAGTCATTACAACCAGGTGCAACGTGTGGCGTACCTGTTCGTGATGGTCGACATCACGCTGCTGGTGCTGTCCGGGCTGGTGCTGTGGAAGTCCGTCCAGTTCCCGCTGTTGCGTGAACTGCTGGGCGGGTACGACACGGCGCGGCATGTGCATTTCATCGCGATGTCGCTGCTGGTGGCTTTCGTCGCGGTTCATCTGGTGATGGTCGCGGTGGTTCCTAAAACGTTGTGGGCCATGATCGCCGGTCATAAGGAGCCTGTATGAAAAAGCGCATCGAAGGCTCAGGACTGGACGAGTCCTCCATTCTGTCCGAGGCCCGTAAAATCATTGCCCCGCAGATCGAAGACCGTTCACGTCGCTCGTTCCTGCTACGCGGCCTGACCCTTGGTGGCGTGGCCCTGTTGTCCGGCTGTGACATCACCGACAACGAAAGCGTCGAGACCGCGCTGTCATACATGTCCCGTATCAATGATCGGGTGCAGGGCTGGTTGTTCAACCCCAATGCGCTGGCGCCGACCTACCCCGAGTCGATGATCACCCGGCCGTTTCCCTTCAATGCCTTTTACAGTGTCGAAGAGGCGCCGACCGTGGAGGAGGAGAGTTATCGACTGGAAGTCACCGGCCTGGTCGCGGACAAACGTAGCTGGCGCCTCGAAGAACTGCGGGCCATGCCCCAGACCGACCAGATCACCCGGCACATCTGCGTCGAAGGCTGGAGCGCGATTGGGCGCTGGGGTGGCGTGCGTTTCAGCGACTTCCTGAAGCGGGTCGGTGCCGACACGGACGCCAGATATGTCGGCTTCAAGTGCGCTGACGATTACTACACCAGCATCGACATGGCCACCGCGTTGCATTCGCAAACCTTGCTGACGCTGACCTATGACGGCGCCGTCCTGCCGCGCCAGTACGGCTTCCCGATGAAGCTGCGCATGCCCACCAAGCTGGGCTACAAAAATCCCAAACACATTCAGGCCATTTTCGTCACCAACACCTATCCGGGTGGCTACTGGGAAGACCAGGGCTACAACTGGTTTGGCGGTAGCTGACGGCCCTGGTCATTTCATCGCGCAGCTTGTGCTGCGCTCAATCGCAACCTGTGCTTCTGGAGCCTCATCATGAAAAAGCTAACCACCGTTGTACTTTCCATGTGCCTCGCCGTGGGTGCCGCCAGTGTTTTCGCCGCCGATGCGACGACTAATAACAGCATGAGCAACGACAGCATGAGCAACGACAGCATGAGCAAAGACGCAATGTCCAAGGATGCCATGCAGAAAAACACGATGAAAAAGGACGCCATGTCCAAGGACACAATGAAGAAAGACACCATGTCCAAGGACGCCATGAGCAAAGACACGATGAAAAAGGATGCGATGTCCAAGGACACCATGAAAAAAGAAACCCCCTCGTACTGACCCGAAAACCGTCCCTGCGGGCCTAAACAGGGAATTAAGGCGCCGAAGCAGACTGCAAGGCGCCTCATTTTGTCGCAGTCCTGTATCAAAAGTGAATTTCCGTCGAGTCCGCTGCTCATACCTGTAGGTAGCGGATTTGAGTCCGCGAAATCATTTGTGCAATCAGGGAGTGACGAAGTCATGTGTCCAGTATCGAAGGCGGGCGAGCACCTTCCAGAAAGGTTGATTCTGGTGGTCGAGGATGACCCGTTGATCCTGGAGTTTCTCTGCGAAATTCTTCAGGAGGAGGGTTTCAAGGTTGAACCGCAAACCAGCGCAGACGCTGCGTCCCTGTATCTGGAGGAGCATGCCGACGGCGTCTCACTGCTACTGACCGACATCACCATGCCAGGGAAAATCAACGGTGCGGCACTGGCCAATCTGTGCGGGGATCGCTGGCCGCAGACGCCGATCATGATCATGTCCGGTTTCGAAACCCCCGAAACATCCGGGGTGAAGCATCCGGTCACATTCATCAAGAAACCCTGGGCGATCGGGCAATTGCTGGATTGCGTAGACGTGGCCTTGAAGTCCAAAACGGTCGGCTGATACGTCGCTGTCTCTTTGCAAGTGCTACATTGCTCGGCGAACCCGTCCTGGCTCCTGCGAGAGGAAGCGCCTCCTTGTCTGCTCACGATTGCATTTTGAATACGCCGTATCGTGCTTTTCTATTTGATATGGATGGCACCGTCCTCAACTCCATCGCCGCCGCCGAGCGGATCTGGACAACCTGGGCCTTGCGCCACGGGGTGGACGTCGAATCTTTCCTGCCGACCATTCACGGCGCCCGCGCCATCGACACCATCAATCGTCTGGCCTTGCCGGCAGTGGATGCCGAGGCCGAAGCCAACTGGATAACCGAAGCGGAAATCGATGACGTCGAGGGGATTGTCGAGGTGTCCGGCGCGGCGAACTTCCTGAGCGGCTTGCCAGCGAATCAATGGGCGATTGTCACGTCGGCACCGAGAGCGCTGGCCTTGCGCCGAATGGCCGCCGCGGGGATTCCCGAGCCTGACGTGATGGTCACCGCCGAAGACGTCAGCGCCGGTAAACCGGATCCTTCGGGCTATCGATTGGCCGCTGGACGGCTAGGTTTTCAGGTCAACGATTGTCTGATCTTCGAAGACGCCGCCGTGGGCATTCTGGCGGCGGAAGCTGCCGGGGCAGACCTTGTAATTATCACCGCGACACATGAGCATCCGATCCAGACGCGACATGCCACGTTAGCCGGTTATGACCGGGTGACCGCGCAAGTAGAACCCGACGGGAAAATCTGCCTGACGCAACTCTAAATGTGGGGTCGGGATTTTCAATAAATTCCGGGAATCAACCGCCAGCTTCGCGCGCAATAAGCCTCGTATTCACTGCCGAATTGCGCCCTTAGCAGCGCCTCTTCCGAGTGAATGCGGGCAATCAGTGGAATCACCGTCAGCGCCGCCAGCAGCAGTCCGACGGTCGAGCGAAATCCCAGGGCCCAGCCCACGGCGATCACCAGCATTCCCAAGTAACTGGGGTTGCGCAAACGCCGGTAGATGCCGTCGGTGACCAGACGGTGCCCCGGTTGAATCGCCACCAGCCCGCTAAAACGCCTGCCCAGCACAAACACCGGCCATATTCGCAGCGCGCCGCCAACGATAAACAGCAATGCCCCCAGCCAGCGCACGCCCTCGCCACCGAAGGTCCAGAAGTCGATCCGGTCGGTATAGGCCGGCAGGTAACCACTCAACAACCCGATCACCCCGAACGCCGGCAGCACCCAACGATTGCCCCGGTCCTCGCGTTCGCCGGAACTCAGATTGACCTCGGTGAACAGCGAGGCAATGGCCATCGCCAAGGTGGCGAGGACAATGACCACCAGCGGCGTGTGCGCGAAAAACGCCGCAAATCCGCCCAGCCCCCAGATCGCGAGACCCAGGTAGGCGAGGGTGGAGACGATGGCGAAAAACGCCAGTTTGGGCGAGATTTTCATGGGCATCCTTCCGGGTTGCACCGACTCCTTGAGTGTAGATGGTCAGGCTGATTCGTCGGCGCAGCCTGCTCACCTGGAATCACGCCGTCATCCGCGACCTGGCGTTGCGCCGAATCACCTGCGGCGGCTGACCAAACGCGCGCAGGAAGGCTTCGCGCATGCGACGACGGTCAGTGAACCCGGACTCGGTGGCGATTTGATCGAGGGTCAGGCGCCCGTGTTCGAGCAGTTGTCGCGCCGATTCCAGGCGCAGATTTTCGATGGCCTTGGCCGGGGACTGGCCGGTCTCGGCGCGAAAGGTCCGGCTGAATTGCCGAGGACTCAGTCGCGCGACTTCCGCCAGTTGCTCCACCGATAACGGTGACGCCAAGTGTTCCCGGGCGTAGCCGAGGACGGTCTGGATACGGTCGGATTTTGGCGCCAGTTCCAGCAGCGCCGAATGCTGTGACTGGCCACCGCCACGGCGCTGGTACATCACCAGTTTTTGCGCGACGGCGCGGGCCAGTTCGGCACCGTGGTCCTTTTCGACCATCGCCAGCGCTAGGTCGATGCCGGCGGTCATGCCTGCCGAGGTCCAGAGGGCACCGTCGACCACGTAAATGCGGTCCTCTTCGACCTTGATCGAGGGAAACCGCGCTTGCAGTTCCCGCGCGTAAGCCCAATGCGTGGTGGCGCGTCGTCCATCGAGCAGCCCGGCCTGGGCCAGCACGAATGCCCCCGAACAAATCGAGGCGGTACGCCGTGCGGTTTTCACGCTGGCGCGCAAGTAGGCCAGCACGCCTTCGGGTGCCTGTTCGAGGATGCTGTCACCACCGACCACGATTACCGTGTCGAACACCCGCTCATCGAACGCCTGGGTCCCGACGCTCAAACCGCCGGACGCGCGCAACGTGCGGCCGTCCTCAGAAATCACGCTCACGTCATACAGCGCTTCGCCGGCGCTGAAGTTGGCGTACTCGAACACGGGCATGGCGGCCAGCGCCATGGACTGAAAACCCTCGAAAACCACGAACGCCACGGATGTCATCGATGATGCCCTCAAACGGTCATGTCCGAAAAACGTACTTTAAACGTCATTTGAGACGCGCGTAAGTCAATTTATAACAGTTCACACCCGGCGACCTTATCGCCTCACTGTGAAGGAAATTGAACATGGCCCTCTCATCCAAAGGCACTGCATTGATTACTGGCGCTTCTTCGGGCATCGGCGCGGTCTATGCCGACCGGCTCGCCCGCCAGGGTTACGACCTGATTCTGGTAGCCCGCAGCCAGGCAAAGCTCAACGCGCTGGCCAACCACCTGAGCAACGAAACCGGCCGCGCCATCGAAGTGGTCACCGCCGACCTTAAGCAAAAGGCTGACCTGATTAAGGTCGAAAGCATTCTGCGCAATGACGCGAGCATCACATTGCTGGTCAACAATGCCGGCGTTGGCGGCGTCATGCCGTTGCTCGGCAGTCCGGTGGATGACATGGAGGACATGGTCACGCTCAATGTCACCGCGCTCATGCGTTTATCTTATGCCGTGGCCCCTGGATTTGTGGCGCGCGGCACCGGCACCGTGATCAACATCGCCTCGATCGTCGCGATCGCCCCGGAAATCCTCAACGGCGTCTACGGTGGGACCAAGGCCTTTGTCTTGGGATTGAGCCAGTCAATGCACCACGAACTGGCCGACAAGGGCGTTCATGTTCAGGCCGTGCTGCCCGGCGCTACCGCCACCAACTTCTGGAGCGAAGCCGGCAACCCGGTGGAAAACCTGCCGCAAGAGATCGTCATGTCCGCCGAAGATATGGTCGACGCCGCGTTGTTGGGGCTGGCGAGAGGGGAAGTGGTGACGATCCCGAGTTTGCACGAGGGCGACAAGTGGGATACCTACGAAAGCCAGCGCCAAGTGCTGTCCGGGTCGTTTGGCCACTCGTCGGTGGCGCCGCGCTATCGGTAGACGGTAACCTTGGGGACAAGGTGAACTAAGCTTGAATAAGGACCATTCACACCGACGTGTCGAAAATTCCGACAGGTCGGTGTTGCCCTAGGGAGCGCAAAATGCTGCACATCAGAACGCCGTTGATTCTGCACCCGGGCTTGTCGACGCCGGCCCGACGTATCTGGCTCAAACTGGAAAACCTGCAACCCAGTGGCTCATTCAAATTGCGCGGCATGGGCCTGTTGTGCAGTCAGGCCAAGGCGCAGGGGAAACGCAAAGTCGTTTGTCCTTCCGGTGGCAACGCTGGTTTTGCCACCGCCATGGCGGCCGCTGCCCTCGGGTTGCAAGCCTGCATCGTAGTGCCGCACACCACGCCTGAAACCACCCGCGCACGGATCAGCAAAACCGGTGCCGAGGTGATCGTCCATGGCAAGGTCTGGGACGAGGCCAATCAACGGGCGAAAGAACTCTCCCAAGATTCGGATACTCAATACGTGCCGGCGTTTGACCATCCCGTGTTGTGGGAAGGGCACAGCACGCTGATCGACGAAGTCCTGGAGGACTGTCCTCAAGTCGATGCGATCGTGACGTCGGTGGGCGGCGGCGGTTTGCTGTCGGGCATCCTGACCGGATTGATGCGGCACAACCGCAGGGATTGCCGGATCGTCGCCTGCGAAACCCTGGGGGCGGCGTCCTTTGCGGCTGCCATGAAGGCTGGCCATCCGGTCAGATTGCCGCGAATCGACACAGTGGCCACTTCGCTTGGCGCTGCACAAGTGGCTGCCTGGCCTGTGCAGCACATTCGCGAGTTTCCCTACGAATGCGTGGTGCTCGGCGATGATGAGGCGATCATGGGCGTGGTGCGTTATGCCAGCGACCTGCGACAACTGGTCGAGCCGGCATGCGGTGTTTCATTGGCCGTCGCGTATCTGGACCATCCGGCGATTGCTCAGGCTCATGACGTGGTGATTGTGGTGTGTGGCGGGGTCAGCATCAGCGCACAGCTGGTCGCTGGCTGGGCGCGTTCATTGCCGCGGTGAAACCGGGCAGGGCTGCAAACTATCCAGGTGTCGCAAGCCCCACCGTTACATTTTTCAATCCTTACTGACCAGCAGTGCTTTCCTGAATGAGGATGGCTCTGGCCAACTCTTCGTCGCTGGCTTTGAGGCCGGGATTGTCCTGGCGGATCTGATTCAACACCGATTCCAGGTACACCCCACGAATCGTACCGCCACTGGCCACGAAGCTGGAGGCATCATCACGGGCGGGAATCGCCAGTTTGTGATCCTTGAACGTCGAGTACAGCGACGCAGAAACCCCGGCTGAGGTGGCGACATCGCCAGCATCCACTTTGGCGAAGGCCGAACCGAAGGGTAAGCACAATATGAATGATGAAACGATGATCAGACGGCGCATGGCAAAGTCCTCTGAAGCGTGAAGCAAAAAAGAAGTACCTCATAATTTAGGATGCATGGGGGCTGTCAGGAGTTCCCTGATGATGCGTTATACGTTCAAAAGCGTCTGCTGGAAAACTCAGCCTTTCGCCGCGCAAACGATGATTTCCACCAATAACCGTGGGTCCGCCAGTTTCGCCTCACCACAGGCGCGAGCCGGCGCGTGCCCCGTTGGGACCCAGGCATCCCACACGGCTTTCATCGCTTCGAAATCTGCCATGTCAGCCAGCCAGATAGTAGTCTGCAGCATCTGCTTTCTGGACGAACCGGCTTCTTCGAGCAAGACATCGATGCGCGCAAGCGCATCACGCGTCTATGCCTCGACAGCGGCGGTGCCGGAGTTGACGTTCAAGGCGAGGATGCTGGTCAGTGAAACCTACCAGACCAACCTGATTTATTTTTTTTTATCCTGATTTATCAATCGCCCATACTCGCTCTATGCGAAGTAGAAACGGGTTCAGCTGATTGACAGTTTATTGCCAGAGAACGAATCTCCAAAGCCACCTATAACCCTGTAGGAGCTGTCGAGAGAAACGAGGCTGCGATCTTTTGATCTTGATCTTTAAAAGCAAGATCAAAAGATCGCAGCCTCGTTTCACTCGACAGCTCCTACACAGCTCCTACACAGTTCGTGGATGGTTAAAGCAAGGGAATGCTGTAGCTCACGATCAAGCGATTCTGATCCTGGTCACGCGTCGCTTCGCTGTTGGACTTGCCGTTGCGCCATCCAAAACCGACTCCTTTAAGCGAACCGGACTGAATCACATAGTCCAGGGCAATGTCGCGCTCCCATTCCTTCTGGGAGTCACCCGAGGTCGTCTTGATATCGTCCCCACTCAGGTAGATGACGGAAGCTTTCAGTCCGGGTACACCCATGGCCGCGAAGTCGTAGGCGTATTGACCGAAGGCGGTGCGCTCGCCCGCGCGGGTGAAGGTTTGAATCAGACGGTCGGTGTACAGGTAAAGACTGCTGCCGCCAGCTCCTTTATCGGCCAGGTTGCCCTGATTGAGCTGCGTGAAGTTGCTGCCACTGGAAACGCTTTGATAGCCGGCGGTGATGCCGTGGCCACCCACGGTGTAAATCAGCGCGGCGCTCCAGGTTTTATTGTCGATCTCGCCATCATTGCCTTTGGTAAAGCCGCTGATCCTGTAGCCCGAGGTGCCCGAACTGTTTTTGCCGGAGGAATCGGTCTTGAAGTAGCGCAAGTCGGTTTTCAGCGACTGTCCTTCCGAGATCGTCAGTGTGTGGATCAAGCCGAAAAACTGTTGGGTGTAGTAGTCGTCCAGGTTGGCGTAGTAATACTGCGCGGTCAGGTCCTTGGTGATTTTCCAGTCGCCGCCGGCGAAGTCGAACGCATTGCTTTCACGGGTGCCGCCGGTGGCGGCCAAACCCGTCTGGTCGGTTGAACCGCGACCGGTGGCGTGTTCGATTCGCCCGGCGGTGAAGGTCAAATCCTTGAACTCGCCCGAGGTGACCTGGCCACCTTCAAAGGTTTGCGGCAGCAGGCGCCCGTCGTTGGCTACCAGGATCGGTAACTTCGGCATCAGCGTGCCCAGGCGCAATTCGGTTTTCGAGACCTTGACCTTGCCGGTCAACCCCAGCCGGCTCCACTCGTCGACGGCGCGGTTGTCGCTGTCCGAAGGGATCATCGAACTGCCGACATGCCGTCCTTTGCCACTGTCCAGCGTGATCCCCATCAAGCCCAATGCATCAACGCCAAAACCGACCGTGCCATCGGTATAGCCCGACTTGTAATCGAGCATGAAGCCCTGCGCCCATTCCTCGGTTTTCGAAGGCGCGGCCGTGCCGTCGCGGTTGTCGTTGTTGAAATAGAAGTTCCTCAATCCCAAGGTGGCTTTGCTGTCACTCAGGAAGTCGGCGTGCGCCTGGGTGCTCAATGCAATGGCGCCCAGTGCAACTGTTATCGCCGTGGTTTTATTGCTCATCGAAACCGCCCTTTTTTTGTAGTTTGAATAGGGGAGAGTGGCTCCCGCCGCAGCGAATGCCGGCAAGGAAAACGGCATGCGGGAGCGTGCAGCTTGAGTTAGATACCCAGCACGTTGGCGCCGATGCACGGGTCAATGCCGCGTTCCAGACGAAGCTGATGGACGATCACGGTGATTTCCATCGAGCCGGTGGTGACCTCGAAGTCAAGGATGTGGCCGCCGTATGCCTGGAACGTGGCGTCACCGGCGACGCCGTGCATATGGATCGAAGGCTGATCGTTCTTCCATGCCACGGAGCCGGTGATGCTCGCCATCTCGACGCTGTTCAAGATCTTGGCGTCGAAGTCTTTCTTGTCCTTGTTCCAGAAACCGAACTTCACATTGCCGAAGCCGATGCCGGTGATGGAGGCGCTGGGGATTTTTTCGGCGATGGCCAGTTTGGTCAGTTCCTTGAAGGCGTTATCGCCCATGCGCAGGACCATGAGGTAGCCGGTGGGGGTCTTGGTGTAACGCGGTGTGGCTTCAGTGGCACATTGCATGGGGGCTGTCGTCGCGGCGGGAGTGGTTTCAGCGGCGGCCAGTTGCATGCCTGTGGTGTTGATCATCACGGCGGCGGCCACGGCCAGCATCAATTTGCAAACGCGGTGTTTCGGGTGAAGTTGAACGTGCATGAGACTTCCTCTGTTTTTGTTGTTGTGGGGGTGAAGCGGTTTTCAGGACGAGCGAATCCGGCGCCTGTTGTTCACAGGCGCGGGAGTTGTTGTTAACCGTCGGTGTTAGTTGAAGCCGGGTTGCCGCGATTTACAGCGCATCGCGACAACTGACGCCGTCAACCAGTCGGGCAATGCTCAACGGGTTGGCATTCTTCAGGGCGTCCGGCAACAAGCTGTCGGGGCAGTTCTGGTAACACACGGGGCGCAGGAAGCGGTCGATTGCCAACGTCCCGACCGAGGTGCCGCGCGAATCCGATGTCGCCGGGTAAGGACCGCCGTGGACCACGGCATCGCAGACTTCCACGCCAGTCGGATAGCCGTTGAACAGCACACGTCCGACTTTCTGTTCCAGCAGCGGCAGAATGTCGCCCAGGGTCGCGACGTCCGAATCTTCGACCATCAGCGTCGCGGTCAATTGGCCGCGCAAACCGTGCAGGGCCTGGAGCAGTTCGGCGTGATCGGCGACTTCGACGATCAGGGTGGTCGGGCCGAAGACTTCTTCCTGAAGCAACTCGTCACCGTTGATCAACAGGCTGACGTTGGCCTTGAACACTTGCGGCTGCGCCTGATTGCCCTGTTGCGCAGCGCCGGCCAGGTGCGTGATGCCGGGGTGAGTGTGCAGGTTGTCGAGGCCATGGCAATAGCTTTTCAAGGCGCCGCTGTTGAGCATGGTTTGCGCCGGTTGTGCGCTCATCAAAGCGCTGAAGCGTTCGAGGAAAGCGCTGAATTCGGGCGAACGAATGCCCAGCACCAGACCGGGATTGGTGCAGAACTGACCTGCACCCAGCACCACGGAAGCGCTCAGGTCGGCCGCAATCTTGTCACCGCGAACCTTGAGTGCGTCGGGCATCAGCACGACAGGGTTGATGCTGCTCATTTCGGCGAACACCGGGATCGGTTGAGGGCGTGCTGCCGCCATGTCACACAAGGTCCGACCACCGCGCAACGAACCGGTGAAACCGACTGCCTGGATCGCCGGATGCTTGACCAGTGCCTCGCCGACGCTGCCGTAAAGCAGGCTGAAAATGCCTTCGGGCATGCCGGTCTTGCGCGCGGCACGGGTGATTGCATCGGTGACGTAATCGGCGGTGGCCATGTGGCCGCTGTGGGCCTTGAACACCACCGGGCAGCCCGCAGCCAGCGCCGAGGCGGTGTCGCCGCCGGCAGTCGAGAAGGCCAGCGGGAAGTTGCTGGCACCGAACACCGCGACCGGGCCGAGTCCGGTGCGGTATTGGCGCAGGTCGGGACGCGGCAACGGTTGGCGGTCCGGCAATGCACGGTCGATGCGCGCACCATAGAAGTCGCCGCGACGCAGCATTGTGGCGAACAGGCGCATCTGGCCGCTGGTGCGGGCGCGCTCCCCCTGAATGCGGCCGGCGGGCAGGGCGGTTTCCTGGCACACCAGGGCAATGAACGTGTCGTCCAGCGCATCAAGCTCGGTGGCAATGGCGTCCAGAAACTGCGCGCGGCGTGCAGCTGAAAGCTGCCGGAAGATTGGGTAAGCCGTGGCCGCTGCTTCTGCGGCCGCGTTCACTTCATCCACGGTCGCCTGGTGGAAGTGATACGGCAGTGCTTCGCCGGTGCGCGCGTCGTGACTTTGCAAGGTGGTCGAACCTTGTGCGGAACGCGCGCCGGCGATGTAGTTGTGGCCTGAAACTTCAAACATGGGAACTCCTGAAGGGCTGTTCAATGAGGGTCAAGCAAGCCGGTAAATGCGCCGGGCGTTGTCATGAAACAGGGCGAGCCGATCGGTTGGGGAGCGGTCGCGGGTGATCGTTTTGAAGCCATCGAAGATCTCGCTCATGCCGTTGACGACGCCGTCCACCGGGTAATTGCTGGCAAATGCGCAGCGGCTGACGTCGACAATCGAAATCGCATCGTTGACCACGACCCGGTTCGCCTCCACGGGCCACGCCTTGCCCGGTATGCAGATGCCGGAAATCTTCAGCGCGACATTCGGCTCCCGTGCCAGCAAGGCGAGGTTTTTCCGCCAGCCAGCCAAGCCTTCTTCCGAACGATCCGCCGGCAGCGCCGTGTGATTGACCACGAGGGTCACGTCCGGGAAGTCCCTGGCCAACTCGGCGGCTTCCGCCAGATGCCACCAGGGCGCCTGCAACTCGAAGTGCAGGCCATTTGCAGCGAGTTGGGCGTAACCCTCGCGCCAGCGCGGATCGCGCATCGAACCTGGCGCGACGAAATCTTCGCGCCAGGCTTCAAGGCTGGTCACCGCCGGTTTGTGGCGTACGCCGCGTACCAGCGGATGGTCGCCGTATTGGCGCAAGAGCTGCGAGGCGTCTTCACGATCGAGCCAGGCCTGCGCGACCATTGCCGCCAGGGTGGGTTCGTCGTGTGCCAGCGACTCGACGAACCTCACTTCATCGGTGGGCGTCGCGGGGTCCCATTCACCTTCGATGACGACCGTCTGCACGATGCGATGGTGGCCTGTCAGCCGGCGATAGTCCTGGGGCAGAAAATTGCGGCAGATCGCCGAATAATCGCCGTAGCGAAAAGGCCGCAACGGCCGGTCGTTCAGCCACGGGTAGTAATGCTGTTCGATATCGAAGTAATGCTGGTGAGCGTCGACGATGGGCAAGTCCGCATCCTCGCCACTGGCCAGAAAGCGTGCACGGTCATCCATGCTGTTCCTCCAGACGATAAAAACGTCGTGCATTGCCGGCGAATACGGCTTCTTGTACAGCCCGGCCCAGAGGCGCGAGCATCGCGGCCATGCCGTCGGCAATCGTGTCGTAGGACGCGCGCAATCCGGCGACCGGGAAGTTGCTGGCGAACATGCAGCGCTCGGGGCCGAAGATCTCCAGCGCGGTCAGCACCACGATCCGGTTGTCGTCGTAGTGCCAGGGCGAGTCTTTCAACCCGAACTCCGACAGTTTGATGTGCACGTTGGGTTGCAGGGCCAGGGCTTCCAGACCTTTGCGCCACCGGGCCATGCCTTGCGGACTGCGATCCCAGGCAAAACCGGTGTGATTGAGCGCGATGCGGATCTGCGGAAACATCGCCGCTACTTCAGCGGCCTCGACCAAATGCCACGGTGGCACGCGCAAGTCCCACGACAGGTCGTGATCGGCCAGGCGCGCAAAACCTTCCAGCCATTTCGGGTCCTGCATGGTGCCCTTGGCGCCCGCAATCGACACTTCGGGCGATGGCGACGTGACGGGTTTGGAGCGAATGCCTTTGACCAGCGGCCTGGCGGCCTGGGCCGCAAGAATCTGCGCGCTGTCCTCACGGTCGAACCAGGCATGGGCAACGATGGCATTCGGGAAGCCGTAACGCGCATTCACCTGTTCCAGCCAGCGTGTCTCGGCCACCTGCTCATCGCGGGCCCGTTCCGCCTCGACATGCACCGTGCCGACCAACCGTTGTTTTTCGGTCAGGGCGAGAAAGTCTTCCGGCAAGAAATCACGGCAAAGGCTGCGATAGTCGCCGAGGAAAAAATCTTCGTGATACTCATCCTGCAGCCACGGATAACGCCCGTTGCCCAAGTCCCACAAGTGGTGGTGAGCATCGACAATCGGCAGCGCATCCTCGGCCGCAAGGTTGGGCAGGCCATTGCGTTCGTGCAGCGTGATCATGACGTGGGCCCTTGTTCAGCGCGAGGCGGCGAATTGTGAAGGGCTGAGCACGCCGTCTTCGACTTCTCCGGCGGCGGCCGCATCAGCCTTGGCCTGCACGCGGCTGCGCAGTTTGGCGACGTTCACCACCACCCGGGTATGGGCTGCTGTCGCGACCAGTTCGACGTCATCGCGTACCTCGACGTTGAACGTGACGCTGCGCCCCTCGATGCGGGTGATTGTGGCGACGATGCTGACTGACATGCCCAGCAGCGTGGCGCCGACGTGGCGGATATCGACCGCGGCCCCGACGGTGTTTTCGCCCTCATCGAGGAAGGTCAGCAGGTAGTCCAGGCACGTCAGTTCGATGTCGTCCACCAGGCGAGGCGTGGCGTAGATGCGCAAGTCTTCGCCCAGAAACGAGATGGTGCGTTCCTTGTCGACGACCAGTTTGCGTTCGGTGGCGGTGCCTGCTTCGAGCGTGGAGAAATTCATGAGAAACCTCGTATTTGAGTGCTGACAGTCAAAGAGTGATTCAGGTGGTGGGCAGGAAACCGATGGAGATCCATGGCACGGCGATCAGCACCCCGAGGGCGACAACGAGCGCGCCCAGATACGGCCAGACCCGGCGCATGGCGCCGCTGGGGTCGACCTTGGCGATGGCGCACGCGGCATAGAAACCCACGCCAAACGGTGGGGCGAACAAGCCCAGGCCCATGGCGAAGATCGCGACCATCGCGTAATGCACGTCGTTGATGCCCATGGTCTTGGCAATCGGAAACAGCAGTGGCCCGAACAGCACGATGGCCGGGATGCCTTCCAGGAAACTGCCCAGGAGGATGAACGCCACGGCGGAGATGATCAGGAACCCCAGCGCGCCACCGGGCACGGTCGACATCACTTGCGCCAATTGGTGGGAGAAGCCCGACTGGGTCAACGCCCAGGCCATGGCGGTCGCACTACCGATGATGATCAGGATCGCGCCGGACAGCGACGCGGTGCTGACCAGGATCGGGTACAGCCGACGCCAGTCAAAGCAGCGGTAGCACAGCAACCCGACGATGAAGGTGTAGGCCACGCCGATGGCGGCGACTTCGGTGGCGGTGGCCACCCCTTCGACCACGGCGGTGCGGATCACGAAGGGCAGGGCCAGGGCCGGTAACGCCACCAGCAGCGCATGCCCGATTTCCTTGGCCGAGGCGCGTTTGCCGGTGGTGACCACGCCTTTGCGGTTTTTCCACCAGATCACCGCCGCCATCGCGATGGCGCCCACCACTGCCGGCATGAAACCGCCGGTGAACAGGGCCGAAATCGACACCCCGGTCACCGAACCGATGGTGATCAGTACCAGGCTCGGCGGAATGGTTTCCGACATCGCACCGGAGGCATTGAGCATCGCCACCAGTTCGTTTTCATCCTCGCCGCGTTTCTTCATTTCCGGAAACAGCGCCGGGGCGATGGCCGCCATGTCAGCAGCCTTGGAACCGGAAATGCCGGAGATCAGGTAGATCGCGCCGATCAGCACATAAGACAGGCCGCCACGGACATGGCCGATCAGCGAGCAGAGGAAGTGGATCATTGCGCGGGCCATGCCCATCGCTTCAATCAACGCACCGAGGAACACGAACAGCGGAATGGCCAGCAGAATCAGGCTCGCCATGCCCTCGTCCATCCGCCCGACCACCAGGGTCAGCGGCGTGCTGGTCATGGTCGACAGGTACGCCACGGTCGCCAGGCCGAACGCGACCATGATCGGCACGCCGATGACGATCATGGCCATTACGCCGATCATGAAGAAGACCACCAGGTTCCAGTTGCCCATCAGCAGCAGAGAACCTTCAGCCACCCACAACAACCCGGCCAGGGAGGCCAGCATCGCCACCGACACCGAGAAATCGATCAGCCGGGCGCTGGTCAGCAGCCGCGCGACACAGGTCATCAGCATCAGGCTCAGACCGACCGCGATAGCCGACACGCGAAAAGCGTTGGGGATTTCCAGGGCCGCCGTGGTGATGATCCACTCGTCACTGACGTATTCCCAGGCCGGCGTGAACAGCAACCCGATGAACGTGATGACGATCACCGCGCCCAAGGTGTCGACAAAGGCGCGCTTCTCAAGCGGCAAGCGCCCGATAAACGAGGTCAGGCGCATGTGCTCGCCGCGACGCATCGCCACTACCGAACCGAGCATCGCCAGCCACAGAAACAGCAGCGAGGCCAGTTCATCTCCCCAGACGATGGGTTGATTGAGCACGTAGCGAGAGAACACATTGCAAAACAGCAGCGTGACTTCGATAACCACCAGCAACGCCGCGCTGCCTTCAGTCAGCCAGCGCAACCCGGTGTCGAGTGCGCGGCCCAGACGAAATGTGGCCTGGTGTGGGCTGAGTCCTTCAGCGGGAGAAACATCCGTCATGGGTAGTTGGTTTTTCATGACCTTGTCTCCGGCTTAGGACAGTTGACCCGCGTACTGCTCGAGCAAGCTCCAGGCTTCGGGGCCGTACTTTTCCTTCCATTGGGTGTAGAAACCTTTGGATTGCAGGTCAGCCCGGAACAACGAACGGTCGACTTTGTTGAAGGTGATGCCGTGGGCGGTCAGGGACGGTTCCAGGCTGGCGTTGAGGTCGATGACCTGTTGACGCTGCACCAGCGCGGCGGCGTTGATTTGGCGGGAGACGATTTCCTGTACGTCGGCGGGCAGTTTCGGGAAGGTCTTGCCCGAGGCGACGATCCAGAAGCCACCCCAGATATGGTCGGTCAAGGAGCAATATTTCTGCACTTCATAGAAGCGCGCGGACTCGACCACCACCAACGGGTTTTCCTGGCCGTCGACGACTTTGGTCTGCAACGCCGAGTAGGTCTCGTTGATGCTGATGCCGGTCGGGGAGGCGCCAAGGGCGCTGAACATTGAGGTCCACAGCGGGCTGACCAACACTCGCAGTTTGAAACCGGCGAGGTCTTGCGGGGTGTTGATCGGTCGCGTCGAACTGGTGATCTGGCGGAAGCCGTTGTTCCAGACTTTCTCCATCGGGATCAGGCCGACTTTCTCGGTCTTGGCCCGGACGTGCTCGCCCAGCTTGCCGTCCAGCGCGGCCCAGACACTGTCGTAGTCCTTGAAAGCGAACGGCATGCTTTCAATCGACATGGCCGGCACCAGCGTGGAGAGAATCGCGCCAGGCAGCGGAATGAAATCGATGGCGCCAGCACGCACCTGGGACAACATGTCGGTGTCGCCGCCCATGGCGCCGTTGGCGTACACCTGCAGGTCCACGGCGCCGTTGGTTTCGGCCTTGATGGCTTCGGACGCGGCCTTCATCTGTTTATTCAACGGATGGGTGTCGGGCAGGCTGCTGGTGTAGCGCAACACAATCGGTTTGGTCGCGGCGAAGACGCTGGAAGGCAGCAGGTTGGCGGCGAATGCACCGCCCACGGTGACGCCGGCAGACACTAGAAATGATCGGCGGCTGACGGCCTCGGTCAAGATACGGCTCATGATGTTCACCTTGTTGTTTTTGTTTTAATAATGGATTCAGGCTTGGGTAACGGGTCAGGACGCCAGTGCTACCACCGCCCGGGATCGAATCAACTCGTCGATTTCGGTTTCCGAAAAGCCACTTTCCTTCAGCACTTCACGGGTGTGCTCGCCCAGCAGTGGAGCAGGGCGACTGGTCGGTGGCGCGGCGTTGTCCATGTCGGAGAAGTGGATCGGCAGGCCCATGCCGCGCACCCGGCCTTCGGTGGGGTGTTCGGTTTCCACGACCATGCCGCGGGCCTTGGTTTGCGGATGTGCCAGCGCTGCGGCGATATCGAGCACAGGCCCGGCAGGCAGGCCGAGGCTGTCGAACAGCACCATCCATTCATCCGTGGTGCGCGCGACCAGCACTTCGTTGAGGATTTCCACCAGAGCCAGGCGATGTTCCATGCGCAACGCGTTGCTGGCGAAGCGCGGGTCGGCCTTGAGTTGCGGCACGGCGAGCGCTTCGACCAGTCGTTCGTAGTTGGCCTGGTTGGCGGCGCCAATGTTGATCCAGCCGTCTGCGGTGCGGAACACCTGATATGGCGCGCTGGTGGAGTTGGCCGAACCCATCTTCGGCAGAATGGTGCCATCGGCGAAATACGCGGCCGCCGGCCAGTACATCTGTTGCAGACCGGCTTCGAACAGCGAGGTGTCGACCATCTGCCCAAGACCGGTTTTCTGTTTGGCCGCGTAGGCTGCGCAGATGCCGAGGGCGGCGAGGATGCCGGAGTTGATGTCGGCCACCGGCGAACCGGCCTTGACCGGCTCACGCCCGGCTTCACCGGTCATGCTCATCATGCCGCTCATGCCTTGGGCGATCAGGTCGAAACCGCCTTTTTCGCCGAACGGCCCGCTGCGGCCGTAACCGGAAATCGCGCAGTAGATCAGCCCCGGGTTGAGGGTTTTCAAGGTCTCGTAACCGAGGCCAAATTTCTCCATGGTGCCGGCGCGATAGTTTTCCGTGACCACATCGGCGTCCATCAACAGGCGACGCAACACGTCGCGCCCGCCCTCGGTTTTCAGGTTCAGGCCAATGCCGCGCTTGTTGCGGTTGACCACCATGAACGAAGCGGATTCACCGCTGGCCATGATCGGCGAGAAGCGGCGCGAGTCGTCACCGTCCGGGACTTTCTCGACCTTCACCACGTCGGCGCCCATGTCGGCCAGCATCATGCCGCACACCGGGCCGGACATGATGTGAGCCAGTTCTACCACGCGCATTCCTGTCAGCGGTCCCATGTTATTTCCCCTTGAATTGTGGTTTGGCTTTCGCGATGAAAGCGTTCAGGCCGATCTGAAAATCGTCGGTGTCGTAGCAGCTGTAACTGCTGTCGACCTGCTCGGCGGTGGGCGCGACGCCGGCCTCAAGCTGGCGTGCAGCCTGGCGATGCCAGCGGGCGACGAGGGGGGCGCCATTGGCGATGCGCCTGGCGGTGGCGAGGGTTTCGGATTCGACCTCGCTATCAGCGACGACGCGGGTCACGAGGTGTTTCACGTAGGCGTCGTTGGCGTCGAGAATCCGCCCTTCGAGAAGGATTTCCAGGGTGGTCGAACGTCCGGCCAATGCCACCAGACCGGCCATTTCGTCATAGGACATGACCAGCCCCAGCTTGCCGACCGGCGCGCCGAAGCGGCTGGAGGTGCCGCAGATGCGCAGATCGCACAGTGCGGCGATTTCCAGGCCGCCGCCGACGCACACGCCGTGGATCATTGCGATCACCGGGTGAGGGCAGTCGGCAACCGCGCGCATGGCCCTGGAAGTGACGTCGGCATAGACCCGGGCTTGCGCCTGATTGGCGCGCACAGCGGGAAACTCACCGACATCGGCGCCGGCGGCAAACGCTTGCTCGCCAGCGCCGCGCAACACCACGCAGCGAACGCTGGTATCGGCGGCCAGTTCGGTCATGACGTCACCCAGGTCCTGCCACATGGACAAGGTCAGGGCGTTCATTTTTCCCGGATGACTGAGGGTGACAATGGCAAGGTTGTCTTGCCGGTCGATAAGGACGGTGGGCTTCATGATTGTTCCGCTGGCGTCGAATCGCGTTCGACGCTGCGGTTGCCTCCTGATTTATTGTTGTTGGATAGCGGCTGCTTACAGCGATTGTTCGAGCATCGACAGGTAATCCGCGGGCGATGCTTCGCGGGGATTGGTCTTGTGGCTGTGATCGTGCAGGGCGCCTTCGACAATGCCGGCGAACAGGCTTGGGTCGACGCCGATCTCGCTCAGGCGCGTTGGCAGGCCCAGGCGTCGGGTCATGTCTTCGATGGCTTCACCGATATTGGCGCCGGCCGCAAGGCCCATGGCATGGCGCAGGCGTTCGAGCTTGCGTTCGTCGCGAACGGTGGGCGCGTTGGCGTTGAAGTCGACGACGGCGGGCAGGAAAATCGCGTTCAACGTGCCGTGGTGCAGTTTCGGATTGATGCCGCCCAGGGCGTGGGACAAGCTGTGCACACAGCCCAGTCCTTTCTGGAAGGCCAGCGCGCCTTGCATCGACGCACTCATCATGTTCATCCGGGCTTCGCGATCACCGGGCTCGGTGGTGGCGCGCTCGATGTGTTCCCACGCGCGCCACAGGCCATCGAGGGCAATGCCGTCGGCGGCAGGATTGAAGGCCGGCGCCATGAACGTCTCGATGCAATGGGCGATCGCGTCCATGCCGGTGGCGGCGGTCAGCATCGCTGGCAAACCCAGGGTCAGTTCCGGGTCGCAGATGGCCACGCGAGGCACGACATATGGCGAAATCACGCCCACCTTGCGGCCATCATCGAGGATCAGAATGGCGCCCCGGCCGACTTCGCTTCCGGTGCCTGCGGTGGTCGGAATGGCAATCAGCGGCGCGGTGGCCGAGGTAATGCGATCCAGTCCGCCTTCGATCACCGCAAAGCTTTGCAGAGGGCCGTCGTGAGTGGCGCAAACCGCGACGCCTTTGGCCAGATCAATCGAAGAACCGCCACCCACCGCGATGATGCCGTTGCACTCACCCAGGTGGTATTGCTCGACGGCTTCACGCACCGCGTGTTCGTTGGGATTGGACGGAGTGGCGTCGAAAATCGTCGGTGTACGCTCAGCGCCGAGGGCTGCGATGACCTTGTCGACGATGCCGGCACGGCGCACGCCGACGTCAGTGACGATCAACGGACGGGTAATCCCGGCGCGCTCGGCTTCGGCGGCCAGATGCTGCAGGCTGTCGTAGCCGAACTGGATTTTGGTGACGTAATTGATGAGGGACATGATTCACCACAAGTTATACAGGATTGTTATTGTTGCAATCGGTCAGGGGCAGGAGAGCTTTCGATCTCGGGTCAAACCCATTGCATTGCCTGGTTGTGGGGTGGACTATAGGGCCGTCGTGGCGAGCCTCGATACTGACAACTTTCGATACCTCTATAACTTTTAGTTAACCCTGATGACGCCCTCACTCAATTCGATCATGTCCCGCCTGCACATCAAGCAGCTACGTTTGCTGATAGCCCTGGATGAGCACGGCTCCTTGCTGGGCGCGGCCAAGCAGGTCGCGCTGACTCAGCCCGGCGCCAGCAAAGCCCTGCAGG
The DNA here is from genome assembly GCF_900103875.1 of Pseudomonas arsenicoxydans. NCBI lineage: Bacteria > Pseudomonadati > Pseudomonadota > Gammaproteobacteria > Pseudomonadales > Pseudomonadaceae > Pseudomonas > Pseudomonas arsenicoxydans. Next base: position 5,008,949 of record NZ_LT629705.1, on the reverse strand, counting down.
AAATTGAAACCACCTTTGGCACTTCACTGTTCACCCGCACTAACCGCGGGCTTGAACCGAACGATGCCGGACGCTCGGTGATCCGCTACGCCCGACTGATCCAGACCGACCTCGCGCACCTGCGCGAAGAGATCATCGGCATCATGAGCGGCGAGGGCGGCCGGGTGTCGGTTGGAACCATCATGGGCGCCGTGCCGCTTCTGACCACCGCGATCAGCCGAGTCATTGCCGACAACCCGAAACTGTCGATCGAGATCGTCGAGGACACCAGCGCCGCGCTGCTCAGCCAGCTCGACGCCGGGCGCCTGGACCTTGCGATCTGCCGTACCACCATCAGCACCACGCCCTACTTGTATGAGAGCTCGACATTCGTCGAAGAAACCCTGGCGGTGATCGCCAGCACCCAACATCCGTTCGCCTACGCTCGGCAGTTGTCCCTCAAGGATCTGGTGGATTACCGCTGGGTCGTCTATCGCGCCAATATGCCGATGCGGTTGTTGCTGGAGCGCGAATTTCACGAGGCCGACCTGCGATTCCCGGTGCACTTGCTGGAAACCACCTCGGCGTTTGCCACCCTGTCGCTGCTCCAGGAAAACCCGACGCTCGTCGCGCTGGTGTCGACCGATGTGGCGAAGTTCTGCTCCGGCTACGGCTTCACCACCACGCTGCCGCTGCCCATCACCTCACGCAGCGAACCCTATGAATTAGTGTCGCGCAAAGGCGTACCGGACTCGCCGGCGGCGCGCTTGTTGCGAGAGGCTTTGTTGAACCCCGTTTCAAGCCAGGGCCGATAAAAAAAGGGCTGTCGTGATAATGCCTGCGTCTGCCAGTGAGCATTCGTGCGATTCAGGCAAATATGATTTGCCGTGGATGCGGTGTTTGAGAGGGGGCTGCGCCGCAATACTTCAAGGGATTTTGCCTGCCCAATAATTGGCCCACGGATGGCCACTGCGAGGTTCCAACATGAATGTGCCCAACCGGCTCGCGCTCTTGATGACCACTGCTGCGCTACTCACTGCCTGTGGTGAGTCTTCCAAACTGCCGCCGCAGGCCAGCGTCGGCCCGGCTCCGCAGCTGCCCGAGCCCGTCACTTCGCTGATCCCCACCTTGAAAGTTTCAAAAGCGGTGGGCTGGTCGGGCCATGACCACCCCACGGCGCCCGCCGGTTTTACCGTGACCGCCCTGGCAGAAAACCTCGACCACCCACGCTGGATCTATGTCTTGCCCAATGGCGATGTGCTGGTCGCCGAAAGTAACCACCCGCCGATGCCGGAAGGTGCCACCGACGGCGGCACCGGACCGATCGCCTGGGCGCGCCGCACGGCGATGGGTTTCGTAATGGGCCGTGTGGGGGCCGATGCCCCGAGCGCCAATCGAATCACCTTGTTGCGCGATGTCGACGGCGACGGTCACGCCGAGGTGCGAACCGAGTTCATGACCGGCCTGACCTCGCCGTTCGGCATGGCGCTGGTGGGCAATGAGTTGTTCATCGCCAACGCCGACGCTTTGGTCAAGGTGCCTTACAGCGAGGGCCAGACCGAGATAAAGGCAGTGCCGGTGAAAGTCACCGACTTGCCTGCAGGCATCAATCACCACTGGACCAAGAACGTACTGGCCAACCCTGAGGGGACCCGGCTGTACGTCACCGTAGGCTCCAACAGCAATGTCGGCGAGAACGGTCTCGACGCGGAAGAAGGTCGCGCCGCAATTTGGGAGGTCGACGTCAAGAATGGCAGCAAGCGCCTGTTTGCCAGCGGTCTGCGCAACCCCAACGGGCTGGCCTGGAAACCGGGCACGACGCAGCTGTGGACCGTGGTCAATGAGCGTGACGAAATCGGCAGCGACCTGGTGCCCGATTACCTGACGTCAGTGAAGGACGGCGCATTCTACGGCTGGCCGTGGAGCTACTACGGCGCCCACGTCGACAGCCGCGTCGAGCCACCGCGTCCGGACAAAGTGGCCCAGGCCATTGCCCCGGATTACGCGCTGGGTACTCACGTCGCGCCGCTGGGCCTGGCATTCTCCGACTCGCGGGCCATGCCGGCGAACTTCGCCCAGGGCGTTTTCGTCGGCGAGCATGGCTCATGGAACCGCAACCCGCAGGCGGGCTACAAAGTCGTGTTCATCCCGTTCAGTGATGGCAAGCCCGCCGGAATGCCGGTTGATTTCCTGACCGGGTTTCTCAACGCCGACGGCGAAGCGCGGGGGCGTCCGGTTGGTGTCACGCTGGACCAGCGCGGCGCGTTGCTGGTCGCCGATGATGTCGGGAACAAGATCTGGCGTATCTCCGCCGTGAAACCCTAGTCAACATCACAATTGTCAGGAGCACGATTATGGATTTGGGTATTTCAGGACGCTGGGCGATCGTCTGCGCCGCCAGCAAAGGCTTGGGCCTGGCTTGTGCGCGAGCCTTGGCGAAGGAGGGCGTCAATCTGGTGATCAACGCACGCGGCGATGAAACCTTGCAGGCCGCCGCTGCACAATTACGCAGCCTGGCGCCGGGAATTGAAGTGCGTACGGTGGCCGGGGACATCAGCACCCCTGAGGTGCGCGAGCAGGTGCTGGCGGCGTGTCCGCAGGTCGATATCCTGATCAATAACGCTGGCGGACCGCCGCCGGGCGACTTCCGCGATTGGCAGCGTGAAGACTGGTTGAAGGCGCTGGACGCCAACATGCTCACGCCCATCGAGCTGATCAAAGCCTGCGTCGATGGCATGGCCGAGCGCGGTTTCGGGCGCGTCGTCAACATCACGTCGGGCGCGGTAAAAGCCCCCATCGATGTGCTCGGCCTGTCCAATGGCGCGCGCAGTGGCTTGACCGGTTTTATCGCCGGGCTGGCTCGCCAGTCGCGGCTGGCCGGGCATAACGTGACGATCAACAATCTGCTGCCGGGCCCGTTCGAGACCGAGCGTTTGCACAAAACCCTGAGCGCCGCCGCCCAGGCAAACAGCACCAGCGTCGAAAGCATCAGCGAACAGCGGCGCAAACATGTGCCGGCCCAGCGCTTCGGCCAGCCCGATGAATTCGGCGCCTATTGCGCGTTCATTTGCAGCGCCCACAGCGGTTTCCTCACCGGACAAAATCTGTTGTTGGATGGCGGCAGTTATCCGGGTACGTTTTGATGGATCGTCAGGCGTGAAAGGAGCACAAGGCAGGTGAGCGTCGATATTCAATGCGTGGTGGTCGGGGCCGGGGTGGTCGGCCTGGCGGTGGCCAGGGCGCTGGCACGTAGCGGGCGGGAAGTGATCCTGATCGAGGCCGGCGACGGCATTGGCGCGGGCATCAGTTCGCGTAATTCGGAAGTGATCCATGCCGGAATCTATTACCCGAGCGCCAGCCTGAAAGCTCAGTTGTGCGTGGAGGGCAAGCAACGTCTTTATGCCTTTTGCGACGAGCGCGGCGTCGATTACCAACGCCTGGGCAAGCTGATCGTGGCCACCGACGAGCGTCAGTGCGTGGCCTTGCAGACGTTGTTGGAACAGGGCCAACGCAATGGCGTCGATGACTTGCAATGGCTGGACGCAGGACAGGCACGAGCGCTTGAACCGGCGCTGTCCTGCGTCGCGGCGCTCTGGTCGCCTTCCACCGGTATCGTCGATTCCCATGCCTTGATGCTGGCGCTTCAGGCAGACGCCGAAGCGCACGGCACGTCGATTGCCTTTCACACGCCGCTGGCGTCTGCCCGCTGCACCGAGCAAGGTTTTGAGCTGCACATAGGCGGCGCACAACCGATGACGTTGAGTTGCCGCGAGTTGATCAATTGCGCCGGGTTGTCCGCGTCGGACGTGGCGAGCCGGATTGAAGGTTTGCCATCGCCGCACGTTCCAACGGCGCAACTGTGCAAGGGCAGCTATTTCAGTTTCAGCGGTCGGGCACCGTTTCGGCATCTGGTGTATCCGGCGCCCGAAAGTGCCGGGCTCGGCGTGCACATGACCCTCGATCTGGGTGGTCAGGCGCGGTTTGGACCGGATGTCGAATGGGTCGATCATGTGGATTACCGCGTGGACCCACATCGGGCCGACGGCTTCTATGAAGCAATCCGGCGTTACTGGCCCGGTTTGCCCGATAACAGCCTGCAGCCAGCCTACAGCGGCATCCGCCCGAAAATCACCGGCCCGAACGAGCCGGCCGCTGACTTCATCATCAGCGGTCCGGCCGAGCATGGCGTACCGGGGCTGGTGAACCTGTTCGGCATCGAATCCCCAGGCCTGACCAGCTGCCTGGCGCTGGCCGAGCGGGTAGTGCAGCGTCTGGCGCCGTAGGCCTTGTAGCCGTTGGCAAAGTTGCCGGTTATCAGTGTTTACGCTGGTGTGCGACGAGAGGGCTATGCTTGGCAGAGTGCCCATTGTCATGGGAGAGCTGTGATGATCAACGTACGCACTGCCCGCATGCTTGCCGAATACAAGCAATGGGCCGACAAGCGCCTGTTTGACAGCCTGGCCGAACTGCCGCCGGGAGAGGTCGACAAAGAGCGGGTGTCGGTGTTCAAGAACATGATCGGCACCCTGAACCACATCTATGTGGTGGACTGCATCTGGAAGGCTCACCTCGAAGGCCGAGGGCACGGCTTCAAAACCTCGCACGATCTGCTGCACCCAGATCTGGCTGACTTGCGCATGGCGCAAAAGGACATTGATCACTGGTACTGCGACTGGAGCGCCCGCCAGACCGAGGCCTCGCTGGACAAACCCGTCGAGTTCACCTTTGTCTCTGGCGAGAGCGGCACCATGAGCGCCGGTGCGATGTTGCTGCATGTAGTCAATCACGCCAGCTATCACCGAGGCTGGGTGATCCAGATGTATTTCGATATTCCCGCCATGCCGCCGATGACCGATATGCCGATCTTCCTGCGCGAGACCGATCCTGCGTCTTTCCGATCGATCAATGCCCCAGCGGCAGCGGCGCCGACATGTGTTGGACGATTCTCGAGCGCAACCAACGTTCTGCCGGATCGTTATCGTTGACGCCGTTCCACACCATCGACAGTTCGGACAGCACGATATCGAAGGGCGGGTCATCGGCGCGCAACTGACTGCTGCCTTCGATCAGCGCAAACGCGGCGTAATCCGGCACCGTGGCGAGCATGTCGGTGCCGGCCAGCAACGCGCGTAGCCCGGAGAACTGCGGCACCGCCAGCACAACACGCCGTGAGCGACCAATGCGCGCCAGATCGCTGTCGATAGCCCCGGTCAAATCCCCGGAAAACGACACCAGCGCATGCGGGCGTTCGCAGTACTCATCCAGGGTCAGGGGGCCGGGACGGTTATCGCCACGCAAAATCTTCACACTCAGGTCGCGCAGCTTCTTGCGCTTGGCATTGGCCGGCAGTTCCGTGGTGTAGCTGATTCCGACGGAAATCTCCCCGGAGGCGAGCATTGGCGACATCAGCAGGTAATTCACTCGCCGCACAACCACCACGACGTTTTGCGCCTCTTCGCGTATCTGCTTGAGCAGTGGCGGGAACAGGCCGAACTCTGCGTCGTCGGACAAGCCGATGCGGAATACATCGCGGCTGGTCGAAGGGTCGAAATCCTTGGCCCGGCTGACCGCACCGGAAATGGTGTCCATCGCCGGCTGCAGCTCCTTGAGAATCGCCAGTGCGCGGGGTGTGGGCTCCAGCGTTCGACCGTTACGCACCAGCAACGGGTCGTCGAACAGATCACGCAACTTGGCCAGCGAGGCGCTGACGGCGGGCTGGCCGAGGAACAACTTCTCCCCGGCTCGGGTCAGGTTCTTTTCGAACATCAGGGTTTCGAAAATCACCAGCAGGTTCATGTCCACGCGGCGCAGGTCGTTGCGGTTCATGTGGGGAGACTCGTACGGGGTTTGGGGGTCTTTTCAGTAAAGCACCAAACACTTTGGCGAGGGAGCTTGCTCCCGCTCGACTGCGCGACAGTCGTAAATCCCGTGCACGTTGATCGTTCCCACGCTCAGCGTGGTAATGCCTCTAGGGACGCTCCGCGTTCCAGCTTTCGAAGGGGACGCGGAGCGTCCCGGGCTGCATTCCCACGCAGAGCGTGGGAACGATCTCAATCACTGCTCAGGGTCGGATGTTCAATTTGATTACGCTCAAATCCAGTGATTTCAAACTCCCCGTTAACAGTTGTGTCAGCTATTTCGGATGTAAAACTAAATCGACCTTTAACATATTGATCCTTGGAATTGAACGCTTCAATTTCAAGTGTGCCATTGTTATCAAAATAGGATGGTTCGCCATAGCCATAGATAGCAGTAACATCTGATTTTTCGGCTATTTGGTATTTGCCAATATTAATTTCACTGCGCTGTATCACAAGAATTACACCGTGGGCGCCACCGCCATAAGGGGTATTACCAATAATTCTTAGTTCTGAGTGTGGTGGTGGATAGGATGGATGACGTACAACTATTGTAGTTGCCGTAAATTTTCCGAATTTTGAGGATTCGCCGTTTAGATACCTGATTGGGTCAATACGAGTCGAATTCATGGGTGGTGCCTCATTTCCGTTAGAGGATGTGCCCTGAATGCTTACCTATTATTTAGCGTTTATCTACTGTCATATCTGACAGGTTTGCATGATCGTTCACACGTCGAACCGTCCGCGTGGTAATGCCTCTAGGAACGCTCTGCGTTCCAGGTCCGGAAGGGGACGCGGAGTGTCCCGGGTTGCATTCCCACTTGAGCGCAGGAAAAGGCGCAGGAAAAGGGGACGCATTTATTTTTCAGTCCTGTCCCGTCCTGAATAAGGTTTACACCTTCTGATCTGTTTTTCAGGAGGACGTAATGGAATCCGCAAAAAGGCGTAGTCAGCGAGACTACACGCTGACCTTTAAATTGTCGGTCGTCGACCAGGTCGAAAAAGGCGAGCTGAGTTATAAAGAGGCTCAGGAGCGCTACGGGATTCAAGGCAAAACGACCGTTCTGACATGGTTACGCAAGCACGGTCGTCAAGATTGGAGCCCCGGCACCTACATTGGCTCGCCGAGGATGGGGTCTATGCCCGACAAAAACCGACCATTAACGCCAGAGCAGCGCATCAAAGAGCTTGAAGAGCAGTTGGCGCTGTCCAATCAGAAAGCGCAGTTTTTCGAGGCCGTCGTGGACGTCTTGAAAAATGACTACGGTCTCTCTGTCGTAAAAAAGCGTCCCGGCAAGTCCTCGCGCAAAAACGAATCCAAAACCTGAGCATCAGCAGGGCTTGCCAGTTCATGGGGATAAGCCGACAGGCTTACTACAAACGCAATCGCGCCGATGCTGCTCGTCTGATTCTGGATCAGAAAGTTGCCGATTTCGTTCAGCAAAAGCGCCTGCGGCAGCCGCGGTTGGGCACTAGAAAGCTGCATTACCTGCTGCAATGTCAGCCGCTGCTTGAGCTGCAAGTAGGGCGAGATCGCCTGTTTTCGATTCTGCGCGAACGGCGTTTATTGGTAGCGCGAAAGCGGGCGTATCACAAGACAACCGACAGTCATCATCGCTTTCGACGCCATCCGAACCTGCTCAAACCGGGGCCTGAACAGGTTGTTCCCAGCGGCCCGGAACAGGTTTGGGTGGCTGACATCACCTATCTGCCCACTCAGGAAGGCGTGGCCTATCTGAGCCTTGTGACGGATGCTTTTTCGCGAAAGATCGTGGGCTATCACGTCCATGAAAGCCTGCACACCGAGTCGGTCGCGCAAGCGCTGCGCCGGGCGGTGAAGCACCGTCGAACGGAGCAGCCACTGGTTCATCACTCGGACAGAGGCAGCCAGTATTGCTCGGGAATGTACCAGGAACTGCACGCGAAACACGGCATCAGGTGTTCGATGACGGACGGCTATGACTGCTACCAAAATGCCTTGGCAGAGCGGGTCAACGGGATATTGAAGACGGAGCTTTTGCTCCAGCGACCACAGGATTTAACGCAGGCGAAGAAGATGGTGAGCGAGTCGGTATCGATCTACAACCGCGAGCGTCCGCACCTGTCGTTGAAATACAAAACGCCCGAGGCGATGCATCGGGCGTTAGGGTGAAACAGGTGTAAACCTATTTCAGGACTAGACATCCGGTCGTTGCTGTATGGGCGCGGGGGAGTTTTAAACGTCGATGTTTAATCGACATCTCCAGACACTCTCTCAGGCTACACATTCTTGCGTCGTTGCCTACGTCTGCGCCAGAATCCGCCGGCTTGTGCGCCTTGGGTCTGGACTCTATCGTTTCCGGGTCGCTGCCAATTCAGCGTCCGGACTTGACCGTCCGAATCGATCAAGGCGTACCAGTGGCCAAGAAAAGCTCCAGGCTTTTTGCGGTGGCTGTGCGAGGGACACTTTCGAGTGTGCCGGATTCCTTGATTTCCGGTCGGTCAACCCGCGCACAGCTGCCACCTTTCGTTTGACCGCGTTAGGTCGCAGCTCCACCAATCAAGGAGCTTCACTGTGTTCAAAGCCACCCCCAATCCTCCTGAAACGAACGACATTTCTCCGTACGAATCCGCCGATTCCAAAAAATTCAACGAAGCCGCCGACCGCGCCCTCGACTATTACCTCAACCCCGCCAAGGCACCCCCAAGAAAACCCAGCACGATGTTTCTCATCGCGCCCGATATCGATTCGGAAAGCCTGCTGGCTCACGCCTGCGAGTCCATGGCCTCGGCGAGTGTGATGGCGAGTGATTTTGCCGGGGAGCTGCAAGGGCCGCAGCGCCACAAGATGCTGGCGTTGCAGCAGATCATCATGCTGGGCGAACTGGCGGTGAACCGAGCGCTGGATAACGTCGATCCGCAGAACGCTTGACTCGACGTGGGAGCGATCGTTGCGAGCCCGATTCAGTCAGCACGTTCCTTAACGTCAACCAGCGGCCGCAGGAGGGGCGGATGATCCGCCCCTTTTTTATGCGCGCTGGATGTTTTCAGCGCGTCTGGAATAGAAGATCGAGATCAGCCCTAGCAACGCAAACAACGCACCGACGGCTGCCAATCCGCGCCAGCCGTAATACCCGGCGGCGCTGGAGCCCAGGGCCGAGCCCAAGGCGCCGCCGGTGAAGTAGGTGACCATGAACACCGTGTTCAACCGACTGACCGCCTCCGGTGCCAGGGCCAGAATGCGTGCCTGATTGGCCAATTGGTTGGCCCGGTTGCCGATGTCCAGCGCGGTCGCACAGGCCAGGATCAGCCACCAGAAACCGGCTGCACCGCCCAGATACAAGGCAATGAAGGCCAACAGCACCGCGCCGGTTCCCAGGTAGCTGAGTTTGATGCCGTAGTGGTGCGTGAGTCGGCCAAGCCAGGAGGCGGCGACAATCCCAACGATGGCTGAAAGCCCGAACAACCCGGCTTGCCCACTGGAGTAGTGATAAGGCTCAAGCGCCAGCAGCGATGCCATCGAACCCCAGAACACGTTTAATGCTCCGAAAATCAGGCCGCCACTCACGGACGAACGACGCAGGGTCGGGTGATCGCGTACCAGTGCCCACATCGATTTCATCAGGTCCCGGTAGGGCAGAGCGCTGGACGGCGCGGTCACTGGCATGCGTATCAGGATCGCTATGAACAGCAGCACGTTCATGGCCGCGGCGGCGAAGAACATCCCGCGCCAGCCGATCCAGGTGCTGACGGCTCCGCTCAGGGCCCGCGCCAACAGGCCGCCGGCCGACAAGCCGCTGACCATCATGCCCAACACACTCCCGCGTTGCTCCAGGGGTGCGAGAGCGGTCGCGGCGGGAATGATGATCTGCGCGCTGACCGCCGACAGCCCGAGCACGACGCTGGCCAGAAGCAGAATCGAGTAGGTCGGGGCGACGGCGGAGGCGATCAGGCTGAGGAAGTTCAGGCTCAGCATGCCGAGGATCAGCGAACGCCGGGTCATTCGATCGCCCAGCGGTACAAACAACAACAGGCCGAGGGCGTAACCGAGTTGGGTGAGCATGGCGATCTGGCCGACATGTGCACCCGATATGCCGAACGTCGCGCCAATTAACGGCAGCATGGTCTGGTTGTAGTAGATGGTCGCAACCGAAAAGCCGCAACACAACGCCAGAGTGATCGCCAGGCTGGTGGGCAGTGCGGGTCTGCTTTCAGGCATTTGATGTTCCCCAGTGAATGACAAACGAGTCGCTGTGGTAGTCGGCAGAAGGGAAACGGGTTAAAGCACCAAACCGCAGGCCCGCCTGAGCATATCCGATGTGTTGGCTGATCGTTCCCACGCTCTGCGTGGTAATGCCTCTAGGGACGCTCCGCGTTCCAGCTCTCGAAAGGGACGCGGAGCGTCCCGGGCTGCATTCCCACGTAGTGCGTGGGAACGATCATTGCGAACCCGGCTCGGTCAGCACTTTTCTGAATGTCTCCACCAACGGCCGCAAATTGATCCGGTGCCACGCCGCCCACAAGGGCGTGGTAAACGAAATCCACGGCACTTCCCGCAGCACCACGCCCGGCGGTGCATTGCGGCTCAAGCCTTTTTGAATCATCGCAATCCCCAGTCCTGACGCCACCAGCCCCAACGCGGTGAAAGGCTCGGTGGCTTCCATGCGGATGTCCGGGGTGAAACCGGCGCGGATACAGGCGCTGATGAAGTCGTCGCGGCTGGCTCCGTTCTGGCGGTGTCGCACACCGATCCATTCCTGATCGGCCAGGTCTGCCGGGGTCAGCGTCGCTTGATGGGCGAGGGCATGGTGCTCGGGCAAGGCCAGCAGCATCGGGTCGTCCAGCACCTGGAAACCCAGCAGGTCTGGGTCATCGGCAACGGGCGGTTCGCCAACCAGGGCGATGTCCAGACTACGCTGACGCAGGCCTTCGAGTTGTTCGGCAGAGCTCAGGTTGTACAGCGCGACGTGCACGTTCGGTCGGTCACCGCGCAGTACGCGCAGTGCGTTGGGCAGCACGCCGGCGTGCATGGCGTTTTCGATGTAGCCGATGCACAAGCCGCCTTCTTCGCCGCGACCGAGGCGCTTGCCCAACGATTCGAGACGGTTGGCGTGGGTCAGCAGGGCGCGGGTTTCGGCGAGGAAAGTCTGGCCGTCGCGGGTCAGGCGGATGCGCTGCTGGCTGCGCTCGAACAGGGTCAGGCCCAGGCGTTCTTCGAGCTGGGCGATTTGCCGGCTCAGGGGCGACTGGGAAATGTGCAAACGTTCGGCGGCGCGACCGACGTGTTCTTCTTCGGCGACGGCGACGAAGTAGCGCAATTGGCGGATGTCGATCATGTCAGACCTATCGGGACTTAAGTGCTGCGCATTATGTCTTGGACGGTCCGATCATCGCAATCTAGGATCTGCTCATCGGTCACCTGCACTACTTGATGAAGGGCGACCTCTGAAACTGATGAGGATTGAACCATGAGCTTGAAAGACAAACTGCCCGGCGCGCTGGGTTTCGGTACGGCGCCATTGGGCAACATGTTCCGTGCGATTCCTGAAGAAGAGGCGCTGGCCACCGTGCACGCCGCGTGGGATGCCGGCGTGCGCTACTTCGATCCGCGCCGTTTTACGGTTCGGGTCTGTCGGAGATCCGCCTGGGTGCTGCGCTGGCCGAATACAACCGCGATGATTACGTGCTGAGCAGCAAGGTCGGCCGGGTCATCCTTGATGAAATCGAAGACGCCTCGGCCCGCGACCTCGGCGAGAAGAGCGGGGTGTTCGAGCACGGTCGCCCGAACAAGATCGTCAACGACTACAGCGCCGATGCGACCCTGCGCTCCATCGAAGACAGCCTCAAGCGTCTGCAGACCGACCGACTGGACATCGTCTGGGTGCATGACATTGCCCAGGATTTCTACGGCGATCAGTGGCTGGAATACTTCAACCAGGCCCGCACTGGTGCGTTCAAAGTGCTGACGCGTTTGCGCGAAGAAGGCGTGATCAAGGGTTGGGGCCTGGGTGTGAACAAGGTTGAACCTTGCGAGCTGACCCTTGATCTGACTGAAGCGCAGCCGGACGGCTTTCTGCTGGCGGGTCGCTACACTCTTCTCGACCATGATCGTGCCTTGCAGCGTCTGATGGACGCCGCCCTGGCGCAGAACGTCGAGATCGTGGTTGGCGGTCCTTACAGTTCGGGCATTTTGGCCGGTGGTACGCACTTCGAATACCAGAAAGCCAGCCCGGCGATCATTAACAAAGTCGAGCAGATCAAGCACATCGCGGCTGCCCACGGTGTCGACATCAAAGCCGCTGCTTTGCAGTTCTCGTTGGCGAACCCGGCAGTGGCCGCGGTGATTCCAGGCTCCAGCCGTCCGGACCGGATTGCTGAAGACGTGGCCGCGCTGTCGGCGGTGATTCCCGCCGCATTCTGGCAAGCGATGCGCGAGGCGAAACTGGTTTCTGACCGTGCGCCATTGCCGATCACAGGAGCATGAGCATGAAAATCGATTTAACTGGAAAACTCGCCATTGTCAGTGGCAGCACCGCCGGCATTGGCTTGGGCATTAGCAAGGCGCTGGCCGAATCCGGTGCCACGGTGGTGGTGATCGGCCGCGAGACGGCCAAGGTCGAGCACGCGCTGGCAAGCATCCGCCAGAGTGTGCCGGACGCGCAACTGCGTGGTCTGACCGCCGACCTCGGCACGGCTGAAGGCGCTGAAAAGCTGTTCGCTGCCGAACCCCGCGCTGACATCCTGGTGAACAACCTCGGGATCTTCAATGACGTGGATTTTTTCGACACGCCGGACAGCGAGTGGACGCGCTTTTACGAGGTCAATGTGATCTCCGGCGTACGCCTGTCACGGCATTACGTGCCGGACATGGTCAAGCAGGGCTGGGGCCGGGTGATCTTCCTGTCCTCGGAATCCGGCATCGCAATCCCGGCCGACATGCTCAACTATGGCGTGACCAAGAGCGCCAACCTGGCGGTGTCCCACGGCCTGGCCAAACGATTGGCTGGCACTGGCGTGACGGTCAATGCAATCCTGCCCGGGCCGACACTGACCGATGGCCTGGAGCAGATGCTCAAGGACGCCACTGACGCGTCGGGGCGTAGTATTCGCGAAGAAGCCGATGCGTTCGTGCGCAAGGCCCGGCCGACATCGATCATCCAGCGCGTGGCGAATGTCGAGGAAGTCGCCAACCTGGTGGCCTACATCGCTTCGCCGCTGTCCTCGGCCACCACGGGCGCGGCGCTGCGGGTCGACGGTGGTGTCGTCGACAGCATGGCGATTTGAACCTTTTTAACTAAGAGAGCGGACTACATGGCAACTGCATCAGCATCTATTGATATCCCGGCATCGGCCGATCAGGTGTGGCAATTGATTGGCGGCTTCGACACGCTGCCGGACTGGCTGCCGTTTATCCCGAAAAGTGAACTGAGCGAAGGCGGGCGGGTGCGCAGCCTGCAAACGGCGGACGGCGCGGTGGTGGTTGAGCGCCTGGAGACGTTTGATAACGCCGGGAAGACTTACAGCTATTCGATTGTGCAGGCGCCATTTCCAGCGACTGAATACCTGGCGACTATCAAGGTAGAAGCACAGGGCGATGGCACCCGGGTGACGTGGTCGGGCCGGTTTACGCCGGTCGGGGTGAGCGAGGCAGAGGTCGAGGCCTTGTTTGCCGGGATTTATCAGGGTGGGCTCGAAGCGCTTCGAGGCAACTATCCGGCCTGATTCATAGTCACTGCAATTCCCCTGTGGGAGCGGGCTTGCCCGCGATAACGGAGTGTCAGACGACATCAGTTTGTCTGGCATGACGCCATCGCGGGCAAGCCCGCTCCCACAGGTTTTGTGTCAACTCAGGTGATTCGGGTCAGGTCTGGTGCATCAGGCTTTGCTGGCAATCGAGGGTCAATCGCGCGCCGCCGAGTTCGCTGGTGCCCACTTCAAGCGCAAAGCCATGCAGACTGGCGATCGCCGCAACGATCGAGAGGCCCAGGCCGAAGCCGTTTTTCTGATTGCCGCCGTCTGCCCGATAAAAGCGCTGGAACACCGCTTTGCGTTCGCTTTCCGGAATGCCGGGGCCTGAATCGAGCACTTCGATTCGCGTGTGCCCAGCCACATTGATCCCACGCAAAATCACTTCGCCGTCCGGCGGGGTAAATTTGATCGAGTTGCTCAACAAGTTCGCAACAGCCTCAAACAACAGCGCGCGATCGCCAATCAACGGGGGCAGCGATGCCGGCAATTGCAGCGTGAACACCAACTCGCCTTCCTCTGCCAGCGGCAGGTAAAAGTCGTGCAATTCCTGCAGCAGCGGCACCGGGTCCAGTTGCACAAAACCGGAGCGACGCTGCCGGTCCTCCAATTCGGAAATCCGCAACAAGCCACGAAACCGCGCCATCAAGGTGTCGGCTTCAGCGAGCACTGAATCCAGCTGCACGGCCAGCGTCGAGCCCTCATCCGCCTGTTGTTGAATCCGGTACAGCTGCGCGCGCAGGCGGGTCAGCGGGGTGCGCAGGTCATGGGCGATGTTGTCGCACACACCCTTGACCTCGTTCATCAAGCGTTCGATGCGTTCAAGCATGGCGTTGACGATGGCGGCGAGCATGTCCAGCTCATCGCGGCGGTTGGACAGGGGCAGGCGCCGGGTCAGGTCGCCGGCGACGATGGCTTCGGCGCTCGCTTGAATCGCACGAATGCGTCGCAACGGGCGCCGCCGCAGCAGGTGCCAGCCGACGATGCCGGGCAGAATGGTCAGCGTCACACCCCAGAACAACGCATGCAGAATGATGCGGGTCACGGCAAACAATGAACCGTTGTCGCGCACCAGCACCAGCCAGCGACCGTCCCGGGTCTGGGTCGCTACAGCGTCACAACTGTCGGCGGGCAGGCTGGGGTCGTCGGATTCGGCGCAGTCGCTAAGGATGTGGATCTTGCCGTCCAGCGGCAAACCTTCAGGGATGCTTTGCATCGCCCCGCTGAGGTAGCGGTGCTGGGCATCGAACAGACCATAGGCGTCAATGCCGCGAATGTCGAAGGTCATGCTGACGGCGAGGGCGTCCAGCAGTTGCTCGCCCTGAAAGTGCGAAAACAGATGCTGGCGTTGCATCAGCGAGTGCTTGGCCAAATTGTCCAGGTAGGCCGAAACCTCGAAATACATGACCCCCATGAGGATCCCGCTCCAGAGCACGAACAGCGAACTGTACAGCGCGAGCAGACGGCTGCTGGACGAACGCCAGCCTTTAGAGGGGTTCAGCAATGACATATCCCGAGCCTCGCACGGTGCGGATCAACGGGACTTTACCAGGTGGGTCGATCTTCTTGCGCAGACGGCCGATGTGCACATCGATGAGGTTGGTGCCGGGGTCGAAGTGATAGCCCCAGACTTCTTCGAAAATCATCATCCGCGACAGAATCTGCCCGGTGTTGCGCATCAGGAATTCCAGCAGCTTGTACTCGGTGGGCAACAGCGTCAGCAGTTGATCGTCGCGGCTGGCTTCGTGGCTGATCAGGTTCAGCTCAAGGTCGGCGACGCGCAATGTGGTCGCCTTTGCGGTCACGGTGTTCTGGCGGCGCAACAGTACTTCAACGCGCGCGGCCATTTCATCGGTGGCGAACGGCTTGGTCAGGTAGTCGTCACCGCCAGCGCGCAAACCGCGCACTCGCTCGTCGACGTCGGACAGGGCGCTGATCATCAGAATCGGCGTGGCCACGCCCATGGTGCGCAACGTGGTGACAATCGCCAGGCCGTCGAGCTCGGGCAGCATGCGGTCGAGAGTGATCAGGTCGTAATTGCCGCTGACCGCACGCTCAAGTCCTTCACGGCCATTGTTGACCCAATCGACGTCGAGGCCGTGGCTGCTCAGTTCGGCGACGATTTCCCGGGCGGTCACGGCGTCGTCTTCGATGGTCAAGATGCGGGTCATAAGGCGTGCCTGATAGTCAGTTCATGGCGGAGTGTGGGGGCATTTTGCCAATAAATGCATGAGGTCTTTCTAAATAAAACTTCACCTGGAGAAAAGATCAATGGATCGCAGCCTCGTTTCACTCGACAGCTC
Organism: Pseudomonas arsenicoxydans; assembly: GCF_900103875.1. NCBI lineage: Bacteria > Pseudomonadati > Pseudomonadota > Gammaproteobacteria > Pseudomonadales > Pseudomonadaceae > Pseudomonas > Pseudomonas arsenicoxydans. The sequence continues at coordinate 4,993,084 of NZ_LT629705.1, read as the reverse complement.
CTACATGGAATGCGTGTCCCCAGTAGGAGCTGTCGAGTGAAACGAGGCTGCGATCTGTCGATGTTCAATGCATAAAACCCGCTGCTAACGCCCCCACCTTGCAAATTGCAATAAAACTGGAAGTTCAAACTTTATAACTCATTGAAATAAAACAATTTATTAAAATATTGCGACTGGCACGGTGACTGCAATTCTTCCTCTGAAGAGTTGTAACACCATCTTTCTGCCTGGAGCGAAAACAATGAATAGATCCTCTGATGGTTTCTATCCCGATATAGAAGAATCAAGCACGCTGTCGGGGGTGTCCTGGGGCGCGATCTTCGCCGGGGCTGCTGCCGCGGCGGCGTTGTCGCTGATCCTGGTACTGCTCGGTTTCGGCCTTGGGTTTTCCGCGGTTTCACCTTGGGCCCATGAAGGCGTGAGCGCCAAAGGCCTGGGGATTTCCACAATCGTCTGGCTGGCCGCGACGCAAATCGTGGCTTCCGGGCTCGGCGGTTATATCGCCGGTCGCTTGCGGGTGAAGTGGGCCAACATGCACGGCGATGAAGTTTATTTCCGTGACACTGCCCACGGCTTCCTGGCCTGGTGCGTAGCCACGCTGGTGACTGCGACGCTGGTCGTCGGTTCGGTTAGCAGCATCGTCAGCGGTGGCGTACAAGCCGGCGCAAGTGTTGTCGGTGGTGCCGCCAGTGTCGCGACTCAAGCCGCTGGCACCGCTGCGGCTAACACCAACAGTGACCAATATGGCTACTTCGTCGACACGCTGTTCCGAGATGATCGTCCTGCCGCTGTCAGCGATGACGCTGCCCGCAGCACCGTGACCCGGATCTTCGTGCGCTCCCTGAGCGATGGTCAACTGGCCCCAGCAGACCGGACTTACCTGGCGCAATTGGTCGCCCAGCGCACCAACCTGACCCAGGCCGATGCCGAACGCCGTGTCGATGAAGTCTATGCCCGCACTCAAAAAGCTGTTGCCGACGCCAAACTGGCTGCCCAACAAGCTGCTGACACCGCCGCCAAAGTCGCTGCCTGGACGTCGCTGTGGATGTTCGTTGCCTTGCTGATCGGTGCGTTTTTCGCCAGCTTCGCCGCTACCTTCGGCGGTCGTCGTCGGGATGCCGTGGTGTATCTGGAATCCGACACTTACGTCACCACCACTACTGTGCCAGTTCGCTAACCCAGGAGAATTCTCATGCGCTCATTACTGTTGTTCTTTCTTGGCGTGCCAATCCCGATCATCATCCTGATCGCCCTGTTCATGCATTGATACTCTGAGGCTTATGCCTCTGCCGCTTCCGCCTCTGGTGGAAGCGGCGTTTTGCTTTCTGGGGCCCAATAAAGCGACACTGATCTGTGGCAGCAGGCTTGCCGCACATTTTCGATTTGGGTTGCCCGGGAGAAGTATGTTGGACAAAAAGGAAATCAAACGGCAACTGGTGGAAATGCTGGAGGCCGGACGTTCAAAAACCGAGACGTTCAAGGCGTTTTCAGGTGGGGCGGTAAAGGATCGGGTATTGGCTTACTGGATTGGCGCCAGGCCGGATCCGGCGTTGCGCGAAAGGCATTCAGGCAAGGTCAATATTCTGATTGCATTGACCTGTGTCCAGGCATTGCTGGGCGCGGTCACCGGTTTTTTCATGGGTTTGATGATCGGGCCCGGTGCCGTGGTGTTCTTCACGCTCTTTGCGGCGTTGGTGCCATTGGCATTTGCGTGGGGTTTTTACAAGAGCTCGGCCCAGGCCTATACCCTCTACGTGATTCTGACCGTCAGCCAAATCTCGCGGATGTTCAAAGGATATGAAGAAGACCCGGTGATGACCGTGGTCGGCGTTGCTATCACTCTGGGCATGGTGTTCTTCGCCGCGTGGATCAAAAACCTGCTGTTCCCGGACCTGGGCTTTGTGGGTTCGAAAAAGGTCAAGGGACAGTACGTGTTCTCCAGCTGATCGACGGGTAAGGGCCAGCTCGCTCCCACAGGGTTCTTGTGATCGACACAAATCCCTGTGGGAGCGAGCTTGCCCGCGATGGCGGCAGACCTGCCGCCACAGTACTCAAACCTTGCTCGCCTCCTGCTCCTCCATCTGATCCGCCTCAAACAACCTGGCCAGTTCAGCCCGCGCTTCCTGTGCTGTCTGCAAGACCTTCACCGCATCGTCATATACCGCGTGCTGGGCTTCCAGCACTTGTTCATCGTGATGCTTGAAGCGCTTGATCCGCGCATCGGCCTGCGCTTGGGTCAATCCCAGGCCGACCAGGGTGCGCCGGCTCATTTCCAGGCTCGAATAATAGGTTTCCCGAATCGCCTCGGCGCCAAGGTCCACCAGCCGGTGCACATGCTGACGGTTACGGGCCCGGGCGATGATCTTGATGTGCGGATACAGCTTGTGTACCACCTCGGCAGTCTTGATGTTGGTGTCCGGATCATCGGTGGCGATGACAAAGTATTCCGCTTGCTCGACCTTGGCCGCACTGAGGATTTCCGGGCGCATCGGGTCGCCGTAGAACACCGGCACGCCGCCGAAACTGCGTGACAGTTCGATGGTTTCCACCGAGGTGTCCAGCGCCACGAACTTGATGTTCTGCGCCCGCAGAATCCGCGCCACGATCTGCCCCATCCGGCCCATGCCGGCAATCACCACACGCGGCGCGTCGGTGTCGATGTCGCGAAATTTCTCCGGCACCACGACGGGCTGCACCTTGGGCGTGTACAGCCGCGCGCACAGCAGCAGCAACAGCGGCGTCACCGCCATGGACAGGGTGATGGTCAGCACCAGCAAGTCGTAAAGGCGCGGCTCGAACAGCCCCTGGTCGCGCCCGATCTTGAACACCACAAACGCAAATTCGCCTCCGGCCGCCAGCACGATGCCCAGGCGAATGGCACTGACTTTGCCCAAGCCACCGGCCAGTCGACCGACCAAAAACAGCAGCGGCAATTTGAGTGCGATCAGCAGCAGGGTCAGCCCCAACACCGTGATCGGCGCGCTGAGCAGCAGACTCAAGTTGGCGCCCATGCCGACGCTGATGAAAAACAACCCCAGCAACAGGCCCTTGAAAGGTTCGATCTGCGCTTCCAGTTCATGGCGGTATTCAGAGTCCGCCAGCAGCAATCCGGCGAGGAACGCGCCAAGGGCCATGGACACTCCGACCTGGTCCATCAGCCACGCCGTGCCAATCACCACCAGCAACGCGGTCGCCGTCGAGACCTCGGGCAAACCGGTCTTGGCTACCACGCGAAACACCGGCCGCAGCAGATACCGTCCGCCGACCACCACCACCGCAATGCTGCCCAGTACCCGCAAACCGTGGTTCAAGTCTTCGGCGGCGGTAGAGGTGTGATCGCCACCGGCCAATAACGGCACCATGGCGATCAATGGGATTGCGGCGATGTCCTGGAACAGCAGGATCGCAAACGCCAAGCGTCCGTGAGGACTGGTCAGCTCTTTGCGCTCGGCCAGGCTTTGCAGGCCAAACGCGGTGGAAGACAACGCCAGGCCAAGGCCGAGCACAATGGAGCTGTTCAACGGTTGGCCGAAGACAAACAGCGCCAGCACGCCGATCACCGAGCCCGTCAACAGTACCTGCGCCAGTCCCACGCCAAACACGGATTTACGCATCACCCACAAGCGGCGTGGTGACAGTTCCAGGCCGATAATGAACAGCAGCAACACCACGCCCAGCTCAGAGATATGGCTGACGCGCTGCGGATTACCGATCAACCCCAGCACCGACGGCCCGATGATCACCCCGGCAAACAGATAACCCAGTACGGCCCCCAGTTGCAGGCGTTTGGCCAAGGGCACGGTGAGCACGGCCGCGAACAGAAAAACGACGGCGGCTTGTAAAAGGTTGCCTTCGTGGGGCATGACGAACTCCAGACTCTCGATACGGCGGGGGAGATAAGGATAAAGGCTGAGGCGTCAGGCGTCAGCCGGAACATGAAGCGTTTCAGCATGCATTGAAGTCAGGCAAATCTGGTTACGTTTAGCATCAATTAGTTACATTCATAGGATAAGCTAATCAATCTGCCTGTTCCCCGAGTACGCAATATGGCCATCAACTTCGACCTCAACGATCTGCAAGCCTTTCGCGCCGTGGTCGAGCAGGGCAGTTTTCGCAAGGCCGCCGACACCGTGCGCATCTCCCAGCCGGCACTGAGCCGGCGTATCGAAAAACTTGAGGACGCCCTTGGCGTGCGCTTGTTCGAGCGCACCACGCGCAAGGTCAGTCTGACCCAGGCCGGGCGCGGTTTCATGCCGAGTGTCGAGCGCCTGCTCGATGATCTCGACATCGCGCTGCTGGGTATCAGTGAAGTCGCTTCGACCCGACTCGGCCATGTCACGGTCGCGTGTGTGCCGTCGGCGGCGTACTACTTTATGCCGCGAGTGATCGCCCGTTACCACCAGCAATTTCCCCGGATCAAAGTCAAAGTGCTGGATTCCAGCGCTCACGACGTGCTCGGCGCAGTGGTCAATGGCGAGGCGGATTTCGGCCTGAGTTTCATGGGTACGCTGGAGGCCGAAGTCGAATTCGAACCCCTGGTGCAGGAAGAGTATGTGGTGGCCTGTCGGCGCGATCACCCATTGGCGGGGCGCAGCAGCGTGACCTGGGATGAGTTTTATCAGCAGGATTACATTTCGTTGGACAAGACGTCCGGCAATCGCTTTTTGCTGGATCAGGCGCTGAGCGGAATTGTTCCGCAGCGGCCGAGTATCTGCCAAACCCGCCATGTGACGACGATGATCGGTCTGGTGGAGGCGGGGTTGGGCGTGGCGGCGGTGCCGTTGATGGCGATGCCAGCGGCCGATCACCCGATTCTGACGCGGGTGCCGCTGACCCATCCGCAGGTGATGCGCAGTGTCGGCTTGATCAAGCGCCGGGGTCGAACCCTGACCCCGGCGGCGTTGGAACTGGAGCGGTTGGTGGTGGAAATGAAAGTCCAGCCGTCTGCGGTCAGCGGCTGACCGAATCCAGTCCGGTGGCCTTCACGTCCGATTGAGCGGCCGAGGAGGCCAGGTATTCAAGCAGCGCCTTGGCTTGCTCCTTGTGCTGCGCGCCTACCGGAATGCCAGCCGCAAAACGCGTCACTGACTGCACCGACTCCGGGATTTTCGCCACAAAACTCACTCCCGGCACGGGCAGTAGTTCGCTGACTTGCTGGAAGCCCAGTTGGTAATCGCCCGTGGCAACCACCGAACCGACCGGGATTTTTGCAATCATCTTCGACTTGGGCTTGAGTTGATCCTCGATGCCCAAGCGCTTGAATAGTTGGTCCTCGATGTACACGCCGCTAGCGCTGTCGGAATAGGCCACGGACTTCGCGTCGAGCAAAGTCTTTTTCAGTCCGTCGACAGAACTGATGTCCGGCTTCGGCGCACCTTCGCGCACCACCAGGCCGATTCGTGAATCCGCCAGTTCAACCCGAGACGCCGGATCGACTTTGCCCTGCTTGATCAAGTCGTCCAGGGCATAGCCAACCATGATCACCACATCGGCCTGCTCACCACGTGCAAGCCGATTGGGGATCGCTTCCGGCGCCTTGCCCATCGACGGGCCCATCGCGGTGTCGAGGGTGTTGCCGGTGGACGCAGCGAATTTCGGCCCGAGGATTTTGTAGGCCGCTGTGAAGCCGCCGGAGGTCATTACGCGAATTTCTTCAGCCTGGGCGATGGTGCTCAGACCGAGACTGGCCAGCAAAGTCAGGGCAGCAAAATTGAATAGTTTCTTCATGGTCATGTGCTCTCAAAGGGTTCAGGACATCGCCGGTTGCAGGCGACCGGTCGAGCGGCGATAGAGGTACAGCGTCGCGCACAACGCACAGAGCGCGGCGAAACTCATCCAGTAACCGGGCGCGGCCTTGTCGCCGGTGTACTGAATCAGGAAGGTCGACATCGCCGGGGTGAAACCACCGAACACCGCGGTGGCCAGGCTGTACGCCAGGGAGAAACCGGCAACTCTGACCTCGACCGGCATGATTTCCGTGAGCGCCGCAATCATCGCGCCGTTGTACAAGCCGTAAATGAACGACAGCCACAGCAATACCAGCAGCATGTGCATGAAGCTCGGCGCATTGACCAGGAAGGTCAGCGCCGGGTAAGCGGTGGCGAGGGTCAACAGCGCCATGGCGATCAGCACCGGACGACGACCGATCCGGTCGGACAATGCACCGCCAATCGGCAACCAGAAGAAGTTCGAAACACCCACCAGCAAGGTCACCAGCAAAGCATCGGACGTGCTCAGGTGCAGCACGGTTTTGCCAAATGTCGGTGCGTACACGGTAATCAGGTAGAAGGCGGTGGTGGTCAGCGCGACCATCATCATGCCGGCGAAGACGATCACCCAGTTTTGCGCCAGTGTGCGGAACACATCGCCCATGCTCGGACGGTGTTTACGCGCGGTGAACTCTTCGGTTTCTTCCAGGTTACGGCGCAGGAAGAAAATGAAAGGCACGATCATGCAACCCACGAAAAACGGAATTCGCCAGCCCCAATCGGCAATCATCGCCGGCGCCATCCATTGGTTCAGTCCATACCCCAGCGCGGCAGCGACAATGATTGCCACTTGCTGGCTGGCCGATTGCCAACTGGTGAAGAAACCCTTGCGGCCGGGCGTGGCGATCTCTGAGAGGTACACCGAGACACCGCCCAATTCCGCTCCGGCGGAGAAGCCTTGCAGCAGTCGGCCGATCAGCACGATGGCAGGAGCGAACAGTCCGATGGTTTCGTAGCCGGGTACCAGCACAATCAGTATCGTGCCGCTGGCCATGATCGACAGCGTGACAATCAAACCTTTGCGCCGGCCCACATCATCAATGTAAGCACCCAGCACCACGGCACCCAACGGACGCATCAGGAAGCCTGCGCCAAACACTGCAAAGGTCATCATCAGCGAGGCGAATTCGCTGCTGGCCGGGAAGAACACGGCGGCAATCTGCGTGGCGTAAAAACCGAAAAGGAAGAAATCGAATTGTTCGAGAAAGTTGCCCGAGGTGACCCGGAAAATCGCACTGGCGCGGGAGCGCCCGGAAGGGATTGATGTTGTCATTGATCTGTACTCCACCGCTTTTATGACGTGCATGGCCTGGACGCAATGCACGGTTCTTATTGGGGCGAATGGTGGATCAGGGACATCGATATGATAAGTGCATTGTTGACATGCATTAATGCGTGAAACGGATCAATGCTGAGCGCACATAGGTGAGTCGCGGCTGCCGAGCCTGCGTTTGATTTCGAAGTGGCTAATATTTTTTCGAATGATCGAGCGCATCGGCGGTCCCACATCAGCTACCACGAATTTACTGGAGGTTCACCAATGAACAACAAGACCCTTATCGCCAGCCTCGCCCTTGTTGCAGGCCTGGTCGGTATCGCCCCGATCGTTCAAGCGGATGACCCACCACAAAAAACCGTCCAACCCGGCGTCAACAATACCCGCGCGCTGGTGGTCGGCGACCGCGCCCCGGACGTCTATCAACGCACCGAAAAAGCCCTTGGCAACTGGAAACAGAAGGGCCTCAAAGCCCCGAAAGACCAGGCGCAATGGGTGCAGATCAATGACAAGTACATGATGGTGATGATCACCAACGGGATGATTGTCGATATCACGCCTGTGGAGCGTTAGGCCGAAGAGGCTATTCGCTGTGAGCACGCATCAGGCTTTCCGTGCCCAACCGATACTGATTATTCCCACTGCGTTTAGCCTCATACATCGCCAGGTCGGCGATGTGAATCAGCCGGTCCATGCTCGGCGCATGGTCCGGGAACACTGCGACCCCAAGGCTGGTGCCGATGTGGCGTTGGTCGTTACCGATGGTGATGGGCGGTGACAGTTCGACGAAGATTTTCTGGCAGATGCTGCGTGCCTCATCTTGCAGGCTGATGCCCTGGGGCAGGCCTTGCAGGATCACCACGAACTCGTCGCCACCGATCCGCGCGACGGTGTCGGTCGAGCGCAGGATTTTCTTCAGGCGTGTGGCGGTCGTGATCAACACCCGGTCACCCGCGGCATGGCCGTAGTGATCGTTGATGGCCTTGAAACCATTGAGGTCGACAAACACCAATGCCACCCGAGTGCCGCTGATGCGCGCCTGTTCCAGCGCCTCGGACAAGCGTTCTTCGAGCACCAGGCGGTTGGGCAGGCCGGTCAGCGGGTCGTAATGGGCCAGGTGTTGCAGGTAGCTGGCCGAGGCTTTTTCCTCGGTGATGTCGCGCACCACCCCCATCATCTTGACGGTGGCGTCATGGTCGTTCTTGACCACGTTGCCGGTCTCGCGCAACCAACGAATGGTGCCGTCGGGCCAAACCACGCGGTATTCCTCGTCATGGTTCTCACCGGTTTGCAGGCAGCGCAGTTCTCCGGCCCGGACCTTAGCCCGGTCATCGGGGTGTACGCAGGCGCAAAAAAGCGCGTAGGAGGGTGTGACCTCGCCGATCTTGAAGCCGAACATGCCGTAGATGGCGTCCGACCAGTAGAGCTTGTCGGTGTCGACATCCCAGTCCCAGGTGCCGATGCGGGCGAAATACTGGCTGCGCTTGAAGCGTTCGGCGTCGCCGTCCTGGCGCAGGGTCTGGCGTTCGGACAGGCTGGCGATCACTGCGCGTTGCTCGGCCAGCTGCTTTTGCAGCGAGCGCTCGCGGCAGATCAGCACGACGATCAGGGCAAACATCACCGAGCCGATGGCTACGCTGGTCCAGACGAAACTCATTCAGGCGTTGCCATCGTTGTGTATTAACCGTTGGGAAGATGGGGATATGTTAGTTCACACGAGCGCTGAGCAGCAGTCGCTTTCTCTTCAACGGGCGCTAGACTTGACGCTATCAGCATCGTGATCGTCCGTCCGGCAGGGAATCATCGCCATGACTCAGGTCAATGCATCTGCCGCTGTGCCTCCGCCTACGCCGGAGAGTTCGCAACTGTCGACCCACTTTGGCGGTCCGACGTTGCTGTTCGGCGCTTATCTGTTTTTTTATTCGTGGCTGCACCTGTTTTATTACTTCAAGACGTTCGGCATACCGTTGGTATCGCTCGATATCTCGCTGTACTTCTATCTCGCGTTTGCCTGGACGGTCGCGAAACAGTTTGGTGTCTGGTTCCTGATCGCTGGCGCCCTCGTTTATGTCTTGCTGAACAGCGGCTGGTCTTCGGATGAGAGGCCCATTCCCTACTTCCTGCACAAAGTGTTGTTTACGGTATTTCTGATTGGCGGCCTGTGGGGCACATCGGTACTGGCCGAGCACTTCGGCACTCTCCAGGCTCAACAAGTACGCGACGGCGGGGTATTGCGCCCGATTCGCCTGCATTTCGACGAAAAGTACGCAAAGTTTTATCCGCCTGAGCTGATGATGGCCACGGCCAGCAAGGACGGCGGGATAAAAGAGGCGGTGCTGCTGATTGAAACGGCTGCGACTTATTACGTGCTGGTGCAAAAGGTACTGGTGAAAACCGATAAGCAGCCACAACGTTACGATTCATTCGGCACGGTGTATCAAGTGCCGAAAAAGCAGGTGACCTACATTGAAATCGACGTTCCCAACATGCCACGCGTAACCCGAACGTTGTTTTCTGACAAGTTCCTGTAATGACTCACTCTGGACTTATGGCAGGTGCGCTATGACCAGACGAATGATGGTGCTGTCGCTGGTTTTTTTAGCCAGCGCGGCAAAGGGCGAGGAAATATTGTTGATGCCCAGTGGCGAGCAATATCTGGGCAACCAGACGGTGGACCATTCGGGCATCTTCGTCGATTGCGACAAGCGGCACCACAGTTCGGCGGAGGGCAAGATCCAGCCGACCAGTCAACGGTGTACGACCAGCCAAGAGATTTTTGTGGCGACGCCGCCGCTGATTACCCGTTCCCCGCTGGAGGTGGTGAGCGTCAACCCGAAAGACAAGAAAATCGAAGTCATGGAAGGGAACATCCTCAAGACCCTCGACCTGAAAGGTTTTACAGACTTTCATTGGATTGATTTCAACAAAGGCGACCAGATCGGCATTGTCACCGACCAGAAAAGCAGCCTGGGCAAGTGGATCTTTCCAGAAGCCATATTCGGCAAGGACTTCGCTGTCGATGCCAAAGCCAAGGAAGAAAAAAAGGTCGAGGCGCAGGTGCCAAATCCTGACACGGGTGCTTGAAACTCAAAAGATCGCAGCCTCGTTTCACTCGACAGCTCCTACAACGGATACCCGGTCCCTTGTAGGAGCTGTCGAGTGAAACGAGGCTGCGATCTGTTATTTCTTCCGGCGCAAAACCAAATACTTTCCATCCCCACCGATTGCCATTCAAAGCAGATTCTGCGAAAACCTCCGTCCGCGCCCTCAAGTCCCGGGCGACAGTGAACGAGTACGACGCATGAACGACGAATTGCAAATCATCGACCTTCAACCAGGTGACGGCAAAGCCGCCGTCAAAGGCGCGCTGATCACCACCCAATACCGCGGCTGGCTGGAAGACGGCACTGAATTCGACTCCTCTTACAGCCGGGGCAAGCCGTTCCAGTGTGTGATTGGCACCGGAAGGGTCATCAAGGGGTGGGATCAAGGGATTATTGGGATGCAAGTCGGTGGCAAGCGCAAGCTGCTGGTGCCGGCGCATCTGGCCTACGGCGAGAGAACGATGGGCGCAATTGCGCCGAATTCGAATCTGATTTTCGAGATTGAATTGCTGGAAGTGCTGACGCGCGATGATTGAGCGTGTGGTTTTCGTGACGGGGCGTGCCGCATCGCCCCGTAATGCGGGTGGCGACGTCTAACCTGACAGCGAGTTTGATTTAAGCAAAATCGAATCGCGCACCCCGATGAACAGTTCCAATTCTGTCGGTAGGGGTTGATTGAGAACAGCCGCGATTTTTTGTGCTTGCTCGCTAGTCAGATGCCATTCGTCGTCCGCTGCCTCATCAAGACTTTTCCAGCCGAACACATCCAATATTGCGCTTTCACACTCAGGTCGAACGGTGTGTTCGAATTTCAGGAAGTCACCCGCATCGTCGCCTTTTAAAAAACCGCTTATCCATAGAAACATAAAGATCCCTCAATTGATTTCAAAGCGATGCGGACGCTATATCAATAGGGATTGGATAGATGTAGGACGGGTCTGAAACGCGGGCCGTTTTTTCCAATTAGCCCCCTAACCAACGCGTGCTTGCGCGGGGCTGCAGGACCGGGGAACCAAGGAACCCGGCAGGCCCGAAGGCCTCCCGCGCAAAGCTGCCGTCAAAGCGGACACAATAAAGCGTCCGTTCTGTGTTGTTCACCGTCAGGCCTGAAAAGTTTCCCGATACGCATACAAACCCGGTGTTCCCCCGGTCATGACAAACAACACATTGTCCCCGGAACGAAAGTGCCCTTGCCTGAGATCGGCCAACAGCCCGGCGAAGGCTTTTCCGGAATACACCGGGTCAATCAACAACCCTTCGGCGCGAGCCATCAGGCGTACGGCTTCTTGCATGGCTGGTGTCGGCAAACCGTATCCGTCGCCCAGCTGACTGCCGTCAATGTTGATCGCTTCAGCCGCCACATTGGCGTCGCTGCCCAGCAATGTCAGGGCGTCCCCGGTCAATTTCAGGGTCCTGGCCGCTGACGTGTCGTGATCGGACAGCACCGAGTACGACTTGACGATTGAAGTGCCGCGATCCAGCAATTCGAAGCCTGCCGCCAACCCGGCGTGGGTGCCGGCGCTGCCGTTGGGCACCACGATCTGGTTGAACGTCAGGCCGAGTTCTGTTTCCTGCTGCGCGATTTCCGCCGCGCAGCGTGCATAACCGAGACTGCCCAGGGGCGTCGAACCGCCCGTGGGTATCACCAGCACTTTGTGCCCCGAGTCGCGAAGTTGTGCGGCGCGAATGTCGGCTTGGGCGAGCGAATCGCTGCCCGCGGCTAGCACCTGGATGTCTGCGCCGAACAACTGATCGAGCAGGACGTTGCCGTTCAGTTCGTAGTCCACTTCGTCTTTGGGCACCGCGCGGGTCAGGATCAGTTCGCAGGCAAGGCCCAGGCGGGCGCACGCCGCAGCGGTCAGGCGCGCGTGATTGGACTGCAGGCCGCCAACGGTAATGACCGTGTCGACGCCGGCCTCAAGCGCGGCGCCAATGTGAAATTCAAGTTTGCGCAGCTTGTTGCCGCCACCGCCGATCAGCATATGATCGTCACGCTTGAGATACAGGCCGATGCCCCGCGACTTCAAATCCAGCCATTGCTCCAGGCGTTCAGCCCTCTGAATCGGCGTAGGACCTTGCAACAGGTCGACCCGCGCAAAAGAACTCAGTGACTTGTCCAGTAGGGTTTGCATCAATGACGCCTCGTTGTTCACTTTATTAAAGTGACTCTAGGGAGAAAGCCTCGGGTGATAAACGCATCGCCGGTTATTACTCCTTTAACCTGATGTATTTAATGCAAGGCAGGGACATGAGCAAACTCAGGCAAATGGAAGTCTTCGTCGCCGTGGTCGAGGCCGGCAGTTTTGCCGATGCCGCCGGCGAGGTGGGCATGTCCGCCGTCATGGTCGGACGGCACATCCAGAGTCTGGAGAAAACCCTCAATACCAAGCTGATCCAGCGCACTACCCGGCGCCAGTCCATTACCGGGGAAGGCCGATTGTTCTATGAAGAAGCCAAGCTCGCGCTGGAACAGGTGAAATACGCATTCAGTCGGGTCGAAGCCTCAAGCCCCGAGCCCAGCGGCCTGTTGCGAATCACCGCCCCCATGGCTCTCGGCGTGTCTCTGGTCGGCCCGCTGGTGGCCGAGTTCATGCAGCGTTATCCGCAGATTCAGGTGGAACTGATCCTGAGCAACGAAGTGGTGGACCTGTACGAGACGTCGTTCGACCTGGCCTTCAGAATCTCCGAACTGATCGGCATCAATCTGCTGGCCAAGCCCTTGCCGCCGTATCGAATGGTGATCTGCGCATCGCCCCGGTATCTGCAGAAATGGCAGGAGCCGCAGACGCCCGAAGACCTGCACCGACACAGAATTCTCACGCACACTTCCTGGAACAACCGCTTCGCCTGGCCGCTGAGAAACGGTGCCAGCGAAGTGCCGTGGCCGGAAGGGGCGGTGCTTAAAAGCAATGACGGTCAGGTGTTGTTGCAAGCGGCGGTGGCCGGAGAGGGGATTTTGATGCAGCCCGATTTTCTGGTGTCGGCGGCCTTGGCCACTGGCGAGCTCGTGCGGATCATGGAGGACTATGTTCCGCCGCCCAAACCGGTGCAGATGGTGTACCCACGCTCAAGGAAATCACTGCCCAAGTTGAAGGCGTTTGTCGATTTCGTTGCGGATCGACTGGCGTAAAGAGCACGCCACTTTTGGATTGTTGACTTGCCAGTTCGCTCAGGATCAGTGACTATGCGCGCCAGATAGGGGTAGGGGGTATAGGTATGTCACACATTCACGAACACAAAGATGATTTGCTCAACCGGGTGCGGCGCATCTCAGGCCAGGTCCAGGCGGTGGAAAAGGCGCTTGAGTCCGACGCTGATTGCGCCAAGACCCTGCACCTGGTCGCCGCCATTCGTGGTGCGGTCAACGGTTTGATGGATCAGTTCATCGATGCCCACGCCCGTGAACACGTGGCCCGTCCAGGCCTGAGCGACGAAGAGCGCGCCGAAGGCCTGGAAGAGTTACTGCAAGCCATCCGTCGTTACTCGAAATAAGGCCTGAAAAAATGACACCGTTACCGCAGGCTTCGAATTTTGCCCACGACCACATGTTCCTGGGTGCTTCCCATGATGAAAACGCCCGCCGCACCTGGTGGGTGGTGGCGCTGACCTTCGTCATGATGATCGGCGAGATTGCCGCCGGTTACATCACAGGTTCCATGGCGCTCCTGGCCGATGGTTTCCACATGGCGACCCATGTCGCGGCCTTGGGCATCGCGGCGGCGGCCTATGGTTTCGCCCGACGGCATGCCAGCAACGCCCGCTACAGTTTTGGCACCGGCAAGGTCGGTGATCTGGCCGGTTTTGCCTCGGCCATGGTGCTCGGGCTGGTGTCGCTTGGCATTGCCGTGGAGTCCGTCCTGCGGCTGTTCCAGCCGACCACCGTAGCCTTTACAGAGGCGACGGTGATTGCCGTGATCGGGCTGGCGGTGAACATTGCCAGTGCCTTTCTGTTGATGGGGAATCATGGGCATCACGGCCATGATCATGGTCATAGCCACGACCATGACCACGGCCATCATCACGACAACAACCTGCGCTCGGCCTACGTCCACGTGCTGGCCGATGCCTTGACCTCGGTGCTTGCGATCGCGGCCTTGCTGGCCGGTCGTTACCTGGGCTGGGTCTGGCTGGACCCGGCGATGGGCATCGTCGGTGCCATTGTCATTGCCAAATGGGCCTATGGCCTGATGCGCGACAGTGCGGCGGTGTTGCTCGACACCACCGATGAGCCAGTGGCTGCTGAAATTCGTGAGTTACTGGCGACCGATGACGTGCGCATCAGTGACCTCCACGTCTGGCAGGTCGGGCCTGGTGCGCGGGCGGCGATTGTCAGTGTCGTGGCCAGCGCTTCAGTCAGTGCCGACACCATTCGTGAACGCCTGGCGCCGGTTCATGAGCTGTCTCACCTGACGGTGGAGTTTCGCACCGCTTGACGCCGCGTGCGGGTCCATCGTTGAAATGCGGCAGGCGGCCGTTGAGGGAAGGGCGGTAGTGCCAGCTCAGGCAATCCCAATCGGGCCGATGGGTCAGGATCTCCTTCAGCGTCGCCCTGGCGATCTCCAGCGCCAACATCTGCCCCGGACATTGATGACGCCCCGCGCCAAAGGTAAAACTGCGGCGTTGTGGGCGATCCAGCATAAACGCGTCGGGACGCTCATTGAGCTGCGGATCGCGATTGGCCGACGCCAGCAGCACCAGAATCACATCGCCTGAATCGAGGTGAACACCGTCAATCTCACACGGGGCAACGACGAACCGCCGGGTATTCTGCACCGACGGATCAAAGCGCTGAACTTCTGCAATCAAGTGGTCAACGCGCGTCGATTCGCTGCGCAACGACGGGTTTCGAATCAACGCCAACAGCGCGTTGCCGATCAGCCCGGCGGTGGCCTCATACGTCTGGGAAAACAGCCCGATCAGGTTGGCAATCAGCTTTTCATGGTCGGCGGCGAAACGTTGGCGAATCCCGGCGAGCAGTGCGCTTTTGTTGTCCGGATCCTCCAGCAGCTCAACGAAATACTCCCTCAATTGCTCCGCCGCTCCCTGCGCCGCCTGGAGTTGCGCCAGATCACTGAGCGGCGACAGGCACGCGACGAAATCCGCCGTCAGCTCGCTGATAGCCCGACCCTGGGCCGGTGAGAACCCCAGCAACGCCGCCACCACACAAACCGGCCCGCGGAACATGGCGTTGTACAACCCCGCGGCGTCCGGCGTGATCAGCCGCGCGCTCACCAGCGCCTCGACTTCGCTCACATCAATCAGCGCCAGCCCCGGCTCAATCGCCGACCTCGGACAGCGGTGGCGTTCGCCCTCGTTCATGCGCATCAATTGTGCAAACACCTGGCCGGCCATGCCGCCCACTATCGCCTTGGGCACCGGCTCGTGGGACGGCCGCACATGGCAATCGGGATGCGCCAGCACGGCAGCGACAGCGCGGGCGCTGCTCGCCACCCACAGTTTCAGCCCTTGATGAAAAACCATTCCGCCCTCGGCGCGCAGTTGGGCGTAATAAGGATAAGGATCGGCATGAGTTGCAGCGATGATCGGGTCCATGGGTCGCAGCCTTGTTCGTGGTGGAGAAAGTGTTGCTACTATCTCCAGTTCGCAAAGGCCTTGATTCGTTCGGGAACGAAATATGAACGTTGAACAACACGACATCGGCGTCTCTCAGGTGGCAGCGGCCATTGCAGAGCCTGCCCGGACGAAAATCCTCTGCTCGCTGATGGACGGCCACGCCCGCACCAGCACCGAACTCGCAGCCGTTGCCGAAGTCAGTGCGTCCACGGCCAGCGCGCATTTGGCCAAGCTCAAGGAACTGGCGCTGGTGCGGTTGCACGTGCAGGGCCGCCATCGTTATTACAGCCTCGCCGACAAGCGCGTCGCCCAGGCGCTGGAAGCGCTGATGGTGATCGGCCAGAACAACGCGCCGGCCTTCAGCTCACGGACGCCGGATCGGCTGCAGTTCGCCCGCACCTGTTACGACCACATGGCCGGCACTCTCGCGGTGCTGCTGCATGACCGGATGATCGACGCCGGATGGTTGCTGGAAACCGACGAGCAGGTTTATCAGCTCAGCACCAGTGGCGAGGCTCTGTTCGCCGGGTTGGGCATCGAGGTCAAGGACCTGAATACGCTGCGCCGCCGCTTCGCCTGCCCGTGCCTGGACTGGAGCATGCGCCGCCCGCACCTGGGCGGCTCATTGGGCGCGGCGTTGCTGCAAACCGCCATCAAGCGCAAATGGCTGACCCAGGACCTGGACAGTCGGGCGCTGGCGTTGACGGCGGTCGGGCGCAAGGAAATCGGCAGCCGCTTCGCCGTTGAGTTGCCGGCTCAAGTCGCAACCGCTCGACCCACACCTGCCGAGTCTCGCCGTCGTGCGAGCGCCAGCCCGACGACTTAGCGACTGGCCGAGGCCATGAGCACACCAAAACCGGCAAAGGTCACCCCTGACACTTTCGCGGCCAGCCAGGCACCTTTTGGGCTCGACAACCAGCCTTTGGCGGCATTGGCGAGCAGCGCATAACTGCCATGCACCAGGATCACCAGCACCGCGTAAGAGGCGACCAGTTTGAAAAACTGGCTGGTGAAGTGCGCAGAGGTGTCGATGAATTGCGGGAACACCGCCAGGAAGAAAAACACCGCCTTGGGGTTCAGGAACTGGATCGATGCCGCTTCAAGAAAGCGATAGCCCGGGCTTGAGGGCCGGGTTTGCAGCAGCGATCTGGAACGGTCCGAGCGCCAGCTCTTGAACCCCAGGTACAACAAATACGCGGCCCCTGCGTATTTCAATACGGTAAAGGCATGGGCCGAAGTGCTGAGGATCAGGCCCACACTGGTGGCGCTGATGGCAGCGACGATGAACGCCCCCGAGGCGATGCCGAAAATCCCCGGCAACGCCCCCGTCCAGCCGTGTCTGGCCGCATTGGACAGGGTCAGCAGTACGCCGGGCCCGGGGCTCAGAATGGTCAGCGTGGCGAAAAGCAAAAACAGTCCGTAGTTGTTCATGGCGTGCTCCGTCAGGTGGCGCTGGCTGCGTGCGGGCAGATTGGCGTGACGCAATGCGCGTGACAAACGCTTTAATTACAGCGCATAGGTGACTAAATTAGACGCATGAATAATCAACTACCCCCGCTCAACGCTGTTCGCGCCTTTGCTGTCGCTGCTCGTCATCAGAGCTTCGCCCTGGCGGCCGAAGAACTGCATGTCAGCCACAGTGCGGTCAGCCGACACATCAAATTGCTTGAAGAACATCTGGGCGTGTTGTTGTTTGAGCGACGCATCCGGCAGTCTCTGCTGACGCCGGCCGGCCAGCGATTTTATGGGCAGGTGAGTGCCGGATTGGCGCAGATCGCCAACGCCGCCGCCGAACTCAAGCGGCATGCCGCGCTACCGGTGGTGAAGATCAATGTCCGCCCGTCCTTTGCCCAACTGTGGCTGGAACCCAGGCTCGCGGATTTCATGGCGCAATACCCGGGCATCACCCCGCAGGTGATAACCCAGACCCAGGCCCCCGATCATCCCCGCGACGGGTTTGACGTCGTCATTCGCCGTGGCCGCGACGACTGGGCGCCGGCGATTGAAGCGCGCCCCCTGTTTGAAGACGAACTGCTGCTGGTCGCGGCGCCCTCGCTGATCGAACAGCAGCCACTGGCAGACCTCGCTGGACTGGAGCTGCACACGTTGCTGACCGCCAAGGCGCGCCGCGAAGACTGGCATAACTGGGCCATGCACTTCGGCCAACGCCAGTCAGCCGCTCAGGCCACCCGTCAATTCGATCACATGCACCTTGTGCTTCAGGCTGCCGTCGAAGGGCAGGGCATCGCCTTGTGCCCGACCTCGTTACTCGGCACGCACCTGTGCAGTGGACGCCTGATCTGCCCGTTACCCGAATTGCGCATGCCGCTGCCGCGCTATTACTACGGCGTGGCGCCGGATGTGACGGCGTCTGCGCGAGTATTTGTGGAGTGGTTGTTTGCCCGGATTGCTCAGGATGAGCATCAGGCGACCAAGGGTGCGTTCGCGACTTGAACCACGGGCATCGACGCGATACTGTGTATCCATCCAGTATAAGGCGTGCCCCATGGAACTCATCGACAAGCTCAGCATTCTCGCCGACGCCGCCAAGTACGACGCGTCGTGCGCCAGCAGCGGTGCACCCAAGCGCAGTTCCGAGGGCAAGAGCGGGCTGGGTTCGACCAACGGCATGGGCATTTGCCATAGCTATACGCCGGATGGGCGCTGCGTTTCGCTGCTGAAGATTCTGCTGACCAACTTCTGTCTGTACGACTGCCAGTATTGCGTCAATCGTCGCTCCAGTGATGTGCCACGCGCACGCTTCACGCCCGAAGAAGTGGTGACGCTGACCCTGGATTTCTACCGACGCAACTGCGTCAGTGGACTGTTTCTCAGCTCCGGGATCATACGTTCGGCGGACTACACCATGGAGCAACTGATTCGCGTGGCCAAGCTGCTGCGCGAAGAGCATGAGTTCCGCGGTTACATCCACCTCAAGACCATTCCCGAAGCCGACCCCGCGCTGATCGAGGAGGCGGGGCGCTACGCCGATCGCTTGAGCGTGAACATCGAGTTGCCCACTGATGCCAGCCTGCAAACCCTGGCCCCCGAGAAGCAGCTGGGATCGATCAAGCAAGCGATGCAGACCATCTACACCGGCGTACAAACCGTGCTCAACGAGCCGCGCGCACCGAAATTTGCTCCGGCCGGGCAGAGCACGCAGATGATCGTCGGCGCCGATGACACCGACGACAGCACCATCCTTCACAGTGCCCAGGCGCTGTATGGCAACTTCCGTTTGCGGCGGGTCTATTACTCGGCGTTCAGTCCGATCCCCAACAGCCCGAAAAGCGTGCCGTTGGCCGCGCCGCCGTTGATGCGTGAGCATCGCTTGTATCAAGCGGATTTCCTCTTGCGCAGCTACGGCTTCACCGCTGGTGAGCTGTTCAAGGGCCCCGGGCACCTGGCGCTCGACATAGACCCGAAACTGGCGTGGGCGCTGGAGAATCGCGAGGTCTTCCCGCTGGACCTCAATCACGCCGAGGCATCGTTGATCGCGCGCATCCCCGGCATTGGCTTGCGCACCACCGAGCGTTTGGTGGAACTGCGTCGTCAGCGCCGCATCCGCTATGAGGATCTGACCCGAATGCGCTGCGTCCTGGCCAAGGCCAAGCCGTTCTTTATCACCAGCGATTACCACCCGCAGCAGGCGGAGGTCACCAGTCATCTGCTGTATCAGCAATTGCGCGACCGACCAGCCCCACAACAGATGGGGTTGTGGGGGTGATCCATCTCGATTGCGACGACCTGTTCGACACCTGGCGCCAACAGGCACGCTGGCTGCTCAGTCATGAGGTGGACCCCAGCCTGGTGAGTTGGGCCAGTGAAGGTGTGGCCGACCTGTTCGCCAGTGACGATGCGCCGCCCGAAACCCTGGGGCCGTTTCAGGCCCGGATCCCGCGAACGCTATTGGACACCCTGGAACGCGCTGCCCGTTATCGCGGTGATCAGCGGTGGAGCTTGTTGTACGAAGTGTTGTGGCGGGTCAGCCATGGTGACCGCACAGCGGTGTTGGCGGGTGACAAATTAGGCAGTGAATTACAGAGAAGAATCAAGCAGATACAGCGTGAAGCTCATCATCTACATGCATTTGTGCGTTTCGTCGCGATGCCTGAAGGCGAGGGCCCGCACTATGTCGCCTGGCACGAACCGGCCCATGACATCCTGCACAGCGCCAGCGAACATTTCATCGGTCGCATGGGCCGCCATCGCTGGTTGATTGCGACACCTCGGGACGGTGTTTACTACGATGGCGAGCAGTTGATCCACCAACGACGCTGTCCGATTGAATGGCAGCAACTGGCACAAAACGCCGACGATCCGCACAGCGACATGTGGTTGACCTACTACAGCCATATCTTCAATCCGGCGCGATTGAACCCGACGGTGATGCAAGGGCACTTGCCGATGCGGTTCTGGAAGAACCTGCCGGAAGGCGCGCTGATTCCGGGGTTGATCATTCAGGCTCGCACAGGCAAGCAGCAGGACGGTCAGGCCAGCGGGATCAAGGGCAGGGGTGGTAAGCGCATTACGTTGGCAGACGCCGAGCGTCTTCAGAATCCATAAAAAACCCGCTGGACGCACAGGCGCCCAGCGGGTTTTTGTTGTGGCGGATGTCAGGTCAAACCTTAACGATCCAGCCCGTAGGTGCTTCGACGTCGCCAGTCTGCACACCGGTCAGCTCTTTGTAGAGCTTCTGGGTGACGGGACCGACTTCGGTCTCGCTGTGGAACACGTGCAGGTGGTCGTTGTAGCTGATGCCGCCGATCGGAGTGATCACGGCAGCGGTACCGCAAGCGCCGGCTTCCTTGAAGTCGGAGAGCTTGTCGATGAACACGTCGCCTTCAACCACTTCCAGGCCGAGACGCGATTTGGCCAGTTCGATCAACGACAGGCGGGTGATGCCTGGCAGGACCGACGGCGAGTTCGGCGTGACGAACTTGTTGTCGTGGGTGATCCCGAAGAAGTTGGCCGAGCCGACTTCTTCGATTTTGGTGTGGGTCATCGGGTCCAGGTAGATGGCGTCAGCGAAGTGCGCCTTCTTGGCCTGGGAACCTGGCATCAGGCTGGCGGCGTAGTTGCCACCGACCTTGGCCGCGCCGGTGCCTTGTGGGGCCGCACGGTCGTAGCTGGAGATCAGGAAGTTGTGCGGAGTCAGGCCACCCTTGAAGTAGGCGCCAACCGGGATGCAGAAAATCGAGAAGATGAATTCCGGTGCGGTACGCACGCCGATGTTGTCACCCACGCCGATCACGAACGGACGCAGGTACAGCGCGCCGCCAGTGCCGTAAGGCGGAATGAAACGCTCGTTTGCACGGACCACTTCCTTGCACGCTTCGATGAACTGCTCGGTGGACACCTGTGGCATCAGCAGGCGACCGCAGCTGCGTTGCATGCGTGCGGCGTTCTGATCCGGGCGGAACAGATTGATCGAGCCGTCCTTGCAACGATAGGCCTTCAGGCCTTCGAAGCATTGCTGGCCATAGTGAAGGGCAGTGGAGCCTTCGCTGATGTGCAGCACATTGTCTTCGGTCAGGGTGCCTTTGTCCCACTCGCCATTACGCCAGTGCGACAGATAGCGCTTGTCTGTCTTGATGTAGTCAAAACCCAACTTGTCCCAATTGATGCTTTCGTTACCCATGACACCCTCTATCACTTAACAACCGCCGAAACGGTTCAAGGCTTCTGACGTTTTTTGGATGGGGACAACAATACTTCATTCCGGGCCCGTTTCGCAGCCCGGAATGCGATCTCTCTCGCACTGATCGTTCCCACGCTCTGCGTGGGAATGCCTCAATGGACGCTCTGCGTCCGCTTCTAGGACGCGGAACGTCCCGGGCTGCATTCCCAAGCAGAGCGTGGGAACGATCAGTTAAAGATGCAGCGCGTGGCCCAATGCCCGCAGCGCAGCTTCCTGTACCGCTTCGCCCAGTGTCGGGTGTGCGTGGATGGTGCCGGCGATGTCTTCCAGTCGCGCGCCCATTTCCAGGCTCTGGCCGAAGGCGGTCGACAACTCTGAAACACCGACCCCGACAGCCTGCCAACCGACGATCACATGATTGTCGCGGCGCGCCACGACGCGCACGAAGCCGCTTTTGGATTCCAGCGTCATCGCCCGGCCATTGGCCGCGAACGGGAAGCTCGACACGATGCAGTCCAGCCCCGCAGCCTTGGCTTCGTCCGGGGTTTTACCGACCACCACCAGTTCCGGGTCGGTAAAGCATACGGCGGCGATGGCGGTCGGGTTGAACTCGCGGTGTAGACCGCTGATCAGTTCTGCGACCATTTCGCCCTGGGCCATCGCCCGGTGCGCGAGCATCGGTTCGCCGCTCAGGTCGCCGATGGCATACACGTTACGCATGCTGGTCTGGCAACGGTTGTCGATCTTGATCGACGAACCGTTCATGTCCAGGTTCAGCGCTTCGAGGTTCCAGCCCTGGGTGTTGGGTTTGCGACCGACGGCCACCAGCACCTGATCCGTTTCCAGGTTCAGCGTCTCGCCGCCCGGCTCCAGAACTTGCAGAGTATTGCTAGCAGAATCAAAGCCTTGGACGCTGTGCTTCAAGTAAAGCTTCACGCCGAGTTTTTTCAGTTCGTCGTGCACCGGTTGGGTCAATTCAGCATCGTAGGCCGGCAGGATGCGATCCTGAGCCTCGACCACACTGACCTCGGCGCCGAGCTTGCGATAGGCAATCCCCAGCTCCAGACCGATGTAGCCGCCACCCACTACCACCAACCGTTTCGGCACAGACGTCGGCGCCAGGGCCTCAGTGGAGGAGATGATCGGACCGCCAATCGGCAGCATCGGCAGGTTCACGCTTTTCGAACCCGTGGCCAGCACCAGGTGCTCGCACAGAATCCGCGTGTCGCCGACATCAACGGTTTTGCCGTCGACCACGGTGGCCCAGCCTTGAATGACCTGGACTTTGTTCTTTTTCAGCAGGGCCGCCACGCCCGTGGTCAGGCGATCAACGATGCCGTCCTTCCACTCGACGCTCT
This sequence comes from Pseudomonas arsenicoxydans, assembly GCF_900103875.1. Taxonomy (NCBI): domain Bacteria; kingdom Pseudomonadati; phylum Pseudomonadota; class Gammaproteobacteria; order Pseudomonadales; family Pseudomonadaceae; genus Pseudomonas; species Pseudomonas arsenicoxydans. The sequence goes on along the minus strand of NZ_LT629705.1, from coordinate 4,970,363 downwards.
TGCTGATGTCGAGGGTGGGTGCCGAAACGCTGATGCCCAGCGCCGAATGCTGGCTGTGATGCTGCGTCTGGTGGAACTGTTCGGCCACGTGAATCAGCGCCTTGGACGGAATGCAGCCGATGTTCAGGCAGGTGCCGCCCAGGGATTGGCCTTCCACCAGGATGGTCGGGATGCCCAGCTGGCCGGCACGGATCGCCGTCACATAACCGCCGGGGCCACCACCGATGATCAGCAGCGTGGTATTCAAAGTCTGTTGCATGACCTACTCCACAAACAGCGTAGCGGGTTGTTCGAGCAGGCCACGAATGGCCTGGATGAATTGCGCCGCGTCCATGCCATCGACCACGCGGTGATCGAACGAGCTGGAGAGGTTCATCATCTTGCGAATCACGATCTGGCCTTTGACCACCATCGGGCGTTCGACGATTTTGTTCACGCCGACGATCGCCACTTCCGGCAGGTTCAGCACGGGCGTGCTGACGATGCCGCCCAACGCGCCGAGGCTGGTCAGGGTGATGGTCGAGCCAGAGAGCTCGTCGCGGGCAGCCTTGCCATTGCGTGCGGCGCTGGCCAGACGGGAGATTTCAGCGGCGTTGTCCCAGAGGCTGCGGGCTTCGGCGTGACGCACCACCGGTACCATCAAACCGATGTCGGCCTGGGTGGCGATGCCCACGTGCACGGCACCGAGGCGGGTGATGACCTGGGCTTCGTCGTCGTAACGGGCGTTGATCTGCGGGAAGTCACGCAGGGCGACGACCAGGGCACGGACCAGAAACGGCAGCAGGGTCAGCTTGCCACGTGTTGCGCCGTGTTTTTCGTTCAGGTGCGCGCGCAGTTCTTCCACGGCCGTGACGTCAATTTCTTCGACATAGCTGAAGTGCGCGGCGCGCTGGGTGGCGTCCTGCATGCGCTGGGCGATCTTGCGGCGCATGCCGATCACCGGAATCTGCTCTTCGTCATTACGCTGGGCGTAAGCGGCGGCAGCAGTCGATTGCGGCTGCTGACCTTGCGCCAGATAGGCGTCGAGGTCTTCGTGCAGCACGCGACCGGCAGGACCGGTGCCACGCACCAGGCGCAACTGAATGCCCAGGTCCAGCGCATGTTTGCGCACGGCCGGGGAGGCCAGTGGGCGCTCATCGGCTTCGCGAGCAACCAGCGGGCCTTGGCACACGGCGGCTGGACGCGGGGCTGCAACCGGTTTGCTGGCCGCCGCAGCTTCAACTTTCGGCGCCGCGACCGGCGTTTCTTTCGCGACAGCGGCCGCAACAGCATGCTGGGCCGACTCTTTAACGTTGCCCGCGCCTTCGACTTCAATACTGATCAGGATGCTGCCGACCGCCATGACTTCGCCCGGCTGTCCACCCAGCGCAATCACTTTGCCGTGGACCGGCGAGGGGATGTCGACCATCGCCTTGTCGGTCATGACATCGGCCAATACCTGGTCTTCGACAACCATGTCGCCGACCTTGACGTGCCACACCGACAATTCAACTTCTGCAATGCCTTCGCCAATGTCCGGCATTTTAATAACGTGCGTGCCCATTCAGACCTCCATAACCCGTTTCAATGCCGCGCCCACACGGGACGGACCAGGGAAATACGCCCACTCTTGCGCGTGCGGGTAGGGGGTGTCCCAACCGGTGACGCGTTCGATCGGCGCTTCCAGGTAGTGGAAGCAATGCTCTTGCACCAGCGCGACCAGTTCGGCGCCGAAGCCGCAGGTGCGGGTCGCTTCGTGAACGATCACGCAGCGGCCGGTTTTCTTCACTGAGTTGACGATGGTTTCAAGGTCCAGCGGCCACAGGCTGCGCAGGTCGATGACTTCGGCATCGATGCCGGTTTCTTCCGCGGCCACTTGCGACACATAAACCGTGGTGCCGTAGGTCAGGATGGTCACGGCCTTGCCCGGACGGGTGATGGCGGCGACGTCCAGGGGCACGGTGTAATAGCCATCCGGCACTTGCGCGGCCGGGTGTTTCGACCACGGCGTTACCGGACGGTCGTGGTGGCCGTCGAACGGGCCGTTGTACAGGCGTTTTGGCTCGAGGAAGATCACCGGGTCATCGTTTTCGATGGAAGCGATCAGCAAGCCCTTGGCGTCGTACGGGTTGGATGGCATGACGGTACGCAGGCCGCAAACCTGGGTGAACATCGCTTCGATGCTCTGGCTGTGGGTCTGGCCGCCGTAGATGCCGCCGCCGCAAGGCATGCGCAGGGTCATCGGGGCGGTGAACTCGCCGGCCGAGCGATAGCGCAAGCGCGCGGCTTCGGAAATGATCTGGTCCGATGCCGGGTACACGTAGTCGGCGAACTGAATCTCGGCCACCGGGCGCAAACCATAGGCACCCATGCCCACGGCGACGCCGACGATGCCGCTTTCGGAAATCGGTGCGTCGAACACTCGGGAAGTGCCGTACTTGGTCTGCAGGCCTTCGGTGCAACGGAATACGCCGCCAAAGTAGCCCACGTCCTGACCGAACACCACGACGTTGTCGTCACGCTCAAGCATCACATCCATGGCCGAGCGCAGGGCCTGGATCATGGTCATGGTGGTCGTGGTCATGGCGGTTTCCAGCTGGATATTGTTGTTGTGGTCGTTCATGTCAGATCCCCAACTCTTGACGCTGGCGCTTCAAGTGCTCCGGCATCTCTTTGTAGACGTCTTCGAACATGGTCGCGGCGCTTGGAATCTGGCCGCCGGCGAGGGTGCCGTACTGTTCGGCTTCTTTCTGCGCGGCAATGACCTGGGCTTCGAGTTCGGCGCTGACGGCGACGTGTTCCTCTTCGGACCACTGACCGATCTTGATCAGGTGCTGCTTGAGGCGGGCAATCGGGTCGCCCAGCGGGAAGTAGCTCCAGTCGTCGGCGGGACGGTATTTGGACGGATCATCGGAGGTGGAGTGAGGGCCGGCGCGGTAGGTGACCCATTCGATCATGGTCGGGCCGAGGTTACGGCGAGCGCGTTCAGCGGCCCAGGCAGAGGCGGCGTAGACCGCGACAAAATCGTTGCCATCAACCCGCAGGGAGGCAATGCCGCATCCGACGCCACGGCCGGCAAACGTAGTGGCTTCACCACCGGCAATCGCCTGGAACGTCGAGATCGCCCACTGGTTGTTGACCACGTTGAGGATCACCGGCGCACGGTAAACGTGGGCGAAGGTGAGGGCGGTGTGGAAGTCGGATTCAGCGGTGGCACCGTCGCCGATCCAGGCCGAGGCGATTTTGGTGTCGCCCTTGATCGCCGAAGCCATGCCCCAGCCCACGCCCTGCACGAACTGGGTGGCGAGGTTGCCGGAAATGGTGAAGAAACCGAAGTCTTTGACCGAATACATGATCGGCAGCTGACGGCCCTTGAGCGGATCGCGCTCGTTGGACAGCAGTTGGCAGATCAGGTCCACCAGCGGCACGTCTCGCGCCATCAGGATGCTTTGCTGGCGGTACGTCGGGAAGCACATGTCATCGACGTTCAACGCCAGGGCCTGGCCGCTGCCGATGGCTTCTTCGCCGAGGCTCTGCATGTAGAACGACATTTTCTTCTGGCGCTGGGCGACCACCATGCGGTTGTCATAGATCCGCGTCTTGAGCATGGCGCGCATGCCTTTTCGCAAGATCTCGACCGGCACGCCTTCAGCCCATGGACCGAGGGCATTGCCCTGGTCGTCGAGCACGCGAATCAGGCCCTTGGCCAGATCAGCGGTATCGGCAGGCTCAACGTCAATTGGGGGTTTGCGCACCGTGCCGGCGTCGGTCAGACGCAGGTAGGAGAAGTCGGTTTTGCAACCAGGACGGCCCGAGGGTTCGGGAACGTGCAGGTGCAGCGGTTCGTACGCTTGGTTCATGGCTTCTACGCTCGATCTTGTGAATTTCTTGTAGTGAGCTGACCGTCTTTCTTCTGTGGAAGAAATCTTGTCCTACAACAATCATAGGCCCGGCGAAGAAGAATATTTATCTCTGTTTCGTTGCGCTGGAGATCATTTGAGGATAAAAAATCTGCATAAACATAAAAAACAGGTGGTTTTGTCTCATGCGCAAACTGGACCGTACCGATATCGGCATTTTGAACAGCCTTCAGGAGAACGCCCGCATCACCAACGCCGACCTTGCACGCTCGGTCAACCTGTCGCCGACGCCGTGCTTCAATCGGGTCAAGGCGATGGAAGAACTGGGGCTGATTCGTGAGCAAGTGACGCTGCTGGATGCCGACTTGCTGGGGCTGCATGTGAATGTGTTCATTCATGTGAGCCTGGAGAAACAGGTGGAGGAGGCGTTGCAGCATTTCGAGGAAGCGATCTCGGATCGCCCGGAAGTGATGGAGTGCTATCTGATGGCCGGTGATCCGGATTACCTGATTCGCGTGCTGGTGCCGACCATTCAGTCGCTGGAGCGCTTCATGATGGACTTTCTGACCAAGGTCCCGGGCGTTGCCAACATTCGCTCAAGCTTTGCGCTCAAGCAGGTGCGCTACAAAACCGCGCTGCCGTTGCCGGCGAATGGGTTGACGCTGGCCTAAGGGCAGGATCAAAAGATCGCAGCCTCGTTTTACTCGACAGCTCCTACATTGATCGCGCTTTGTAGGAGCTGTCGAGTAAAACGAGGCTGCGATCTTTGAACTCATAGCCGGTTGATCGGAATTTTCAGGTACGTCACGCCGTTGTCCTCGGCCGGCGGAAAATTCCCCGCGCGCACATTGACCTGGATCGCCGGCAGCAACAGCGTCGGCATGCCCAGCCCCGCATCACGATGGGTGCGCATGGCGACAAATGCCGCTTCGTCGACGCCGTCATGCATATGGATATTGCTTTTACGCTGCTCGCCGACCGTGCTCATGCACCGGGATTCGCGGCCCTCGGGCGGGTAATCGTGGCAGACATACAGGCGCACGCTGGCGGGGAAGGCCAGCAGTTTGCGGATCGAGGCGAACATCTGGTTGGCGTTGCCACCGGGAAAGTCGCAGCGCGCGGTGCCGACGTCGGGCATGAACAGCGTATCGCCCGCCAGAATCACATCCCCGTCGATCAAATAGGCCATGTCGGCCGGCGTGTGGCCAGGCACATGCAGGGCCGTGGCCTTGAGGTTGCCGATCATGAACGATTCGTCCGGCTCGAACAGATGGTCGAACTGCGAACCGTCACTGCGAAACGCCGGCTCAAGGTTGAACAGGCTCTTGAACACCCCCTGAACCTTGCTGATCGACTGACCGATTGCAATCTTGCCGCCCAGCTCGCGACGCAGATACGGTGCCGCCGATAGGTGATCGGCATGGGCGTGGGTTTCCAGCAACCATTGCACTTGCAGCTGATGTTCACGCACGAAGGCAATGATTTTATCCGCCTGGGTGGTGGCGGTGCGTCCAGCGGCGGGGTCGTAGTCGAGCACCGGATCGACGATTGCGCACTGGCCGCCATCGTCTTCGAAGATCACGTAACTGTAGGTCGACGAGGCGGGGTCGAGGAAGGCTTCAATCAAGGCAGGCATGGTGGCAGATTCTATTGGGACGAGCTTTGAGGGTAGTGTCATTTTCCCTGTGCTGACCAGTCCCGCGTGAATTGATGAAGGAAATTTTCCCCGCGGGCTCTATCCTGTCAGTCATCGATACCGGGCGTTCCCGGCTTTTTTCTCGGACTACGAGCGTTTTATGTTGTTGGCAAGTTTCTTTGGCGTGGTGATGGGCCTGGTGCTCGGATTGACCGGTGCCGGTGGCGGTATTCTTGCGGTGCCAGCGCTGGTGCTGGGGTTGGGATTGACCATGACGCAGGCCGCACCGGTGGCGTTGTTTGCGGTAGGCAGCGCGGCGGCGGTCGGCGCGATTGACGGTTTGCGTCATGGGTTGGTGCGCTATCGCGCTGCATTGTTGATTGCGTTGCTGGGGGCGATTTTTTCGCCCGTGGGCATCTACTTCGCCCATCAACTGCCGGAAAAAATCCTGATGATTCTGTTCAGCCTGCTGATGGTCCTGGTGGCCTGGCGCATGCTGCGCCGTGAGCGTCAGGACGAAGGGCCGAGCGACCATGGCCATGCCAACTGGGGCCAGAAGAACTGCATGCTCGATCAGCAGACCGGGCGTTTCTCCTGGACCGCCAAGTGCACCGCAACTCTGGCGGCGCTGGGGGCGGTCACCGGCGTGGTATCAGGATTACTCGGCGTGGGCGGCGGCTTTCTGATTGTGCCGGCGTTCAAGCAACTGACCGATGTACAAATGCGCGGCATCGTCGCCACGTCCTTGATGGTCATCAGCCTGATTTCCGCCATCGGGGTGATCGGCGCGTTCCATGCGGGCGTGCGGATCGACTCGTTGGGCGTAGCGTTCATTGTCGCCAGCATCGTCGGCATGATCATTGGCCGTAAGCTGTGCGCACGCGTGCCGGCCCGGGCCTTGCAGGTCGGCTTCGCCAGTGTCTGCGTCGTGGTCGCCGTTTACATGCTGTTCAGAGCGAGCATCTAACGCCCAACCCGCCGACTCTCATCCCATCGAAGCGCCTACCCGCTACCCAAGTAGCATACGTCGCAGCGCGCAGGCTTCGTACACTCGTGCCTCATACAGGCGCACCTGCGGGGAGGCGACGATGCAGCAGGTCCAGAGTGAAGGCGTGGTCAGTGCAATGTCCCAGGCCACCGATGCCCAGCAGGTTGCTCAGGAGCTGGCGCGGCAATTGTTGCATCCGCATCTGGGGTTCGTGTTGTTCTTTTGTTCCGCCGAGTACGACTTGCAGGCGCTGGGCCAGGCCTTGCAACAGAGCTTCGGCGGGATTCGCCTGGTGGGGTGCACCAGCGCCGGGGAAATCACTCCGTTGGGCTACGGTCGCAACTGCGTGACGGCGGTGGGGTTCGACCATCGGCATTTTTCTATCGACGCCGAACTGATCTGCGAGATGGAGCGCTTCAGCCTGATCGATGCCCAGCAAATGGTCGAGCGGCTGGTCAGCGGTTGTCGCAGCAACACCCTGGCGCCGATCAAGGGCAACAGCTTCGCCCTGACCCTGCTCGACGGGCTGTCCAGTCGTGAAGAAATGGTCCTCGCCGCCTTGAGTGCTGCGTTGGGCGATATCCCGCATTTCGGCGGCTCGGCGGGAGACGACAATTACCTGACCCACACCCACGTCTATTTTGGCGGCGAATTCCACAGCGGCGCGGCCGTGGTAGTGCTGGTCAACACCTGGCTCGACTTCGAGGTGTTCACCACCCACCACATCCTGCCCCGGGCGGAGAAACTGGTGGTCACCGGGGCTGACAGCACCTCGCGCCGAGTCTTCGAACTGAATGCCGAGCCCGCCGCCGAGGAATACGCCCGGCACATCGGCGTGCCGGTGGCCGAACTCGATCACCGGATTTTCGCAGCGCACCCGTTGGCGGTGCGCTTCAACGACCAGTATTACGTGCGCGCCATCCAGCAGGTGCATCCCGACCTGAGCCTGAGTTTCTATTGCGCGGTGGAGAACGGCATCGTCCTCACCGTCATGACGCCCGGGCCGATGCTGCCGAACCTGCAAAGCCTGTTCGAAGGTTTGCAGGAACGCCTCGGCGACCTGTTGCTGACCATCGGCTGCGATTGTTTTCTCAGGCGGCTGGAGCTGGAAGGCAACGGCAATCTGGAACAGATCGGTACGTTTTTGCGTGACCAGCGGGTGATGGGTTTCAACACCTACGGAGAGCAGTTCAATGGCATGCACATCAACCAGACCTTCACCGGGGTTGCCATTGCCCGAGGCCGGTCCCCTGGACACCGCTGAGCTTCTGGCGCAAATCGCCAGCCTGCAGCACGACAATCACAAGTTGCAGCGGATCAATGGCGCGCTGATCGAGCGGATCGAGTCCGGCATCACCCGTGGCAATGACCCGTACGCGGCGTTTCAGCACTCGGTGGTGCTGGCCGAGCAGGTGCGTGAGCGCACTGACGCCTTGAACCAGGCCATGGCTGAACTCAAGTCGGGCAATCACTTGCTCAGCGAAGCACGCCTGCGTGCGGAAACCGCGCACCAACATTTGATCGACGCCATCGAAAGTATTTCCGACGCTTTTGTGCTGTTCGATGCCGACCAGCGAATCGTCTTGTTCAACAGCCGGTTCAAGGCCTTCTGGAGCAACAGCCGGGTGCGGATCAACGCCGGCATGCGTCTGGCCGAGGTCAAACGCCTGATGAGTGTCACCGGTTTGTTCACGGAAGAGCCGCGTGGGCAGGCCGATGAGAACCTGCTGTATCGCCTGCAGAACGGTCGTTGGCTGCAAGTCAGCGAACGGCCCACCCAGGAAGGTGGGCGGGTGATCCTGTTTACCGACATTACCGACGTCAAACTCAGTGAAACCATGCGCCGCGAACAAGCGGTGGCGCAGAAATCGCATTTGCTGCAACGGGCGGTCGACAACCTGTCCCAAGGCGTGGCCATGGTCAATGCCGAGGGCGTGCTGGAATTGTGGAACCGGCGCTTTCTGGAGCTCAGCGGCTTGGCGCCGGTGGCGGCGCATCGGCCGTTTGCCGAAGTGATCGCCGACAGCGAGTTGAACCTGCTGACCCCGGCCAGTCGCGACGCGAACGGGCGCCATGTGCAGGAACTGGAACAGCGCCTCTACGATGGCCGGGTGTTGGAAATCCGCACCCATCCGTTGCCCACCGGCGGCTTCGTCAACACCTTCACCGACATCACCGAACGCTATCAGCACGCCGAAGCGTTGAGCGAAAGCGAACGCTGGATTCGCCTGATCACCGACCATGTTCCGGCGCTGATCGCCTACCTCAACGCCGATCTGGTCTACGAATTCACCAACAAAGTGTACGAAGAATGGTACTGCTGGCCGCGCGGCGTGATGCTCGGACAGAGCCTGCGCGAAGTTCACAGCGAACAGCATTACCAGCGCCTGGAATCCTACGTGGCTCGGGCTCTGGCCGGGGAGAGCGTGACCTTCGAGTTCGCCGAAACCAACATCAACAATCAGGAGCGCTACATGCTGCGCTCCTACGTGCCCAATCGCCTGGCTACCGGGGAAGTGGTGGGGATTTTCGTGCTGATCCGCGACATCACCGAACGTCGGCGCACGGCCGAAGCGTTGCATCAGGCCTACCAGAATCTCGAGTTACGGGTGCGTGAACGCACGACGGAACTGACTACCCTCAATGACCAGTTATTGCGGGAGATCGACGAACGTCGGCGCGTCGAGTCGCGCTTGCGCGAGGCCAAGCTTGAGGCCGAGCAGGCCAATCTGTCGAAAACCAAGTTTCTGGCTGCCGTGAGTCACGACTTGCTGCAACCGCTCAACGCCGCTCGACTGTTCACCAGCGCCTTACTGGAACGCCGCGAGCCGGTAGCCAATGCGATTCTGGTGCGCAATGTCAGCAATTCCCTGGAGGACGTGGAAAATTTGCTGGGCACGCTGGTGGACATTTCCAAACTCGATGCCGGGGTGATCAAGGCCGACATTGCGCCGTTCGCCCTGAGCGAATTGCTGGAAAACCTCGCCGCCGAGTACACCCAGGTCGCGCGCAGCGAAGGGCTTGAGCTGCATTTCATCCCGTGTTCGGCGTTGGTGCGCAGCGACATTCAGCTGCTGGCGCGGATCCTGCGCAATCTGCTGAGCAACGCCATCCGCTACACCTACAGCGGTCGTGTGGTGCTGGGTTGCAGGCGCCATCATCAGCGCTTGACGATTGAAGTCTGGGACAGCGGCATGGGCATTGCCGAAGATCGACTGGAAGAGATTTTCCAGGAGTTCAAGCGTGGCGATGTACAGCGACCGGATCAGGATCGCGGCTTGGGCCTGGGACTGGCCATTGTCGAGAAAATTGCCGGAATCCTCGGCCACCGCATTCATGTGCGTTCGTGGCCGGGCAGGGGTTCGATGTTTTCCGTCGAGGTGCCTTTGAGCGCCACGGCCCCCAAGGCTCAGCCGACGTTGCTGATGAGTGAACCGATGCTGGAACGTCTGCGCGGTGCGCGGGTGTGGGTGCTGGATAACGACGCGGCGATTTGCGCCGGCATGCGCACGTTGCTTGAAGGTTGGGGGTGTCTGGTGGTCACGGCGCTGTCGGAGGATGACCTGGCGCGCCAGGTGGACAACTACCATGAAGAAGCGGATTTGCTGATTGCCGACTATCACCTGGATAACGATCAGAACGGGGTCGATGCCGTGGCCCGGATTAACGCCCGTCGTGGTTCAGCGATACCGGCGATGATGATTACCGCCAATTACAGCAACGAGCTCAAGCAGCAAATCCGCGAACTGGGCCACACCCTGATGCATAAACCGGTGCGGCCGATGAAGCTGAAGACGGCGATGAGTCACTTGCTCGGCAGACCTTGATTTTTCTGGTGTATTCACTGGCGTCATCGCGGGCAAGCCCGCTCCCACCGGGATATCCACACTCCTGTGGGAGCGGGCTTGCCCGCGATGGCGGCGACTCGGTCTACCAGAGTCAGCGCCGCAAGTAAGACCCGAAATCTATATCCCCAGCACTCAAAATCGCCTGCACCCGGTTGTGCACGTTGAGTTTGCGCAGGATAGCCGAGACGTGCGCCTTGACCGTGGTTTCGGCGATTTCCAGGGTGTAGGCGATCTGTTTGTTCGATTCGCCCTTGGTCATGCGCTCCAGCACCAGCAACTGCTTGCGGGTCAGGGCCTGGAGCAGCTCCGGCGGAAAGCTCGGGTTGTCGTTCATCCGGCGCTGGGTGCCGGATTTCTGCGTGCGGATGATGTCCGGCGGCAAGTAGACGTTGCCATTGAGAATTTGCTGGATCGCTTCGGTCATCTGCACCCGGGGCGAGGACTTGGTGATGAAACCGACCGCGCCGTAGGTGATGGCTTGCAGCACGATCTGTTTGTCCTGTTCGGCCGAGACGATCACCACCGGAATGGTCGGCGCCTCGTTGCGCAGGTTGATCAGGCCGTTGAGGCCGTGCATGCCGGGCATGTTCAGGTCGAGCAGGATCAAGTCCAGGTCGTCATGTTCCTGGGTCAGCAGTAGCGCGCTGTCGAGGTCGGCGGTTTCCATCACTTCGCTGCCCGGAAAACCGTCGCTGATAACGTTATGGATGGCTTCGCGAAACAGCGGGTGATCGTCGGCAATCAGAATTTTGTACATGGCCTTTCACCTCATTATTTTGATTATGGTGTGGCAACAACACGCACGCGTAAAGGTCAGGGGAAGGGTTCGGGCCGGGCGGGCGCAACGGGCAGGTTCGCGGCTTGCCAGGCGTCCAGGCCATCGCGATACCAATACAGTGTTTTATAGCCCATGGCGGCGGCGCGTTTCACTGCATTCCAGCTCAGCCAGCAGTCGGATCGGCAGTAGAAGACCAGCGGTTGGGCCAGGTCGCCGGCGGTCAACCGTTTCAGGTTACGCGCAAAATAGTCCTGCCAGTCAGGCGTCAGGTCGCCGTCGCCGGTATTGGCCAGCCAATGGCTGCCGGGCAGGTTCTCGTGGGGCTGGTCTTCGATGAAACGTCCTTGCAGCCATTGGCGGCGATAGACGTCGATCAGCACCGGGCGCGGTGTCTGGGTGAGCAGGGTTTGCAGGGCGGCGGTGTCGATGATGGCTGCGCCTTGCAGCTGATTCGGGGTCGGGCTGCGGTAGAGGCCGATGCGATAACCCTCGGCGGAGAACAGCGGTGTTTCGGCCTGCGCGACACCCAGCAACAGGCTCAGCGATAGCGCGGCAAGGGCAGGGCGCAGCAGACGACGTCGGGCACGCGGCATGGGGTCGATCCTTATAGTTATGACCCCATTACATGCCAGTCCCGGCGCATTGGGAATGCGACGATAGACAGGTAAACCAGTACTAAAGTAGTAATTTTGCCCTTTTCAACGAAGATCAACTGTGGGAGCGGGCTTGCCCGCGATGGCGGTGTGTCGGCCGATATCAATGTTGGATGTACCGGCCTCATCGCGGGCAAGCCCGCTCCCACAGGGGGGATGTGCTGTCAGGTGGCTTTGCGCAGGGCTGCGTGTTGCGGGTTGAAGGTGAATACCGCGAGCAGGGTGAATATCAGTGTCAGCGCAATGCACACCGACAGAGCCAACGGATTGAAGCGTTCGTACAAGGCAAACCGCACCAGCTCCACCGCATGGGTGAACGGGTTTAGCGCGCACAACCAATACAGCCACTCGCTGGACTCGCGCATCTTCCATAGCGGATACAGCGCCGACGACAGGAAAAATAGCGGGAAGATCACGAAATTCATCACCCCGGCAAAGTTCTCCAGCTGGCGGATCGCGTTGGACAACAACAACCCCAATGCGCTGAGCATCAACGCCACCAGCAACAGCGCCGGCAAGGCGATCAAAAGGCCCATGGCCGGCGGTTGCACGCCATACAACCAGGCAATGGCGAGGAAGGCATACACCTGCAACAGCGAAATCAGTGACGTAGCCAATAGCTTGCTGCACAGCAGGAAGGTCCGGGGCAGGGGACTGGTCAGCAGCACGCGCATGCTGCCCATCTCGCGGTCGTACACCATCGACAGCGAACCTTGCATGCCGTTGAACAACAGGATCATGCAAGCCAGGCCCGGGATGATGTAGACCTCGTACGGAATGTAGGTGTCATACGGCTCGATGATCGCGATCCCGAGCGCCGCGCGAAAACCGGCAGCGAACACCAGCAGCCACAGCAGCGGTCGCACCAGCGCGCTGAGAAACCGCGTGCGTTGCAGCACAAAGCGCAGCCATTCGCGCAGCACGATGCCGCTGAAACATTGCCAATAAGCGTTCATCGGGCAGCTCCTGATGTAGTCAGGCGAGTAAAGGCCGAACCGAGGTCGCCGCCATGTTCCAGGCTCAGCGCATCCGCCTGCCCGCTGGCCACCAGCCGGCCTTGATGGAGAATCAGCAAGTCGTCGCTGGGTTGCACTTCGTCCAGCAAATGGGTGGTCCACAGCACGCTGATGCCGTGCTCGCGACACAGACTGCGGATGTGTTGATTGAGCGCCAGGCGGCTGGCCGGGTCGAGGCCGACGCTGGCCTCGTCGAGCAGCAACAACCGTGGCTGATGCAGCAAGGCGCGGGCGATTTCCACCCGGCGACGGTGGCCGCCGTTGAGTTCACGCACCCGCTCTCGACGCCGTTCGGTCAGCGCCTGACGCGCCAGCTCGGCCTCGACCCGCAGGCCGGTCTCGCGCCGGGACAGGCCGTGCAGTGCGGCGTGATAGCGCAGGTTTTGCTCGACGCTGAGGTCCAGGTCCAGGGTGCTTTGCTGAAACACCACGCCCAATTGCTTGAGCGCCGCACGCGGCGTCTTGCGCAAGGAGCAGCCGCCGACCTGGATCTCGCCGCGTTGCAGATCATAAAGCCGGGTGAGCAAGGCAATCAGCGTCGATTTGCCTGCGCCATTGGGTCCCAGCAATGCCGCAAACCGCCCTGGCACCAGGCTGAAACTCACTTGGCGCAAGGCCTCGCGCGCACCGTAGGCAAAACTCAGCTCGCTGACATCGAGTGCGTTCATGGCGTCACCACCACGCCCCACGGATAGCGCCCGACCTTCACCGATTTGATGACTTTGAGGCTGTCGACATCAATCACCGAGACATCGCCGCTGACACCGTTGGTGGCCAGCAACTGCTTTTGATCCGGGGTGAATGACATCTGCCACACGCGCCGGCCCACCAGCAGGTAATCGAGGATTTCGAAGGTCTTGGCATCAACCACCGCGACATGGTTGGCCGGGCCGAGGGCGACGAAACCGTACTTGCCGTCGGCGCTGAGTTTGATGCCCACCGGTTGCACCTTGTCCGGGTGAACGCCCTTGATCTGGAAGGTCAACGTCTTGAGGACCTTGCGCGTCGCCACGTCGAGAATCGTCACCGTGCCGCCGATCTCGGCCGAGGCCCAGAGCTTGGAACCGTCAGGGGCAAACTCGACGAACCGCGGCCGCTGATCGACCAGGGTGCTGTCGGCCAGGGTCTGGGTGCTGGTGTCGATCCAGTGCAGCATGTTGGTGGTTTCGCTGGTGTTGACCGCCCACTTGCCATCGGGGCTGACGGCCATGCCTTCGGGCTCGACACCGACATTGATCTGGCTCAGCACCTTGGAGGTTTCAGTGTCGATCACCGTCACCAGCGCATCGTCTTCGTTGGAAACGTACAACCAGCGATTATTCGGGTGCAGGGCGAATTGCTCAGGGTCTTTGCCCGACGGCAGCTCCTTGATGATCTTGCGCGTGGCCACGTCCATCACCTGAACCCGGTCCGAATCGCTGGCGCAGATGTACAGCAGCTTGTTGTCGTGGGACAGCAGCAATCCGCGTGGGCGCTGGCCGACGGGCAGGGTGTCGGTGACTTGCAGGGTCTGCATGTCGATCAGGCTCAGATTGTTGTCCTTTTCGTTGGAGACCCAGGCGGTGCTGGCCACGGCGTGCCCGGCGGCAAGCAGCAAGGCGCAAGAGAGCAGGGTGCGGCGCATGGCGGATTCCTTTTTGTTGTCGTTGTTGTGAAGTGCCACATCAGGGAAAGCGGCAAGTGACCTCGGGCTTGTCGTAGCCCAGGCTGTCCATTTCGTTGAAAGGGTGGAGGAAACCGTCCTGGGGCGAGGTGCTGACCAGCGCCCGGGGTTGCACGATAGGGATCGGTTGGCGCAACTGGCCGTTCCACGGGCGATAGCTGAGCTTGCGACCCTTGAAACCGTCGAGGGGCAATTGATCGCTGATTTCCAGGGCGCGGATTGCCATCGGATCGACCTGACGCAACTTGCTCACCGCGCTGGCGATGCTGCGCACGGCCATCCAGGCGGCGAAATCGCGGTCATTCATCCAGCGCCCGGTCAAGGCCTCGAAGCGTTTTTGCAGTTGGGCGGCGCCATAGGTTTCGACGGTTTTGTGCCAACCCACCGGGGTCAGGCCCTGAGTGCCGGCGACCGGCCGTGGATACCAGGTCTGATAGGGCACGTATTCACCGAAATCGCCGCGCTCATCCGCCACCAGCACCACGTCGTACTCGGCGGTCTGGGTGAACAGCGGCATGTCGGCCTGGGCGCTGCGGCGTTGGTCGTTGTCGAAACTCCAGGCTTTTTCCGCGACCAGTTTCAGGCCGAAACGTTTGGCGGCGCGGCGCAGGGCGGCGGCGTAGGCCTGATCGTCCGGGGTCGGGCCGACGATCAACAGCGCCCGTTGCCATTTGCGCACCACCAGAAATTGCGCCAGCGCATCGGCCAGCATCGCCCGGCTTGGCAGGCTGTGCAGCACGTTCGGCAGGCAGTCGGTGGTGCGCAGGCTGTCGTCGGGGCTGCCGGCGTTGAACAGCAAGCTGTCGGGCAGCACGGCGCTGAGTCGGCGCAGGGTTTCCACCGGAGCATTCACGACAAACAAGCGAAGGCCCTGTTCGTGTTGGGCCTTGGCCGCTTCAACCAACGCATCTGGACTGTCGGCATTCGCGCTGACCAGGCTGTAGCTGTGGTTGAGAAAACGCCCGGTGCTGTTGCTGTCAGTGATCGCCAGTTCTGCGCCACGAAGTCCGGCATCGGCCGGTTCGGGAATGACGTTCGACAGCAGCGGGCCAGTGTCGGGGCGATAGCCCAGGTAGCCGATCTGCACCTGTAGCGGCGTGTCGGCGGCCTGGCTCTGGGTCGCCAGCCCGGCGGCGCAGGCGATGGCCAGCAGGTAGATCAGGGCGTAAGGGGCAAGCTGGCGCATAAGGCACTCCATTACAGGTAGCGCCAGCATAGGAAGCCTGCGAGGCAGAATGAAATATGCAGAAAGTACCAGTGAGCCAGTACCAAGGTAGTAGCTCGCCCGGCAGAGGGCGGTTTCAGCCAGAGGCGACGGTATTCAGGTGTGCGCCACAAAGCCTACTACCAAGGGACTAGAAGGCGGCCACCAAAGCAGCATGGGGATTGCGCGGGACGGTTCCTAAGATGGGTGCCATAGCCTCTTCCAAGAGGTTTTGCGTGCAATCCTGAGGGCATAACAATGACAACAAAACGCAGCGCCTTACTCGTTGCCGGACTGCTGGCCGGCTTTATCAGTGCAGGTTCGGTCTGGGCCCACGGCAACGTGGTGCCTCAGGCGGTCGCCACCCCGGGCCTGACCCCGATCAAGGATGCCGGCGTACCGGTCGATGCCGATGGCTGGGCCTCGGTGAACCCTTACCGCACATCTCCGGAACACGACAAGGCCGTGGAAATCGGCTCCTCGGCGTACAACCAGAACTGCGCCGCGTGTCATGGCCTGGAAGCCAAATCCGGCGGCATCGCCCCCGATCTGCGCTTGCTCGATGTCGGCGACGCCGGTGATGAATGGTTCGTCGAGCGCGTGCGCCATGGCGCCGTGCGTGACGGTCGGGTGTACATGCCGAAGATGGCTGACTACCTGAGTCAGGAAGCCTTGTGGGCGGTGCGCTCCTACCTGGACAGCGTGCACGTCGAGGAGTAAGCCATGCGCCTGCTCACTGTGTTGATCAGCGTCGTGTTGCTGTGTTGCCAGGCCGCGCAGGCGCAAGTGCGTACCTTTGACGAGATGATCGCCGCCGGGGAGCTGAAAGTCGCGGTCTACAAGGACTTCGCGCCTTACAGTTTTGAGCAGGCCGGAAAGCCTCGCGGGGTGGATGTGGAACTCGCGGAGGCGCTGGCCAAATTCCTGGGCGTACGTCTGACGTTGATCTGGGCGCCTGCCGGCGAGAAGCTCGATGACGACCTGCGCGATTACATCTGGCGCGCCAGTCAGCTGCACGATCTGCAACTGGCCGACCTGATGATGCGGGTGCCGTACGACCGCGACTACGCGCAAAAACGCAATGAAATCGGTGAGCTGGAAAACGGCCATGTGGTGATGTTCGGGCCGTACCAGAACGAACAATGGCAAGTCGCTTATGACCGTCGCCGACTGGACAAGGTCGCCAGCGTCGCAGTGTTCGAGCAGCACCCGATCGGCGTCGAAGTCGACAGCGTGCCGTCGTTTTACCTGACCTCTGTGTTCAACGGCATGCTCGCCGCCAAGACCCATCACTATCCGGATGTGCCCCAGGCGTTCGCGGCCATGAAGGCCGGCGAAGTCGACGCGGTGATGGCCATGCGCGGCGAGATCGACTGGCAAGTGCATGAAGCGGCCGACCCGCAAGTGGCCCTGGCGGAGAACGCCTACCCGAACATGGGCAAGCAGCTCTGGGAAATCGGCATGGCGGTGCATGAAAGCAACCACCAACTGGCCTATGCCGTGGAAGAGGCGCTGGAAACCCTGATTCGTGAAGGCTCGGTCAAGACCATTTACGAGCATTACGGCCTGCGTTATGACGTGCCCGAGATGTATCAATAGTGAACTGGCGAGCGAGTTGCCTGTTGGCCTGCTGGTTACCGCTGGCGGCATACGCGACCGACATTGTTCCGGGCAAAGACCCGGTGCCGTCGGTGATGTGGGACTTCTACCACAAGCAAATGCTCGGTGATGCGCCGTTCGTGTTCGACGAGCGGGTCAAGCTACTGGCGCCGCCATTCGCCGAAGACGCCCGGCAAGTGCCGCTGGAAATCGATGCCAGGGCGTTCAAGGGCGAAGTGGTGAAAATCCTCGCCTGGGCCGAGCTCAACCCGCTGCCGAAAATCGTCGATTTTCAACCGCTGGACCGCGTATTGCCGTGGCTGTCGATCCGCATCCGCATCGAGCAGGCCACGCCGTTGCGCGCGGCGGTGCTGACCCGCGATGGGCTGTGGCATGTCGGTTCGACGTTGATAGACGCCGCTGGCGGTGGCTGCACCGCGCCCAGTGTCGTGCGTACCCAGGCCGGGTGGGAAGAACACATCGGCGAGGTGGTGGGCGGTCGATATCCGCGCGACGCCTTCAGCCGTGTGCGCTTGCAGATAGCGCACCCGATGGACAACGGCATGGTCAGCGGCATTCCGGAATTTTTCATCAACCATGCCGAGCTGCGGGATCAGAACGATCAGCTGTTGGCCCGTCTCGAACTGTTCCCGGCGGTCAGCGAAAACCCGAACCTGGCCTTCGATATCGAGGGGGCAGGGCAGACGCGCTTGTTACTGCGCGACAACAGCGGCAATCAATTCGATGCGGCCATACCCTGAGCCAAAGGAGCGTCTCATGCGCTGGATGCTGCTGTTGTTGATGGGCTTGGGTCTGCCGGCCCTGGCGGACCTCGACTACGTACTCAAGCCTCGGCAGATCGCCCAGGACACCTGGCTGCTGGAAGGCAGCACCGACAATTTCGCCCAGGCCAACGGCGGCAATATCGTCAACACCGGGTTCATCGTTACCGAGCGCGGTGTGGTGGTGATCGACACCGGGCCGTCGAAACGCTACGGCGAGGCGATGCGCAAGGCGATTGCCGCGACCACCGATAAACCGGTGATCCAGGTGCTGTTGACCCACCATCATCCGGACCACGTACTGGGCAATCAGGCTTTCAGTGACGTGCCGATCGGCGCGCTGGCCGGCACCACCGAGCTACTGCGTCAGCAGGGCAATGCGATGGCCGAGAACATGTATCGGTTGGTGGGGGACTGGATGCGCGGCACCGAAGTGGTGTTGCCGACCCAGGTGCTGACACCCGGCGTGCACAGTTTTGGGAATCACGATCTGCGCCTGCTGAGCCTGGGTGGGCACACCGGCGCGGATCTGGCTATTCTCGACCAGACCACCGGCGTGCTGTTTGCCGGGGACCTGGTGTTTTACCAACGGGCGTTGACCACGCCCAACAGTCCGGGGCTGTCGGTGTGGCTGGCGGACGTCGCCACCCTTCAAGGCCTGCCGTGGACGTTGATCGTGCCGGGCCACGGCCCGGTGTCCATCGACCCGCAACCGTTCGAACAAATGCGCGACTACCTCACCTGGCTCGACCAGCTCATGCGTGACGGCGCGGCCAATGGCAGCGCCATGACCGAGATGATCCGCAGCCCCATCCCCGAGCGCTTTGCCGGGATCAATCTGAGCCGCTATGAGCTGATTCGCAGTGTCAGTCACCTGTACCCGCGCTATGAGCGCGCGCAGATGACCCGAGTCGATTCCGCCACGCTCAAATGACCAACACAAATCTCAGTGGGAGCGGGCTTGCCCGCGATGACGGCGTCACATTCAACACATTCGTTGACTGACATTGCGCTATCGCGGGCAAGCCCGCTCCCACAGGGACCGGTGTCGACCACAGGATTGGATACTCATCTCCTCCGACCCTGTACTAAGGAACTAGCAATCTCAGCACTGCGGGCAATTGTTGCAAGGGCGGCGGCGGCCAAGAATCTGCACCAGACCGGAAAAATTTCCCGGGTATAACAAAAACCGCAGAGGTAGCCGTCATGACCCAACCCGCACGTCGCCAACCCTTCGTCTTGAGTGTGCTGCTCAGTGCCATGCTGCTGTCCGGCACCGCGCTGGCCGGTGTCACCGACCAGGACATTCTCCAGGACCCCAAGAACCCGGAGCAGATCGTCACCAACGGTCTGGGCGTCCAGGGTCAGCGCTACAGCCCGCTGGACACGCTAAACGTCGACAACGTCAAGGATTTGCGTCCGGTTTGGGCGTTCTCCTTCGGCGGTGAGAAGCAGCGCGGTCAGCAAGCGCAGCCGATGATCAAGGACGGCGTGATGTACATGACCGGTTCCTACTCGCGGGTGTTTGCGGTGGATGCACGCACCGGCAAAAAACTCTGGCAATACGATGCGCGCCTGCCCGATGACATCCGTCCGTGCTGCGACGTGATCAACCGTGGCGTGGCGCTGTATGGCGACCTGGTGTTCTTCGGCACCCTCGACGCCAAGCTGGTGGCATTGAACAAAGACACCGGCAAAGTGGTGTGGAGCAAGCAGGTGGCCGACCACAAGGAAGGCTATTCCATCAGTGCCGCACCCTTGGTGGTCAACGGCAAACTGATTACCGGCGTGGCCGGTGGCGAGTTCGGGGTGGTCGGCAAGATCTCCGCCTACGACCCGAAAAACGGTGAGCTGCTGTGGACCCGGCCGACCGTTGAAGGCCACATGGGTTACACCTACAAGGATGGCAAAGCGATAGAAAACGGCATCTCCGGCGGCGAAGCCGGCAAGACCTGGCCGGGCGATCTGTGGAAAACCGGCGGCGCGGCCCCTTGGCTGGGCGGCTACTATGACCCGGAAACCAATCTGCTGCTGTTCGGCACCGGCAACCCGGCGCCATGGAACTCGCACCTGCGCCCTGGCGACAACCTCTACTCCTCGTCGCGCCTGGCGCTCAACCCGGACGACGGCACGATCAAATGGCACTTCCAGAGCACGCCTCACGACGGCTGGGACTATGACGGCGTGAACGAGCTGGTCTCGTTCAACTACACCGAAGGCGGCAAGGAAATCAAAGCGGCGGCCACCGCTGACCGTAACGGGTTCTTTTACGTGCTGGACCGCACCAACGGCAAATTCATCCGTGGTTTCCCGTTCGTGGACAAGATCACCTGGGCCACCGGCCTGGATAAGGACGGCCGGCCGATCTACAACGAAGCCAGCCGTCCCGGTGCTCCCGGCTCTGAAGCCAAGGGCAGTTCTGTGTTCGTAGCCCCGGCATTCCTCGGCGCGAAAAACTGGATGCCGATGGCCTACAACAAGGACACCAAGCTGTTCTACGTGCCGTCCAACGAGTGGGGCATGGACATCTGGAACGAAGGCATCGCCTACAAGAAAGGCGCAGCTTTCCTCGGTGCCGGGTTCACCATCAAACCGTTGAACGAAGACTACATCGGCGTGTTGCGCGCCATCGATCCGGTCACCGGCAAAGAAGTCTGGCGCCACAAGAACTACGCGCCGCTGTGGGGCGGGGTGCTGACCACCAAGGGCAACCTGGTGTTCACCGGTACGCCGGAAGGTTTCCTCCAGGCGTTCAATGCCAAGACCGGTGAGAAAGTCTGGGAATTCCAGACCGGCTCCGGCGTACTTGGCTCGCCGATCACCTGGGAAATGGACGGCGAACAGTACGTCTCCGTTCTTTCCGGTTGGGGTGGCGCGGTCCCGCTGTGGGGCGGCGAAGTGGCCAAGCGCATCAAGGACTTCAACCAGGGCGGGATGCTCTGGACGTTCAAGCTGCCTAAAGACCTTGTAGTAGCCAAGCACTGACCCTGCACTGATCGTTCCCACGTCGAGGCGTCGAACCGTCCGCGTGGGAATGCCTCAACGGACGCTCCGCGTCCGCTCTGGGACGCAGAGCGTCCCTGGCTGCATTCCCACGCAGAGCGTGGGAACGATCAAAGTGGGAATGATCATCTACTACCAAATAACGAGAGTCCCCCTGCCAACGGCGCATTCGTCTGGGGCGCGGGGCTCTCTACTATCGGTTCATCGCCTGTTTGCCGACAGGCATCGACCCAGACAGAGGCCCACCATGATCTACGCACAACCTGGAACACCTGGCGCCGTCGTGACCTTCAAGCCGCGCTACGGCAATTTCATCGGCGGCGAGTTTGTTGCCCCGGTCAATGGCGAGTATTTCACCAATACCTCGCCGGTCACCGGTGAAGTGATCGCCGAATTCCCGCGCTCCAGCGCCGCCGACATCGACAAAGCCCTCGACGCTGCGCACGCTGCCGCAGATGCCTGGGGCAAGACCTCGGCGCAGGACCGCTCGCTGGTGCTGCTGAAAATCGCCGACCGCATCGAGCAAAACCTGAAAATCCTCGCCGTCACCGAAACCTGGGACAACGGCAAGGCCGTGCGCGAAACCCTTAACGCCGACGTGCCGCTGGCAGCCGACCATTTCCGTTACTTCGCCGGTTGCATCCGCGCCCAGGAAGGCGGCGCCGCCGAGATCAACGAACTGACCACGGCCTATCACTTCCACGAGCCATTGGGCGTGGTCGGGCAAATCATTCCATGGAACTTCCCGCTGCTGATGGCTGCGTGGAAACTCGCCCCGGCCCTGGCCGCCGGCAACTGTGTGGTGCTCAAGCCTGCCGAGCAGACGCCGCTGTCGATCATGGTCTTCGCCGAACTGATCGCCGACTTGCTGCCCGCTGGCGTGCTGAACATCGTCCAGGGCTTCGGTCGTGAAGCCGGTGAAGCCCTTGCCACCAGCAAACGCATCGCCAAGATTGCGTTCACCGGTTCCACCCCGGTCGGTGCGCACATCATGCATTGCGCCGCCGAGAACATCATTCCAAGCACCGTTGAGCTG
This sequence comes from Pseudomonas arsenicoxydans, assembly GCF_900103875.1. Classification (NCBI taxonomy): domain Bacteria; kingdom Pseudomonadati; phylum Pseudomonadota; class Gammaproteobacteria; order Pseudomonadales; family Pseudomonadaceae; genus Pseudomonas; species Pseudomonas arsenicoxydans. Next base: position 4,948,318 of record NZ_LT629705.1, on the reverse strand, counting down.
GGCGGCAAATCGCCGAACATCTTCTTCGAAGACATCATGAACGCCGAGCCGCAGTTCATCGAGAAAGCCGCTGAAGGCCTGGTGCTGGCGTTCTTCAACCAGGGCGAAGTCTGCACCTGTCCGTCCCGGGCGCTGGTGCAGGAGTCGATCTACGAACCGTTCATGGCCGAAGTCATGAAGAAGATCGTCAAGATCAAGCGCGGCAACCCGCTGGACACCGAAACCATGGTCGGCGCCCAGGCGTCCGAGCAGCAATACGACAAAATCCTCTCGTACCTCAAAATTGCCCAGGAAGAGGGCGCCGAGCTGCTCACCGGCGGCGCGGCCGAGCGTCTTGAAGGCGACTTGTCCAGCGGCTATTACATCCAGCCGACGCTGCTCAAGGGTCACAACAAAATGCGCGTGTTCCAGGAAGAAATCTTCGGCCCGGTGGTGGGTGTCACCACCTTCAAGGACGAAGCCGAAGCCCTGGCGATTGCCAACGACAGCGAGTTCGGCCTCGGCGCCGGCCTGTGGACCCGCGACATCAACCGCGCCTACCGCATGGGCCGGGCGATCAAGGCCGGACGCGTCTGGACCAACTGCTACCACCTGTACCCGGCCCACGCCGCGTTCGGTGGCTACAAAAAGTCCGGTGTCGGCCGTGAAAACCACAAGATGATGCTCGACCACTACCAACAGACCAAGAACCTGCTGGTGAGCTACGACATCAATCCGCTGGGGTTCTTCTAACCCTCGCAAAAACACCACCGAAACCTGTGGGAGCGGGCTTGCCCGCGATAGCGGTCTGACAGTCGACATCAATGTTGAATGTTCTGGCCTCATCGCGGGCAAGCCCGCTCCCACATTGGTTTTGTGTGTTTCTAAAGGCCGCCGTATACCCCCTACCAACGCACGCCGCCGCCTCGTTCCAAAGTAGCATTCGGTCACCTGGCGCCCCGTGCATTAATGGCTTTACCGGAATTGCCCGGCACAAGAAGAGGATTGACCCATGTGGCATAAACCCGCGTTTACCGATCTGCGCATTGGCTTCGAAGTGACGATGTATTTCGCCAACCGTTGATTGATCACCCGGCCAGCTAATGGGTTGGCCGGGCCTGCTTTCTGGAGCCTGCCATGCACATCCGCGTTCTCGGTTCTGCCGCCGGTGGCGGTTTTCCGCAATGGAACTGCAACTGTCGTCAGTGCGCCGGTGTGCGCAATGGCAGCCTGCGGGCGCAACGGCGCACGCAGTCCTCGATTGCCCTGAGCGACAACGGTGTGGAGTGGGTGCTGTGCAACGCTTCACCGGACATTCGCGCGCAGCTAGAGAGTTTCGCGCCCCTGCAACCGGCCCGCCGCTTGCGCGATACGGCCATTGCCGGGGTGGTGCTGATCGACAGCCAGATTGACCATTGCACCGGCCTGTTGAGCCTGCGCGAAGGTTGCCCGCATGACGTGTGGTGCACCGAGCGTGTGCATCAAGACCTGAGCAGCGGCTTTCCCTTGTTCCCCATGCTCAAGCACTGGAACGGTGGTTTGCAGTGGCAACCGATCGGGCTGGACCGCGAACCGTTCGCCATCGCGGCCTGTGCACACCTGCAATTTCGCGCGATTCCCCTGGTCAGCAACGCACCGCCGTACTCGCCCAATCGCGGCAATCCGCAGCCGGGCGACACCATCGGTTTGTTTATCGAAGACCAGCGCAATGGCGCCAGCGTGTTCTATGCCCCGGGCCTTGGGCAGATCGACGACGAAGTGCTGAGCTGGATGCAACGCGCCGATTGCCTGTTGCTGGACGGCACGTTGTGGCGCGACGACGAGATGCGCGTGTGCGAAGTCGGCCAGAGTCTGGGCAGTGAAATGGGTCATCTGCCGCAAAGCGGTCCTGGCGGGATGCTGGAATTGTTCGAGCAGTTCCCACGCCAGCGCAAGGTGCTGATCCACATCAACAACACCAATCCGATCCTCGATGAAGACTCGGCCGAGCGCGCGTTGCTGGAGCGGCGGGGGATTGAAGTGGCTTATGACGGCATGAGTATTGAGCTGTAGCGGCCGGCCTCATCGCGGGCAGGCTCACTCCCACAATGGACCTGCTTAGCACAGAAAATCGGGTACGACCCGGACTCCTGTGGGAGCGAGCCTGCTCGCGATTAGGCCAGACCAGACACCACAGAATCCAACGGTTGTTCCCCGGAGAACCGCAATGACCAACACCCCCATGACCCCCGCCGAGTTCGAACAGGCCCTGCGCGCCAAAGGCGCCTACTACCACATCCATCACCCTTTCCACCAAGCCATGTACGCTGGTCGCGCCACCCGTGCGCAGATTCAGGGCTGGGTCGCCAATCGCTTCTATTACCAGGTGAACATCCCGCTCAAGGATGCCGCGATCCTCGCCAATTGCCCTGACCGCGACGTGCGCCGTGAATGGCTGCAACGCATCCTCGACCATGACGGCGCGCCCGGCAGTGAAGGCGGGATCGAAGCCTGGCTGCGTTTGGGGGAAGCGGTGGGGTTGCACCGCGAGCAAATCCTCTCTCAGGAATTGGTGTTGCCTGGCGTGCGGTTCGCCGTGGACGCCTACGTCAATTTCGCCCGTCGCGCCTGTTGGCAGGAAGCCGCGAGCAGTTCACTCACTGAACTGTTCGCACCGCAGATCCACCAGTCCCGCCTTGACGCCTGGCCCACGCACTACCCGTGGATCGACCCGGCCGGCTATGACTATTTCCGCACACGCCTGAGTCAGGCGCGGCGCGATGTCGAGCATGGCTTGCGCATTACCCTCGCGCATTACGTTACGGTCGAAGGCCAGCAGCGCATGCTGGAGATTTTGCAGTTCAAGCTCGATGTGCTGTGGAGCATGCTCGACGCGATGAGCATGGCCTATGAACTGGAACGCCCGCCGTATCACACCGTCACCACCAAGAACGTCTGGCACCGGGGGATCGCGCTGTGAACTCAATCGTGACGCCACCCGGGCCGCCGCTCTGGCTGTTGGCGGAGCTGACTTATCGCTGCCCGCTACAATGCCCGTATTGCTCCAACCCGCTGGACTTCGCCCAGCAGGGAGAAGAATTGAGCACCGAAGAATGGATTCGGGTATTTCGCGAAGCCCGGGAGATGGGCGCCGCGCAGCTGGGGTTTTCCGGCGGCGAGCCGCTGGTGCGCCAGGACCTGGCCGAGCTGATCAAGGCCGCGCGGGACATGGGCTACTACACCAACCTCATCACCTCGGGCATCGGCCTGACGGAACAGAAGGTCCGTGATTTCAAGGTCGCCGGGCTGGACCACATCCAGATCAGCTTTCAGGCCGCCGACGAGCAGGTCAACAACATGTTGGCCGGCTCGCGCAAAGCCTTCGCGCAGAAACTGGCCATGGCCCGGGCGGTGAAAGCCCAGGGCTATCCGATGGTGCTGAACTTCGTCACCCACCGGCACAACATCGACCAGATCGCGCAGATCATCGACCTGTGCCTGGAACTGGAGGCGGACTTTGTCGAATTGGCCACGTGCCAGTTCTACGGCTGGGCCGAGCTCAACCGTGTTGGCCTGCTGCCGACCCGCGAACAATTGCAGCGTGCCGAGCGCATCACCAATGAGTACCGCGAGCGGCTTGAGGCCCAGGGGCATCCCTGCAAACTGATCTTCGTGACACCCGATTACTACGAAGAGCGCCCCAAGACCTGCATGAATGGCTGGGCCAACCTGTTTCTCGACATCACCCCGGACGGCACGGCGTTGCCGTGCCACAGTGCGCGGCAGTTGCCGGTAGAGTTTCCCAACGTGCGCGAGCACAGTATTTCGCACATCTGGACCGAGTCGTTCGGCTTCAACCGCTTTCGTGGCGATGACTGGATGAAGGAGCCGTGCCGCTCCTGCGATGAAAAACACAAGGACCTGGGCGGCTGCCGTTGTCAGGCGTTCATGCTGACTGGCGATGCCGAAAATGCCGACCCGGTGTGCAGCAAGTCGGCGCACCACGGGGTAATTCTCAAGGCTCGCGATGAAGCCGACGCGCCGGGGCAGGGCATGGAACACCTGACGTTGCGTAACGAGAAGGCTTCGCGATTGATCTATCGCGGCTGAACTTAGAGTCGACACAAAACCCTGTGGGAGCGGGCTTGCCCGCGATAGCGGCATCCCCGTCGACAGCAATGTTGAATGTTCTGCCCTCATCGCGGGCAAGCCCGCTCCCACAGGGATCTTCAGTGATAGAAAATGCGGGTTCATCCACCAAGCTCTACCCATTGGTCTGATTGCATTCGCAGCCGGATGCGTTAGTGTGGCTTTACCTTCCAAAACAATAAAAACAGGCTTTCAAATGAGCCAGAGTCTCAGCCAGCTGCGTAAATTCGTTTCGCCTGAAATCATCTTTGGTGCCGGCTGCCGGCACAACGTCGGCAACTGCGCCAAGACCTTTGGTGCGCGCAAGGTGCTGGTGGTCAGCGATCCCGGTGTGATTGCCGCCGGTTGGGTCGCCGATGTCGAAGCCAGCCTGCAAGCCCAGGGCATCGATTATTTTGTGTATAGCGACGTGTCGCCCAACCCGCGGGTTGAGGAAGTCATGCTCGGCGCCGAGTTGTACAAGGAAAACCACTGCGATGTGATCGTCGCCGTCGGTGGCGGCAGTCCGATGGATTGCGGAAAAGGCATCGGCATCGTCGTCGCCCACGGGCGCAACATCCTTGAGTTCGAAGGCGTCGATACCATCCGCGTGCCCAGCCCGCCGCTGATCCTGATCCCGACCACCGCCGGCACCTCGGCGGATGTCTCGCAATTCGTGATCATTTCCAACCAGCAAGAGCGCATGAAATTCTCGATCGTCAGCAAGGCCGTGGTGCCGGACGTGTCGCTGATCGACCCGGAAACCACCCTGAGCATGGACCCGTTCCTGTCGGCCTGTACCGGCATCGATGCGCTGGTGCATGCCATCGAAGCCTTCGTTTCCACCGGTCACGGGCCGCTGACCGACCCCCATGCACTGGAAGCGATGCGCCTGATCAACGGCAACCTGGTGCAGATGATCGCCAACCCGGCGGACATCGCCCTGCGCGAGAAAATCATGCTCGGCAGCATGCAGGCCGGGCTGGCGTTCTCCAACGCGATCCTCGGTGCGGTGCACGCCATGTCCCACAGCCTGGGCGGGTTCCTAGATTTGCCGCATGGCTTGTGCAACGCGGTGCTGGTCGAACACGTGGTGGCGTTCAATTACAACTCGGCACCGGATCGCTTCAAAGTGATCGCCGAGACGTTTGGCATCGATTGCCGTGGCCTCAATCACCGGCAGATTTGCGGACGTCTGGTCGAACACCTGATCGCGCTCAAGCACGCCATCGGTTTTCATGAAACCCTGGGCTTGCACGGGGTCAGCACCGCCGACATCCCGTTCCTTTCGCAACACGCCATGGACGACCCCTGCATCCTCACCAACCCGCGTCAATCCAGTCAGCGTGATGTCGAGGTCGTCTATGGCGAAGCCCTCTGACGAGCAACAACGGGCGCTCGCCGGGTTATTGGGATTAGGCAGCCACTCGGCGCGCAAGAGCCATTACCCGGAACTCGCCGCGCGGCTGGACGAGCTGGAAGCGGAGCGCAATCGCTACAAGTGGCTGTTCGAAAACGCCGTGCACGGCATCTTTCAGGCGAGCCTGCTGCAAGGCATGCGCGCCGCCAACCCGGCGCTGGCGCGCATGCTCGGTTATCAGGACCCGCAAGAGGTGCTGTTTTCCCTTGCGGACCTGGCGAGCAACCTGTTTGTCGGCGGCGCCACGGAGCTCGCAAACATCGGCGAAATCCTTCGCCACCAGGGCAGCCTGCACGGTTATGAAACCCAATTGCGCCGCAAAGACGGCAGCAGCCTCGACGTACTGATGAACCTGCTGCTCAAACCCGATCAGGAAGGGCTGGTGGAAGGTTTTGTCGCCGACATCACTGAACGCAAACTCGCCCAGCAACGCCTGCAGCAACTCAATGACGAACTGGAGCAGCGCGTCACCGCGCGCACCGACGAATTGCTGGAAGCCAACCGCAACCTGCAACAACAGATCACCCAGCGTAAACAGATCGCAGAAGCCTTGCGCGATGCCCGGGACGCTGCCGAGGCCGCCAATCGCAGCAAAGACAAATATCTGGCCGCCGCCAGTCATGACCTGTTGCAACCGCTCAACGCTGCGCGCTTGCTGATCTCGACGTTGCGCGAGCGCAAGTTGCCGGATGTCGAGCAGGTGTTGGTGGAGCGAACGCACCAGGCCCTGGAAGGGGCCGAGGATTTGCTCACCGATTTGCTGGACATTTCCCGGCTCGACCAGGCCGCCGTCAAACCGGATGTCGCGTTGTACCGCCTCGATGAATTACTCGCGCCGCTGGTTTCGGAGTTTCAGTCAGTGGCCGAAGCCGCCGGATTGAATCTGCGGGTGCACATGGGCGATTACGCCATTCATACCGACTTGCGCCTGATGACGCGCATCCTGCGCAACTTCCTCAGCAATGCCTGCCGTTATACCGATGAGGGCAGCATTCTGCTGGGTGCCAGACGGCGCGGGGACATGCTGCGCCTGGAAGTCTGGGACACCGGGCGCGGGATCGCGGCGGACCGGCTCGATTCAATCTTCCTGGAATTCAATCAACTCGATGTCGGCCGCGCCGCCGACCGCAAAGGCGTGGGTCTGGGGCTGGCCATTGTCGAACGGATCGCCAAGATTCTCGGTTATAAAATCGGCGTTCATTCGCGGCCGGGGCGCGGTTCGATGTTCAGCATCGACGTGCCGATTTCCCATGAGATTCCGTTGCCGATCAGTCTGGCGGCTCCGCAGCCGGGCGCGGGTAATCCGTTGCCGGGCCGGCGCCTGCTGGTGCTGGACAACGAAGTGAGCATCCTTGAAAGCATGAGCGCGTTGCTCGGGCAGTGGGGCTGCGAGGTGGTCACGGCCACGGATGAATCCTCGGCGCTGGCAGCCTTGAAGGGGCGGGCGCCGGAGTTGATTCTGGCGGATTACCACCTCGATCACGGGGTGGTCGGCTCTGACGTGGTGCGGCATTTGCGTGAGCATTACCGTCAGTCGATTCCGGCGGTGATCATCACGGCCGACCGCACCGACCAGTGCCGGCGCGCGCTGCAACGACTCGATGCGCCGCTGCTGAACAAACCGGTGAAACCCGGCAAGTTGCGCGCGGTGCTGAGTCAGATGCTCGGGTAGCCGAGCGGACGATAGTGCAGGCTGAAGCCGAGTTCGCTGGATTGGCCTTTTTCCAGCAGACGCAAGCCTGGCCGTCCGGGCAGGTGGTGCGCGTTGACCGGGTGGCTCACCGGTTCGATGCAGAAAAACCCCAGGCCCGGCGGGCAGTAGAGCAGGTAGGTGTCGCTGCCGGTGGCTTGGCAATCGAGTTCGTAACCCAAGTCGGGTTGCTGGATCAGGCAGTGGCCGTCCCACGCGCAGAAACCGTTGTCGACCAATGTGTCCGGCAGCGCATTGAGTTGATCGAAGTCCCACTCGGCGGGCCGTTCGACCCGCGCTGTCGGCAGTCTCGAACCATCGCATAACCAGACCTGTTCAGCCTTGGCCTGTAGCCGGGTGTTTGCGGTGCGCGGAAAGTAGGGATGCAGCCCGAGCCCGTGCCACGCAGCGTTTTCAGCCAGATGAGTGACCTGCAGATCGATGCTCAATCGCCCCTCGCTCAAGTGGAACCGCTGCCGGGCGCGATAAGCGAACGGCGTTGAGCTGTCGAGTTGCAGCACCACTTCATTCTGCGTCTGCGATACCACCTGCCACGGTTGTTGCCAGGCGCTGCCGTGGATCGGCAGTGGATCGGTGAGACTGTTGGGTGCCAGGGCGAGCCAGCCATCGGGGCAGTCGAAACCCCCTTGGGCGATGCGGTTCGACCACGGCACCAAAGGGTAGCAACCGAGTTTCCCCGGCAGGCCGGTGTTCAGCGCCTGGTCGTCGTTGTGCCGTAACAACGGCTGTCCGGTGCTGCGAATCGTCCAGTTGACGAGGCTGCCACCGAGTTCAGGGGCGAGGGTAAGGCGGGTGAATTGATCTTCGAGTTCGAGAAGGTCTGGCGTCATATCGGTTGAGCTCTGATGGAAGGACGCGGAGGTTACAGGCCGGTGTGTGCCCCTCGTTTTACCGAGGGGCACCTTTATCACAACACCAAATGCGGCAACCACAGCGACAGTGCAGGAATGTAGGTCACGGCCAGAAGCACCAGGAACAGCACGCCGTAGAACGGCAGCAGCGCTTTCACGGTTTTTTCGATACTGACTTTGCCCACCGCTGACCCCACGAACAGCACCGCGCCCACCGGCGGTGTAATCAAACCAATTCCCAGGTTCACCAGCATGATCATGCCGAACTGCACCGGGTCCACGCCAATGCCGAGAATCACCGGCATCAGGATCGGCGTCAGGATCAGGATCAGCGGCGCCATGTCCATCACGGTGCCGAGCAACAGCAGCATGACGTTGATGCACATCAGGATCACGTAACGGTTGTCCGACAGGGTCAGGAACATCGTGGTGATTTTCGATGGGATCTGCATCAGGGTCATGATGTAGCCGAAGCTCGCCGCGAAGCCGATCAGGATCATCACGATCGAGATGGTTCGCACGGTGCGGTGCATCAGTTTCGGCAGCTCGCTCCACTTGTAGTCGCGGTAGATGAACATGGTCACGAAGAACGACCACAGCACCGCGATTGCCGCCGATTCAGTGGCGGTGAAGATCCCCGACAAAATGCCACCGAGGATGATAACCATCGCCATCAGGCCCCACATCGCTTCGCCGCAGATCTTCAGGGCTTCGCGCAGGGGAATGACTTCGCCCTTGGGGTAGTTGCGCTTTTTCGCGAAGATCAGGCACAGCACCATCAGGCACGCGCTCATCAACAGGCCTGGGACCACGCCAGCCATGAACAGCGAGGCGATCGACACCGTGCCGCCGGCGGCCAGTGAGTAGAGCACCGAGTTGTGGCTCGGCGGGGTCAGCAGGGCTTGTACCGAACCACTGACGGTCACGGCGGTGGCGAATTCCCTTGGATAGCCCCGACGTTCCATTTCCGGAATTAGCACTGAACCGACCGACGCGGTGTCCGCCACCGAGGAGCCGGAGATCGCGCCGAAAAAGGTCGAGGCCATGATGTTGACCAGCGACAAGCCGCCACGGACAAACCCGACCAGCACCCCGGCAAACGCCACCAGCCGACGGGACATGCCGCCCTCGGCCATGATCGCGCCCGCCAGGACGAAGAACGGAATCGCCAACAGCGAGAACTTGTTCACGCCGCCGGCAACCTGAATCATCAGCGCCTGGAACGGGATGTCGATCCACCAGGCACCGATCAGGGCGGAAAGCCCCAGTGCATAGGCGACCGGCATGCCGATCAGGATCAACGCAATAAAACTGCCCAACAGAATCAACGCGTCCATTCAGGCAGCCCCTTCGCTTTCTTCAACCAGGTCGAAGCGCACGACCCGACGATTGCTCTGGTCACCGAGCAAGAGTTTTTCCAGCACAAACACCAGCGTCAGCACGCCGCCAATCGGGATCGGCATATACGTGATGCCGACGCGCAACGTCGGCAGGGCGCTCATGAACTGGTTCCAAGTGGACAGGCACAGCTTGGTGCCCCAGATCGCCATGAACAGGCAAATGGTCGCCATCAACAGTTGGGAAAAAACGCTGAGCGCCTTGCGCATTGGCGGGGCCATGCGGTCGGTGAGCATTGCCACCGCCATGTGTGCCCCGGCGCGGTAACTGGCGGCGGCACCGATGAAGGTGAACAGCATCATCAGCAAAATCGCGGTGGGCTCCGGCCAGCTGGAGCCGGTGCCGAGTACGTAACGGGCGAAAACGCCCCAGGGGATGATTAACGCAATGGCCAGGACGGAGAGCCCGGCGACCCAGATACAGGTCATGTAGAGCGTGTCATTGATGCGCAGCAGCAGATTCTTCATCGGGTTCCACCGTAACCGGGCGCACGCTGATGTACACCAACGTCAGCGGCGCCGGGCCTTTCATGAGGGCAAGGAGGGTTACTGAACGGCTTCGATGCGCTTGATCAAGTCAGCGTAAGGCGCGCCGTACTTCTCGCGGATCGAGGCGGTGGCCTCATAGAAAGGTTTCTTGTCGACGGTGATGAATTCGACACCGGCCGCCTTGAGTTTTTCCTCACTGCTGGCCGATTTGGCATCCCACAAAGTGCGTTCTTGCGCCTGTGCGGCTTTGGCGGTTTTCTTCACCAGCACCTGCTGCTCGGGGGTGAGTTTGTCCCAGGTGATTTTGGACATCACGATCGGCTCAGGCAGGATCAAATGCCCGGTCAGGCTGTAGAACTTGGCGTTCTGGTAGTGGTTGTGTTCGAGCAGCGTCGGCGGGTTGTTTTCCGCGCCATCGATCACCCCGGTCTGCAAGGCGCTGAAGATTTCGCCGGTGTCCATCGCAATCCCGTTGCCGCCCATGGCGTTGATGGTCTCGATGAACATCGGATTGCCTTGCACGCGGATTTTCATGCCCTTGAGGTCTTCGAGTTTGCGCACCGGTTTCTTGGTGTAGATGTTGCGCGTGCCGCCGTCCATCCAGGCCAGGGCGACCAGGTTGAATTCGGAGTTGGTGATCTTGTCGAGGATCTCGTCGCCCACCTCGCCGTCGATGACTTTGCGCATGTGCGCCTGATCGCGAAACACGAACGGCATGTTGAACACGTTCACGTCCGGCACCACCGGTCCGACGATGCCGAGGCTGACCCGGGCCATTTGAATGGCGCCGACTTGCGCCTGTTCAATCACCTCCTTTTCCGAGCCGAGCACACCGCCGGCGAACATCTTGAAGGTCAGCTTGCCGTCGCTGTCGGCGACCAGGGTTTTGCCCAGTTGCTCTTCGGCCACGACGGTCGGGTAACCGGCGGGGTGGATATCGGCGAATTTGATTTCCAGTGCCTGGACGGCACTGCTGAGGGAGAAGGCCAGGGGGAGTGCAGCGGCGAGCAAGGTGCGTTTGAAGTCCATGGGGGGGTGTCTCCAGTGTTGTTATTTTTTTTGTATTCAAGGCGCAGCGGTGCAGCACAAGCGGTCAAGGTAAAGCGTTGAAAAGCGGTTCCGGTAAACCGTTGACGCCGGGATTGAGGGCGAACACCCCACCGGCCAGTGAGTGTTGATCATGGTCGTCGCCAGGGCGGATCGAGGTCACGAACAGCGTGTCCAGTCGACTGCCACCGAAGGCGCACATGGTGGGTTTTTTTATGGGGACGGCGAGGGAACGGTCCAGTCGGCCATCCGGGGTGAAACGGTGAATCAGTCCAGCATCGTTGGCGCAAATCCAATAGCAGCCTTCGGCATCCACTGCGGCGCCGTCGGGGCGTCCTGGGAACTGATTCATGTCGACGAACAGCCGGCGGTTTGACGGTGTGCCGTTGTCGATGTCGTAATCAAAGGCCCAGATCTGCTGGACCAAGGGATGGGAATCGGACAGGTACATCGTGCGGCCGTCCGGGCTGAAACCCAGGCCGTTGGGCACGATGAAACCAGAGAGCTGAGGCGCGAGCGGGCCGCGCTGGCCATTGCTGTAGCGGTACAGCGTGCCCTCAGCGGCATTGGCGCCCATGTTCAGCACCATGCTGCCGGCCCAGAATCGGCCCTGACGATCACAGCGTCCGTCGTTCAGGCGCATGTCCGTGCGAGGGTGGTCGACGTGCGCCAGCAGTTCACTGTCGAGGCTGCCATCGTTGTGCGGGTGCAAATGAAAGAAGCCGCTTTCCATGCCAGCCACCCAGCCGCCGTCGCTGTGACGGGTGATACAGGCGAGCATTTCCGGCGCGGTCCAGGCATGTACATGGCCGCTGTCGGCACTCCAGCGCTGCAGCCCGCCGGCAGGAATATCAACCCAGTACAGGGCGTTTTCCTCGGGGACCCAGACCGGGCTTTCACCGACGGCGTTACGGGCATCGACAATCAATTCGGCTTGCATGGCAACTCATTCCCTTGGGTTTTTGTTATAGGGGGCGATGACTCAGTCGCCGAACGGGCCTGACGCCACAAACGCGCCACCCTGGTAAACCCTGGCCGGGTCATCGGCAGCCGGCATCGGCTGGGCCTCGACTTTTTCGCGGAACACTTCGGAGCTGTCCTGAGGCTTGTAACCCAGGCCGGCGGCGTAACGGTTGTCCCACCAGACGTCGTTGTTGTCGGACGCGCCATAGACCACGGTGTGGCCGACGTTCGGTGCGTACAGCGCGCATTCGAGCAAGTGGGTCAGGTCGCCGAAGCTCAGCCAGGTGCTCAGCATCCGGCGGTTTTGCGGTTCCGGGAACGAAGAGCCGATGCGGATGCTGACGGTCTCGATGCCGTAGCGATCGAAGTAGAAACTGGCCATGTCTTCGCCGTAGGACTTGGACAAGCCGTAGTAACTGTCGGGGCGGCGAGGGGAGTGGGCGTCGATGATTTCGCCCTGCTTGTAGAAGCCGATCACGTGGTTGGAGCTGGCGAAAATCACCCGCTTCACGCCGTGGCGACGTGCGGCTTCATAGATGTGGAACACGCCGCAAATGTTGGCGCCGAGGATCTCTTCGAACGAGCGCTCCGTCGATACGCCACCAAAGTGCAGGATCGCGTCTACGCCTTCGACCAGTTGATGCACGGCTTGCTTGTCCGAGAGGTCGCAGATGACGACTTCTTCACGGTCATCGAGGGCCGGTGCCATGTCGACGATGTCCGACAGGCGAATGACGTTGGCACAGGGGCGCATCGTTTCGCGCAAGACTTTACCGAGGCCACCGGCGGCGCCGGTCAGCAGCAGGCGATTGAAAGGGGGAGTAGGCGTGGCGGTCATGGAAATCCCTGCGCGCAGTTATTGTTGTAGGTTGTCGTATGACTTTGCCAAAGTATCGTTAGGCTTTCCAAGTCTTGTCAACGCGACTTTGGTTGAAAATGACGGAGGGTCATTTGCGAAGTCGAGCTTGCGCGCGACGAGGGCGTACCAGTCGACAGACAGTCTGTCTGGTACAGCGCTTCCGCGAGCAGGCTCGCGCCCGAATTGATTGGGTAAACCGTTACAACAACGAAATCGGATAGCTGATGAAGACGCGGTTTTCGTCGAACTCGTTGGTGCTGAAGTTTTTGCGGATGGTTGCATTGCGCCATTTGACGTTGAGGTTTTTCAGCGCGCCGCTTTGCACGGTGTAGGCCAGTTCCGTTTCGCGGCCCCATTCCTTGCCATCGGTGATGGCCCCGGTGTGCACGTTATCGCCGCTGATGTAGCGGTTCATCAAGGTCAGGCCCGGAACGCCGAGTGCCACGAAGTTGTAGTCATGCCGCACCTGCCAGGATTTTTCCCGGGCGTTGTCATAGCTGGAGTTGTAGCTGTCGTTGGCCAGCGTGCCGCCACTGGTGCCGTTGACGCGCATCCAGACCGAGTCGCCCGTCAGCTTTTGCAGGCCGACATAGAAGGTGTTGCCGCCGTATTTGGCCGAGAGCAGGGCGAAGGCGGTTTTGTTGTCGAGGTCGCCGGCCAGGGCGCTGCCATCTTCCTTGCCGATGAAGTAGCCGAGGTTGGCGCCCAGGGTCCAGTCGCCCATTGGTTGACTGTGGCTCAGGTTGAAATACTGCTGCTGATAAATGTCGCTGAGCTCTGCGTACCAGACGCCGACCTGGGTGTGCTTGTCGTTGAATGCGTATTCACCGCCGCCGAAGTTGAAGCGGTCCGAGTTGATGGCCGCCGATTTGCCGTTCATGAACATGTTTTCCATGCTCGCATCGTTGCGTGGGCTGTTCTGGCGGAACTGGCCGCCGTAGAGCGTCAGGCCACTGATTTCGGTAGACGTCACCTGGCCGCCACGGAAGGTCTGTGGCAGCGAACGACCGTCGTCGGAGCGCAGGATCGGCAACACCGGCATCCATTCGCCGACCTTCAATTCGGTTTTCGAGATTTTGCTTTTCAGCGCCACGCCCAGACGGCCGAAGTTGTCGGCAGGGCGCCCGTCGCTACCGATCGGCAGCAGCTGGGTACCACCGGTGCCTTTACCGCCGTCGAGTTTTTGCGAGTACAGGCCCAGCACGTCCATGCCGAAACCTACAGTGCCCTGGGTGTACCCGGACCTGGCGTCGAGGATGAAGTTTTGCGTCCACTCTTCAGCCTTGCCCTGCGGATAGGCCGGGTTGGTGTAGTTGCGATTGAAGTAGGCGTTTCGCAGATTGAGCGTGGCCTTGGCGTCATCGGCAAAACCTTCTGCGTGGCTGGTCATGGGCAGCGCGAGGGCGGCCAGGCTGCTGCAACCGATCAGGCTCAGCGTATGACGGCGGATGAAGGTGAGGCGCGGGGTGCAGACGGAGGAATTGCGGACGAGCTTGCTCACTGTGACGCTCCCTTGTTTCTTGTTGTTTTTATTGTTTGTCATACGTCGTCGTACAACATTAGGGCGATTATTTGCGAGGGATTCAGGGATTGTCAATCAGAAGTTATACGATGACTTGCGCGGAGTTAGCCAAAATCCTGTGGGAGTGAGTTTGTGTTCAGCTTGCAATCATCGGGGGCATGGTGCCCAGCAGGGATACGGCGGCCACTGCGCCAATGCCCAGCAACCATTCGATGATCACGCTCAATCTCAGCGTTGCCAGGCGCTGTTCGCAATCCTTGACCTGCAGTCGATTGAACAACGCCAGCCCCAGCATGATGGCCACCAGCAGCACCTTGATCAGCAGGATGAGCGCGAACCCCGCCAGCAAGGGTGTCGGCCAAAACTGCCCGGTAAGGACCCGCACATTGATCAGCCCGGTGATCAGCAATCCCGCCACCAACCCGTAACCGACACCGCTGAAGCGGCGCAATATCGGATTGATCGCAAGGCCCGTCGGTTGCCGCAGGATCATCACCAACAGCATCAACCCGCCGAGCCAGATGCCGACACAGGTCAAGTGAACGAGTTGGTTGAGGATCAGCAACTGACCCTGGAGGCCATCGAGCATGGCGCCATGGCCGACCGGGGCCAAGGTGGCCAACAGCAGACTTGCAAGGCCCAGACGCAGCGGCGCGCAAGAGCGCCAGGGCGTCAGTAGCAGCGCCACCAGCAAGGCATTGAGCAGCAGATGCCAGCGCCACACCTGGCCGAAAAACGTGCTGCCCAGTACCAGCCGCAGGGTCGACGGATCGAATGCCGCGTCCCACGCTCCAGCCATGCTGGCGGTGATCAGCAGCAGCCAGCCGACGCCACTGAGCAAAGCCACTGTCGCGAGCAGGCGGGTCACTCGCAACAGTGGCTGATCGAATGCGTTGCCAGGCCCTAAAAGCAGCGGTTTGAACACCCCGGCCCCGAACAGCATCAGCACCACGGTGAAATGCAAAAAGCGGCACAGCACCATCGCGCTCGTCATGAATTACTGGCCGACCTTGAAGCTGTAGGCGCCTTCGCTTTTGTGGGTGTCGACCGATACCGCGTGCCATTCGACTTTGTAGGCGCCTGGCGCCAGAGGGGCCGCTGGGGTGACGATCAGGGTTTTCTTGTCACTGCCTTCGGTGGCCAGGCTTTTGACCGGCACATCGGCACCGTCCTTGCTGATCGTGACCTTGGTGAACGTCGCTTCGACTCCTTCGGAAAACACCAGTCGCAGCTCCGATGGCGCGCTCACGGTGCTGTTCGCCGCCGGGGTCTGGTCTTTCAGATGGGCATGGGCCCATACCGACGAAGCGGCCAGCAGCGAGCCGAGCAGGGCGGTGGTGGCCAGGGCTTTCTTGAACAGCATCGTGAATACCTCTGAGGCAGGGTCGAAGAGGCGGCCAGTTTACCCGCGAGTTGCCATGTATACGAAGTTTCGTTTTCGCTTGTCGCCGCAGGGTAGAGCGGATGCTAGTCTTGGACAACGCTGTTGTCAGGGAGCCCTCATGGGCAATCACAAGATCGAAATTCGTCGCAGTAATGTCGAGAAAATTCTGTTGGGAGCCGAAAAGGTTTTCGCCGAAAAAGGCTTCGGTGGCACCGCCATGGCCGATATTGCCGCCGAAGTGCAACTGCCTCGTTCCAACCTGCATTACTACTTCAGCACCAAGAGTGAGTTGTACAGCGCCGTGTTGCTGGGCTTGCTGGAAGTGTGGAAGCAGGACGCACTGTGCTTCGAGATGTTCGACGACCCGCGCGTGGTGCTCAGCAGCTACATCCGCGCCAAGATGAATCACTCCCGCAGCCGGCCTTATGGCTCCAAAGTCTGGGCCAACGAAATCATCCATGGCGCGCCGACCCTGGGCGAGAAGCTGGACGTGAGCCTGTATGACTGGGCCAAGATGAAGGAAGCGAAGATCCGCCAGTGGGTCGAAGACAAACGCATCCTGGCGGTGGAACCTTCAAGCCTGCTGTACATGATCTGGGCCTCGACCCAGCATTACGCCGACTTTGATCATCAGGTGAATATTCTCAATGATCATCAGCCGCTGTCGGACATGCAGTTCGAACGGGCGGTGCAGACGGTGACGAGTGTGATATTGCGCGGGATCGGGTTGGAGCCTTGAAGCACAAGATCGCAGCCAGCTCCTACAGGGAATTGCATAACCCTGTAAGAGCTGTCGAGTGAAACGAGGCTGCGATCTCTTGATCCTAAAAATCAAACGGCAACGTGGTAGGGATTCCTCGGATCATGATTCCAGTCCAGGAACGGCTTGCCATTCTCGATAGGCACCATCTCGATGCAATCCTCCACCGGGCAGGTGATCTGGCACAGGTTGCAGCCCACGCACTCGTCATCGATCACTTCGTACTTATGCGTACCGTCCGCCTGTTTCAGGCTGGCAATCGCCTGGTGTGAGGTGTCTTCACAAGCAATGTGGCAGCGACCACAACCAATGCATGCCTGCTGATCAATCTTGGCGATCACCTGATAGTTGATGTCCAGGTACTTCCAGTCCGTGGTGTTGCCCACCGCCCGCCCGGAAAAATCCGCGATGCTGGCGTAGCCCTGACTGTCCATCCAGCGTGACAAACCGTCCTTCATCTCTTCGACAATGCGAAAACCATGGAGCATCGCCGCGGTGCACACTTGCACCGAGCCACTGCCCAGAGCGATGAACTCCGCCGCATCACGCCAGCTGCCAATCCCGCCAATGCCGGAGATTGGCAGGCCTTGGGTCTGTGGGTCGCGGGCTATTTCGGCGACCATGTTCAACGCAATCGGCTTCACCGCCGAGCCGCAATAACCGCCGTGGGTGCTTTGGCTGCCCACGGTTGGATTGGCGACCATGCGCTCCAGATTGACGCTGGTGATCGAGTTGATGGTGTTGATCAACGACACCGCATCGGCACCGCCTCGATGGGCTGCTCTGGCCGCAACGCGGATGTCGGTGATGTTCGGCGTGAGCTTGACGATCACCGGCAGCGAGCAATAGGTCTTGCACCAGCGGGTGACCTGCTCGACGTATTCGGGCACCTGACCGACCGCCGCCCCCATGCCGCGTTCCGGCATGCCGTGCGGGCAACCGAAGTTCAGCTCGATGCCGTCGGCGCCAGTGGCTTCCACCAGCGGCAGGATGAATTTCCACGACTCTTCGACGCAGGGCACCATCAGCGAAACGATCAGCGCGCGGTCCGGCCAGTCCTTTTTTACCTGGGTGATTTCCCGCAGGTTGATTTCCAGCGAACGGTCGGTGATCAGCTCGATGTTGTTGAAGCCCACCACTTCACGGTTGGCGCCGAAGTGCGCTGAGTAGCGTGACGATACGTTGACCGCCGCCGGGTCTTCACCCAGGGTTTTCCAGACCACGCCGCCCCAGCCCGCCTCGAAAGCGCGAACCACGTTATAGGCCTTGTCGGTCGGCGGCGCGGAGGCCAGCCAGAATGGGTTAGGGGCTTTGATGCCGGCGAAGACAATCGAGAGATCGGCCATTTACGCAGCCTCCACGTTGAGCATCAGTTGAGCGTTGATGGCCTCGGCGGCCCGTTTGCCGTGCTGCACTGCTTGCACGGTGAGGTCTTGATCGAGGCTGGTGCAGTCACCACCGGCATACACGCCGGGAATGCTGGTGCGAAGGTTTTCATCCACCTGAATCCGCTCACCCTGACGTTTGAGTTCGCGGGCCAGCGGGTCGACGAGGGCGCTGGCGTCGAAGGCCTGGCCGATGGCTTTGAAGATCGCGTCAGCGGCCAGTTCGAAGGTTTCGCCGGTGGTTTGTAGGCGGCCTTCGATGGAATGCGTACGGGCGAAGCGCATGCCGCGCACGTTGCCTTGGGCATCGAGCAGCACTTCTTCAGGCTGGGCCCAGGTCAGCAAACGCACCTGATTGGCCTTGGCGATGTCCTGTTCGTGGCCGGTGGCGCCCATCTCTTCAACGCCACGGCGGTACACCAGATTGACGTCACGCGCGCCGAGGCGAGCCATTTGCACGGCCATGTCGACGGCGGTGTTGCCCGCACCGAGCACGATGCAGCGATCGGCCAACGGCAGTTGCGTCAGGTCATCGGACTGGCGCAGTTCGCGGATGTAATCGGTGGCGGCGAGCAGCCCGGGTGCATCCTCGTGGGGCATGCCCAATTGTTTGCTGGCGGCCAGACCGAGGCCAAGGAACACGGCGTCGTATTGCTGATGCAGCTCGCTCAAGGTCAGGTTCTCGCCGAGTTTTTGGCCGTGACGGATTTCGATCCCGCCAATCTGCATCAGGAACTCAAGCTCCTTCTGTGCGTAATCGTCCACCAGCTTGTATTTGGCGATCCCGTACTCGTTGAGCCCGCCAGCCTTTTCCCGTGCTTCGAAAATCACCACGTCATGGCCGTGCATTGCACTGCGATGGGCGCAGGACAAACCCGCCGGGCCCGCGCCGACCACTGCGATGCGTTTGCCGGTCGCGGCGGCGCGCTGGAACGGGTGTTCGGTGAAGTGTGCATTATCCACGGCGTACCGCTGCAACAGGCCGATTAACACCGGAGCGCATTCTTGCTCGTTGTTACGCACGCAGGCTTGCTGGCAAAGAATTTCAGTCGGGCACACCCGGGCGCAACTGCCGCCGAGGATGTTCGCCGAGAGGATTTTGTGCGCGGCACCTTGAACGTTTTCCTGATGAATGTTGCGAATGAACGACGGAATATCGATCTCGCTCGGGCAGGCGTTCACGCACGGCGCGTCGTAGCAATACAGGCAGCGCGAGGCTTCGAGGTGTGCCTGGCGAGCGTTCAAGGGTGGCGCCAGATCGGTGAAGTGGCCGGCGAGAGCGGCCGCATCCTCATGGGGATGCGGGAGGTGATTCAGGGTCTTGATCACGGTGTTGGCCTCACGGTTATTGAGGTACTGCCTCTGATGGGCATTGGTTTTTGTGTCGTCCGGGCCGGCCCTATCGCGGGCAAGCCCGCTCCCACAGGGGAATGCATTTCAAATGTGGGAGTGAGCCTGCTCGCGATGGTCGAAGGCCTCGATTTCAGCGTTTCACAGCCGTCGGCTTATTCAACTCAGCCCGCTTACTCAGCAAGTCAAACACCGCCGGATACGCCGGCCGTTCGACATACCGCCCGGCCCCGCGCTCGGCGCGCAGATCACCGTCGGCCCACACCACTCGGCCCTGGCTCACGGTATGGCTCGGCACGCCGCGCACGGTCTTGCCTTCAAAGATGTTGAAGTCGACCTGTTGGTGGTGCGTCTTGGCCGAGATGGTTCGCGTACCCTCCGGGTCCCACAGCACCAGATCCGCATCGGCGCCGACGCGAATCGCGCCTTTGCGCGGGTAGAGGTTGAAGATCTTCGCGGTGTTGGTGGAAGTCAGCGCAACGAAATGTTGCATCGACAAGCGTCCGGTGTTCACCCCTTCATCCCACAGCACGGCCATGCGGTCTTCGATACCGGCGGTGCCATTGGGGATTTTGCTGAAGTCATCACGACCGGCGGCTTTTTGCTCGGCGCAGAAACAGCAATGGTCGGTGGCGGTGGTGTGCAGGTTGCCTGATTGCAACCCATGCCAAAGCGCTTCCTGGTGGCCGCGAGGACGGAAGGGCGGGCTCATTACGTAACCGGCGGCGGTCTGCCAGTCCGGGTGTTGATAGACGCTGTCGTCCAGCAGCAGATGCCCGGCCAGGACTTCTCCATAGACTTGTTGGCCCTTGCTGCGGGCGTAGGTGATTTCGTCGAGGGCTTCCTTGGTCGAGACATGCACCAGGTACAACGGCGTGCCCAAGGTTTCGGCGATGCGGATAGCCCGGCTCGCGGCTTCGCCTTCCACCTGCGACGGTCGCGACAGTGGATGCGCTTCAGGCCCGGTGATGCCTTGGGCCATCAACTTGCGTTGCAGGTGATACACCAGCTCGCCGTTTTCCGCATGCACGGTGGGTACGGCGCCCAGTTCCAGGCAGCGCTCGAAGCTCGCCACCAGGGTGTCATCGGCCGCCATGATCGCGTTCTTGTAGGCCATGAAATGCTTGAAGCTGTTGACGCCGTGCTGGCTGACCAGCTCGGCCATTTCCTCGCGGACCTGTTCGCTCCACCAGGTGATCGCGACGTGGAAACCATAATCCGACGCCGACTTCTCGGCCCAGCCGCGCCACTGGTGGAAGGCTTCCATCAAGGATTGCTGCGGGTTGGGAATCACGAAGTCGATGATTGAGGTGGTACCGCCGGCCAGTCCCGCCGCCGTGCCGCTGAAGAAGTCTTCGCTGGCCACCGTGCCCATGAAGGGCAATTGCATGTGCGTGTGCGGATCGATGCCGCCGGGCATCAGGTATTGGCCGCTGCCGTCGAGCACTTCGGCACCCGCCGGAACATCAAGATTCTCGCCGATGGCTTTGATCACGCCGTCAGCGCAATAGACGTCGGCGCGATAACTTTCATCATGGGTAATAACGGTGGCGCCACGGATCAACAGAGACATTCCGAGTTCCTCGCAGGCAATGACCGACTGATGCCGGTTCTAAATGTTTTATATGAAGCCAACGCAAACAGGTGTATTCCTGTCAGCACTGTCAGGAATAGAAGCTAGTCTGAGTTTGTGGAATCAGCAAGAATATTTTTTATAAGCTTATATCTGTTTTAAGTTGATGATAAATAACGATAAAAAATACAAATCACCAAAATGGTGAGGTGGCTCACCATTTTGACGCACTTGACAGGTTCCAAAAATAGACGAGATTTCTTATGTGAAATCAGCCGCTTGAGTATGGTCTATGGTTGATGCGCAACAATTGAAAAAAAGTAAGACGCACCACTTTGAGTCCTGACTGTTCGGACAACTTGCGTGTCATTCGGCCTGAGTGAACACGCCAGCCACCGAGGACTCACTGGGTATATAAATAAAACTGATCAACATCAGTTAGTTGCAAAGTTTTTATGGAACTGCCCGATGCGCAAAAGGGGTGCCCGGCACGCTTATTGATGCCCACAGCCCCCGATGAGCAAAAAATAATTCAAAGAACAGTGGAGCGGCCATGCAACAGATCAGATCGCAAGTGACCGAGCGCGACGGCTTGTTCGAGCTCGAAGCCGGCAGCGATGTCCTCGACAGTCCCCGTTACAACCACGACATGGCACCGACCAAGGTGCGCGAACGAACCTGGAACAAATGGCACATCACCGCGCTGTGGGTCGGCATGGCGATCTGCGTGCCGACTTACACCCTCGGTGGCGTGCTCACCGCGTATTTCGGCCTGAGCGTCGGCGAAGCCGTGGTGGCGATTCTGTTTGCCAACATCATCGTGTTGATTCCCCTGACCTTGAACGCCTTTCCCGGCACCAAGTACGGCATCCCGTTTCCGGTGTTGCTGCGTTCGTCTTTCGGCATTCTGGGGTCCAACATTCCGTGCCTGATCCGCGCGCTGGTGGCGTGTGGCTGGTTCGGCATCCAGACGATGTTCGGCGGCCTGGCGATCCACCTGTTCCTCGGCTCGGTGTTCGAGGGCTGGAAATCCCTGGGCGGCACCGGTGAAGTCATCGGCTTCATGATCTTCTGGGCGCTGAACCTTTGGGTGGTGATTCGTGGCGCCGAGTCGATCAAGTGGCTTGAAACCCTGTCGGCCCCCTTATTGGTGCTGGTCGGTGTGGGGCTGCTGGTCTGGGCCATGCCAAACGTGTCGATGACCGAATTGCTGGCCATCCCGCCTAAACGTCCGGAAGGCGCCAGCGTGGTCAGCTACTTCGCCGCCGGGCTGACTGCGATGGTTGGATTCTGGGCCACCTTGTCCCTGAACATTCCGGACTTCAGCCGTTACGCGAAAAGCCAGAAGGACCAGATTGTCGGCCAGATCATCGGTCTGCCGCTGACCATGTTCCTGTTCGCCTCGCTGGGCGTGGTGATGACCGCCGCCTCGGTGAAACTGGTGGGCGTGACCGTTTCCGACCCGGTGACGCTGATCGGCCATATCCAGAGCCCGGTCTGGGTCGCGCTGGCCATGGCATTGATCATCATCGCCACGCTGTCGACCAACACCGCCGCCAATATCGTGTCTCCGACCAACGACTTCCAGAACATCGCGCCCAAGGTGATCAACCGCACAAAAGCGGTATTGCTGACAGGCTTGGTGGGGCTGTTGCTGATGGCCCATGAGCTGCTGAAAAAGCTTGGGTTGATCGTTTCTGACCTGAGCCTGGAAACGGTGTATTCGAACTGGCTGCTGGGATATTCAAGCCTGCTGGGGCCCATTGCCGGGATCATGGTGGTGGACTATTTCCTGATCAAGAAACAGCAACTGGACCTGGCCGGGTTGTATCGCGATGACGTGTACCCGGCCTGGAACTGGTTCGGGTTTGCCGCGTTTGGTGTGCCGGTGGCGTTGACGCTGCTGTCGCTGGGCAGCGATGCATTCAGCTGGTTTTACAGCTACGGCTGGTTCACCGGTTCGGCGCTGGGCGGGCTGATTTATTACGGCCTGTGCTCGATGCGCCCCAGCCCATCTGTAGCGAAATCTGCGGTGTAGCGGATGGCCTCTTCGCGGGCTTGCCCGCGAAGACGGCCTCGAATTCACCGATGAAATACCTGAACAAATCCATAAGAACTGCCTGAGGAGATCACCATGAACGCAGCGGTAGACGTTCTGCAATCCACCCATCAGCACATCAATCGCGACCGCTTATGGCAGTCGCTCATGGAACTCGCCAAGCTCGGCGCGACGGTCAAGGGCGGCGTCTGTCGCCTGGCCCTGACCGACCTCGACCGCCAGGCCCGGGATATCTTCGTGCGCTGGTGCGAGGAGGCGGGCTGCACCGTCAGCATCGACGCCGTCGGCAACATCTTCGCCCGCCGCCCGGGCCGTAATCCGAACCTGCCACCGGTGATGACCGGCAGCCACATCGACACTCAGCCCACCGGCGGCAAGTTCGACGGCTGTTTCGGCGTCCTGGCCGGCGTCGAAGTGCTGCGCACCCTCAACGACCTCGGCGTGGAAACCGAAGCGCCGCTGGAAGTGGTGGTCTGGACCAACGAAGAAGGCTCGCGTTTCGCTCCATGCATGATGGGCTCCGGCGTGTTCGCCGAAAAATTCACCCTGGAAGAAACCCTGGCCAAGGTCGATGCCGATGGCGTCACCGTTGGCGAAGCCTTGAACGCCATCGGCTACGCCGGCCCACGCCAGGTCAGCGGCCATGCGGTCGGCGCCTATTTCGAAGCCCACATCGAACAGGGGCCGATCCTTGAAGACGAACGCAAGACCATCGGCGTGGTGATGGGAGCACTGGGCCAGAAATGGTTCGACCTGAAACTGCGCGGCGTCGAAGCGCATGCCGGCCCGACCCCGATGCACCTGCGCAAAGACGCTCTGGTCGGCGCCTCGGTCATCGTCGGCGCAGTCAACCGTGCCGCCCTCAGCCATCAACCTCACGCCTGCGGCACCGTCGGTTGCCTGCAAGCCTATCCGGGCTCACGCAACGTCATTCCCGGCGAAGTGCGCATGACTCTCGATTTCCGTCATCTGGAACCGGCACGCCTGGACTCGATGATTGCCGAAGTCCGCGAAGTCATCGAAACCACCTGCGAAGAACATGGCCTGACCTACGAACTGACCCCGACCGCCGATTTTCCGCCGCTGTACTTCGACAAGGGCTGCGTGGAAGCCGTACGCAATGCGGCGCAAGGCTTGGGGTTGTCGAACATGGACATTGTCAGCGGAGCAGGGCACGACGCGATTTTCCTCGCCGAGCTCGGCCCGGCCGGGATGATCTTCGTACCGTGCGAAGGTGGCATCAGCCACAACGAAATCGAAAACGCCGCGCCGGATGATCTGGCGGCGGGGTGTGCGGTGTTGTTGCGGGCGATGCTGGCAGCGTCGGCGGCGATTGCCAGCGGACAAATGGCGGCCTGAGCGCCGAAACGATCGTAGCTTTCGCCCAGGCCTGCGCCGCGAAAGCTACGGTGTCTCCAGGGTTGAGCTTGCTGTGACTTAACGGCGCGCCTGCAATGCCTTGAAGATCAACATACCCGCCAGCATGGCGATCACGAACACCCATGCCTGCCAGTGCCCGGTCGGCAACAACACCAGCGCAGGCCCGGGGCAGATGCCGGCAATGCCCCAACCAACCCCGAACAACACACTGCCTCCGATCAACCGTCGATCCAGTTCACGACTGACCGGCAATTGCATCGGCGCCCCCAGCAACGACGTGGGGTGTTTCATCGCCCAATGAAACGGTGCCCAGGCCACTGCAATGGCCGCGACCATGACCAGCGCCAGGGACGGATCCCACACCCCGGCGATATCGAGAAACCCCAGGACCTTGGCCGGGTTGGCCATGCCTGCCAGCAACAGGCCGATGCCGAACAACAGCCCAGCGACAAAAGCCGTCAGTTTTTTCATGCTCAAAACCCCAACAAATGACGCAGCACAAACACCGTCACAAACCCTGCGAACATGAAACACAACGTCGCGACGATAGACCGCGGTGACAGCCGCGAAAGACCACACACGCCATGGCCGCTGGTGCATCCCGAGCCATAGCGGGTGCCGATCCCGACGCACAATCCAGCGACGACCAGCCCCACGGCACCGGTCTTGAACTCGATGGCCGGCCATGCCTGAAACAACGCCCACACCAATGGCGCGGCCAGCAGCCCGAGGATGAACAAGGCTTTTTCACCACGACCCGAATCGGTCGGCGACAGCAGGCTGCCCAGCAAACCGCTGATCCCGGCCACCCGTCCATTGGCCACCACCAGCAGGCTGGCCGCCAAACCGATCAGCGCGCCGCCAGCCAACGCGGACCACGGGGTGAAGTGAATCGTATCCAGCATCACGGCAACGCTCCTTACAGGTCATAAACAGCATTAGAACAGTTTGTTGTTTGAGCTTAGGGCCGCATCTGTGGATGTGTCACGCACCATGACGGCGGGCAGGACATGTTCGCTGCACTATCCCACCCCCCTGCGGTCGTAATCTTCACAGATTGGCGCTAATGCGCCGCCGCAAAACGCGTGGAGATCCAATGAGCCAGGACGTCCTGACCACCGAAACCAATCGCCGTCAGTTGCAGCAAATCATCGCCGGGTTGTCCGACGGGGTGATTCTGCTGGAGCTCGACCAGACCATCCTTTGGGCCAATGACGCCGCGCTCGCCATGCACGGCGTCAGTCGGATCAGCGATTTGGGGGAGAATGCCAAGGCGTATGCCAAGCGTTTCGCCTTGCGTTATCGCAACAATCACCCGGTGCCGCCGGAAAACTACCCGATCAGCCGCGTCGCCAAGGGCGAGACCTTCAGTGATGTACTGGTAGAAGTGACGCCGGTCGACGACGAAGAGCGCACCTGGGTGCACAACGTGCGCAGCATGGTGTTGGCCGATAGCGCCGGGGAACCGGAGTCGCTGGTGCTGATCATGGATGACGTCACCGAGTGGGCCAGCGCCGAGCAGCGGTTCGAAAAGACCTTCAACGCCAACCCCGCGCCGGCGGTGATCTGTCGTCTCAGTGACTTGCGTTACATCAAGGTCAATTCAGGCTTTTTGGAAATGACCGGCTATACCCGTGATCAGGTGATCGGCGTATCGACGTATGAACTGGACATCCTGGACGGTGCCGAAAAGAAAGACCTGGCAATTCAACGGCTGCGCGAGCACGCCACGATTCCTCAGATGCAAGCCGAACTGAAACTCGCGCAGGGTGGTAGCAAACAGGTGATCGTCGCCGGGCAACCGCTGGAGCTGCACGAAGAAGACTGCATGTTGTTTTCCTTCGTCGACATGGACCCACGGCACAAGGCCGAAATTGCTTTGCGCCAGAGCGAGGAGCGTTTTGCCAAAGCGTTTCGCTTGATGCCGGTTCCGACCCTGGTCTGCAACGCAGAGGACCAGGTGGTGATCGATGTCAACGAAGCCTTCCTGGATACCCTCGCGTATAGCAGCGACGACGTCCTCGGTAAAACCGTCGCGGAGATCGATTTCATCGATGACAAGGTCGCCCGCGCCCGGCTGTTTGCAGTGCTGGAGAAGACCGGAAGCCTGGACCGGGTCGATGTCAGGATCCGCAAGAAAAACACGCAATTGATCGACTGCGCGGTGTCGGCCGACACGGTGAATATTCAGGATAACTCCTGCTACCTGTTGGTTTTGATGGACATCACCGAACGTAAACGCACTGAACTTGAGTTGGTGGCGGCGATTGAAGAGGTGATGAAAGACGCGTCCTGGTTCAGCCGGACACTCATCGAAAAACTGGCCAATGTGAAGAGCGTCAACTCGCCGCAGTTGCCCAGCGTGTCCTTCACTGACCTGACCGCCCGGGAGCGCGATGTACTCGAGCTGATCTGCGAAGGCCTGGCCGACAAGGAAATCGCCGCGCGCCTGAAGCTGGCGCCCAACACCGTGCGTAATCATGTGTCGACGGTGTATTCCAAGCTCGACGTGCACAGTCGCAGCGAGGCGATTGTGTGGGCGCGGGAACGGGGGTTGTTCGCCAGCGATTGGCGGTCCAAGCCATCTCGATAAGGTGCAAATGCACTAGGTCTGCCGGTGCAAATGAATGTTTTTGCGAGTGACGAGTGTTTTTAATCTGTGAGGGTGCGACACAGGTTTTTTTTGACCGGTGCCGCATCCTCTATGAGATAGATTAAGGAACAGTCGCATGCTTCCCCATTTCCCCCCCATTGCAGTCGACGGGATAGCCAGCCAATCCAAGGGTGAGTCGTGATGATTCATATAGCGCAATTGCGCGCGCAACTGGAGCAGCAGTTTTCTCCCCGGGCCTGTGAGTGCAGTGTTTCGGGCGATAACTCGGTGACGGTCAAGCTTTATCATCCCGTTTCGGGGCAGGTTGACCTCGTGGTCAGCGGACTGAAGGTCACGAATCTCGGAACACCCCAGGCGATTCAGGCGTTGGTTGAAGAATTACGCTATGAACTTGAAAGTAACAGCTTGCATCGCTCGGAAAAGGGCTAGTGGAGGCTGTCGTTTTTCCGCGTTGAATAGGGCTAAAGTGGCTTATTTGCTGGCATTGACGGGTGACTGGGCTATAAGAAATGCGAGGGTATAATTTTCTGTGACCAGTCCGCGTAGTCGCGGTGTTGTCGTCGGGTCGCGGAAAGTGTCGATTACTGACCGCGAGTCCATCTATGAACAATCTTGGGAAACGTGTTTTTTCGCCTCTGTCGCTCGCCTTCTGCGTGGCGATTCTTGGCGGTTGCGCCAGTCCACCACCGCCACCGCCAGCTGCTCCGCCGCCGATTCCACAACGCACCTGCGAAACCACGGATAAAACCGATGTACAAGGCGATGCACGGGTTGATGCGCAAGTCACCCGCACCACCACGCTGACCCGTTGCGTCACCCAGTAAGACCCGGCGAAAGCCTCTTCAAGCCATGGGCGACGGATCGCCCGTGGCGTGCCTCGCGGGCGGTAAATCGCTTACGCGTCTCAGACTTCTTCTATACCGACCCACCGTGACTCGTTCGCGGCCAAGCGAATCGCTGTCGCCAGGCGTTCGACTTCCCAGGCTTGCTCAAAGTCAGTGCCTCCTTGGGAAAGGCCGGCGAGGGCCAACACCAGGTCATGCACTTCCAGGGTCTTCAATTCGTTGTAACCCAATTGGTGACCCGCCGCCGGGCTGAATGCCGCATAACCTGGCAGATCCGGTCCCGCAAGCAAACGCTGGAAACCGTCCTGGCCGGTGCGATACAGGCGCAATTCGTTCAAGCGCTCCTGATCGAACGCCAGCGTGCCTTCGGTACCGCTGATCTCGAAACTCAGGTGATTCTTGTAACCTTGCTTGAGCCAACTGCTGCTGAACGTCCCTTGGGCGCCATTGGCGAATCGCAGCAGCGCATGGACGTGATCGTCGACCGCAATGGGCCGTTGTTCCTGACTGCCGGCCGTAGCAGGACGCTGGCGGTGCACGGTTTGAGTGCTCGCACAAACCGCCTCGACGTCACCCATCAGATACCGCGCCATCGCCAGCAAATGACTGCCCAGGTCCGCCAGTGCGCCGCCTGCATGACCGGCATCGCATCGCCACGACCAGGGTGAAGCTGGATCAGCCATGAAATCCTCGCTGAACTCCCCCTCAAAACTGATGATCTGCCCAAGCTTGCCGCTGTCGATCAACGACCGGGCCAGCGTGATCATCGGGTTGTGCTGATAGTTGTAACCGACCCGCGTCACCACACCTACCGCTTTGGCCGCCTGGCGCATGGCGGCGGCTTGCTCCAGGTTCACCGCCAAAGGCTTTTCGCAATACACCGGCTTGCCGGCGGCGAGGGCGGCCATGGCCATGGGGTAGTGCAGATGATTGGGCGTGGTGATAGCGACGAGATTGACCTTCGGGTCATCGATCAACTGTTGCCAGTCGGAGTGCGCCGTTTCAAAGCCCCAGGCTTGCGCACAGTTCCGGGCGCGCTGCGGATCGGCATCGGCGAGGGCGGCAAGCTTGAGCTTCAGGGGAAGTTCGAAGACGGCGCTGACGTTACGAAACGCCAAGGCGTGGGCACGGCCCATGAAGCCTGTGCCGATGAGTCCGATACCGAGTTCGCGCATAGCTGGGGCCTTCTGGATTCTTATTTTCGAGAAGGCTATTTATGGAATATAAATTCTCTAAATGCAAATAATAGAACAAACATTCTTTTGTCATTCCGCCTTGTAGGAGCTGTCGAGTGAAACGAGGCTGCGATCTTTTGATCTTGATCTTCTGGCGGCTTGAGACCGCTGAAGATTAGAAGATCGCAGCCTCGTTTTACTCGACAGCTCCTACAGGGCGTGCTGTGCGTCCGCGGGAATGAGAAAAGGCAGCCTAGGCTGCCTTTTGTTCATCCGGGGAAATGGATCAGGACAAGAACCCGCCATCCACATTCAACGAAACCCCGGTGGTGTAGCTGGACGCATCGCTCGCCAGGTACAACACGGCGCCGGCCATCTCGCTCGGATCCGCCACGCGCTTGAGCGGGATCTGCTGCAGCGCGGTGTTCAAAATGGCCTCGTTCTTCACCAGCGCCGACGCAAACTTGGTGTCAGTCAGGCCTGGCAGCAGGGCGTTGCAGCGAATGCCGAATTGCGCGCATTCCTTGGCGAACACTTTGGTCATGTTGATCACTGCCGCTTTGGTCACCGAGTAGATGCCCTGGAAGATGCCCGGCGAGATGCCGTTGATCGACGCGACGTTGATGATGCTGCCGCCGCCATGTTCGCGCATCAGTTTGCCGGCTTCGACCGACATGAAGAAGTAACCGCGAATGTTCACGTCGACGGTTTTCTGGAAGGCGCTGAGGTCGGTGTCCAGTACGTTGCAGAACTGTGGGTTGGTTGCCGCGTTGTTGACGAGGATGTCCAGGCGCCCGAACTGTTCGCGGATGCCGGCAAAGACCTGGCTGATCTGCTCCATTTCACCAATGTGGCAAGCCACGGCGGTGGCTTTGCCGCCGGCGGCGATGATGGCGTCGGCCACGTGCTGGCAACCGTCGAGTTTGCGGCTCGAGACGATGACGTGGGCGCCTTGCTGGGCCAGGAGCTTGGCGATGGCTTCACCGATGCCACGGCTGGCGCCGGAGACGAAAGCGATCTTGCCGTCGAGGTCGAACAACTGAGTCTTGGACATGGGATTCTCTTATGAAAAGTCTTGTTATTGGGCCAGGCGCGTAATCAAAGGCTGGATTTCTGGATGACTTGCAGGCTCATTTGCTCCAGCAGTTTGTTCATGTGAATGAACTGCGCGAAGCGTTTGTCCTGGGTCTGACCATGGAAGAAGCGGTAGTAGATCTGTTGCACGATGCCGGCGAGGCGGAACAGGCCATAGGTGTAGTAGAAGTCGAAGTTGTCAATCTGGATGCCTGAGCGCTCGGCGTAGTAATCGACAAACTCGCGTCGGGTCAGCATGCCCGGGGCATGGCTGGGCTGGCGTCGCATCAGTTGCACCGGCGCCGGGTCGGCGGCTTCGATCCAGTAGGCGAGTGTGTTGCCCAGGTCCATCAGTGGGTCGCCAAGGGTGGTTAGTTCCCAATCGAGCACGCCGATGATCTGCATCGGGTTGTTCGGATCGAGGATCACGTTGTCGAAGCGATAGTCGTTGTGGACGATGCTGGAGGTCGGGTGATCGGCCGGCATTTTGTCGTTCAGCCACGCCTTGACCGCTTCCCATTTTGGCGCGTCCGGGGTCAGGGCCTTTTCGTAGCGATCACTCCAGCCCTTGATTTGCCGCGCCACGTAGCCTTCAGGCTTGCCGAGGTCGCCCAGGCCATAGGCGTTGTAATCGACGCGGTGCAGTTCAACGAACTTGTCGATGAAGCTCTTGCACAAGGCTTCGGTTTTCGCCGAGTCCAGGCCCAGTTCCGGGGGCAGTTCGGAGCGCAGGATGATCCCCTTGACCCGCTCCATCACATAGAATTCGGCGCCGATCACCGATTCGTCGGTGCAATGCACATAGGCTTTCGGGCAATACGGAAAACCATCGCGCAGCTGATTGAGGATGCGGAATTCGCGGCCCATGTCATGGGCGGATTTGGCTTTGTGGCCAAACGGTGGGCGGCGCAGGACGAACTCCTGTTCCGGGTATTCCAGCAAGTAGGTCAGGTTCGACGCGCCGCCGGGAAACTGGCTGATCCGGGGTAAACCGCTCAGGCCCGGAATGTGGGCCTTGAGGTACGGATCGATCAGGCTGGCATCGAGTTCTTCGCCGGAGCGGATACGGGTGGACTGGTCAGTAAGCGCCATGCTTATCCCTTCTGCTTATTCTGGAGGCCTGCGATTATTGGCTAATCTAATGCGCGCACCCGGCCCCCACAACCATCATCGGGCCTTATAGGTGAGCGTGTTGCCGGGCAATCATTGTATTTGATACACCTGTTTGAATGGCTTCAAGGCGCCACACTGCTCAATGCCGACGGCAAGGTAATGGGCGTCAGCACCGGATGACCGGAGAAGAACGCCACCAGGTTTTTTCCCACCAGTTCAACAGTCCCTTGAGTCGCCTCCGGGGACAATCCCGCGACGTGGGGCGTCAGGATCACATTAGCCAGTGTTTTCAATGCATCGGGCACTTGTGGCTCGGCATCGAACACATCCAGTGCGGCACCGGCAATGCGTCGTTGTTCCAGTGCGCTGATCAGGTCGGCGGTGGCGATCACAGAGGCCCGGGCAATGTTCACGACAAAGCCTTTCGGGCCCAAGGCATCGAGTACTTGCTTGTTGATCAGGTGTTTGGTGCCCAGCCCGCCGGGTGTGGCGACGATCAGAAAGTCCGAGGCGCGCGCCAGTTCGGTTGGCGTCGAGCAGAAGGCATAGGGAACGTCACTGCGATGCTGGCGATTGTGGTAACTGACGGTCATGTCGAAGCCGGCGCTGGCACGCTTGGCGATGGCCATGCCGACGGCGCCCAGGCCGAGAATCCCCAAGCGCTTGCCGGCCAGGGACGGGCGCATGATCTTCGGCCACTCGCCGCGGCGCACGGCGGCGTCGCAACGGGGAATGTCGCGCACCAGCGAGAGCAACATCGCCATGGCATGGTCGGCGACCGAGGAGGCATTGACGCCGGCGCCATTGGTCACGGTGATGTCCCGGTCGGCTGCGGCTTGCAGGTCGACGTGTTCATAACCGGCGCCGATCACGCAGATGATCTTGAGGTTGGGCAGCGCGGCGATTTCATCGGCATACAAGCCCAAGGGCCCACGGGTCAGCACGGCATCGATCTGACCGCCATGCCGGGTGATAGCTTCTGCGCGTTCGGCAGGCGTCGGCGCCAGGATCAGGTGAAAACCCTGATGTTCGAGAATCGGCAAATAATCGTTGATGGTTTCAACCAGTACCAGAACGGTTGCAGGCATGCTGGGCTCCTGTAGGCATCGGAATGTCGGTTCTAGAATGTTGCTTCAGATTGCTGATTCCAGAGGAGTTTAGCAACGGCCGAGGATTGCACACGCGATTGATGGCACCGTTGATCCATGTGATGTCAGAAACGTCCGGGCGGCGTCGAAAATTTCATCGGACAACGCCTCTGCGCGGGCCAGGATCAGCGCGCCGACCATCGACGAATAGTCTGCTTCGCCGCAACAGTCGGGGCCGCGATTGGTTTTTTCGCGCTTGATTGCAGGACGTAAACGCCACCCAGGATCAGCAGCATTGCCAGCACGTCGAGGAGTTTGAGCGGTTCGCCGACCAGCAACGTGCCGATCAGCAAGGCAACCACCGGCGGAATGTACGTGACACCCGAAGCGGCGAGGGCGCCCAACCGTTGCACGATGTAGTAATAAAGGATGTAGGCCACGCCGGTTCCTGCCAGTCCAAGGCCCAGGATTACCCCTGCCAGTGCCACGGGATCAAGTGAAATATGCGCGATGCCGTGCATGTCGGTGACGAGCGTGATGAGCACCAGGGCGAAACCGATCTGATAGGTCGACAGCGCCAGCGGTGACAGCCCCAGTGGTGTGATGAATCGTCGGGCGTAGACGAACGAGCAGCCTACGCTCAGCGAGCCGGCGATCATATACAGCACGCCGCTGGCATCGACGCCGGCCGCCAGGCTGTTCCAGGGGCGTGCGATCAGTATTACGCCGATTAAGCCAAGGAAAATGCCGAACGCCGTGCGGGCGTTAAGGGGTTCGGCACGCAGGAAAAGCCACGCCGTGATGAACGAAAACAACGGGATCGCGCCGCTGAGCATCCCGGCCACGCTGGACAACAATAACGAGGTGCCTTTGGCAAAGGCGTAGTAGTAAATAGATGTCGCCAGCAAACTCATCACCAGGAAGTGATGGCTATAGCGCAGGTGCGACCAGCTCAAACTACGACGTGCGAGGGCAAATGCCAGAATTGGCAAGAACCCGAACAGCACCCGCAGGAACACGATTTGCGTGGGCGTAATCCATTCGGCTGCCCACTTCATGAAAATGAAGTTGGTGCCCCAGATCAGGCCGAGCAGAGCGAATGCGAAATGCGCGGCCTGTTTCATGGAAGTGCTCCCTGGGTCGGTAAAGGTCAAACATTCGACCGCTCAAATCGCGTATTGAGCGATTCCATTGCCAAACGACCAGTTTTCTTTCTTGACCTCCACCAGATTGATGAAGACATCTTCAAGGCGTATCGCCAGTTCCGTATTAAGGCTTTCGGCGATGGTTTTGTAGAGCAGTTTTTTCTGTTCGACGGTGCGGCCTTCGCTCAGGGTGATCTGAATCACCACCAGAGCATCGGTGCGCTTGATGCCTAAATAGCCGGGATCGAAGATGAAATGCTGTTCGTCGTGCTCGGCAAGAATCTGGAAATTATCGTTTTCCGGCACACCAATGGCGCTGTGCATGGCGGCGTAGATCAACTGCCCGACACGCTTGGCGAAAGTGGGGTCCTGATGTTGTTTGATATCGACGCGAACGAGTGGCATGGGGGCGCTCCGTGATGTGCGGCTGCCGGCTGGCAGTCAGGCTTGAAAGTACATGAGGCCGATCTTTTGTTGGATAGATTTTTTAAACATCTATTCAATGGCGTGCTTCACGAATCTGATCCGTACAACCACTCCTCAGCTAAGTCTTTGCTTCTGTTCATTAATCCCGGACAATCGCGCCCCTGTTTCGGCCAGGGCGCTGCCCGTCGGTTTTTTCCGACTCGTCCTGACCGGGTAGCAAATGACCGGAATGCGGAGATCCCACCGGATGAATGATCAGGCCAATAGCGTCGACGAACGCTATGTAGCGGCGACACCAGCGACCCTTACAAGCTGGAATCGCCATGACACCACCTGGATGCTGGGCCTGTTTGGCACGGCCATCGGCGCGGGCACCCTGTTTTTGCCGATCAACGCAGGTCTGGGCGGCTTCTGGCCGCTGCTGATTCTGGCGGTGTTGGCGTTTCCCATGACCTTTTACGCACACCGTGGCCTGACACGCTTCGTGTTGTCCGGCCGTGAAGGCGCCGACATCACCGAGGTGGTGGAAGAACACTTCGGTATCAAGGCTGGCGCGCTGATCACCTTGCTGTACTTCTTTGCGATCTTCCCGATCCTGCTGATTTACAGCGTGGCCCTGACCAATACCGTCGGCAGTTTCCTCGAGCATCAACTGCACATCATGCCGCCGCCACGCGCCGTGCTGTCGCTGGTGTTGATCCTCGGTCTGCTGGCAGTGGTGCGGTGTGGCGAGCAGGCGATCGTCAAGGCCATGAGCTTGATGGTGTACCCGTTCATCGTGGCGTTGCTGTTCCTGGCGGTGTTCCTGATTCCTCACTGGAACGGTGGCATCCTGGCCACCGCGTCGACCCTGCCCGAGCCGTCCGCGCTGCTGCACACATTGTGGCTGGCGATTCCGGTGATGGTGTTCTCGTTCAACCACTCGCCGATCATCTCGGCGTTCGCGGTGGACCAGAAGCGTCGCTACGGTGAGCACGCCGAGGAGCGCAGCTCGCAGATCCTGTCTCGCGCCCACGCCTTGATGGTGGTGATGGTGCTGTTTTTCGTCTTCAGTTGCGTACTGACCCTGTCCCCGGCGCAACTGGCCGAAGCCAAGGCACAGAACCTGTCGATCCTGTCTTACCTGGCCAACCACTTCAGCAACCCGACCATTGCTTTCGCGGCGCCGTTGATTGCGTTCGTGGCCATCTCCAAGTCATTCCTGGGTCACTACATCGGTGCCAGCGAAGGTCTTAAAGGCCTGATCGTGAAAAGCGGCAAGCGTCCGGCGCCGAAGACGCTCGACCGTCTGACCGCCGCCTTCATGCTGGTGGTGTGCTGGGTGGTGGCCACGCTGAACCCGAGCATCCTGGGCATGATCGAAACCCTCGGCGGCCCGGTCATCGCGGCGATTCTGTTCCTGATGCCGATGTACGCAATCCGCAAGGTGCCGGCGATGGCGCGTTATCGCGGCCAGGCGTCCAACGTCTTCGTGACAGCGGTTGGTCTGGTGGCGATTTCGGCGTTGATCTATTCGTTGAGCGCCTGACGCATGATCGTTCCCGCTTGAGCGTGGGAACTATCAACGCGAAAAAAACGCGGCTCCTTGCAAAAGGGGCCGCGTTTTTTATGGCCTATGCCATGACCCAAAGCACACGCCCAACCGGATTAACGGTTAACCTAAGAGCCATCATTGACGCGTCGTAGACGGCTTGTTGATCTTTCTCTGGAGACGCTCCATGGCTCGTGCTCAAGGCGTATCGGTGCAACCCCTTGCCGATTCCCCCAACCGTTGGCGAGACCTGTTGGCCGGGCTGTCGATTGCCGGTTTGCTGTTGCCGGAGGCGGTGGCCTATTCCAGCATCGCCGCGGTTCCGCCCCAGGCCGGGGTCATTGCGTTGTTCGCCGGTTTGCTGTGTTACGCGTTGTTGGGCACTAGCCGCTTTGCAATTGTTTCGGCGACCTCGTCTTCGGCGGCGGTTCTGGCTGCTGCTACCGCCACATTGGCAAATGGCGATTCAGGTCTGCGCATGACGCTGGCGATCGGTCTTGTATTGGTCACCGGCGGATTCTTTGTGCTGGCCGGGTTGTTCAAACTCGGCAGCGTTACCTCTTTTATCGCCAAACCGGTACTGCGCGGCTTTGCCTTGGGGCTGGCGCTGACCATCATCCTCAAACAGTTCGCGAGCATCGTCGACGTGCACCTGAGCAACGGCAACCTGATTCGTTATGTCCCGCAACTGCTGGAGCAGTGGTCGCAATGGAATCGCGT
Source organism: Pseudomonas arsenicoxydans (assembly GCF_900103875.1). Taxonomy (NCBI): domain Bacteria; kingdom Pseudomonadati; phylum Pseudomonadota; class Gammaproteobacteria; order Pseudomonadales; family Pseudomonadaceae; genus Pseudomonas; species Pseudomonas arsenicoxydans. The sequence continues at coordinate 4,912,351 of NZ_LT629705.1, read as the reverse complement.
TGGTTTGCTGGTTGCAGCTGTCGCGCTGCTGGTGTTGTGGCTGTGCGCGCGGTTGCGGCATGTACCAGGCGGTTTACTGGTGGTGGCGCTCGGCATCGCCGCTGGCCAGTGGCTGAACTTACCGGCTTATGGGGTGGATCTGATCGGGGTGATAGACCTGAGCCTTGAAGTGCCAAAGCTGCCAGTGTTGCCCTTTGCCGACTGGTTGCGCCTGGGGGAGTTGGCGTTTGCCATGGTGATGATCCTGTATGCCGAATCCTACGGATCGATTACCTCTTTTGCGCTCAAGCATAACGACCGGGTTTCGTCGAACCGCGACCTGCTGGCCCTGGGTGCGGCGAATCTGTTGTCTGGCTTGTTCCATGGCATGCCGGCGGGTGCCGGTTATTCCGCGACGTCGGCGAATGAGGCGGCGGGTGCCGGTTCACGGCTGTCCGGTGTGGTCGCGGCGGTGGTGGTGTTGCTGATTGTCCTCACGGTATTGCCCTACATTGCCTTGACGCCTGAGCCGGTACTGGCCGCCATCGTTATTTATGCCTTGGCGCGGGGGTTGAGCCTTCAGCCATTGGGCCGCTATTTCATCTGGCGTCGTGACCGTCTGCTGGTGATTTGTGCGGTGGCGGCGGTGCTGGTGTTGGGCGTGCTGGATGGTTTGCTCGTGGCGGTGGCGATCAGTGTGGTGCTGATGCTAAAGCAGATGTCGTCGGCGGATATTCAGGTGCTGGGGCAGATGGGCAGCAGTCATGATTATGTTGATGTGCAGCGTCATCCGGATGCCCATAAAATCCCTGGGGTGTTGATTGTGCGGCCCAGCGAGGCGCTGTTTTTCGCTAACGTGGAGCGTATTTTGGGTGGTGCGTTGCGTCTGGCGCGGCATGCGGAGCCGCCGGTGCATACGATTATTCTCAGTCTGGAGGAGTCGCCTGATCTGGATGGCACCAGTATCGAGGCGCTGGAGGTGTTCTTTTTGCAGGTGCGGGCGTTGGATATGTTGTTGATTCTGGCGCGGCTTAAGCATGAGGCGAAGGCGGTGCTGGCGATGTTGCCGACGCAGGAGCTGGAGCAGGTGTTTCTTAGTGGGTTGAGTGTTGATGATGCTGTGCAGCAGGCTCTCAAGCCGTCTAGCTGAGTTTGTCTGTGCGGGCGAGTCCATCCAGTTACGGCGAGCCCCTTCGGCAAATGCCGGAGTGCCGGCCCAGCCCAAAGGAAGCAAAGGTCTTTGCCCCGGCGTCCGGCCCCTCGCTCCGGCATTCATCTGGGGGCATCGCCTCCGGTCGGCTGCGTGCCTGCCCCCCAGATGAACGCCTCCACTCAGCCGTTCGAAGGGGCCATTAGCCTTAATACAACTTATGGCTCCAGTTATTATCAAGCATCGACACTTTATCTGTCGGGCTGGTCAGTAAATTATTGAGCGACTGGTCAAACTTTTGCAGTGCGCGAACTTGTACATTCTGTTGTTCGTTAATGTCCGCGACTATCTCTTCGCTGCGTTTGTAGTCCGCCCATACAGGGCTCAGTTCTTTGGCGTCATGCCCCTGTGCAGTGCCGATGTAATTAAAGTGGGCATCATAAAAATCGGCGCTGACATCAGCCTGTATGTCGGAACTGCGCGAGGTGATCAATTGACTGCGGCTGTCGATAATCGCCATCACGTCGGGTTTCGCCGCTTTGAGACTTTGCAGGTCCGGGTACACCGTGACTGAACCGAACTGACGCTGCAGGGACGCCTTGACCCAGTCCACGGCGAGATCGGGCTTGGAGGTTGCAACATAGGCATCGTGAATCGACTGCACCAGCAGGCTTTGACCGAAACCGGTGCCGGCATTGGCCTGGTAGTCCTGAAGGTAGGCCCGGTTGACCTGGGTATTTCGGCTGTAGATGACGCCCAGCGAAACATGGCTGCCGTTGGCAATGCGCGTGGCATTGCTGCGACCGACCGGTTGCATCAAGAGGCCGTCCAGCGAAGACACTGCCGTGGGTGCGGTGGGAATCGAGCAGCCGGTTAATACAACAGTCATTGTTAAGGTACTGGCAAGCGCAAGTTTCATGGTGTTTCTCCAGTGAAACAACTTGGGTTTAAGCATCTTAGTTACCGGAGATAATCTCGGTGACTCCAGACTAAACCTGTCGCGATTGATTGAAATAGCCAGCGCTCAACTTGTCGGTTGATCCCTAGTTTTATTTGGTTTAACAGTTTTCAGTTAATGCCGCGTGGAAATAAAGAGGCCCAAACATCAAGTTCGGGCCTGTTTATTTATGGTTGCACGTTCAGCCATCAGTTTTCCAAGGGGATCAACACTTTTTCGTCCGGGGACAGCACCATGAACACCAGCAACTTCGCAGGTTTGGTCTTGCTGGCATTTTTCGAGACCAGATGCTCCGAGCCTGCGGGTTCGTACCAGAACTCACCAGCCTTATAGGTAATTGCCTTTTCACCCTTCACTTGCGAGGTAATCGATCCCGAAAGCACGTAGGCCATGGCGGTACCTTCATGCTTGTGGGCGATAGAGGATTGTCCCGGTTTGTAGTCGACTTCGATCATCAATGCCTTTTTCCCCGGCACGTTCTGCAGCATTTGGTCCTGCAGGATCGTGACCTTTTCCGAAGGGTCATGGGCAAATGCCGAGGCGGATACGGTCAGGGCGAGGGCGGCGAGGGGGGCAGCCAGGAAACGCAAAGCTTTCATGGTTCTTTACCTGCGGTGGTTATCGTCAGGACCCACGATAGTCCCCGGGCCTGGGCAATCAAACAGCCAATATTCGGGAAGGTGAGGGGACCAATTCAGCCACTGGAAAGCAAAAGATCGCAGCCTCGTTTCACTCGACAGCTCCTACAGGAAGTCGCGCACTTCGTAGGGGCTGTCGAGTGAAGCGAGGCTGCGATCTTTTGATCTTGTTCTAGCGAATCGGAAAGCTGTTGAAGTCGACGGAGTTGGCCAGTTGGCTGTCGATCAGGCCAATGAAGCCTTGTACTTCAGGGCAGTTGAAATGCATCTGCATGGCCGCTTCCGATTGCCAGCGGGCGCTGACGTTCCAGCGGTTGCTGTCCTCGGGGCAGCGGTCGACCATATAGGATTCACAGCCCGGTTGCTGACGCAGGGTTTCGACAATCTTTTGCAGTTGCTTACCCAGTTCTTCCGAGCGGCCAGCGGCGGCCTTCACCCTTACGGTATTGATCACTTCGTTGGACATTGCTCACACTCCTGAATCAGGCCGGACGAATCCTGCTCATTGAGGGATAACGCCTATGCAGGATAGGCCTGCACCTGTGGACCGCCAAGAGCCAATCGCCGGATAAAGCCGCAGACCAATCGGTCAGGCAACCTGCTGCAAAATGTCGCGCAAACGGTCCAGGGCAGTGTCGATGTCCAGGGTCTCGATGGCGCCAAACCCGAGGAAAAATCCGGCTTCTGGCGCTTGCTGGTAGTAAAAGTTGTCGATCGCATAGAGCCCGACTTCGACCTTCTTGGCCAGCTCGATGACCAATGGAATATCGATAGGCACCTTGCACATCACCACCATGTGAAACCCGGCAGTGGTGGGCACCGGTGCAAGCCACGGTGAAAGATCACCGGCCATGCGCGTCAGGATCCGCTCGCGGCGCCCGGCATAGATCGTATGGCAGCGGCGGATGTGCTTGAGCAGGCAGCCTTCGGCGATGAATTTGGCCAGCGCCCATTGCGGCAGGGTCGAGGTGTGCAGGTCGGTGAGCTGCTTGGCGCGGATCACGGCGTCGAGAATCGCCGGTGGCAAAATCGCATAACCGAGTCGCAGTTCCGGCAGCATGGTTTTCGAAAACGTTCCGACGTAGGCGACGATGCCGCGCTCGTCCATGCTTTGCAGCGAATCGGTGGGCCGGCCTTCGTAGCGGAATTCGCTGTCGTAATCGTCCTCGATGACGATCGCGCCCAACTCGTACGCGCGCTCCAGCAGCGCTACCCGGCGCGCCTGACTCATGGGCATGCCCAACGGGAACTGGTGGGAGGGCGTGACGTAAATCAGCCGGGTACCCAGGGGAATCTTGTCGACTTGAATGCCTTCGGCATCCACCGGCACGCCGATCACCGTGGCGCCATGGGTGCCGAACAACAAGCGCGCCGGCGGATAACCGGGGTCTTCCATCGCGACGATGCTGCCTGGCCGGTTCAGTACCCGGGAAATCAGGTCCAGCGCCTGTTGCGCGCCGTTGCAGACCACCACGTCTTCGTCCTGGCAATTGACCCCGCGAGAAAACGCGATATGCCGGGCGATGGCGTTACGCAGCGCCGGCAGGCCTTCGGGCAGGCTGTAGAAACCCTTGGACGCCGTGATCTGGCGCAATGCATGGGAGGTGCAGCGGCGCCAATCGTCTTGGGGGAACTGCCCTTTGCTGGTGGCGCCGCCGATGAAGTCGTAGCGCAGCGAGCCTTCCAGGGTCGGATGCCGCAGAAACACCGGCAGGTTGCGCCAGGACTCGATCACTTCAAAACTTGCCAGCGCCGAATGGCTTTGCTTGGGCACAGGTTTCGCCGCCCGGGCGTTGACGTAGGTGCCTTTGCCAATCACGCCGGTCAGGAAGTTTTCATACGTCAGCTGCGCATAGGTGTCGGAAATGGTCTTGCGCGAAATGCCCAGTTGCTCGGCCAGCAAGCGACTGGGCGGCAATTGCGTGCCGGCTGCCAGGCGGCCCGATTCAATGGCGCTGCGCAGTTGGTTGTACAACTGGCCTGCCAGGTCCTTGCGGCCGTTGATGACAACATGAAGTTCCATACCGGCGAGGCTCCTGGGCGATTGAGGCGCGTGTGCGTCGCGCCAGATTACCCGCAAGGGTAGTCGCGCAGAAGTTGCGTGGGCGAAAAAGCGGCAATTGGTCTGCTGCCGGGCGGTCCACTGCTTTTTCGCGCAATTGGATCTGTAACGACCCGACGTCAGCGCCTACCGTGGAGGCAACCCTTCAATCCGAGAGGCTGCCCCATGAGTTCCCGCCTGGATTACTACAGCGCCTCGCCCAAGGCGATGAAAGCGATGATCGCCATGGAAGCCTTGACCAGCAACCTCAGCATCGAGCCGGCGCTGTTGCACCTGATCAAGATCCGCGCCTCGCAAATCAACGGCTGCGCCTTCTGCACCGACATGCACTCGGTGGATGCGCGGCGTCTGGGCGAGACCGACCGGCGCTTGTATTCGATCGTTGTGTGGCGCGACAGCGGCTTCTTCAACCCACGTGAACGGGCGGCGCTGGCCTGGACCGAAGCGGTGACGTTGCTGTCTGAAAGCCATGTGCCGGATGACGTGTATGCATTGGCCCGAGAGCAGTTCAGTGAACCCGAAATGGTCGACTTGACCATCGCCGTCACCACCATCAACAGCTGGAATCGCCTGGCGGTGAGCTTTCGGCAAACCCCCAGCGGCTGAATCGATTTTCCAGCGCGCTGTCACGTCAGGTTCATAAACGCTGCGCAGGATGAGGTTTTCAAGGACAGAAAGACAGGGAGTCATTGATGGTATTCATGCAATCCACCCACGCCGCCGGTATCGATCCGGTGCTTGCGCAATCCTTCCGGGTGAGCGCCCGTTGCGGTTGCTTCATGCAAGCGGCCCGCAGCCTCAATATCAAATCAACCCAGTTGCGCAAACACTTGGCGCAGCTTGAAGCGCAATTGCAGTGTTCGCTGTTCAATCATCAGGACGCTGGTTTGGCGTTGAGCCGTGAAGGGTTGCAGCTTCAGGCGCAATTGATCGCCCTGGCCCATGAGCACGACGTGCCGGTGATCGAACAACCGCTGACAAGACTGGCCGTGGCCGAATCGATCCTGCATGACATCCTTGGACGTGATCTGGTGGCGCTGTTGCGCCGCAACGCCAGCGTACGGCTGGACATCATTACCCTGGACAGTGAACTGGCGCTGCAAGCGATCAGTGCCGATGTGGTGTTGTGGCTGGCCGGCACTGATTCACCGCTGCCAGGCCCGAGTTTTGCCATCAGCGAACCCCAGCCACTGGCGTGCCTGGAGTATCTGCCGCACATCGCCAAACGCTATTCGCGGGTCGCCGCACGGCCGGACAGCCTCGATGACCTCGCCGATTTCATGTTGGTGCAATGGCAGCATGATCGGCAGGTCGAGAGTTTCCGTCCATGGAACAGCGTGGTGGATCAGCGCCTGGCCGGCGTGGTGCAGTTGCATTCTTATGAGCTGATGCTGGAGATGATCCGTTGCAGCGCTTGCATCGGCTTGTTGCCCCAGTACATGAGCCAGTTTGATCGTGGCTTGATCGCCTTGCCCGGGTTGTTCGAGCAGCCGATGCAGCGCCAGGTGTGGATGGCGGTCAATGCCGAATCCCGGCAGCGGGCTGACGTGCAGGTGATCGTGGAACTGATCCAAAACACCTTTAATGAGCGCCGGGAGTGGTTCCAAAGCTGACCGTGGTCAACTGTAGGAGTGAGCCTGCTCGCGATGGCGGTGTATCAGTCGGCATCTATTTTGAGTGTTAGTCCGCTATCGCGAGCAGGCTCACTCCTACAGGCTTAATGCTGTCCGCTTTTGGGATTGGGTACATATCCGTTTTTGGGGTAACGGCGGCTATTGGTTCCGCCCTGACGGCGGGTTACTTGGAGAAGCGCCAAGTAACCAAGCGCTAGCGCCCCTGACGTACGGTGCCTCGCCTAGGCTCGGCATGCCCTCACTCCGGTCCTGCTCCGTGGGCCCGCCGCCATCGGCCATCCATGGCCGGGGGCGGCTAACCCGGCATCCATGCCGGGTTGCCCACTGCGCAGAACCTGCGTTCGGCCTTCCGATGGGGCAGATCAAGATCAAGATCAAGATCAAAATCAAAAGCGGAAGGCGAGCTAACGCTCGACCTGATGAGTGGTGAGAAGCAACAGCGGTGCGCCGATCTGCTTTATTTGATCGTTCCCACGCTCCGCGTGGGAATGCATCCCGTGACGCTCCGCGTCACCCTTGCGCAAGACTCAAGCCTGGTGTCGACAGCGGAACGCAGAGCGTCCCCGGCGGCATTCCCACGCGGAGCATGGGAACGATCACGACGCGCAAGCGTTGAGCAAACAGGCCGGCCGGTAGGCCGCCTCGTTTTGCTTTGGCGGTACACGCCCCCTCGTGAGGCCGAGTGGAGGTTCTGCGCAGTGGGCAACCCGGCATGGATGCCGGGTTAGCCGCCCCCGGCCATGGATGGCCGATGGCGGCGGGCCCACGGAGCAGGACCGGAGCGAGGGCATGCCGAGCCTAGGCGAGGCACCGAACGTCAGGGGCAAAAGCGCTTTGGTTACTTTCGCGCTTTTCGAAAGTGACCCGCCGTCAGGGCGGAACCATAAGCCGCCGTAACCGCAGAAACGGATATGTACCCAACCCCAACCCCAACCCCAAAACCATCTTAAGTGAACAGCATTGCACTCCTACAGGGGGGGATGTCGCCATACCGAGAGATAGCGTTGTAGAGTGATCAGCCATGTCTGCATCAAGGATGAGTCACCCATGCCCGCCACCGATCCGGTCATCACCCTCGAACGCTTCAACGAATCCCACATCGACGGCGTCACCGCGCTCTACAACGACCCGGCCATCACCCGCCAGGTGTTGCAAATGCCGTTTCAATCCACCGAGGTCTGGCGCAAACGCCTTGCACCGGATAACGAACGCGTGGTGCAACTGGTGGCGCTGCATCAAGGCACGGTCATCGGCAACATTGGCCTTGAGCAGTTCTCGCGGATCCGACGCAGCCATGCCGGCAACCTCGGCATGGGCGTCGCGGTGGCATGGCAGGGCAAAGGCGTGGGCTCGAAACTGCTGGCGGCTGTGCTGGACATCGCCGACAACTGGATGAATCTTCGACGGGTCGAACTGTCCGTGTATGCCGACAACGAAGCGGCCATCGGGCTCTACCGCAAGTTCGGTTTCGAGACCGAAGGCCTGTTCCGTGACTACGCCGTGCGCGATGGCCGACTGGTCGACACCTTGAGCATGGCTCGCCTGCGTCGCACACCGGCCGATTAAGTCAGTCGCCCAACGCAAACGCCACCGCCGCCTGCGCATGCAGTTCGGTGGTGTCGAGCAGGGGCAGGGCGCTGTGCTCGGGTTTGATCAGCAGGCCGATTTCGGTGCAGCCGAGGATGATCGCCTGGGCGCCGCGTCCGGTCAGTGACTCGATGACCTCTTGATACACCTTGCGTGACGCCTCGCTGATCACGCCGACGCACAACTCCTCATAAATGATCCGATGCACGGCTTGGCGCTCTTCGGCTTCCGGCACCAGCACCGTCAGGCCTTTTGCGTTCAGCCGATCCTTGAGAAAGTCCTGTTCCATGGTAAACGCCGTGCCCAGCAACCCAACCGTCAGCGCCCCGGCATCGACCGCTGCCTGGCCGGCCGGATCGGCAATGTGCAAGAACGGAATGCTGATCGCGGCCTGAATCTGCCCGGCCACTTTGTGCATGGTGTTGGTACACAGCACCACGCACTCCGCGCCGCCAGCCTCCAAGCGCTGCGCCGCGTCGACCAGAATCGCTGCGGCATCGTCCCAGCGCCCGGCATGCTGAGCCTGTTCGACAGGCCCGAAGTCGACGCTGTACATTAGCAATCTCGCCGAACGCAACGGTCCGAGCCGGTCGCGTACCTGTTGATTGATCAGACGGTAATACTCGGCGCTGGACTCCCAGCTCATGCCGCCGATAAGGCCGATGGTGCGCATGGCGTGCTCCTGTTGATGGCTACCCTTTGCGAGAGAGTGTCCAGTGGATCCCGGTTTTGATCTATCAGGAAATTTCACATGCCTGACGTCATGAGCCAGCGATTGTTCGGTGGCAGTGTTTGCCTGCAACTCTTGCCCCGTGCCGCCTACATCGCGCGTGATGCGGCACAGTCACAAACCCTCGGGGTGACGCTGGAGCGTCAGCAAGGCGTGCACGCGATCGATTCCGACCGCCGGGTGGATTTTGATACCTGGCCGGGCGTCCTGGCCTATACACCAATCGGTGTCGAGGTGTTCTCAGAGTCCGCCAGCGGCGGTGAATACCTGCTGATGCGCCTCGACGAACCGTTTGCCAGTGAACATTTACCCGCCGTCACCCATCGCGTGCAGTCTTCAGGCAATCGCCGCGCGCTGACCCTCGCACGCGAAATGCGGCGGCTGTTGCTGGCAGCGCAACCTGACCATCTGGCGCTTGAGCAATGCGCCCTGGGTTTTATTGGCCTGACCCAGCCGACAATCGAAGCGCCAGACAAGGTTGCACCAGCATCCTTCGGCCGGGTCCTGGATCAGATCGCCGAGCAGTTTCACCAACCCCTGACGCTGGAACAACTGGCCGACACTTACGGACACAATGTGCTGCGTTTTCTGCGCGATTTCACCCAGACCATTGGCCTGACACCCCACGCCTACCTGGTTGAAGTGCGGCTTCAGGCGGCTCGCCGGATGATTGAGCATACCGACCTGAACTTGGCCAGCATCGCCCTGGATGCGGGGTTCGCCCATCAGTCCCACATGGGCAGCGCCTTTCGCAAATACCTGGCCATGACCCCCTGCCAATACCGTTCGCGCTTTTAGTCGTACGCCGCCAGCGCGCATCTGCCATGCTCAATGTCCGCAGCACTGCTTCAACCAAAGGAACACCGCGATGGACGACGTACAGCAACTGGGCGAGATGCTTCGCCACTACGCAGAAAGCGAAGCGCACAAGAAGCAACTGTTTGAGTCGCAATCGGCCGTGTGGGCGACGCGCATTGGTGAACTGTTCGATCAGATCCAGCTGTGGCTGGAACCGGTCCAGGCACCGAATCTGCTGGAAGTGAACCGCGAGGCGTATGTCGCGTCAGGGCCGAGCGTTCCGGTCGAGACGTCCACGTTCAAGACTGAAAAGCTGAGTATCGTGATTGCCGGCAAACCGGTGGAGTTCGTGCCGGACGTGATGGGCGTTGGTGGTCAGATTTCATTGGCGGTGATGGGCTTGACGGCGGCGCGCTATGGCAGCATTTCGCTGGTGTGCCTGCCACCATCGGCCAGTTGGCAGTGGCGCAAAACCAACGGCCTGAAAGACCCGGATACCTTTGCCTTCGATGCGAATTTCCTGGCGCAGCAACTGCAGAGCCTGATTCCCCGCGAACGCGGCTGAATCCTCTAGCCTGACCCTGTGGGAGAGAGCCTCCCACAGTGGATTTGTGGTGTCTCAGATTTCCAGATTTCCCCAGCCTGGTTTCAGCACTTCGGGCGCCACCGCTTTCACCGTTTTCCCCGTCGCCAACTCCACTCGCCGCGCCACCTCCGGATCATCGGCAAACGGCAGTAGGCTGGCATCCTCCAGGCTCTCGCTCGTCTGGTGCTTCAAGCAATACTCGATCGCCAGCCAAAACCCCACGACTCCCAACAGATTCAGCACCATCTCGGTCATCTCACACCTCACGCGATCTGCGCGTCACGTTCCGCCAAGGCCACGTCCGACACCCGCACGGTGCGCCACACGTTGTAAGCCATCAGCAACATCCCGCTGAGGAAGAACAGCCCACCGACAAAGCGCACCACGTACCCCGGATGGCTGGCCTGCAACGCTTCGACGAACGAATAAGTCAGCGTGCCGTCGTCGTTGATTGCCCGCCACATCAAGCCTTGGGTGATGCCGTTGACCCACATCGAGGCGATGTACAGCACGGTGCCGATGGTCGCCAGCCAGAAGTGCGCGTTGATCAGCGGCGTGCTGAACATCTGCGCTCGTCCGAAGACTTTCGGCACCATGTGGTAAATGGCGCCGAAGGTGATCATCGCCACCCAGCCGAGGGCGCCTGCGTGGACGTGGCCGATGGTCCAGTCGGTGTAGTGGGAGAGGGCGTTGACCGTCTTGATCGCCATCATCGGTCCTTCGAAGGTCGACATCCCATAGAACGCCAGGGACAACACCAGAAAGCGCAGGATCGGGTCGGTGCGCAACTTATGCCAGGCACCCGACAGGGTCATCATGCCGTTGATCATTCCGCCCCAGCTGGGTGCCAGCAGAATCAGCGACATCGCCATGCCCAACGATTGCGCCCAGTCCGGCAGCGCGGTGTAGTGCAAGTGGTGCGGACCGGCCCAGATGTACAGGGTAATCAGCGCCCAGAAATGCACGATCGACAACCGATAGGAATACACCGGCCGCCCGACCTGTTTGGGCACGAAGTAATACATCATCCCCAGGAACCCGGTGGTCAGGAAAAAGCCCACGGCGTTGTGCCCGTACCACCACTGCACCATGGCGTCAGTGGCCCCGGAATACACCGGGTAGGACTTGAACCAGTCCACCGGAATCGACAGGTGATTAACCACATGCAGCATGGCGATCACCACGATGAACGCGCCGAAGAACCAGTTGCCGACGTAAATGTGTTTGGTCTTGCGTTGCACCACGGAGGTGAAGAAGACGATGGCGTACGCGACCCAGACCACGGTCATCCACACCGCGCCGGAGAACTCGATCTCGGCGTATTCCTTGGTGGTGGTGTAGCCCAGCGGCAGGGTGATCAGCATTACCACAATCACCGATTGCCAGCCCCAAAACGTGAACGCGGCGAGTGCGTCGCTGTACAGCCGCACCTGACAGGTGCGCTGCACCGCGTAGTAGCTGGCGGCGAATTGCGCGCTGCCGGCAAAGCCGAAAATCACCAGGCTGGTGTGCAGCGGACGCAAGCGGCCGAAGGTGGTCCACGGCAGGTCGAGGTTCATCTCGGGCCACACCAGTTGCGAGGCGATCCACACACCCATCGCCATCCCCACGACACCCCAGACGATGGTTGCCACGACGAATTGGCGCACGACCTTGTAGTTGTAGGCCTGTGTAATTGTTGCTGTGCTCATGGTCAATGCTTCCACGGTTGCAAAGTCTTGCCAGGCCACCCGGACTGGCATGCCGTCAACTGTAGAAACCCTGCCGGAAACAAAACAGGCTCAGAAAAACCGAGTTTATGCGGATCAGATATGAGCCGCGCCTGCGGTCTTCTGACGCAGCCTGATACGGTTTTTTCGTGTTCAGGTGAATCTGTAACGCGCTGCGCCGTGGGTTCATAGTCACTGCCTCAAACGAGCCGAAGAGCCCGATCCGCCACCACAATCCCTGTGGGAGCGGGCTTGCCCGCGAAGGCGGCGGCACAGCCAACAGTGATGTCGCCTGAGACACCGCTTTCGCGGGCAAGCCCGCTCCCACAGGTTCCATGCCAGACCCTGATGAGGTAGCCACATGTATCAGTACGACGACTATGACCGGGCCCTGGTCTTCGAGCGGGTTGCGCAGTTTCGCGATCAGGTCGAACGCTTCATGGCCGGCGAGCTGAGCGAAGAAGAGTTCCTGCCATTGCGTTTGCAGAACGGCCTGTACATGCAGAAGCACGCCTACATGCTGCGCGTGGCGATTCCCTACGGCACGCTCAATGCCGGGCAGATGCGCACGCTGGCGAACATCGCCCGCGACTACGATCGCGGTTATGGCCACTTCACCACCCGGCAGAACATGCAGTTCAACTGGATCGAGCTGGCTCAGGTACCGGACATTCTAGAACGCCTGGCACAGGTCGAGATGCACGCGATCCAGACCTCTGGCAATTGCGTGCGCAACATCACCACAGAAGCCTTTGCCGGGGTGGCGGCGGACGAGCTGATGGACCCGCGTCCGCTGGCGGAAATCCTGCGCCAGTGGTCAACCATCAACCCGGAGTTCCTGTTCCTGCCGCGCAAGTTCAAGATCGCCATCTGCTCGGCGGAGCAGGACCGCGCGGCGATCATGATGCATGACATCGGCCTCTACCTTTATCGCGATGACCACGGGCAAATGCTGCTGCGGGTCATCGTGGGCGGCGGGTTGGGGCGCACGCCGATCCTTGGTTTGCAGATTCGCGAGGGTTTGCCGTGGCAGCATTTGCTGTCCTATGTCGAGGCGGTGCTGCGGGTCTACAACCGCCACGGCCGGCGCGACAACAAGTACAAGGCGCGGATCAAGATTCTGGTCAAAGCCTTGGGTATCGAAGCGTTCGCCAAAGAAGTTGAAGAGGAGTGGCAGTACCTCAAGGACGGTCCGGCGCAATTAACCGACGCCGAGTATGAGCGCGTCGCCAGTGCCTTCGTGGCTCCGGACTACCGATCGCTGTCTGATACCGACCTGGAATTCGGCACTCGCCTTGCCGACAACCCGGCGTTCGCCCGCTGGGTCTCTCGCAATGTGCAGCCGCACAAGGTCGCGGGTTACACCAGCGTGGTGCTGTCGACCAAACCGGGCATCGCCTCGCCGCCGGGAGACGTCACGACCGAGCAGATGCAAGCCGTGGCCGAATGGTCGGAGCAGTTCGGTTTCGGCGAGATTCGCATCGCCCACGAGCAGAACATCGTCCTGCCGGATGTGCCCAAGGCCGATCTCTACACGCTGTGGCGCCTGGCCTGCGAACAGGGGCTGGGCTGTGCCAACATCGGGTTGCTGACCGACATCATCGCGTGCCCCGGCGGAGATTTCTGCGCCTTGGCCAACGCCAAATCGATCCCGATTGCGCAAGCGATCCAGGCACGCTTCGACGATCTCGATTACCTCCATGACCTGGGTGATATCAGCCTGAACATCTCCGGCTGCATGAACGCCTGCGGCCACCACCACATCGGCAACATAGGCATCCTGGGCGTCGATAAAAACGGCAGCGAGTGGTACCAGATCACCCTCGGCGGCAGCCAGGGCAAAAACAGCGCGCTGGGCAAGGTCATTGGCCCGTCCTTCAGTGCTGCCGAAGTGCCCGAAGTCATCGAGCGCCTCATCGCCACATTTGTCACTTACCGCGAGAGCGAAGAACTGTTCGTCGACACCTTGCAGCGCATCGGTCTTGAGCCGTTCAAGGAACAGGTTTATCCCAAGCTGCTGGAGGTGCCGGCATGAATAATCTGCTGCGACTGGAAGACGGTGTGGCGCGGATTGTCGCTGACGATCCGTGGGTGCTGGTCCGGGAGCCGGAAGGTGAGTTGCCCGCCGGCCCATTGATTCTGCCGCTGACCCGCTGGCTGCAAAATCCTGGGCAACATGCGGTATGGCTCGGGCCGGACGATGAGGTGGAAAGCCTCAAGCCATGGTTTGAGCAACTGCCCTTGATCGCCCTGGACTTCCCGAGTTTTCGTGACGGTCGCGGCTACAGCCAGGCGTACCTGCTACGCACTCGCCTGGGCTGGAGCGGCGAATTGCGCGCGGTGGGCGATGTGCTGCGCGACCAACTCAGCCAATATGCGCCAATGCGGTTTCGACAGTTTTGCCGTGCGCGAGGACAAATCCGCTGAGGACGCGCTGAAGGGGCTGGCGGGGATGAGCGTGTTGTATGGGCGTTCGGTGATTGAGCCGAGGCCGTTGTTTCGGCGGCGATAAGCCTCACGATCTTTTGCTTGGGCCACTGATGGCATTTTGGTAGAGTCCGCGCCTCATCAGGGAGCTGGTAAAGAAAGGAGTCTGGTTTGAGCGTGGCCAAAAGGATTTTGGGGCTGATCGCGTTGTCGCTGATGCTGGCCTTGTGGGGCAGTTACGTTTACCTGTTTCAGGAAAATCGCGACGGGCAACTTGGGGGCGCATTTGACAGCAGCGCCTGGTGCGGCACGCCGCCGGCCAGCGATGCCGCAGCGCTGGGCAAGGATCGTTTGACGTTGCGCATCACCAATAATGTACATGGCGATTTCATGCTCTCGGGTGTCGTCATCGTCTCCGAGCGAACCTTTGATCGCTATGACCTGGGCCGCAATGAATTGCGCCTGCGCCTGGAACCTTTGCCTTGGTCTTATGGCGTCACGCCGGTGTTCCTCGAGCAGGTCCGGATCAAGCCGCTGAGCCGCAATCCGGCATCCCCCGACAAGAGCGCCTACGCCGAGCTTGAACCGCGCCCGATCGGGGTTCAGGGCAGGGCGACAGACTTTCCGTTCGACAGCTACCGCTATGGCTACAAACCGGTGCTGTATTACCTCAAGGGCAACGAGCGCATTGACCTGAAGTTCAAACACATCACCACCAGCATGGAGATGTCGAACACCTTTACGCCGATCCAGAAGTACAACCGCGCCGAGTACATCGGTGAGAAAAGTGTGTTGGTGCGCGAGGAAGACTACAAGCCCTACGCCGCCAATGAATGCGCGTTCAGCGTCGAGCGCAAGGGCTCGTTCAAGGTGATCGTCTGGCTGTTACTGCTGGTGATCTGCCTGCCATTGCTGCACGTGTTTTACCGGGACGAACCCGGTATCGACTTCCTGGCAACGTTGGTGGGCGTTGGGGCGATTCGGGTGTTTTTGCTGGGGCCGCCGAATGACTTCCAGCTGTACAAGATCGACTTTTTGTTAGCCGCAGCGATTTTGCTGGTGGGCACGGTGTCGTTGATCAAGGCGATGCGGGCCAATAGTCGGCGCGAGTTGGCGATGAAGAGTGGTTCGTCGTGGTGATTCATATCTGAAAGCGCGTCGGCGCCATCGCGGACAAGTCGGATCGCCCGCGATGAGGCCTTCGGATCAGTCGCAGATTATTTCAGCGCCGGGTCCCCCGTGTTCATTTTCTTCCAGTCCTGCAACAACACTTGCGCCTTCGGCTCCTGCCCGCTGTGCAGGTAGTACTGGATCAGCGCCAACCGCGCATTGCGATTAGCAGGCTGTATTTTCAGCAATCGTTCCAACTCGGCGCACGCTTCATCAACCTTGCCGCTGTCATGCAGCGCCACCGCCAGCACGTAACCGTACTGGCCGTTCTGCGGCTCCAGTTGCGCCGCTTTGCGCAAGGACGGCATGGCTTGGGCCGATTTCCCCGCACGTACAAGGGACAAGCCTTGGGTATGCTGCAAAAGGGCGGCGTCGGGGTGTTCCTTGAGGCTCTGCGCCAACAGCGTTTGCGCCTCTTGACCGCGTCCGTTGGCTTCCAGCCATTGCACCAGCGTGACGAGAGCCGGGTAGAAATCCGGATCACGCTTGAGCGCGTTACGCAGCAGCGCTTCCACTTCTCCACTGCGACCGCTGGCCTGATACAGCATCGCCAGATTGAGGTTGGCCTCGGCGCGTTCCAGCAGGCTTTTTTGCACAACCTCGTACTCGGCGATGGCCGCTTCCCAGTTCGCCTGGGCGCTGCCAAGACCGTTACGGGCGGCGCCAAGCAGATCCCGAGCCGCGCCAATGCGTACAGCCTTCACCGGATCTTTCAGCAACGGCGCCAGCAACGGCGCACGTTCCGGTGGCGGCAGCAACGCGCTGATCGCCCGAACCGCGCTCTCACGCACTTGCGGTGCGGAGTTGCCAAGGTCTTTGGTCGCCAGTTTCAACGCCTGTTCGCTCGGGTACAGCGCCAGTTCACTGAGCAGCGTCGCGCGCTGGATCGCGGGCAGATTGCTGCGCTGCAATTGCTCGTACAAGGCTTGCGCTGCGCCGGGCTGGCCGTTGCGGATCAACCACAGGCTTTCGTCATAACGTGGGGCGGTTGGAACCTGCGAGCTGCTGCTCCACAGCTTGAACTGCTCGGTGACCTTGTCGCCGGCCTTGCCCTGGTGACAGGTCAGGCAAGCGTCCGGTGTACCGAGTTTTTTCGCCCGCACCGGGTTGGGGATGCTGAAGCTGTGGTCATGCCGAAAGTCGTTACCCATGTAGAACTTGCCGGGCATGTGGCAATCCACGCATTGCGAGCCGGGCTGGCCCATGGTGTGGCGGGTGTGTTCGATGGAATCGTAGTTCTTGGCTTGCAACCCCTTGCCGTCGACACCGGCCACCGAGGTCTTGCCGGCGCTGTTGTGGCATTGCAGGCAAACGCCGTTGCCCGGCGCCTTGAGCTGGGTGCTGTGGGGATTGTGGCAGTTGCTGCAGCGCACGCCCTTGTCGAACATTTTGCTTTGAGCGAAGGAGCCGTGCTCGAACACCTCGTCCTTGATCTTGCCGTCCAGCGCGTACAGCTCGCGGGTCAAGGGGCTTGGCAGGTAATCGTCCATCAGGCGTTTGCCGACGGTGTAACCATCGTCCAGCGGCGCGCGACGGGAGTGGCAGCGGGCGCAGGTTTCGATTTCGACGGTGGCGTCCTTGTCCTTGAGGTCCACCGCAAAACCCGCGTGGATCAAGTCAGTCTTTTTCGCCGTCCATTCCAGGTGATTGGAGGCCGGGCCGTGGCACGCCTGACAGCCGACACCGAGGCTGTTCCATTGACTGTCAAAGGTGTTTTTGGCGGCATCGAAATTGCGCTTGTAACCGGTGGTATGGCATTCGACGCACATGAAGTTGGCGTTCTGGCTCGGTTTGCTCCAGTGCAGCGGATTCTTGAAATTCACGCCCTGGCCTGGATAAAGGTGAAACCAGCGATGTTTCTCGGTATCCCAGGCCACGCCCAGCGCTTGCAAGCGTCCGTCACCGACCTCGATCAAGTATTGCTGCAACGGCGCGATACCGAAGGTATAGGCGACCTTGAAGTCGGCATTCTTGCCGTCGATGCCCGGCGTGTTGACCCAGAACCCGTCGCCTTTGCGCAAGAAACGGCTGGTTTCGTTTTCTGCCTTGAACGTGACGTTATTGAAATCACCCAGCATCGTTTCGGCATTGGCCGGCTGCATCGCCAATTGGTGATGGGAGCCTTGCCAGTCTTTCGTCTGCTGGCTGTGGCAGCCTTGGCATTGTTGCTCGTCGACCATCTTCGCCGGCGCCAGGGCGACGGGTTGTGGCTTGGCCGGTTGAGCGGCCGGCGCGCTGACGGGCACGGGTTTGAGCGGCACTGGCGAACTGCTGAGCAGAAACCAGCCGATCGCCGCCACCGCCACCAGCAATAGGCCGATGGTGACGGGAAACAGATAACGATTGATCTGGGGTGTTGGCGAATCAGGGGTCGGCTGTGCTGCTTTATTTTTATGTGTCGGCATTGCGACGTCCGTAGTCCAGGTGCGTTTGCCCTCAGGCGCGCGTTCAAGCCTATTGCAGCTTTGTCGCAGGATCGGTGTCTGTCAAATGGCGGCTATGAGTGAAACTGCGGCGAACAATGAATATTGTGTGTTTTCAACAACTACTCCAGTGTCGATAGACCCAATCCTCAATACTCAGCCCGTCCCAGTCGGTTGTAATAGCTGATCAGCGAGTCATACGCTCGTGTCACCGCAAAAAAGTCATCACTCAATCGCTGTGGTTCAGCCTTGTTCTGCCAGTCCTGGTGCAGAGCATTCAAGGCATCCAGATACGTCTGCGTCGGCCTGGCAATGTGCGACCAGAGATGACTGGGGACTTCGTTACGTTTTTGCGTTTCCGGCAACTGAGATTGGTTGAACTGCTGGCGATAATCCCAGGCCAGTTGCAGTTCAGCAGTGGTTTTGGCGAGGGCCTGTGGTGTCAGGGTTCGATTTTTCACGCCCTCGGTGACCAGGTTCAGGGTGTCTCTGGCCTGGATCATGTAAGCCAGCAAATACCAGTGAATGTCCTTGCCCAGACGCGCTTCGATCAGATTGAGTTGCGCACGTCGCTGTTCAAGGTCCAGCGCTTCGACATGTTGTCTGAGCAGCGTCGACGCCGTGAGGTAGTCCTCGGCCTTGGGTCTGAACTGGTCGGCGAACACAGGCTGCACCTCGGTGATGACTGTCGAAAAGCGCGCCTGCCGGTAAAACGTGATTTGCTGCGTCAGTGGCATCACTTGCTCCAATGCCTGCGCGTAGGCATCGGCTTTTAACCCCAACGGTGGGTCGTACTCGAGCAGCTTGAGTTTTTCGCTGATTTTGGGCGAGCAGATATCCCTTTGAAGGTAGGACGCATCACTGGCACCGTTGTCGTCGAAGTCATGCAGGCTACTAAGCCAGTCACGTACCGGTTGCTCAGATTGCTTCGGCGATTTGTACAGTTCGTATGCCACTCGCCAATGCACGTCGACACGATTGATGCAGTCGATCACCGGGCTTAGCGCATTAGCTTGAGCGGTGAGCGGCGCGTCGTGTTTATCCAGCCACAAGTCGATGCGGGCGACGAACTTTGAGGAGCCGGCCAGCCCCATCAAGATAAACATCACGACGGTGGCTATAGGGAACAGCCATTTCGGGTTCATGGCTGTTTCTCCTGGCCGTACCACTGCTCAACGGTGGCCGGTGCGTTGCATTCGCTGGCGGTAACCGGCATGCGGCTGCACAAGCGTTCGGTCCACTGTTGCAGGCCCTGGTTGCGATTGACCGTGCCTTGGCTTGAGATCACTTTGAACACGCCGAGTACTAAAACCAGGACCAATATGCCCGCGCCCATCAAGCAGCGTTTGAACAAGGGGCTGGCGTGCTGCCAGGAAACGAGCGGCTTGAGCTCTCGCCGGCGTATCAGCCCGACGGTTGCCAGCGTGGTCACGTAAACGAGGCTGCCAACCACGCCATAAACGTTGCCGATGCCTGCTGTCATGACTGCACAGGGAATCAGGTCGCGAAGCACGCCAAACGGCAGCGGCGCGCGCCAGGGCGAAAGGCGCGCACTCAATCGATCGTCCAGCAGCCAGAAGCGATAGGCGACTTGATCCGTCAGCCAGTTGAGCACCCAGCCGCCAGCGGCGAATATCATCGACCAGAACACCGTGACCCCGATCAATGCGCCCAGCCGCGTGCCCAACGGCGCAAATTGGATAAAGGAGCCGACCAGGCAGGCGAGGACAATGCCCAGGTACATCGGCCAACTGTTGTAGACGTATTCCCAGTCTCGCCAGAAGAACGGCGTGCCGCCGGGCAGATTGGCGCAGATATCAGGATGATTGGCGTGCAACGCAGAACTCAGCTTGCGGCATTGCACCCAGTCTTCGTCGCGCAAGCGTCGGGCCAGGGCACGGCGCTGAGTGAACGTCAGCGGTGCCAATAACAGGCGTGCGGCGCGATGCTGCGGCGTGGCGGCGGGTTCTGCAGCCAGGCACTGGTGCCAGGCCAGAAAGATCGGTGCTTCACGACGCTCGGCGATACGCTGAAGCTGTTGCTGCAACTGTTCGATCAGGACTTCATCCAGTTCCAGCCGCTGTTGAAAGCTGAACCAGTGAAAGGTCTCGACCGCCCACTCGATCAGGTCTTCGCAGGTGTCAGCGTGCTCGACGCAATGCCTTAGCAACGCATCTTCCAAGACATCGACGGCGCCATGTTCTACGGCGGTGGCATACCGTTGTTCGAGCTCGGCACGGCTGACGTTGTGCAATGGGCGCGTGACCACCTGCAGTGCATCAACCTCGACCACTGACAGGCCACTCAGGTCCCACGATTCCTCAACGCTGGAGTCTTCCTCGCTCAAGCGCTCCCATTCCTTGATGTTCAGCGCTTGTTCGTAGGCCTCACGCAGACGCTGAAAACCTTCCGGGTCTTCGTCTGGACGCGTCTGTTTGAGCAATGCCGCGTATTGGCGTTTGATTTGGCGCGTATCGGCGTCGGCCGACAGCCCAAGGACGGTCCAGCAACTCATTGCGTGTGCAACTCCATGAAAACCTGCGACGCGGCAACATCCCTGTAAATGGGGCGTAGTGGCAATTTGATTTTGCGCACACTACCTGTTTCGCGTCGAAAAGTCCTCGGGGCTCACCTTCAATCATTTAAAAACCAGCGTTCACAAGGCTTGGCCATGACTGGCTGCGCCTACTGTTCTTGTTTGACGAGTATCAGCGGCGGAATTTTCCACTGGCCACTGCTCACTTCCGGTTTTGGCAGGTACAGGCGCAAGACACCGTAGAACGGACCATTGGGTGCCGGCAGCCAATTGCTTTGCAGGTCGTTGGCCGGTGCCTTGTTCTGCAGGTACAGCGTCAGACCGCCGTCGGCGTCGCGCTTGAGATCGGGCAACATTCGCGAGTTGATCAGGTAGCGATTCAGCGGATTGGCCACCAGCAGCTTGTTCTTGCCGTCGTACATCGTCAGCGACCAGAACGCGTCGGTCGGGGGCAGGGCGCCCTTGTCGAAATGCAGGGTGTAATCGTGTTTCGAAGCGTCGACCGGTTGGTCGTCCTTGTCGACGAAATAACCGATGTAATCCGCCTCTTCGGCGGAGTTGCCGAAAATCCCCAGGTTGGCGCCGGCGTAGCGGTACAGGTAATTGCCGTTGAGGTGATCGCGGCTGCCGAAGAAGTCGCCGCTGCTGACCTGATGGGTATCGACCTTGTCTTTTTTGAATCGGGCGAATTCGGCCTTGGCATCGCTGATGCCGTCTTCCAGGGCCTGGCGCTGTTCAGCGGTGTAGTTGTGCAACTTGAAAGGCTTGCCGGCTTCGATGCCGATTTTCTTGAAGCGCGCGAGCAAGTCCTTCTCGGCGTCCTGCGCCGGGGCGAAAGCCAGCATGAAGTTCAGATAGCGGAACAGATCTGGAGTGTCGCTCATGGTCGGCGTCGGTTTCGGCCAGGCGATCTTCGGTGCCGACGGCGGGGCCTTATGTTTGACGTAGTGGCTGAGCGTCTCGATTTTGTAGCCCTTCTGGATCTGCTTGACCTTGGCCAGGTCCTTGTCATCGAACAGCTGCGTGCGATACAGGGCATAGGCGATGTTGGTTTCGCTGCGTAGCAAGCGGTCCATGTTCACCGGTTGCTGACCTTGCCAGTTGGGGCCGGCGATCATGAAATGGCCGCCGTTGTTGCCTGTGCTGCGCGTACCCAGATAAGCAAAGTTCTGCGTATGGGCGTCGATCAGCTGCACCGAGTAGTAACGGTTTTCGTCGACTTTCGGCAGGGTCAGCACCAGCGGTTCGGCGCGCAGGTCCATCCAGATGAACGAGTAGGGAGTGTCTGCGTTTGGCGTGACAAACGCGGTGTCCTGGGCGGTGAACGCCTTGGTAGTGTTGCCGATCTTGTTTAACGGCGCCTTGAAGTTCGAACTTTTCTTGTCCACGGCCTGGGTGTACAGGGTCTTGTACATCTCCACCACCGGGAAGCCGTACAGATAGGCTTCCTTGGCGATGCCCCGGGCTTCTTCGGGTGTGGCGGTGAAGTCGGCCCAGACGCTGGTGCTCAGGGTGAGCGAGAGTGCAGTGAGCAACAGGCGTTTATTCATAGAACATCCTTACTGAATCCTCGGCTTCATTCCACGGACGTGATGACGTCGAGTGCCCCGCTTTTGTCAACGTGAGCGTCGGCCGGGACGTATTGCTTCACCGAGATGTCGCTATTGTTTTTAGAATCCTGAGCTCCGACGCCGCAGCTGGCGAACATCGTCATCAGGCTGAAACCGACCACACGAATGAGAAGACGCATAGGAAACTCCTTATTTACCGAAGGTGATGTTGGTCGCGCAGAATCGTGGGAAGAGCGGCAGGCCGTCGCCTTTGTGCTCTCGTGGCTCATTGGACGACTCGGCACTTGGTGGCCGTTACTGCGTAATTTCTTTCCTATCAAGCCTGTAGGACACGTCTGATGAAGTTAGCAGCTAACACCGGGTTCGCCAGTCGAAGAGGGAGCTTCCTTGGTTTTTTGTGGAAGTTTTGGTTTTTTCTTGTGTGATAAAAAGTTAAAGAAAATCATGGGGTTGGGTGGTGGATGAGACAAAAGGCATGAAGATCAAGAGATCGCAGCCTCGTTTCACTCGACAGCTCCTACAGAAAGTACGCATTCCAATGTAGGAGCTGTCGAGTGAAGCGAGGCTGCGATCTTCTGATCTTATGAAAAAACTCAGGGCTTCTTCATTTGCGACCGCACCCACTCTTCCTGCTCGCGCAACTGCGGGGTGAACTCCGCGCCGAAATCATCGGCCTCGAAGATCTGGCGTATCTCGATTTCAGCTTCGGTGCCCGGCATCGGGTTGGGGCAGCGCTTGACCCATTCAATTGCTTCCTCCTTGGACTTCACTTTCCAGATCCAGTAGCCGGCAATCAGTTCCTTGGTTTCGGCGAACGGGCCGTCGATGACGGTGCGCTTGTCGCCCGAGAAGCGTACTCGGGCGCCTTTGCTGCTCGGTTGCAGGCCGTCGCAGTCAACGAGGATGCCGGCCTTGGCCAGTTCCTCGTTGTAGTTGCCCATCGCGCTCATCAGTTCTTCGCTGGGCATCACGCCGGCCTCGGAGTCCTGGCTGGCTTTAACAATGATCATGAATCGCATGGTCTTATCTCCGCTGGAGGGTGGGTGATTCACTGTGTAGTCGAATGACCGTTTGTTGAATCGACAACGCCGCTAAAGAAAGCAATCCGAATGTGCAGATTAGCTTTCGGCTCACCGCTCAGATAGCTGCCCACCTGGCTGGAAATCCCACGCGATAACTATGTACCGCACCAGACCACTGCTGCGCCGACATGCTGTGCCCTACAGACAAGGAGTGACTGTATGGCACCACAAATATTCAACGATGGATCCTCAGGAAGTGTCGTCATCAGGTCGGGACCGCCCGCCTCAAGCGGTGGTTCCGGTGGAGGGGCTGGCGGCGGAGGGGTTTCAGGCGGGTTTGGCAGAACCAACAAAAAACAGCAAAAGGCCCGAAAGCGCGCCATAGAAGCCGCTCGTCAGGCAAAGGAAAAAGAGCGTTTGCAGGCTGACGCCCAAGCTCAAGCAGCGGCGGCTCAGGCTCATGCCCAAGCAGCTCAAGCCCAAGCTCAAGCCGCCGCGGCGCAGGCTCAAGAGTTGTCTCGCCTCCAGGCTTTGCAGCAGTTTCTCGCTGGGCTGGCCCAGCGTCATGACGCCATCAGAGCCGAGGTAGACCGCAGCTTTGCGGCCAAGGCCGATCAACTCGCGCCATTCCTAGAGCATGAAATCGCGGGTGCTCGACGACCGCCTGAAACGGGTTCGAGCGAGCGTTGGCAGCTCTACACCATCACCAAGGGAAAAAACGAAATCGACGGGCTGATCGCCCGCAAAACCGCAGAGCTCAATGCAAAGAATGCGATTGCCAGATCCTTCGATGGGCACGATCCATTCACCCGTACTTCGAGCGATTACCTGACACGACTGGGGGCGTTCGGCCAAGCGCTCAATGACGGCCACCAGATTTGGGAAAACGCCTACAACGCGGCCCACGAAGCCCGGCTGCTATCCGCGCAGATAAACGCGCTCACGGCTAAATCCAATGCACTGGCCAGACACCATGCCGAGCAGACCGTTGTCTGGCGTGAAATAGAAGCAGCCTGGGAGCGTAACCGGCAGTATGCCGAGCAGCGTGAGGCGCGTGTTCGATTCAAGCAGCAGGCCGATGAAGACGCGCGCGTTGAGCGGATCAGGCAGGCCAACACACTGGATGTTCCGCTGTCGACAGCGGCCGCTGGCGGGATGTTCCTGACCCGCGAGGGTGTGCTCGTTGCTCAGGACGCGGCGGCGGTCATTGAGGCCGCGTCTAGAGCAGCAGGCAGGCTCCTTGGCGATTTTGTTCGCATCGCAGCCAGAACGGGACCGGTATTCGTTACCGCAATGGTCTACTCGCCGACGCTAGGCAATGGGGAGCTGACACCCGAGCAACGCAGGCGTTTGTTCCATTCGGTTGGCGTTCCGGCACAAGCACTGGGTCTTTCTGACAATAGCGTTCTGCAATCGATCGCTGATGCGGGTGGGTCGGTGGAAGTGGCCTATCGGCTCAGGCCCGAAACGGTGCCAGAAGGCACCGCGATCATTGCCGTCAGTACTGGAGGCGAGATTGGCGCACAGGTTCCGGTCGTCAATGCAGTACTCGAGCCACTGACAGGGACCTATAACGCCGAGATCCCCGGATACCCCGGCAGGCAATTGCAGTTCACCCCGCACGTTCCCTCTCCAGCGGCAACGGCGAGTCAAGGCGGGTTGGCGGTGATCACACCGCAGGTCCAGAACATCCCGGAGGGTGCCGACCTACGCATTCAGGATTGCATCGTGTGCGTGCCGGGTCTGCCGCCGACTTATTTCTCTTTCGGTTTGCCAGCGCTGGGGGCTGGCGTCGTCACCGGCACTGGTCAGCCCGCCGGCCTTGACTGGTGGAACGCCGCCAGCCAGGCGAGCGGCGCGGCCATTCCGGTACAGATCGGCGATCAGTTCCGAGGCCGGGAAATCAACTCGTTCGTGGCCTTCGATGAAGCGCTGTGGCGAACGGTTGGCGAGTACCCGGCGCTTGTCACCGAATTTGATGAGGTGAACAAAAAGCGCATCGAACAAGGCTTTGCACCCTATGCGCCCAAAAGTACCTGGGTGGGGGACAGGCGTGAGTTCGAACTGCGTTATCAAGAGTCCGCAGCGCTCGGTGAAAACCCCTTCAACCTCGACAAAATCAGTATCACCACGCCGCAAAGCGCCTTCGGACAACAAGGGATCCTGCCTGCCATCGAGGCCTGGCCAATTCGGCCTGTTGGCGTGGGTACCTGGACACCCCTCGTTCCGCCGGGTATCGATCACCTCGGTCCTACAACATTACCGCTCACTCCGCCGATTCCAGCAGTTTACCCCGGCACTCCGGTCATCCCGGTCCTACCGCAAAACGAGACGTTTCCGGCTGTTGACGAAGGGCAGATCGGTGCCAGTATTCCTGGGTATCCGGCGGATATGGAATTGCCTTCGCCGGATGTGCTGTTTCTTGATCGGCGGGATGATCCGGGTACGGCAACTGGATGGGGAGCTGATGCCTCGCAAGTTTGGCTCGGGGATGATGCGAGGGGAGCTGGCGCCCCCATTCCTTCGCACATCGCGGATCAATTGCGATGGAAGGAGTTCAGGAATTTTCATGGGTTCAGGCGGGCGTTTTGGAAGGCTGTTGCAGTGGATTTGGCCTTGAGCGATCAATTTAGTGTTCGCAATTTAAGAAGAATGCAAGCAGGCCTTTCTCCATACCCTCTGGGTGCTGATCAGGTCGGTGGTCGCAAAACGTTTGAGCTGCATCACCAAGTTGAAGTTGCAAACGGTGGGGAAGTTTACGGGATGGATAACATTGTAGTGATGACGCCTAAGCGGCACATTCAATTGCATATGGAGAAACGTGAAAATGATCTTTAAAAAGAAGTTGGAAGACTATACGGAAGCGGAGTTTTTGAACTTTCTAAAAGGGTTTACTGATTTTCCCGATGAACTGGAGGGAGAGGAGCTGGAGGCATATCTGGATAGTTTGTTGGTGCATTTCGTGGCGATCACCGAACATCCCGGCCGCTCAGACGTCATCTTCTACCCCAAGGAAGGTCAGGAAGACAGTCCCGAAGGCATCCTGAAAGAAGTCAAAGAATGGCGCGCACTCAATAACAAGCCCGGCTTCAAAGCGGAATGATGCACTTACCCCGCGCGTAGAAACTACCTGCTCATCGTCAATGAGCAGGTGCCTTTGTCCGGCAGCTGTCAAGTGTCACCTACACAAGGAAAACCAGGGATGGAACTTAAAGCAACACTCAAGGATTACACCGAGCCAGAATTCCAGGCGTTGGTAAACAGAATATGGGCTGTTGATCTACCCAAACAGGATCACGACCGACTGATCAACCACTTCGACCGGATTGTCGCCCACCCCAAAGGCGCAGACCTGTTGTTCTATCCTGCGGAGGACGATTACAACGGCCACAACACAGGCTCGGTTGTGTACTACGTCAAAGACTGGCACCACAAGCAAGGGCTGCCGGCATTCAAGGGCGAAGGCATTCCCGTGCCGACTTCCAATGCCAATTGGCCGTCCACACCGATGACGTTTGCGCAGGTGACGCAACTTCGAATCGCTCAAAGTCTGGCAGCGGTCCAAAAGGCCGCCGTAGACGTGATGACTTCGCAGCAAGATGTGGCAACGGCGTTCAGCCTTTTAGAACAACGTATCAATCATCTGCGCAATCGACAGAGCGCTGATGTAGACATCCGTGGGCGTGAGGCGGACATCCGTAGTCTCGAAACGGCCGAATTCGAATCGCGTCTGGCGATCAGGCGCTACGAATTCTGGGAAATGGGGCTCAAGTTCAAAAGGGAAGCTGCCCAGCGTGATTTGACTTACAGCCGCGCCGAGCAAGCACAGTGGCAAAGCATCGTCCAACTGATTACTACCACTGAGGCGCATTATTTGGCGACATTGAGCGTCACCAGCCAGCGTCTGCTTCGACTGCAAATCGAAGCTGAAACATTATTGATCAATGCACACACGCAACTGATACGCCAACGCTATCTGGAGGGGGTTGGACCGACCCAGACCCCGGGGTTGTTTGTGGCGTCTCTCGCCCATGTCAATTCGCGTCCCGGCGTGTGGATCGATGGAGAGCTGTCGCAGCCAATGGAAACTTACCGGGTGGCTCTACAAAAAGCGGTTCGTTCTACGGTGGCGGAGTTTACCTGGCAGATCCCCTCGGGAGCCCTGGCTCATCAGGGTCAGTACGCGGCGGTTCTGCGAATGGATTTTTCCAGTCGTGCCGAGGTTGGCAGGTATGGGGTGTGCGTTCCTCTGCACGAGTTTCAGCCCATCGAGGGGCATGATTGGCACCATCTGGCAGCTGCGGCGGCAGACGTGGACATTGCTTTCAGAATGTTCAGCGGCACGTACGACGTTCCCGCGGGGACGCTGTCTCGAGGCGTGAGAGCGATAAGCACACTGTTACAGGTGGCCATCACGCCAACGAATGGCGATACGTTGTCGTCCAGAGTGAGAGTGCGACCCGCAGTCTGGAAGGACTCGATGCAAGCGTACTGTTTTACCACCGATGGCCTCGCCCCGGTTACTGTCAGCTGGCGTGCACCTGCTGCGCTTGATACTACGTCGATCCAGGGTTCAGCCACTGAGTATCGCCTGGGATTCCTGCAATCTGCGCCTGTGCCGCTATTGGAATCATTTGTTGGCATGACCGAGATCAAGTTCGATGACTACATCGTTGTCTTCCCGGCAGGCTCCGGGCTCGACCCGCTCTATGTCATGTTTCGGGATCGGGATGAGTTTTCCGACATGGAAGCAATTAGCTGAGGCGATGCCCCTCCGCGAAGTGGGCGAGCATCATCTCATCGATAAAATGCTCGAGGGCCGACGGCTGCCTTTCGTCACGAACATCGGGTGGAAGCTGGGGAGGGCGGTACGCTGTACACCGACCGGGTCACTTAGGCGGCCCCGGTCCCACAGGATTTATGTTGTATACAAGTTTTGTATCGGGGATAGGTCGAAAGCCCTGTTTCGTGGTTAACTTCGGCCTCTTCAAAATTCTCTACAACAACGTTCAGAAGGACTCCGTTCATGGCTCAAGTCACTCTTAAAGGCAACCCGGTTCAAGTCAACGGCCAACTGCCACAAGCCGGTTCCAAGGCACCAGCCTTTTCCCTGGTTGCCGGCAATCTGTCTGACGTGACCCTGGCGAACTTCGCCGGCAAGCGCAAAATATTGAACATCTTCCCAAGCGTCGACACCCCGACCTGCGCGACTTCGGTTCGCAAGTTCAACGCCCAGGCCAACGATGTCGCCAACACCGTTGTGTTGTGCATCTCCGCCGACCTGCCGTTCGCTCAGGCACGCTTTTGCGGTGCTGAAGGTCTGGAAAACGTACAGAACCTGTCGACCCTGCGCGGTGCCGAGTTCATCGAGAACTACGGCGTGGCCATCGCTGACGGCCCGCTCAAAGGCCTGACTGCCCGTGCCGTTGTGGTTCTGGACGAGAACGACACCGTGCTGCACAGCGAACTGGTCAGCGAAATCGGCCAGGAGCCGAACTACGAAGCAGCCCTTGCCGTTCTGAAATAAGTAAAGCATTACAATTGTTAACGGCCTGGCCCTGTCCAGGCCGTTTTCATTTGTGCTTCAGTGTCTTAGATAAATCTCCTGTTACGTAAGCCAAAGGTAAATTGCCGGTAAAGGCGCTTTGCTTAATACCCGCCAGTGCTTATCGTTCAGCCTCCCGTAGAAAGAAGCTCACGCGCCCAATGGTTGATCACTCCATGCAATCCTCCGCTTCCCGTAATCCTCGTCGCTGGCTGCTCGGCCTGCTTGTCCTGTTGGTCATCGTTGGGCTGTGCTGGAAATTCTGGCCCGCCGGCAGCAGCCAGAAGGAAGGTGCAGCGCCGAAAGCCGTCGCCGGGCACACCGGCAAGGCGGGAGGCATGCGTCCGGGCTTTGGCGGGGCGACCGGACCGATCCCGGTGCGTGTGGCGCCGGCGGTCAAAGGTGATTTTCCGCTGTACTACAGGGCGTTGGGCACGGTCACCGCACTCAACACCATCAACGTGCGCAGTCGCGTTGGCGGCGAGCTGATGAGGATTGCCTTCGAAGAAGGGCAGATGGTCAAGGCTGGCGACCTGCTGGCTGAAATCGATCCGCGTCCTTACCAGAACGCCTTGCTCCAGGCCGAAGGCACGTTGCTGCAGAACCAGGCGCAGCTGAAAAACGCCCAGGTCGATGTCGAGCGTTATCGGGGCCTGTTCAAGGAAGACAGCATCGCCAAGCAAACCCTGGACACCGCCGAAGCGCTGGTCGGCCAGTACCAAGGCACGGTCAAGACCAATCAGGCGGCAGTCAACGACGCCAAACTCAATCTGGAATTCACCAAGATCCGCGCCCCGATTGCCGGGCGTGTGGGCCTGCGGCAGCTGGACGTCGGCAACCTGGTGGCCGCCAACGACACCACGGCGCTGGCGATCATCACCCAGACCCAACCGATCAGCGTCGCCTTCACCTTGCCGGAAAACAGCCTCGACGTCGTATTGGCGCGCTATCGCACCGGCGCCAAACTGATCGCCGAAGCCTGGGACCGTGGCGACACCCGGTTGCAGGCCACGGGCGTGTTGCAGAGCCTGGACAACCAGATCAACGTCACCACCGGCACCCTGAAATTCAAGGCGCGCTATGAGAACCGCGATCAGGTGTTATTCCCCAACCAGTTCGTCAACGTTCACTTGCTGGCCGACACCCTGAAAGACGTGGTGCTCGCACCGTCGGCCGCGATTCAGTTCGGCACCAACGGCACGTTCGTCTACGCAATGGACGGCGACAAGAAGGTCACGATCCGCCAGTTGAAAGTCGGTGCCAGTGACGGTCAGAACACCGTGGTCACCGAAGGCCTCGCGCCCGGGGATCGCGTGGTCCTGGAAGGCACCGACCGCCTGAAGGAAGGCAGCGAAGTCGAAGTGGTCAACGACACCAAGGACGTACCGACCACCCCGACCGGCCACTTGCAGGGCAAATCGGCGGCCAGCTCAACTGAGCCTGCTTCCACCACCGACAAGGCGAAAAAGGACGGCGCATGAACATCTCGCGGCTGTTCATCCTTCGCCCGGTCGCCACGATCCTGAGCATGCTGGCGATTATCCTGGCCGGTATGATCGCTTATCGGTTGCTGCCGGTGTCGGCATTGCCGCAGGTCGATTACCCGACCATTCGGGTGATGACGCTGTACCCCGGCGCCAGCCCGGACGTCATGACCAGTGCCGTGACCGCGCCGCTGGAGCGTCAATTCGGGCAGATGCCCGGCCTGACCCAGATGGCGTCGACCAGCTCCGGTGGCGCCTCGGTGCTGACCCTGCGTTTCAGCCTCGACATCAACATGGACGTCGCCGAGCAGCAGGTGCAGGCCGCGATCAACGCCGCCACCAATTTGCTGCCCAAGGATCTGCCGGCACCGCCGGTGTACAACAAGGTCAACCCGGCGGACACCCCGGTACTGACCCTCGCAATCACCTCCAAGACCATGCTGTTGCCCAAGCTCAATGACCTGGTCGACACCCGCATGGCGCAGAAGATCGCCCAGATCAGCGGTGTCGGCATGGTCAGCATTGCTGGCGGCCAGCGTCAGGCGGTGCGGATCAAGGTCAACCCCGAGGCCCTGGCGGCCAATGGCTTGAACCTGTCGGACGTGCGCACCTTGATCGGCGCGTCCAACGTCAACCAGCCCAAGGGCAACTTCGACGGCCCGACCCGGGTCTCGATGCTTGATGCAAACGATCAACTGACGTCGCCCAAGGACTACGCCAACCTGATTCTGGCCTACGCCAACGGCGCGCCGTTGCGGCTCAAGGATGTGGCGGAAATCGTCGACGGCGCCGAGAACGAACGTCTGGCGGCGTGGGCCAATGAAAACCAGGCCGTGCTGCTGAACATTCAGCGCCAGCCCGGCGCCAACGTCATCGAAGTGGTCGACCGGATCAAGGCCCTGTTGCCTAGCATCACCGACAACTTGCCGGCGGGCCTCGACGTCACGGTCCTCACTGACCGCACCCAGACCATTCGCGCCTCGGTCACCGACGTGCAACACGAGCTGCTGATCGCCATCGCGCTGGTGGTGATGGTCACGTTCCTGTTCCTGCGTCGAGCCAGCGCCACGATCATCCCGACGGTGGCCGTGCCTCTGTCGCTGATCGGTACGTTCGGCGTGATGTACCTGGCCGGGTTCTCGGTCAACAACCTGACCTTGATGGCCCTGACCATCGCCACCGGTTTTGTGGTGGACGATGCCATCGTGATGCTGGAGAACATCTCCCGGTTCATCGAAGAAGGCGACACGCCCCTTAATGCCGCGCTCAAGGGCGCCAAGCAGATCGGTTTTACCCTGATTTCCCTGACCCTGTCGCTGATCGCGGTGCTGATCCCGTTGCTGTTCATGGCCGACGTGGTGGGGCGGTTGTTCCGCGAGTTTGCGATCACCCTGGCGGTGGCGATCCTGATTTCCCTGGTTGTCTCCCTGACCCTGACGCCAATGATGTGCGCGCGATTGCTCAAGCGTGAGCCGAAGGAAGAAGAACAGGGGCGTTTCTACCGCGCCAGTGGCGCAGCAATTGACTGGATGATCGCAGGCTATGGGCGCAGGTTGCAGTGGGTGCTCAAGCACCAGCCGCTGACCTTGCTGGTGGCCATCGGCACACTGGCGCTGACCGTGTTCCTGTACATGGTCGTGCCCAAGGGTTTCTTCCCGGTGCAGGACACGGGCGTTATCCAGGGCATTTCCGAAGCACCGCAATCGATTTCCTTTGCGGCGATGAGCGAGCGCCAGCAGGAACTGGCCAAGGTGATCCTGGCCGATCCAGCGGTCGAAAGCCTGTCGTCCTACATCGGCGTCGACGGGGACAACTCGACGTTGAACAGCGGTCGCCTGCTGATCAACCTCAAATCCCACAGCAACCGCGATTTGGGCGCGACCCAGGTGATCGCTCGCCTGCAACCGGAATTGGACAAACTGGTCGGTATCCGGCTGTTCATGCAGCCGGTGCAGGACTTGACCATCGAAGACCGTGTCAGCCGCACGCAATACCAGTTCAGCATGTCATCGCCGGATTCGGAGTTGCTCAGCCTGTGGAGCGGGCGTCTGGTGCAGGCCCTTGCGCAACGGCCGGAACTGACGGACGTCGCCAGTGATTTGCAGGACAAGGGTTTGCAGGTTTACCTGGTGATCGACCGCGATGCGGCGTCACGGGTCGGGGTGTCGGTGTCGAACATCACCGACGCGCTGTATGACGCCTTCGGCCAGCGGCAGATTTCCACCATTTATACCCAGGCCAGCCAGTACCGCGTGGTGCTGCAATCGCAGTCCGGCGAGAAGATCGGCCCGGATGCGTTGAACCAGATTCACGTCAAGACCACCGACGGCGGGCAAGTGCGCCTGTCCAGCCTGGCGCACATCGAGGAGCGGCAGGCGCAGCTGGCGATCACTCACATCGGCCAGTTCCCGGCGGTGATGATGTCGTTCAACCTGGCGCCGGGCGTGGCGTTGGGGCATGCGGTCGAGATCATCGATCAGGTGCAGAAAGACATCGGCATGCAGATTGGCGTGCAGACGCAGTTCCAGGGCGCAGCCGAGGCGTTCCAGGCATCCTTGTCGAGCACCTTGCTGCTGATTCTGGCGGCGGTGGTGACGATGTACATCGTGCTTGGCGTGTTGTACGAGAGCTATATCCACCCGATCACCATCCTCTCGACCTTGCCCTCGGCAGCGGTCGGCGCCTTGCTGGCGCTGCTGTTGAGCGGCAATGACCTGGGGATGATCGCGATCATCGGCATCATTCTGCTGATCGGCATCGTGAAAAAGAACGCGATCATGATGATCGACTTCGCCCTCGACGCCGAGCGCAATCAGGGCATGGACCCGCAGACCGCGATCTATCAGGCGGCGTTGTTGCGCTTCCGGCCCATTCTGATGACCACGCTCGCCGCGTTGTTTGGCGCCGTGCCCTTGATGCTGGCCACCGGCTCCGGCGCGGAATTGCGCCAGCCTTTGGGTCTGGTGATGGTCGGCGGTTTGCTGGTGAGCCAGGTCCTGACGCTGTTCACAACGCCTGTCATTTATCTGTATTTCGATCGGTTGGGACGCCGCTTTGGCAAGACCGACTCGAAAGAGGTGGTGGTATGACGGCGAGCGACAAGCATCAAGCTGCGAGCTCCAAGCTAAAGCCATCGCAGGTCCCGCTTTTCACTTGCCGCTTGCCGCTTGCCGCTAGTGGTTGCCACTTATGAATCTTTCAGGACCGTTCATCAAGCGTCCCGTGGCAACCATGCTGCTCTCATTGGCAATCATGCTGCTGGGCGGTGTGTGCTTCGGCCTGTTGCCGGTGGCGCCATTGCCGCAGATGGATTTCCCGGTGATCGTGGTCCAGGCCAGCCTGCCTGGGGCGAGTCCCGAGGTCATGGCCTCGACCGTGGCCACGCCGCTGGAGCGCTCGTTCGGCGCGATTGCCGGCGTCAACACCATGAGCAGCCGCTCCAGCCAGGGCTCGACCCGGGTGATTTTGCAGTTTGACCTCGACCGCGACATCAACGGCGCGGCCCGAGAAGTGCAAGCGGCGATCAACGCCTCGCGCAACCTGCTGCCGAGCGGGATGCGCAGCATGCCGACCTACAAGAAGGTCAACCCGTCCCAGGCGCCGATCATGGTGCTGTCGCTGACCTCCGATGTGCTGGAAAAAGGCCAGCTCTACGACCTGGCCTCGACGATTCTGTCCCAGAGCCTGTCCCAGGTGCAGGGCGTGGGCGAAGTGCAGATCGGCGGCAGTTCGTTGCCGGCCGTGCGTATCGAACTCGAACCCCAGGCGCTCAATCAGTACGGTGTGGCCCTGGACGATGTGCGCAACACCATCGCCAACGCCAACGTGCGCAGGCCCAAAGGCTCGGTCGAGGACAGCCAGCGGCTGTGGCAGGTTCAGGCCAACGATCAGCTGGAAAAAGCCAAGGATTACGAATCGCTGATCATTCACTACGCCGACGGCGCGGCATTGCGCCTTAAGGACGTGGCCAAGGTCAGCGACGGCGTCGAGGACCGCTACAACAGCGGTTTCTTCAATAACGACGCGGCGGTATTGCTGGTGATCAACCGCCAGGCCGGCGCGAACATCATCGAGACGGTCAACGAGATCAAGGCCCAGCTCCCGGCGTTGCAAGCCGTGCTGCCGGCCAGCGTCAAACTGAACCTGGCGATGGACCGTTCGCCGGTGATCAAGGCGACGCTGCACGAAGCGGAAATGACCCTGCTGATCGCTGTGGCGCTGGTGATTCTGGTGGTGTTCCTGTTTCTCGGTAATTTCCGCGCTTCGCTGATTCCGACTCTGGCGGTGCCGGTGTCGCTGGTCGGCACCTTTGCGGTGATGTACCTCTACGGGTTCTCGCTGAACAACCTGTCGCTGATGGCGCTGATCCTGGCCACCGGGCTGGTGGTGGACGATGCCATCGTGGTGCTGGAAAACATCTCCCGGCATATCGATGAGGGCGTGCCGCCGATGAAGGCCGCGTACCTTGGAGCGCAGGAAGTCGGTTTTACCTTGCTGTCGATGAACGTCTCGCTGGTGGCGGTGTTCCTGTCGATCCTGTTCATGGGCGGGATCATCGAAAGCCTGTTTCGCGAGTTTTCCATCACGCTGGCGGCGTCCATCGTTGTGTCGCTGGTGGTTTCCCTGACGCTGACGCCGATGCTCTGTGCGCGTTGGTTGAAGCCGCACACGCCGGGCCAGGAGAACTGTTTGCAGCGCTGGAGCCAGCGTGCCAACGAGTGGATGGTCGGTAAATACGCGACCAGCCTCGACTGGGTGCTGCGTCATCGTCGACTGACCTTGCTCAGTTTGTTGTTGACGGTTGGCGTTAACATTGCGCTTTATGTTGTTGTTCCTAAAACCTTTATGCCTCAGCAGGATACCGGCCAACTGATCGGATTCGTGCGCGGCGATGACGGTTTGTCGTTCAGCGTCATGCAGCCGAAAATGGAAACCTTCCGCCGCGCCGTTCTCAAAGACGATGCGGTGGAAAGTGTCGCCGGCTTCATCGGCGGCACCAACGGCACCAACAACGCATTCATGCTGGTGCGTCTGAAACCGATCAAGGAGCGCAACATTTCCGCGCAGAAGGTGATTGAACGCCTGCGCAAGGAAATGCCCAAGGTGCCTGGCGCGCAACTGATGCTGATGGCCGATCAGGACCTGCAATTCGGCGGCGGTCGCGAGCAAACCACGTCGCAATATTCCTACATCCTGCAAAGCGCCGACCTCGGCGAGTTGCGCGAGTGGTATCCAAAAGTCGTGACAGCCTTGAAGGCGCTGCCGGAACTGACGGCGATTGACGCTCGCGAGGGGCGCGGCGCGCAACAGGTGACGCTGATTGTCGATCGCGATCAGGCCAAGCGCCTGGGCGTCGACATGAACATGGTCACCGCCGTGCTGAACAACGCCTACAGCCAGCGGCAGATTTCGACGATTTACGACAGCCTCAACCAGTATCAAGTGGTGATGGAGGTCAATCCGAAATACGCCCAAGACCCGATCACCCTCAAGCAGGTGCAGGTGATCACCGCTGACGGCGCGCGGATTCCGCTTTCAACCATCGCTCATTACGAAAACAGCCTGGAAGACGACCGCGTCAGCCACGAAGGCCAGTTCGCATCCGAGAGCATTGCCTTCGACATGGCTGAAGGCGTGACGGTGGAGCAGGGTACGGCGGCCATCGAGCGGGCGATTGCCCGGCTCGGCATGCCGGAAGACGTGATCGTGAAAATGGCTGGCACCGCCGACGCCTTCGCCGCCACCCAGAAGAGCCAGCCGTTCATGATTCTCGGCGCGCTGGTGGCGGTGTATCTGGTGTTGGGTGTGCTGTATGAAAGCTATATTCACCCGCTGACCATTCTGTCGACGTTGCCGTCGGCCGGGGTCGGCGCGTTGCTGTCGATCTATGCGCTGGGTGGCGAGTTCAGCCTGATTTCGCTGCTCGGGCTGTTCCTGCTGATCGGCGTGGTGAAGAAAAACGCCATTTTGATGATCGACCTGGCGCTGCAACTGGAACGGCACCAAGGCCTGACGCCGCTGGAATCGATCCGCAGCGCCTGCCTGCAACGTCTGCGACCGATTCTGATGACCACCCTGGCGGCGATCCTCGGCGCGTTGCCATTGCTGCTGAGCCGCGCCGAAGGTGCGGAAATGCGTCAGCCGCTGGGCCTGACCATCATTGGCGGGCTGATTTTCAGCCAGGTGTTGACCCTTTACACCACCCCGGTGGTTTACCTCTACCTCGACAAACTGCGCCATCGTTTCAACAAATGGCGTGGAGTGCGTACCGATGCTGCTCTGGAAACTCCGCTATGACTGACCGATCGCTTATCAATCTGGCCACCCCGTTGGCGGCGGCCCGGGGCTCGCGTTTGCTGAGCCTGACGCTGTGTGTGGCGATGCTCAGCGCTTGCGCTGTCGGCCCGGACTACCAGCGCCCGCCCGCCGCGACGCCGGTGCAATACAAGGAAGCGGCAGGCTGGCGTCAGGCCAAGCCCAGCGACTCCCTGGCCCGCGGCGCCTGGTGGGAGCTGTATGGCGATCAGCAGCTCAATGGCCTGATTGAAAAACTCAACAGTTCCAACCAGACCGTCGCCCAGTCCGAAGCCCAGTACCGTCAGGCCCAGGCGTTGGTGCGCAGTGCCCGGGGCGCGTTTTTTCCAACGGTGGACTTGACCGTCGGCAAAAACCGCTCCAGCCAGGGCACCGGCAGCAGCAATTCGAGCCTGACCAGTTCCTCCAGCGGCATTCGTGACACCTACACCGCGCAGGCCGGTGTCAGTTGGGAAGCCGACATCTGGGGCAAGTTGCGCCGGGGCCTCGAAGCTGACACGGCCAATGCCCAGGCCAGTTTTGCCGACCTGGCGGCGATGCGCCTGAGCCAGCAATCGGAGCTGGTGCAGAATTACCTGCAATTGCGGGTGATCGACGAGCAGAAGCGCCTGTTGGAAGCGACCGTCGAAGCCTATCAACGCTCGCTGAAAATGACCGAAAACCAGTACCGCGCCGGTGTCTCCGGCAAGGACGCGGTGGCCCAGGCGCAGACTCAGCTTAAAAGCACCCAGGCGGACATGGTCGACCTGATCTGGCAGCGTGCCCAGTTCGAGAACGCGATTGCCGTACTGATCGGGCTGCCGCCTGCGGAGTTCACCCTGGCCGAGACCAAGAACATCCCGGCGTTGCCCGAAGTGCCGTTGAGCCTGCCTTCGCAGTTGCTTGAACGCCGCCCGGACATCGCTGCCGCAGAGCGTTCGGTGATGGCGGCCAATGCCAACATCGGCGTGGCCAAGGCCGCGTACTACCCAGACCTGACGCTGAGCCTGAACGGTGGCTACAGCAGCAGCACCTATGCCAACTGGATCAGCTTGCCGAACCGCTTCTGGTCGGTCGGGCCGCAGTTGGCCATGACCCTGTTCGACGGCGGCCAGCGTTCCGCTGAAGTCGATCGCAGTGAAGCGGCCTACGACGAAACCGTGGCCAAGTACCGCCAGACCGTGCTCGATGGTTTCCGCGAGGTGGAAAACTATCTGGTACAGCTCAAGGTGCTGGAGGATGAAGCGGGCGTGCGTCAGGAAGCGCTGGATGCGGCGCGTGAATCACTGCGCCTGATCCAGAACCAGTACAAGGCCGGACTGATTGCGTATCTGGATGTGGTGGTGGTTCAGGCCACGGCGTTGAATAACGAACGCAGCGTGCTGACTTTGTTGCAGAGCCGCCTGATCGCCAGTGTGCAGTTGATCGCGGCGCTGGGCGGTGGCTGGGACGGGGCGCTGGAAGTGAGCAAAAACCCTTAACCGACAAACATGCCCCTGTAGGAGCTGTCGAGTGAAACGAGGCTGCGATCTTTTGACTTTGATTTTAAAAAAAACAAGATCAAAAGATCGCAGCCTCGTTTCACTCGACAGCTCCTACAATTCGACGGGCCTGCAGTGCTACCGGGCTGCGTGTTGTTTCAGAACCTTTGCGCTCAATCAAACAAGCGTTTCATCGGGTTGATGGCCATTTGACCATTATTGTCAGTGCGTTCTTTTGCGCAATCAGTACAATCGCCGGATTTGCCCCGCCGAGAACGGAAGCAGTACGGCAGAGCGATTACGAGAAGCCACATGCTCATCGGTAGCTATTCACCCACGCTGGTCGTCATTTCACTCTGTGTCGCGATTCTCGCCTCCTATACGGCGCTCGACCTGACGGAGCGCATTGCCACGGCCAAAGGCCGGGCCGTGTTCCTATGGACGGCGGGCGGCGCCTTGGCCATGGGCGTTGGCGTTTGGTCGATGCACTTTATCGGCATGCTCGCGTTCACATTACCCATCGATCTGGGGTACGACTTCACCCTGACGGCCCTGTCGCTGTTGACCGCAATCCTGTCCTGCGGCTTTGCCCTGTGGCTGGTCAGCCAGCCACTCTTGCCCGCCTGGCAACTGGGGTTCGGCGCGTTGATCATGGGCGCAGGGATCAGTGCCATGCATTACACCGGCATGGCCGCCATGCGCATGCAACCGGGTATCGATTACGACCCGACGCTGTTCAGTGCGTCGCTGCTGATCGCTGTCGGCGCATCTGGCGCGGCGTTGTGGATCGCCTTTCGCCTGCGTCAGCACACACCGTACGTAGGTCTGTTTCGCGCCGGCGCCGCGGTCATCATGGGCCTCGCCATCGTCGGCATGCATTACACCGCCATGGCGGCGGCGCGTTTCCCGGATGGCAGCTTCTGCGGTGCCGCGATCACGGGCCTGAACGGCAAAGGCCTCGACAACCTGGTGCTGATCACCACGCTGGCGGTGTTGAGCATCGCTTTGTTGACGTCGGTGCTCGATGCGCGTCTTGAAGCGCGCACCGCCGACCTCGCGCGCTCCCTGACAGAAGCCAATCGCGAGCTCACCCAATTGGCCCTGCACGACACCCTGACCGGTTTGCCCAATCGCATGTTGCTCGCCGACCGCATCGAGCAAGCCATGTCCAAGGTGCACGAGCAGGGCGGCTGTTTTGCGCTGATGTTCATCGACCTGGATGGTTTCAAACCGGTCAACGATGCCTTCGGCCATCACATGGGCGATCAGTTGCTGCGTGAGGTGGGCAAGCGCCTGCGTCAGGATTTGCGCAGCCAGGACACGCTGGCGCGCATCGGCGGCGATGAGTTTGTGCTGCTGGTGCGCCTCATTGAGCCCAACGACGCGTTGGATCTGGCAGCTCGGCAGGTTGCGTTGATCGGCAGTTCGTTTCGGGTCGCCGAACATGATCTGCAGATTTCCGCCAGTGTCGGCATTGCGCTGTTTCCGGGCAATGGCCAGACAGCCAAGGAATTGCTGATGAACGCCGACGCGGCGATGTACCACGCCAAGGGCGCCGGGAAAAACGGCTACAGCTTTTTCGATGCCTCGATGAACAGCAACGCGCGCATCCAGCTGCAATTGCTGCAGGATTTGCGCAACGCCCTCGAGCAGCAACAGTTCAGCCTCTATTACCAACCCAAGTTCGACGCCGGCAATCGTCGCCCGGTCGGCGCCGAGGCGCTGCTGCGCTGGGAGCACCCGACCCAGGGCATGCTGCTGCCGGACAGGTTCATCGACCTTGCGGAAAAGACCGGGCTGATCATTCCCATCGGTGAATGGGTGCTGAACGAAGCCTGCCGTCAGATGCGCGAGTGGTACGTGCAGGGCTACACCGACTGGCGCATCGCGGTGAATCTCTCGGCGTTGCAGTTCTGCCACAAGGGCCTGGTCAATAGCGTTTCCAAAGCCCTGGCCACCCATCAGCTGCCGGCGAACAGCCTGACCCTGGAAATCACTGAAACCACCGCCATGAGCGATGCCGACGCGAGCATGACGGTGCTTCAGGAACTCTCGGAAATGGGCGTCGACCTGTCGATCGATGACTTTGGCACCGGCTATTCGAGTTTGATGTACCTCAAGCGCCTGCCGGCCAACGAGCTGAAGATAGACCGTGGTTTTGTCCGCGATCTGGAACACGACAGCGACGATGCGGCCATTGTCTCGGCCATCGTCGCCCTCGGTCAGGCGTTGGGCCTGCGCATTGTTGCCGAAGGCGTGGAGACTGGTGTCCAGCAGGATTTCCTGACCCAGCTGGGGTGTGACTCGTTGCAGGGTTACCTGTTGGGGCACCCGCTGCCCGCAGATCGCTTCATGGCCGACATTCATCGCGGGGAACAACTGGCGGTAGGTTGAATCGCCATGGGATTGATGTGAGCCCATGCAAAAGCCGGCAATGGCGGTTATTCTTGGCCCCGACTGCTTAGGTTTGTTAGGGGACGCTCGCATGGACAAAGTCATTCTCATCACTGGCGGCAGCCGAGGCATCGGCGCCGCAACCGCGCTGTTGGCCGCCGCGCAGGGCTATCGGATCTGTATCAACTATCAGGCCGACGAAGCGGCTGCGCAACGTGTGCTGGAGCAAGTCCGCGCGCTGGGCGCCCAAGCCATTGCGGTCCGCGCCGACGTCAGCATCGAAGATGAAGTGATCGGCTTGTTCCACCGGGTGGACACCGAACTGGGCCGGGTCACGGCGCTGGTGAACAATGCCGGCACGGTGGGGCAAAAGTCCCGTGTCGACGAAATGTCCGAATTCCGCATTCTCAGAACCCTTAAGACCAACGTCCTGGCACCAATTCTCTGCGCCAAGCACGCGGTCCTGCGCATGTCGCCCAAGCATGGCGGGCAGGGCGGCAGCATCGTCAACGTGTCTTCGGTGGCCTCGCGCTTGGGCTCGCCCAACGAATACGTGGATTACGCGGCATCTAAAGGCGCGCTGGACAGCTTCACCATTGGCCTGTCCAAAGAGGTGGCGGGCGAGGGCATTCGCGTCAACGCGGTGCGACCGGGGTATATCTACACAGACTTCCATGCGCTAAGCGGTGATCCGGACCGGGTGAGCAAACTCGAATCAGGCATTCCGATGGCCCGGGGCGGACGGCCGGATGAAGTGGCGGAGGCGATTATCTGGTTGTTGTCGGACAAGGCGTCGTATGCGACCGGGACTTTTGTTGATCTTGGGGGCGGCCGTTAATTTCTGAGATTTGCGGTGCCGGCACTGGCCTCTTCGCGGGCAAGCCCGCTCCCACAGTGGAACGGGGTGAACAGAACATTACTGAGCACCAACAAACCCTGTGGGAGCGGGCTTGCCCGCGAAGGGGCCGGACCAGCCGGCATCCAATTGTCAGAACGACCGCACAATCCGCCCCAACGTCTCCATCGCCTTCTCCGATTCCTCGGTCCACGGGCTCCCGTAATTCAGTCGGATACAGTTCCTGAAGCGCTGGGTCGGTGAAAAGATCGGCCCTGGCGCGATGCTGATGCCCTGCGCCAGCGCCATCTGAAACAACTTCAACGAATCCATCTGCGGCGGCAGTTCC
Source organism: Pseudomonas arsenicoxydans (assembly GCF_900103875.1). Classification (NCBI taxonomy): domain Bacteria; kingdom Pseudomonadati; phylum Pseudomonadota; class Gammaproteobacteria; order Pseudomonadales; family Pseudomonadaceae; genus Pseudomonas; species Pseudomonas arsenicoxydans. The sequence continues at coordinate 4,870,989 of NZ_LT629705.1, read as the reverse complement.
AGCCACAAGAAGTAGCCGCCGGCGGGTTGGCTGACGCGTGTCTGCGCCGGGAAGTAGCGGGCAATGGCGGCGAGCATGGCGCTTTGCTGTTCTTCCAGGGCATAACGCAGCTTGCGCAGGTGCCGGTCGTAGCCGCCGTGTTGCAGGTAGTCGGCGATGGCGGCCTGGGCCGGCATCGAAGCGCACAGCGACGTCATGAGTTTGAGCCGTTCGATTTTCTGCGCATAACGTCCGGCGGCGACCCAGCCGATGCGGTAGCCGGGGGCCAGGCTCTTGGCGAACGAACCGCAGTGCATCACCAGCCCTTCGGTATCAAACGCCTTGGCCGGTTTCGGCGCTTGCTGGCCGTAATAGAGTTCGGCGTAGACATCGTCCTCGATCAGCGGCACCTGGTGGCGGCGCAACAATTCAACCAGTTCCTGCTTCTTGGCCTCGGGCATGGTCGCGCCCATGGGATTCTGGAAACTGGTCATGCACCAGCACGCTTTGATCGGATGGCGTTCGAGGGTTTGCGCGAGCACGCCAAGGTCAATGCCGTCCCGTGGATGCACCGGAATTCCGACGGCTTTGAGCTTCAACCGTTCGAGTATTTGCAGGCAGGCATAGAACGCCGGTGCTTCGATGGCCACCAGGTCGCCGGGTTCGGTGACGGCTTGCAGGCACAGGTTCAGGGCTTCCAGCGCGCCGTTGGTGATCAGCAGTTCTTCCATGGGCAGCATCAGCCCGCCGACCATGTAGCGCAGGGCGATTTGTCGGCGCAGCTGTGGGTTGCCCGGCGACATGTCGGTGACGACCATGCGCGGGTCCATGTCCCGGGCGGCGCTGGCCAGGGAGCGCGACAGCCGTTGCAGCGGGAACAGGGTCGGGCTGGGAAAAGCCGAGCCGAAGGGCACCGTGGTCGGGTCCTTGATCGAGTCGAGCACCGAGAACACCAGCTCGCTGACGTCGACTTCGGTGGATTCGTTGACCTGGCTGCTGATCACCGGCTCCGAAAACGGGCTCGGCGCATGGGCGTTGACGAAGTAGCCCGAGCGCGGACGCGCGCGAATCAGGCCCCGGCGTTCGAGCAGGTAGTAGGCCTGGAACACCGTGGACGGGCTGACCCCGTAGGTCTGGCTGGCGTAGCGCACCGACGGCACGCGCTGGCCGGGGCCAAGGACGCCGGAGCGGATCAGTTCAGCGATGTCGTCAGCGAATTTTTCGTAGCGTTTCATCAAGTGCCCGATGGGTGTCATTCAGAGAAATCGAGGTGACTTCATCGCGAGCAAGCTTGTTCCCACAATTGACCGCATACCCCTGTGGGAGCGAGCCTGCTCGCGATTGGCAGCACCGCAGTCTAACGGTTCAACGGTTCATCGGTGCCACAAACCGGCTCTTCGCCACGCTATAAATCTGCGGCTCATCGCTGTCGACAACCTTGAAGCTGATCGTCTGCGAACTGCTGCTCGGACGTTCTGCGAGCAGGGCCACCGACACCGGCACATCGACAATCTCACCCGGCGCCAGGCTCAGTTCGGTCTTGCCTTGCAGCTGGAAGCCGTCGCCCTCCACCAGACTCAATTGATAGTCCTGGCGCGTCTGAGTCTTGTTGATGACCTTCAGGCTGTAGATGTTTTCGATCTGTCCCTGACTGTTCTCACGGAACAAGCCGCGATCCTTGCTGACATCCAGCGACACCATCGGCCGTTCGACCAGGGCGAGGACCAGGGCGCTGATCATCACCAGCAGCACGGCGGTGTAACCAATCAACCGTGGCCGTAACAGGCGGGTCTTGCCACCTTGCAACTCACGCTCCGAGGTATAGCTGATCAGGCCGGGGGCGTAGCCCATTTTGTCCATGATCGAATCACAGGCGTCGATGCACGCCGCGCAGCCGATGCATTCCATCTGCAAGCCGTCGCGGATGTCGATCCCGGTCGGGCAGACCTGCACGCACAACTGGCAGTCGATGCAATCTCCGAGGCCGACGTCGGCCGGTTTCACCTCACGTTTGCGAGGGCCACGGTTTTCGCCACGGGCCACGTCATAGGAAATGGTCAGGGTGTCCTTGTCGAACATCACACTCTGGAATCGCGCATACGGGCACATGTGCATGCACACCGCTTCACGCAGCCAGCCGGCATTGATGTACGTCGCCCCGGTAAAAAACAGCACCCAGAACAGGCTGACGCCGCCCATCTGCAAGGTCAGCAGTTCTTCGGCCAGGGGCCGGATCGGCGTGAAGTAGCCGACAAAGGTCAGGCCCGTCAGCAGGCTGATCGCCAGCCACAAGGTGTGTTTGGCCGAGCGGCGCAGCAGTTTGTTCAGGCCCCACGGCGCGGCCTGCAGTTTGATGCGCTGGTTGCGTTCGCCTTCGGTGATCTTCTCGCACCACATGAAAATCCACGTCCACGAGCTCTGCGGGCAGGTGTAGCCGCACCACACCCGGCCGGCGAACACGGTGATCGCGAACAGGCCGAACGCGGCAATGATCAGCAACGCCGAGAGCAGGATGAAGTCCTGCGGCCAGAAGGTCGCGCCGAAGATGTGGAATTTGCTTTCGGAAAGGTCCCAGAGCACCGCCTGACGATCGCCCCAGTTCAGCCACACGGTGCCGAAGAACAGCAAGAACAAGCAGCCGGCACCGCTCAGGCGCAGGGTACGGAACAGGCCGGTGAAGCTGCGGGTGTGAATCAGATTGTCGCTGGACTTGGCCTTCATCTTTGGACGCGAAGGCTCATAGGTCTTGACTGGCGGGATGCTTTCTACGGTTCGGACGGGGATTCTATCGCTCATGGTCTTTCGCTCATCAGCCTCCATCAGGCATGAGCACTATGACCAGCGATCTGTTTGCATAACAGACTCAGGTATTGCAATAAAAAGCGGATCAGATGGGGCTGATGCGCTGCCTGCGACAACTTGACGCACCCGGTTCAGCAGGACGCAGGCGCCTGTATCAGTCGCCTGCGAGGGGTGTTGATCCGGATCAGTCAAATCACCGAATCACTGTCGGTGGCCTTCAAATGCTTACGACCGTCCACGGCGCCTGCTACGGTCAATGCGTCGGCTTCTGCTTCGGTGATGTAAACGCGCTGGCCGTTGATTTCAACCGCGGACATGGCTTTATCCGAGTCAGTGATGATGGTGACGTCGGGGCACAAGCGAATCTCTTCACCATTTTCGGTGGTGAAAAAGCACGTCTGGTTTTCGATGCGCACAGTCATGAAGGTGTCCTTTTCTCTGTGGGTTCTACAGTGTTAGGGCACAGCCGGCGATCATCGTTCGGTGCAACCGATTAATGGTCGGTGCGGTCCATGCTCTAACGAGCAATCACAAGGATTTGCACCATGAACGCTTGGTGGCATGAGGTTTGGGTAACGCTGCAAGAGGAGTTCGCCGACATTGGCGATGCGTCGCAACTGACGCGCATCACCGTACGGTTGCTGATCGCTGCGTTGCTGGGCGGCATTCTTGGGTTTGAGCGTGAGCAAAAGGGCAAGGCTGCCGGGGTTCGCACGCACATGCTGGTGGCATTGGGCGCGGCATTGTTTGTACTGGTGCCGCAGATGTCGGGGTCCCAGGCTGATGCGATGAGTCGGGTGGTGCAGGGCGTGATCGCCGGGATAGGTTTTCTCGGCGCTGGCACTATCCTGAAAAACCAGGAGGGGGATGAGGGCCACGTCAAAGGCCTGACCACCGCCGCCGGATTGTGGATGACGGCGGCGATCGGGGTGTCGGCCGGCTTGGGGCGCGAGGCGACGGCGGTTTTCAGTACGTTGCTCGCGCTGGCGATTTTCAGTGTGATGCCCAAGGTCGTGAAAATGCTCGATAAAGATCAGGACCAACCATAGGACTGTAGGAGCTGTGTAGGAGCTGTCGAGTGAAACGAGGCTGCGATCTTTTGACTTTGATATTTAAAAAAACAAGATCAAAAGATCGCAGCCTCGTTTCACTCGACAGCTCCTACAGTCCGACCAGTCCGACCAGTCCGACCAGTTTTACGGTTCAGGGTTTGACGATTACCGGCGGCATGGTGTCCGGAGGGTCTTCCCGGGGCGGTGGCGTGGTTCCCGGTGGCTCTTGTTCGGGGACCGGTGCCGGGTCCGTCGGCGGGATGGTCGGCTGGTCGATGTTCGGATCCGGTGTCTCGGCGGGGATCGGGATACTCATGATTGAAGCCTCCTTGTGGTACATGGCGTAAGTCGTGCTTAAGTTTGTTGACCCACAGGTCACGGATTTGATTCCCGGAAAATGGGCGTGAACTTTTCCCCGCGCCTGTCGCTCGGAACCTAAGTGAGTTCATTCCGGAGCAGATAATTGCGTGTGAATGACAACCAGACACATGAGCGTCCATGGGGCGTAAAGGAGAGATGCTCGATGACTGCTGAAAAACCGACTGAGTTGAACTACAACCCGCACATGCCGCTGTCGCAGGCGTTATTGCTGCCGCGCATTGCCATTGAAAACGTCATGCCGACCCTCGATGGAGGCCAATTCGCCGTCAAAGCGGTGGTGGGGCAAGACGTCGTGGTGACCAGCAAAGTGTTCGCCGACGGTCACGACAAACTGGCCGTCAGGGTGCGCTGGCAGGCCGATGGTGACGATGTCTGGCACAGCGAGACCATGACTGAGCTGGGCAATAACGGCTGGCAAGGCCAGTTCCGTGTTGAGCAACAGGGTCGCTATGTGTTTTGCATCGAAGCCTGGATCGATCAGTACGCCAGCTTCTGTTATGAAATCGAGAAAAAGCACGTGGCCGGTGTGCCCATCAGCCTGGAGTTGCAGGAAGGGCGGCATCAGGTTCAGCACGCGGCTGAGCGTTCCGAAGGGCCGCTGAGCGAAGAGCTGGCGGCGTTGCACCATGAATTGTCCGGTCTGCTCGAAGCCGAGCAGGTTGCGCTGTTTCTGCACCAACATAGCGCCGACCTGATGGCGCAGGCCGATCATCGCGCGTACTTGAGCCTCAGCCCCGAGTACCCGGTGGATGTCGAGCGAGAACTGGCCCAGTTCGCCAGTTGGTATGAGCTGTTTCCGCGCTCGATCACTGACGACCCAGCGCGCCACGGCACCTTCAATGACGTGCACTCGCGGCTGGCGATGATCCAGGACATGGGTTTCGACGTGCTGTATTTCCCGCCGATCCACCCGATTGGCCGCAGCTTCCGTAAAGGCCCGAACAATTCCCTGACTGCCGGCCCCGATGATCCGGGTAGCCCGTATGCCATTGGCAGCGAGGAGGGCGGGCACGAGGCGATTCATTCCGAACTCGGCACCCGTGAAGACTTCCGCCGATTGGTCGCGGCGGCGGCTGGCCACGGGCTGGAAATCGCCCTGGACTTCGCCATCCAGTGTTCCCAGGACCATCCATGGCTCAAGCAGCATCCGGGCTGGTTTAACTGGCGCCCGGACGGCACGATCAAATACGCCGAGAACCCACCGAAGAAATACCAGGACATCGTCAACGTCGACTTCTATGCCACCGACGCGATTCCCAGTTTGTGGGTCGAATTGCGTGACATCGTTGTCGGTTGGGTCGAAGAGGGTGTGAAGATCTTTCGCGTGGACAACCCTCACACCAAACCGCTGCCGTTCTGGCAATGGTTGATCGCCGATGTGCGGGCGTTGTACCCCGAGGTGATTTTCCTCGCCGAAGCCTTTACCACCCCGGCGATGATGGCGCGATTGGGCAAGGTGGGTTATTCCCAGAGCTACACCTACTTCACCTGGCGCAATACCAAGACAGAGCTGGCGACCTATTTCACCGAGCTCAATGAGTCGCCATGGCGCGAATGCTACCGGCCGAACTTCTTCGTCAATACCCCGGACATCAACCCGGCATTTCTGCATGAGTCCGGCCGTGCCGGTTTTCTCATTCGTGCTGCGCTGGCCACCATGGGCTCCGGCTTGTGGGGCATGTATTCGGGCTTTGAACTGTGTGAGGCCGCGCCGGTACCAGGCAAGGAGGAATACCTCAATTCCGAGAAGTACGAGATTCGCCCTCGGGACTTCAATGCCCCCGGCAACATCATTGCCGAGATCGCCCAGCTCAACCGCATCCGCCGACAGAATCCGGCGCTGCACACGCACCTGGGCTTGAAGGTCTACAACGCGTGGAACGACAACATCCTGTATTTCGGCAAGCGCAGTGCGGACGGCAGCAACTTCATTCTGGTGGCCGTCAGCCTCGATCCGCATAACGTGCAGGAGGCGAACTTCGAGTTGCCGCTGTGGGAAATGGGCTTGCCGGACGACGCCATCACCCAGGGCGAAGACTTGATGAGCGGCCACCGCTGGACCTGGCACGGCAAGTATCAGTTCATGCGGATCGACCCCGCTCATCAGCCATTCGGCATCTGGCGCATCACCATTTCTTAAAGGCATCGCTGTAACGACACACGTGCTGACAGATGAATCACCTGTAGGAGCTGACGAGTGAAACGAGGCTGCGATCTTTTGATCTTTGGCGCCTCTGCAGGCGCTGAAGATCACGATCAAAAGATCGCAGCCTCGTTTCACTCGTCAGCTCCTACAGTGGGGTGTGCGGTTTTCGAGGTTCAGCAGGTGTGGCTATCCGAATTCAACAGGAGTTTCAAATGGCGAAGAAACCCAAGGCTGCCACCTTTATCAAAGACCCGCTCTGGTACAAGGATGCGGTGATTTACCAGGTTCACGTTAAGTCTTTTTTCGACTCCAACAATGACGGGATCGGCGACTTTCCCGGTCTTATCGCCAAACTCGATTACATTGCCGACCTGGGCGTCAACACCATCTGGCTGTTGCCGTTCTATCCCTCGCCACGGCGCGACGATGGTTACGACATTGCCGAATACCGTGGCGTGCATCCTGACTACGGCACCCTGGCCGACGCCAAGCGGTTCATCTCCGAGGCCCACAAACGCGGGCTGCGGGTGATCACCGAGCTGGTCATCAACCACACCTCCGACCAACACGCCTGGTTCCAGCGCGCCCGTAAGGCCAAACCCGGTTCGGCGGCGCGGGACTTCTATGTCTGGTCCGATGACGATCAAAAATACGACGGCACCCGCATCATCTTTCTCGACACCGAGAAGTCCAACTGGACCTGGGACCCGGTCGCCGGCCAGTATTTCTGGCACCGCTTCTACTCCCACCAGCCGGACCTGAATTTCGACAACCCGCAAGTCATGAAAGCCGTGCTGTCGGTGATGCGCTACTGGCTCGACATGGGCATCGACGGCTTGCGGCTGGACGCCATTCCGTACCTGATCGAACGCGACGGCACCAACAACGAAAACCTGCCAGAGACCCACGACGTCCTCAAGCAGATCCGTGCCGAAATCGACGCCAATTACCCCGACCGCATGCTGCTGGCCGAGGCCAATCAGTGGCCGGAAGACACCCAGCTGTATTTCGGTGACACCGATAAGAAAGGCCTGAACGGCGATGAATGCCACATGGCCTTTCACTTCCCGTTGATGCCGCGCATGTACATGGCGCTGGCCCAGGAAGATCGCTTCCCGATCACCGACATCCTGCGTCAGACCCCGGAAATTCCAGCCAACTGCCAGTGGGCGATTTTCCTGCGCAACCACGATGAGCTGACCCTGGAAATGGTCACCGACAAAGAGCGCGATTACCTGTGGAATTACTACGCGGCCGACCGTCGGGCGCGGATTAACCTGGGCATTCGCCGTCGCCTGGCTCCGTTGATGGAGCGCGATCGTCGTCGTGTGGAATTGCTCAACAGCTTGCTGCTATCGATGCCTGGCACGCCGACGATGTATTACGGCGATGAAATCGGCATGGGCGACAACATCTACCTCGGTGACCGCGACGGCGTACGCACGCCGATGCAGTGGTCGATCGACCGTAACGGCGGCTTCTCCCGCGCCGACCCGGCCAGCCTGGTGTTGCCGCCGATCATGGACCCGCAATACGGCTACCTGTCGGTCAACGTCGAAACCCAGGCCGGCGATCCGCATTCACTGCTGAACTGGACGCGGCGCATGCTCGCGGTGCGCAAGCAATCCAAGGCGTTCGGTCGCGGCACCCTGAAAATGCTTTCGCCGACCAACCGGCGGATTCTGGCCTACACCCGGGAATTCACCGGGCCGGACGGCAAGCACGAAATCATCCTCTGCGTGGCCAACGTGTCGCGTAGCGCGCAAGCGGCGGAGCTGGACCTGTCGGCTTATGTCGGGATGGTGCCGGTGGAGATGCTTGGCGGTAATGCTTTCCCGCCAATTGGTCAGCTGAATTTCCTGCTGACCCTGGCGCCTTACGGTTTCTATTGGTTCGGACTCGCTGCGGAGAATCAAATGCCTAGCTGGCACGTTGAACCGGCACAAAGCCTGCCGGATTTCACCACCCTGGTGTTGAAGAAACGCATGGAAGAACTGCTCGAAGCGCCGTCACGCGGCACGCTGGAGCAAAGCATCTTGCCTAACTGGTTGCAGAACCGTCGCTGGTTTGCCGGCAAGGATGCAGCCATCGAGAAGGTCAACCTCGCTTACGGCGTGCGCTTCGGTGATGCGCAGCATCCGGTGTTGCTGAGCGAGATCGAGGTCACCAGTGGTGGCCAGACCAGCCGCTATCAACTGCCGTTCGGCTTCATCGCTGATGATCAGGTCGGACCGGCACTGCCGCAGCAACTGGCGCTGTCACGGGTGCGTCGCGGGCCGCAAGTGGGCTTGATCACCGATGCGTTCAGCCTGGAAAGTTTTATCCGCGCGGTGGTGCTGGGCATGCAAGACAGCACCGTATTGCCGTCGGATGGCGGCGAGATCCGCTTCGAGCCGACCGCCGAGCTGAGCAAGCTGGGCCTGACGGCCGAGTCGGAAGTGCGCTACCTGTCTGCCGAGCAATCCAACAGTTCGGTGGTGGTGGGCAAAAGCATGGTGCTCAAGCTGATCCGTAAAATCGCCACGGGCGTGCACCCGGAATTGGAGATGAGCGCCTATCTGACCCAGGCCGGGTTCGCCAACATCTCGCCGCTGCTGGGCTCGGTGATTCGCCGCGATGCAAACGGTGAAGACAATTTGCTGATGATTGCCCAAGGTTATCTGAGTAATCAGGGTGATGCCTGGGAATGGACCCAGAACAACCTCGAACGGGCGCTGCGCGATGAACTGGCCGATGCCATGTCGGAGCAGGAGCAGCATTACAACGCGCTGGGCGAGCTCAAGGACTTCGCCGGCATGCTCGGCCAACGACTCGGTGAGATGCACCAGGTGCTGGCTGCGCCTACCGACAACCGGGAATTCGCTCCGCAAGTCACCACGCAAAAAGAGGCTCTGGCTTCGGCCAAGGACGTGGCGGCGCAGGTGGAACACGCGCTGAAACTGCTCAAAGAGCATCAAAACGAACTGAACCCTGCGGACAAAACCTTGGTCAGTCGTTTACTGGACAACAAAAAAACCATCCTCAGCCATGTTCAGGAGCTGGGCAAAAAAGCAGTGGGTGGTTTGCGTATTCGTGTCCACGGTGATTTGCACCTGGGGCAAGTGCTGGTGATCAAGGGCGACGCTTACTTGATCGACTTTGAGGGTGAACCGGCGCGGCCGTTGAGCGAACGACGCGGCAAGCACAGCCCCTATAAAGATGTGAGCGGTGTGTTGCGCTCCTTCGATTACGCCGCGGCGATGGCGATCAATGTGCAAAACGTCGACAACACCGTCGAAGCCCGTGCGGCACGTCAACGGGTAGCCGACCGTTATTTGAATGATGCAAAACTGGCATTTGTCGACGCTTATCGGCTGGCGGCAGCTAGTCTTGCTCATGCATGGCAAGATCCGGAAGGCGAGGACGCCTCGCTGGCGTTGTTCGGTCTGGAGAAGGCGGCCTATGAGGTGGCGTATGAGGCTGAAAATCGCCCCACTTGGTTGCCGGTGCCATTGCATGGATTGTTTGGATTATTGAGTGGGCTTAAACCCTTTTCCGATCTTGGTGGAGAGTAGTTATGAGTTTCTCGAACAAGGAACAGGGTCACGCTAAAGAGGCGCTGCTGCCCAGATCGCGGGATATCGACGCGCTGGTGCGCGCTGAACATCACGACCCCTTTGCAATTCTTGGCCCCCACGGCGATGGCGCCGGTGGGCAATTCATTCGTGCTTACCTGCCGGACGCGCTCAGCGTGCACGTACTGGCCAAGGACACCGGCGAAGAGCTCGGTATCCTTGAGGCCACGCAGACGCCGGGCCTGTTTGTCGGGCATTTCGACCGGGCTCAGCCGTACATGCTGCGAACCCGTTGGGCGGGCGGCGAGCAGGTCTCTGAAGACCCCTACAGCTTCGGCGCGTTGCTTGGCGAGATGGACTTGTATCTGTTCGCCGAAGGCAATCACCGCGACCTGAGCGCGTGCCTAGGCGCGCAGCTGAAGAACGTCGACGGTGTCGATGGCGTGCGTTTCGCCGTGTGGGCGCCGAACGCCAAGCGCGTGTCGGTGGTGGGCGACTTCAACAATTGGGACGGTCGCCGCCATCCGATGCGCCTGCGTCATCCGACCGGGGTCTGGGAGCTGTTCATTCCGCGCATGCAGGCCGGGGAGGCCTACAAGTACGAGATCCTGGGCGCCAACGGCATCCTGCCGCTCAAGGCAGATCCGATGGCCCTGGCCACCTCACTGCCGCCGGACACGGCCTCGAAAGTCGCATCGCCGTTGACCGTCGACTGGCAGGATCAGGCCTGGATGGAGTCGCGTGTGGAGCGCTCACGTCCGAGTGCGCCGCTGTCGATCTACGAATTGCACGCCGGCTCCTGGCAGTGCGAGCTGGATGATCTGGGCGAAGTGGCCCGCCAGTACACTTGGCATGAACTTGGCGAACGGTTGATTCCGTACGTGAAGGAGCTGGGATTCACCCACATCGAACTGATGCCGATCATGGAACACCCGTTCGGCGGTTCGTGGGGATATCAGCTGCTGTCGCAATTCGCCCCAAGCGCTCGTTATGGTTCGCCGGATGACTTCGCAGCCTTCGTCAACGCCTGCCACTTGGCCGACATTGGTGTGATCCTCGATTGGGTGCCGGCGCATTTCCCTACCGACACTCATGGCCTGGCGCAATTCGATGGCACCGCGCTGTACGAATATGGCAACCCGATGGAAGGTTTCCATCAGGATTGGGACACGCTGATCTACAACCTCGGCCGCACCGAAGTGCACGGCTACATGCTGGCTTCGGCGCTGCACTGGCTCAAGCATTTCCACATCGACGGCTTGCGGGTCGATGCCGTGGCCTCGATGCTTTATCGCGATTACTCGCGCAAGGCCGGCGAGTGGGTGCCGAACCGTCATGGCGGTCGCGAGAACCTCGAAGCCATCGACTTCCTGCGCCACCTCAACGATGTGGTCAACCTCGAAGCCCCCGGCGCAATGGTGATTGCCGAAGAATCCACCGCGTGGCCCGGCGTGAGCCAGAGCACGCAACAGGGTGGCCTGGGTTTCGACTACAAATGGAACATGGGCTGGATGCACGATTCGCTGCATTACATCCAGCAAGACCCGGTATACCGCGCCCATCATCACAACGAGCTGAGTTTCGGCCTGGTGTATGCCTGGTCCGAGCGTTTCATCCTGCCGATTTCCCACGATGAAGTGGTGCACGGCAAGCACTCGCTGATCGACAAGATGCCCGGCGATCGCTGGCAGAAATTCGCCAACCTGCGTGCCTATCTGAGTTTCATGTGGGCGCATCCGGGCAAGAAACTGTTGTTCATGGGTTGCGAATTCGGTCAGTGGCGCGAGTGGAATCACGATCAGCAACTGGACTGGTACTTGCTGCAGTACTCGGAGCACAAAGGTGTGCAGAAGCTGGTCGGCGACCTCAATCGCTTGTACCGCGAAGAACCGGCGATGCATGAGCAGGACGATGCGCCGCAAGGCTTCCAGTGGTTGATTGGCGACGACGCAATCAACAGCGTCTACGCATTCATGCGTTGGAGCAAGGATGGCCGGCCGGCGCTGGTGGTGGCGAACTTCACGCCGGTGCCGCGTGAGGCCTATCGCATTGGCGTGCCGATTGCCGGACGCTGGAGCGAGGTGATCAACAGCGATGCCGCGATGTATGCCGGTTCCAATTACGGCAACAGCGGCGGCGCGTTCACTGAAGAAGAGCCGAGCCACGGGCAACCGCTTTCGCTGGTGTTGAATTTGCCGCCACTGGCGGTATTGATTCTGCGCCCGGAAGGCTGATCTAAAGCCGCGTCGCGCCCATCGCGAGCAGGCTCACTCCCACACCGGTTCTGTGTACGACACAAATCCACTGTGGGAGCTAGCCTGCTAGCGATGGCGTCCGCCCAGGCAACACATTTCTTAAAACTGCCCCACCCATTGATCTCATGCCTTACACAAATCCAATTGTGGGAGCTAGCCTGCTAGCGATGGCACCAGCCCAAGCACCACATTTCTCGAAACCTGCCCCTCACCAACGCATCCGCACACCCAGACTCGCAATCAGCCCGTTCAAATCATTTTCGTCCACGACACTGCTGTAATCGGCGCTGACGTACAGGCTCACCGCAGGCGTAACCCGCGCCACCAGCCCCAAGCCCACGTCAACGGTCGATGAATTGCGACTGCTGCTGATTTTGTCGACTTGATCGAGGGTCACGGTATTGCCGGTATAAACGGTGTGCCACAAGTTGGTCCGCACATAGGGCTCGACCGGCAGGCCATGGAGATCGTAGCTACCTTTCAAGCGTGCGCCGACCCGGCCGCTCCAGGACGTCACATCTGTCGACGACACATTGTCCGAGCCTGCATAAGGCGTATCGAGCGTGATGCGCTGGTTGATCAACTGTGCTTGCGGTTCGACCACCCAGTTATCGCCCAGACCGATCGGGTAACCGCCTTCCACCGACAACGTCACCGCGCTGCCTTCAGTCGCCTGCCGCTGACCCTGGTCGTTGCGGCTGTAGCCGTTGACACGGCCACCACTGGCGGTCAAATCCACATGCCAGCCTTGTTGGCCCGTCAGGCTCCAGTAGGCGCCGAAGCTCTGGCCTTGAAGGTTAAGGGTGTCATTGGCAGGGTCGGACAGCGCCCGGCTGGTGAACAGTCTGTTGTTGTTGCCTTGTACGAACGTTATGCCGCCGATCAGCCCGATCTGCTGGGAATGGCCGTTATCGCTTTGCAGGGTCAGGATCGCCGGTCCTTTGAGTTCGGAACTGCCGGGGACGGAAAAATCCTGAGCCATAAAATCGGTTTGCGCTTGGCGTGACGCCTGTCCATACACCTGATCCCACGCCGCTGGAGCGGCGTCTTCGATGGTCAGGTGTGAGCTTCGGGTATCGGAGCCGGCGCTGAAGTGGCCGGGGTAGAGCGCGGAGAGCGAGGTGGCGGGCAAGCTCAGGACCGGAACATCCTGGCGATACCAGGGTGTGGAGTCATCCTCGGCGGGGCCCGCCTGAACTTCGAGGGATGAGCACAACAGCAGTGAGCTGGAGACAGTGCAAAAAGTAACTTTGATCTCTTGTCGGGTGAATGAAGTTTTCATGGAGGTCTACCTTGCAATCGCATGCCGTATCTCGCTTTGGCGTCTCTCCTACCCCGAATGAGGGGCGACCGAATGGATTGAGGCAAGCCGCTGGCCGCCCGATTTCGCGGGTGTCTTTGGGTTGCCCCTGGTGGTATTTCCGGGGGTAGTAACGTGAAGCTAAGAAGACCCCAGGCATTGCGTCAAGAAAATGGACGATGAGTGGTATGCCTAAATCAGGGGTCGCAACTAATTGTTTTTCGGTGCTTATCTAAGTTCTTGTTTGTACGAAAATTCATCGTGCGAACCGCGAGCCAGAGGTCTCGAACAGCCGACAATCGGTGTTTCAGTCCTCGGGTCTTTACCAATCTGCCCGTGGTTCTTTGCTGTCAATTCTGCCGCAGCCCGGACTCTTCACCTTAAGTCCGGGCAAGGCTCACGTGGCGACTGCAGTTCAACGAGGACTCAGAGGTGCACTTCTACCGCCAATGGCAAATGGTCCGACAAATGTGTCCACGGACGATGACCAAGGATGCGCGGGTTATGGCTACTGGCGTTACGCAGATAGATCCGGTCCAGGCGCAACAGTGGAAACCGCGCCGGGTAGGTTTTCGCCGGTCGGCCATTGTGGCGTTCGAACGCTTCGTGCAGGTAATCGCGACGGGCGAGGGCGGTGTTGCCATGCAACTGCCAGTCGTTGAAGTCGCCGGCAATGATCACGGGTGCGTCGTCGGGCAGGGATTCGAGCAGTTGGCAGAGCAATTGGAGCTGCAACTGGCGATGGCTTTCCAGCAGGCTCAGGTGAACGCAGATGGCGTGAACTTCAACGTGCCCCGGCACATCCAGGACGCAGTGCAATAAACCACGTCGTTCGGGGCCGGTGATCGAGACGTCGAGGTTGCGGTGTTCGCGGATCGGGTATTTGGACAGCAACGCGTTGCCGTGATGGCCATTGGGATAAACGGCGTTGCGCCCATAGGCGAAATCGCTCCACATGCTGTCGGCCAGGAACTCGTATTGCGAGGTCTGTGGCCAGTCGTTGTAGCGGGAAGAATGGCGCTCGTGTTCACCGACCACTTCCTGCAGGAACACCAGGTCCGCCGAGGTACTGCGCACGGCTTCTCGCAGTTCGGGAAGGATGAAACGCCGGTTGAGGGCGGTAAATCCCTTGTGTGTGTTGACGGTCAGAACCCGCAATCGATGAATCGCCGAGGGCGTGTTCAAGGGCGCGGATTCGACGGCTCGCTGCTCGGAATCGCTGGTCACGGTCACTCCTCTGAATCTGGGCTGCATCTCTATGCGACTGATGCAGCGCCAGGCAGTTCAGAGTGATTGGTCGCCAGCGGTCTTCCCGACAGCAAGTAACAGCCGGTGAGAAGGTGCTGTCAGACGAAGACGATTTCGTAAGGCAAGCGCATGCGTTCGAGAATCACCCGGGGCAGCAGCGGCGCAATGCCGAGGGCGGGTTCGCCGTCGAGTTGACTGGCGTAGGCATGGGTGGCGTGGCTTTTGCGCGCGACGGTCCAGGTGTCGAGGCGCAGTTTGCGGGCACGGTGCCACGGCATCAGCCCTTGATCGCGACTCGGCCAGTGCCAGGCCCAGACCGGTACTTCGTTGAACGTCGCGCCGACCATGCTTGCCGCATTGGCGCTGGCGCGGCCGACGGCGTCATGGTCGCTGGTGCCGTCTTCGCGCCAGGTGCTGAACACCGCGTCGCCGGGACGCAGATAACGGGCGATGAATTGGGTCAGTTGAGTCTCCCGCTCGGCCAGGGCGTTATCGGTGAAGCCGCCGCGAATCCATTTCAGGCTGTGCATCGGCAAGCCGAGGCGGCGCAAGGCTTCGACGCTTTCCTGGCCGCGAAACACGCTCAGGCGCTTCTCCGACCATTGTTGCGAACCGGGGTGACTGGCGCTGCCGTCGGTGATGGAGATCAATTGCAGGGGATGTCCAAGGGTGGACAACAACTGAAGCAGCCCGCCGCACATGACCACTTCATCGCCGGGGTGCGGCGCGATGACCACGGCGCGCGCGCCGACGGGAATCAGGGTCTGGGTGTTGATGACGGGGATGTTGTCCAGTTGCAGGGCGCTGTTCCAGATCTGTCCTGGCAGGCTGCTTTCGATGATGGAAACGGGTTTCATCGGGCTACGTCCTTGTTCTGTTTAATAGCGATGTGCCGCGCTCCATACCCTGGATTGCCGCGCAGAGAGTATTGCTCAAGACACGCTATTCGTCGCCTCGCCGTTTCATCCGAAGCGTTTTTTTTTAATCGGTTTGTACCAGGTCTCGCAAATAATCACCGAAACCGCCGCGGGCACGACTGTCCAGGCGGGCGCTGGTGAGCACTTGCGGGCGATGACTCCAGGCAATATTGGCGCCGCAGCGTTCAAGTTGTCGCACCAGTTGCACATCTTCATCACAGGCCAGCGGTTCGAATCCACCGGCACGCTGATAGGCCTCGGCGCTGATGCCCAGGTTGGCGCCGTGAATATGCCGATGGCCGTCACGGGCCTGATAGTGCTGGTGATAGCGAATCTGCGCCGACTCGTCGAACGACTCGTGCCACGCCTCGACCGTCACCGTGCCGCAGACCGCGTCGACATCAAGCGCCAGTTGTGCCACCAGCCAGTCATGGGCGACACGGCTGTCGGCATCGGAGCAGGAAATCCAGCGCGCACCACGCTCCAGCAGAAAGTGCGCGCCAGCGGCACGGGCCTGACCGACATTGCGCGCCTCGATTGCCAGGCAGTGCACTGGAAAACTACTGACGATCTCTGATGAGCGATCGGTGCAGCTGTCGAGTACCACCAGTATCTCGACGGTTTCGCCGTCCAGTCGTTCGTGTTGCGCGGCGAGCAGCGCCGCTTGCAGACAATCTTCGAGCAGGTCTTCTTCGTTATGCGCCGGGATCAGGATGCCGATCATCGCAAACCCTCCAGCGCCGCCACAGAACGGGGTTCGCGACTCCAGAGTTCAAGCAGGAAATCCGCTTCCTGATGCAGGACCAGACGCGGTAAATGCAGATGTTCGTGGAGCATGTCATGGACTTGCCGCGCATTGAGCGGGCAGCCGTCGATGGGCGGACGCCAGTGGCAGGCCAGGAGCTGGCCGTCGGCGGTCAATGACTGCTCGGCCTGTACGATCAGCTGCTTCAGGTCCTCGGCGTCGAGGTAATAGCCGATTTCGCTGATCACGATCAGGTCGAATTTCTCGTCTGGCCAATCCTCGGGCAATCGGCTTTGGCGAACCTCGGCGTGATCGAACGGCCCGAGCCGCGTACGGGCGAGCGCTACGGCAGCCGCCGCTGTATCGCAGCACAGCAAGCGATCGCAGCGACTGGCCAGTTCAAAGCTCAGCTCAGCGTTGGCGCAGCCGGGCTCGAAGATCGCGCGGTAGCGGGGGCGAGGCAGGGCGGCGAGGGTGACTGCGCGTTTGCGCTGTTCATACCAGCGTTGACGGAACGACCATGGATCATCGTTGCCGGCAAACAAACCGTCGAAATAGCGATCCTCGACGCTCATAGAAACACCACTTCGAACGGTTGCAGTAGTCGCTCCAGCACAAAAGGCGCCAGCACCGGCGGCAAGCCGATGTGCGGGTCGCCTTCCAGTTGGCTGGCAAAGGCGTGGATGGCGTGGCGTTTGCGCGCGACCAGCGCCGGGTCGAGGAGGATTTTGCGTGCGCGCTGCCATGGCACGAAGCTGTCTTCGGGCGCGGCCCAATGCCAGGTCCACACGGGCAGCTCATGCAGGGTCGCGCCGACGCGGGTTGCCGCTTCGGCGCTGGCTCGGCCTACCGCCTCGTGATCGCAATGACCGTCTTCGCGCCACGTGGTAAAGACCACATCGTTGGGCCGTAGATGCCGTTCGATGAACGTGCTCAACTCGTCTTCGCGGTCGGCCACATGGCTGTCAGTGAAGCCGCCGCGCAACCATTTCAGGCTGTGCAGTGGCAGGCCGAGGCGGCGCAAGGCTTCGACTGACTCTTGCGGGCGAACCGCGCTCAGTCGTTCCACCGGCCAGCGCTTTGAGCCTGGGTGACTGGCGCTGCCATCGGTGACCGAGATCAGTTGCAAGGGGCGACCGGCAGCGGCGAGCAATTGCAGCAATCCACCGCAGCCGAGCACTTCGTCATCCGGGTGCGGAGCGATGATGACGGCACGGGCGCCTTCGGGCACCAGGTCAAGAATGTCGATCACCGGCAGTTGCGCCAAGTGATGGGAGGTTTGCCATAAATGCAGGGGCGTGCCCTGGCCGACAATGGGGTTTGCTTTCATAACGTCCATGTTCCGTTGAGGACCTGTTTGCCAAGCGCCGCGAGATCTCGCTCAGCGTGGCTTTGACGCAGGAACACCGGTAAATCGGCGATCAATCGCGCGAACTGTCGGTCCTTGCAATAAGGTCCGGCACCCAAGGCGTGACCGACGTGCTGGATGACTTGTTCGACCGCGTGTTCCACCACTGCGCGAACGCGCCGGGCGAGCATTTCCGCGTCGTCCAGTGGCGCGGCGTCGATGGCCAGCGCGCTGACCCGCAACACCTCGGCTGCAGCGTGCAGCGCGCTGTCGACTGCACCCAGGTGGGCGAGGGCATGGGGTTCTTCACGTTGAGCACAATGAGTTCGCAGGCGTTCGGCGAGGCTTTGTGCTGCACCGTACCAGCAGGCGGCAATGCCGATGCCGCCTTGCCAGAAACCGGGCCGTTGCAGGTAGTCGCCAGGGTTGCCGATGGCCTGCGCTTCAGCACCGTCGAACGTTACCTCTACGCTGCCGGTGGCGCCCATGCCGACCGCTTGCCAGCCCTCGTCGGTAACGGTCACACCGGGTTGATCCAGTGCCACCGCGACCAATTGCTGACGGTCTTGTTCGTCCCAGGCGGTGAGCAAGGCATGACTCAACACCGCCGAACCCGAACACCAGGCCTTGCGCCCGTTCAGCGCCACCATCTGGCCCTGAGGGCTGACCCGAACCTTGGCTTGCGGCGGTTCCGCGGCCCACATGCCCCACGTACTGCCCGGCGTTGGCGAGCCACCGAGTTGCTGGATGATCGCCAGCGCATCGGTATGGCCTTCGTACAATTTGCACAACCCCAAATCGTGGGCGCCGACCTCGGCCAAACGCTGCAACCGCTCCAGCGTCCGGCCGCTACCCGGCAGCGGCAGCTGATCGAGACTGGCCTCGACCAGCGCCCACAGGCACCGGCCTAACGCCCGAGTATCGGCGTAGTCCGGTGGCTGGCGACTGAGAAACGCCTGTAGGTCCATTTCACTCTTCTTCCTCATGCTGCAATTCGAACAGCAGCAGCGAACGTCCGGTGACGGAATATTCGACACCGAAATCGAAGCGTTCCTGGCCGCGAATCGACGGTTGATTGGTGTCGATCATGCAGGTCCAGTGACCGCCATCAGGCACTTCGGGCAAGGTGAAGTTGACGATGTCGTGGTGTGCGTTGACCACCAGCAACAGGGTCGCGTCACCGCCCTTGCGGCGGATGCCGGTTTCCTGGGCGCGACCGTCGAGCAGCATGCCGAGGCATTTGCCGTGGGCTTCTTCCCATTGTTCGGAGGACATTTCACTGCCATCCGGCGCAAGCCAGGTGACGTCCTTGACGCCGATGTCCTCGTTGTAATTGCCCACCAGGAAGCGTCCGCGACGCAGGATCGGATAAGCCAGGCGCAGCTTGATCAGGCGTTTGACGAACTTGAGCAGGGCCTTGCCGTCTTCGCTGAGGTCCCAATTGACCCAGCCGATTTCACTGTCCTGGCAATACGCGTTGTTGTTGCCTCCCTGGGTCCGGGCAAATTCGTCACCGGCCACCAGCATCGGCGTGCCTTGGGACAGCAGCAACGTGGCGAAGAAATTGCGCATCTGCCGCTGGCGCAGTTCGTTGATCTCGGGATCGTCGGTCGGGCCTTCGACGCCGTGGTTCCAGGACAGGTTGTTGTTGCTGCCGTCCTGATTGTTTTCGTCGTTGGCTTCGTTGTGCTTGTCGTTGTACGACACGAGGTCATTGAGGGTGAAACCGTCGTGCGCCGTGATGAAGTTCATCGATGCATACGGGCGACGGCCACGCTGGTTGAACATCTCGCCGGAGGCGGTCATGCGGCTGGCGAAGTCGGCCAGTTGACCTTCATCGCCTTTCCAGAAGGCACGCACGGTGTCGCGGAACTTGTCGTTCCACTCGACCCAGCCCGGTGGAAAGCCACCGACCTGATAACCGCCGGGACCACAATCCCAAGGCTCGGCGATCATTTTCACCTGGCGCAACACCGGGTCCTGACGGCAGGCGACGAGGAAGCTGTGACGTTCGTCGAAGCCTTCGTGGTAACGGCCGAGGATGGTCGCCAGGTCAAAGCGGAAACCGTCCACGTGCATTTCCGTGGCCCAGTAGCGCAGGGAGTCGGTGACCATTTGCAGCACGCACGGGTGACTCAGGTCCAGGGTGTTGCCGGTGCCGGAATCGTTGATGTAGTAGCGTTTGTCGTCCGGCATCAAGCGATAGTATGAGGCGTTGTCGATGCCGCGCATGGACAGGGTCGGGCCTTGCTCGTTGCCCTCGGCGGTGTGGTTGTAGACCACATCGAGGATCACTTCCAGATTGGCTTCGTGCAGGTGCGCGACCATCTCCTTGAACTCGGCGATCTTGCCGCTGGCCAGGTAGCGTGGGTCCGGGGCGAAGAACGCGATGCTGTTGTAGCCCCAGTAATTGGTCATGCCTTTGTGCAGCAGATGCTGGTCGTTGACGAAGGCGTGAATGGGCAGCAATTCCACCGACGACACGCCGAGCTTGCGAATGTGTTCCAGCACGTCATCGACCATCAGCCCGCCGAAGGTGCCACGCAAGTTCTCGGGGACGGAAGGGTGACGCATGCTGATACCGCGCACGTGGGTCTCATAGATGATCGTCTTGTCCCACGGCACGCTGACGCGCTGGTCGTTGCCCCAGGTGTGAGCCGGATCGATCACCTTGCACTTGGGCACGAACGGCGCGCTGTCGCGTTCATCGAAGCTGAGGTCGGCGTCGGGGTGGCCGATGGTGTAGCCGAACAAGGCTTCGGACCATTTCAATTCGCCAACCAGCTGCTTGGCGTACGGGTCGATCAGCAGTTTGTTGTGGTTGAAGCGATGACCGTTGGCCGGGTCATAGGCACCATAAACGCGGTAGCCATAGATCAAGCCAGGATGGGCGTCGGGCAAGTAACCGTGGTAAATCTCGTCGGTGTATTCAGGCAGTTCGATACGCTCGATTTCCACCTCGCCGGCATCGTCGAAGATGCACAGCTCGACCTTGGTCGCGTTGGCGGAAAACAAGGCAAAGTTGACCCCCAGACCATCCCAGGTTGCGCCCAGCGGGAAGGGCAGGCCTTCACGAATTCGCGAGGCCTCGACGTGAGGTTCTGGCGCGGCTTTTTTTGGACTGGTCATACATGCTCCTGCAAATAGGGGTGACGCAAATAGTGTGGTGTCCACCGGCCCTCTGTAGGAGCTGTCGAGTGAAACGAGGCTGCGATCTTTGGATGTTGCTTAAAGATCAAGATCAAAAGATCGCAGCCTCGTTTCACTCGACAGCTCCTACAGGGAACGGGGTGTTCCGGTTTTTTATGGGCGAACGCGCCCAATGTGGCGAGGGGGCTCGCCACGAGGTCAATCAATTCAATGTCGGGAAGCGTCAGACCGCAGGCGGTTTACGCGGCGCCTTAGGCTTTTTGTCAGCGGCTTTTTCGCCCGGCGGAATCACTTTTGAGGCCGCGGCAGGCTTGGCTTTGGCGCTGGCCTTTGGCGGCGCAGCCTTGCCATTGGCGCTTTTAGCCGCAGGGGATTTGGTGCCCGCAGTTTTGCTGCCAGCGGCCTTCGGCGACTTGCTCGGCGCCAGGGCTTCTGCTTCAGCCAGTTTGCGAGCCATTTCCCAATGCCGGGCGTCCTGGCCCTCAGGTTTCCCTTCCGATTCCCAGATTTGATAGGCAAATTCGCGAACGCGTTTATCGTCGGTACTCATCGCAATACTCCTGAACTGAACTCAAGCTTTGGTAAACGTTTGAATAAAGAGATTGACCGGGAAATCCCCCAGCGCGGCGCTGATGTTCAGCTCCTTGTGGTGTGTGACTGCGGTGCTGGAAAAAAGTCCCTTCAGATTTTCTTCAGAGGCGGCGAACGGTAATTTGACCCGCGTATCGCCCCAGCGCAGCGCCTCTACCTGAGGTTCTGCACTGTTTTCCAGCAACGCGGCGCAACGTATCGGAACGATCACGATGGCGCGTTTTCCCTCATGTTCTCGAGCAAAGGCCAACACACGGTGAGCCTGGCTGCCGACCACCTCAAGGGCTTGATACGTCCCTCGCTGGAACAGCTCGGCATGCTCCGCCCGCAGGTTCAACGTCTGGGCGATCAAGGATTGCTTGATGCGCCCGTCACGCCAGCGGGTCAGTAGATCGGGCAGATTCACGGACGCCTGCATGGCCTGTTGGCGGCTGGCGTAATCCACGGGCCGGCGGTTGTCCGGATCGACCAGTGAGAAGTCCCAGTACTCGTTGCCCTGATACAGGTCCGGCACCCCTGGCACGGTCATTCGCAGCAAGGTTTGCGCCAAAC
This sequence comes from Pseudomonas arsenicoxydans, assembly GCF_900103875.1. Classification (NCBI taxonomy): domain Bacteria; kingdom Pseudomonadati; phylum Pseudomonadota; class Gammaproteobacteria; order Pseudomonadales; family Pseudomonadaceae; genus Pseudomonas; species Pseudomonas arsenicoxydans. The sequence continues at coordinate 4,848,969 of NZ_LT629705.1, read as the reverse complement.
CATTGAGGGCGCCAGGGACGGCGATTGTTTTCGCCGCGTTACCCAGTGCTGCGCGCAGCAGTTGACCTTCGGGGCTCAACAGCAGGCGCTGCAGGAATTGCTGAGCGGCTTGTTCGTAAGCCTCGTTCGGCGCACTCCAGCTGCTTTGCAACTTGGCTTCGCGCAGGGCTTTTTGTTGCCACTGCCACACACGCTGATTGTAGTCCTCCAGCGCCGATTGATCGTCGTCGCGCAAATCCAGCGGCCAACTGCCGAGGATTGCCTGGTAGAGGATCAGCTCATCGCCGGCCGACGGCATCTGCTCGTCGTCACGCAAGGGGCTGGCGAGGGTTCTCCAGTGCGCAACCTGCTCGGCGTACCAGGCGCTGCGTTCGCTCAGCACCGCGAGCCGCGCTCGGGTGTCTTCGCCGCGTTTGTGGTCGTGGGTCGCGGTGGCCAGCAGGTTGTCTGGAAATTCGGCGAGACGGTTGGCGCAGACCGCATGAAAATCCGCCACGGGGGCGCTGAACTGCTCCGTGCTGAAGCCCACGTCGTTGCGCGACAGCAGAACCGCCGAGCGATAGAACGCGGTGTCTTCCACGGCCTTGGCCGCGGCCGGGGAGGTCAATTGCTGGAAACGCACGCAGGCATGCTTGAGGATCTTGCGCTGGCGACCAACCGGCCGGTGGCGCCACGGTTCACCACCGAGCCATCCGGCCAGGCAGTCAAGCACGGGCCAATCGGCTTCGCTGAGGGCCTGCCGGGCCCCGTCCATGGCTTGCTGGAAAAACACATCGTCTTCGCCAGAGCGACCCCGCGCACTGATGTAGGTGCGGTACACCGGGAAATGCACGATCAGTTCCTGCAACGCCCGGCGGATCGCACCGAGTGTCAGGTCGCGGGTCATCAGGTCATCGCGGGCCACTTGCAGCAACGCTTGGGCAACGCTTTCGAAATCCCCGGCAAGTGAGCCGTTGAGGATTTGCTGGCGTGCCAATTGCGCTTCCTGACGGAAGTCGGCGGGCCGTTCGCTGTAGAGATTCCACAAGTTGCCCAGGTTCTCGGCACCTTGCGGATCATGCTGCAGCAGCGACAACTGGTTCATGAATTCATAACCGGTGGTGCCGTCCACCGACCAGTCGCGGTGCAGGGTTTCGCCTTCACCAAGGATCTTCTCGACGAAGATCGGCAGGTGCCGGTCGGGCGACAGGGTATCGACCCGACGCCGCAGTTTACGGCAATAGCCGCGCGGGTCGGCGAGGCCGTCGATGTGGTCGATACGCAGACCGTCGACCAGGCCTTGCGCCACCAGCTCGAAAATTTTTGCATGCGTCGCTTCGAACACCGCCGGCCGTTCGACCCGCAGGCCGCCCAGTTCGTTGATATCGAAAAAGCGCCGCCAGTTGATGTCATCGGCTGCCGTACGCCAGCTCGCCAGACGATAGCTCTGGCGTTCGAGCAGGTTGTGAAGTCGCTGAAAACCCTCGGGCGTCAGCGAATCGAATTGGCTGATATTGTCCTGGATGCACTGCAGGATCGCGGGGTTGCTGGCGAGCTCGCGCAACTCGGCTTTCAGCGGTATTGCCAGGCCATAAGCGTCCGTCTGGTAGCTCAAGGCACTGAAGCGGTCCGCGAGAAACTTCAGCGCTTCGTCGTCGCTTCTGAGCAGTTCGCCATAACTGGACGGACAGATCGGGAAGTGATGCTCGTAGTGCTCGACATAAAAGGCACCGCGCTGCGCATCGAAGCGCAAGGGCAGGGTGCCGTCCTGCAAGGCGACGCCGTAATCGCTGCCGAGGAAAGGCAGCAGCAACTGGCCTTCCATCAACGGGTCGGGCGAGTGCCATTGAATGTCGAAGAACTCGCCGTAAGGGCTCAGGCGACCCCATTCAAGCAAGTCCAGCCACCACGGATTGTCACTGCCGCCGACGGCCATGTGGTTGGACACGATGTCGAGGATCAGCCCCATCTTGTGCTCGCGCAACGCAGCCACCAGACGGTGCAACGCCGCTTCGCCACCCAGCTCGGGGTTGACGGTGGTGGGGTCCACCACGTCGTAGCCATGCATGGAACCGGCACGGGCCGCGAGCAGCGGCGAGGCATAGAGGTGACTGATGCCCAGGCTGGCAAAGTACGGGACCAGCGGGACAGCCTGGTCCAGTGTGAAGCCTTTATGAAATTGCAGCCGCAGGGTCGCCCGCAGCGGCTGGAGGTCCGAATGATTCATTGGTCACGCTCGCCGGCCTGAAGTCGCGCACAGGCGAGTAATTCCAGGCGCCGGGCGGCGTCCGGGTGATCAAGCAACGCCTCGCTGGCACCGGGCAGACGCCGCGACCAGTTGGGATGCGTGTCGATGGTGCCGGGCAGGTTGGCCTGTTGTTCGATGCCCAGGGCATCTTCCAGCGGCAACAAGACCAGTGGCGCCCGGGTGTGACCGAGGAAGCGGATGGCCGCGTCGAGCACCTGATCGGTTTCATGGGACTCTTCGCGAAAGTTCTGCGGGTCCTCGCTCAACACACGGCGCAGGCCTTCACGCTCGCGCTCACGGTGTTGGCGCCATTCGATTTCACCCGTGGCATCGACCAGGCCCAGTCGGGCGTTCCAGTCGATATCACGGCCATGCCACCAACCATTGAGGGTCGGCAGATCATGGGTGCTGGTGGTCGCCAGGGCATTGTCCGGCCACTCAAGCATTGGCTTGAAGTGCGTGTTGTCCTGTTCAAACAACAGCACGCGCATGCCGAGGATCGAGCGGGCAATGAGTTTTTCCCGCAGGCCTTCCGCCACGGTCCCGAGGTCTTCGCCCAGCACAATCGCCTGATGGCGATGGGATTCCAGGGCAAGCAACCGCAGCAGGTCGTCTACCGGGTAATAAAGGTAGGCGCCGTCGGCCGGCGGTGAACCGTTGGGGATCACCCACAGCCGCTGCAGGCCCATGACGTGATCGATGCGCAATCCGCCGGCGTGGGCAAAGTTGGCGCGCAGCATTTCGATGAATGCGCGAAAGCCGTTACGCACCAGGCCTTCAGGGGAAAACGCCGAAATGCCCCAGCCCTGGCCCGTGCGATTGAGAATGTCTGGCGGTGCGCCGACCGTCAGCGAGGCGAGCAGTTCGTCCTGGCGACTCCAGGCCTGGCTGCCACCGCCGTCGGCACCCACCGCCAAATCGGCGATCAGCCCGATGCTCATGCCCGCGCCACGGGCGGCGGATTGCGCGCGCTCCAGGCAGCGGGCAATCAGCCATTGGCAAAAGGCGAAGAAGCCGATGCGTCCGGCGTTCTCTTCGGCAAATTCGGCGAGGGCGGCGCTGCGCGGGTTGCGCCATTGTTCCGGCCACTCGCGCCAGTCGAGGCTTTCGCCCTTGGCCAGGCGTGCTTCCTGAATGGCTTCGAAGCGGCAGTGATTTTCCAACGCTTCACCGGCTGCGTGGCGAAAACTGCTGAAGTCGGCGTGCAGCGGGTGTTCGCCTTGCACAAACCCTTCGTACAGGGCTTGCAGCAAGCGGTGCTTGGCGGCGGCGGCCACGGGCCAGTCAATCAGCGCCTGTTCTTCCAGCTGTTGCAGTTCGCCGGCCAGCCCGGTTGCATCAATCGCGGCACGCCAGGCGCGTTCGCCGAGAATGGCGCCCGGGGCGGCGTACAGGCTGTTGAGGAACAATCGGCTGGACGGGGAATACGGGCTGTAACGGTGGGTGTCGCTGCCGAACATGGCATGCAACGGACTGATCGCCAGGGCTTCGGCGCCCCGTTCACCGGCAACCCGGGCGAGGTCTTCCAGCGCCTGGGTATCACCGAAACCGCCATCACCGGGACGACGCAGCGAATACAGCTGGACACTCAGGCCCCATGTCCGCGGGATCGGAGTGTCGACCGCATCGCCGACGCTGTAGCAGCGCTCGGGTGCTACCGCCAGGGTGAATGACTGTCCATCGATGCTGACATGCTGATAGCCGACCGGGATCAGCCCCGGCAGAACCGCCTGCGCGTCGAGCTTGAGGTTCAGCCGGGAGCCGTCTTCAAGGTGGACTTCGCAAGGGGTTTCGGGCTCGAAGTAATGCGCCAGGTCCAGGCCGACACCGACATCGCAGGTGAGCAGCGGTGGCAGGTGGCGCGTCTGTTGGACTTCTTGCAGTTGCAACAGGCTGGCGTCGATTTCCTGGGCGCTGCTGGCTGGGTGGCCGAGGCCGGTCAGGACGGCGCGTAGCACCGACGGGGCGACTTTTTGCGGGCGACCGTTGGCATCGATCCAGTCAACGGCCAGGCCAGCACGGCCGGCCAGTATTTCAAGTTGCGCGTCGCTCATTGGCGCTCTCCATCAGAGGGTAGCAAAGGGGCTGCAGCGGTGAGGCTGACTAGCGCGCAATACGGGGCAAGCGTGCCCTGATCCAACAGGTCGGCAGAATGCGGCGGATATTCGAACAGCAACGCAGCGTCGACCTGTGGGGTGTGGACCACAGGCGTGTTGCCGAGGTTCAGGTCAATACGCAGCTCACTGCCGTCGCCCATACGCCAGCGTGCGCTGACCGCGCCTTTGGCCAGGACGTCGGCCCCCAAGGCTTGGGCCCCGGGAAGGCGCGGGATGATGTGCTGGTGGCGCAAGTGCAGCAGTCGGCGATACAGCGCGTACACCGACGATTGCTCAATCGATGATAGCTTCGGGCGCGATGCTTCAAACGTCTGCGGTGCGTTCGGATCGGGAATCTGTTCGCGCTTGTGCGGGTCGGCAAAGGCGCTGAATGCGGCAAATTCATTGCGTCGACCTTCGCGCACCAGTTCCGCCAGTTCGCCGTGATGGCTGGTGAAGAACAGGAACGGCTCCTCGGCGGCGAATTCATCGCCCATGAACATCAGCGGGATCATCGGCGACAGCAACAGCAACGCGGTGGCCGCTTTCAGCGCGTCGGGAGGGGCCAGTTGATGCAGGCGCTCGCCGAACGCGCGGTTGCCGATCTGGTCGTGATTTTGCAGAAACAGCACGAAAGCGCTGGGGGGCAAGTGACCGCTGGGCTCGCCCCGGGGCGTGCCGTGGCGCGTCATATGGCCCTGAAACACGAACCCCTGGCTCAGGCATCGCGCCAGTTGTTCGGTCGGTTGTTCGGCATAGTCGGCGTAGTAGGCGTCAGTTTCGCCGGTCAGCAGAACGTGCAGGGCATTGTGCCCGTCGTCGTTCCACTGTGCGTCGAACCCTTCCTCCAGCAGGCTGGCCTGGTTGTGCTCGTTCTCAACCATGAGCCAGACGTTTCGCACCGGGTCGGTCTGCTGACGCACCCGTTGTGCCAGTTCCTGGAGAAAGTCCGGGCTCTCGATGGCGTGCACGGCGTCCAGGCGCAAACCATCGAAGCGGTACTCGAGCAGCCACATCAGCGCGTTGTCGATGAAGAAGTCACGGACCTCGCGCCGTCGGAAGTCGATCGCCGCGCCCCACGGGGTGTGCTTGTCTTCGCGAAAGAAGCCTTTGGCGTAATGATGCAGGTAATTGCCATCGGGGCCGAAGTGGTTGTAGACCACGTCCAGTATCACCGCCAGGCCCAAGCCGTGCGCGGTGTCTATCAGGTGTTTGAGTTGTTCCGGGGAACCGTAGGAAGCCTGGGGCGCATACGGCAGCACCCCGTCGTAACCCCAGTTGCGGTCACCGGGGAACTGCGCCAGCGGCATCAGTTCGATCGCGGTGATGCCTATCTCGATCAGTCGCGCCAGGTGCTGCTCGACACCACTGAAGCCGCCGAGCGTACCGACGTGCAGTTCGTAGATGACGGCCTCGTTCCAGGGGCGGCCTGTCCAGGCGCTGTTTTGCCATTGATAGGCGAGGGGATCGACCACCACGCTGTGGTCGCCGATATCGCCTGCCTGCGCGCGGGAGGCCGGGTCCGGCACCTCCAGCTCGCCATCAATGTTGTAACGGTAACGCGTACCCGCGGGGCAGCGGGTCTTGATCACGAACCAGCCATCGGCCTGAGGCAGTAGCGGCAAGGATTGTCCATCTTCCAGTTCGACACTGACATAAAACGCATCTGGCGCCCACAAGGCAAAACGCGTGTGTTCTGCGTCCAGCATAATTGCGCCGTGGGGCCAGGTCTCAAGGGTCCGTAACGGCATCTTTGAAAGCCTCTTTTTACTGTTTCCCTGATTTACCCAGGGCTTTGGCGACAAGTTGTTCGTAGAGTTCGGCGTAGGGTTCGACGGCTTGGCACCAGTTGAATGGCGCGGTCATGGCACGGCAACGCATGGCATTGAGCAGGTCAGGGAATGCAAATACCTTGAACGCACGGCTCAAGGCCTCCTGATAACTCTCGACCGTGGATTCGTCGAACAGGAAACCGGTCACGCCGTTCTCGATGGTGTCGGCCAGGCCGCCGGTGTTGCGTGCGACCGGCAATGAACCGAAGCGCTGGGCGTACATCTGGCTCAGGCCACAAGGCTCATAACGCGACGGCATCAACAGGAAATCGCTGCCGGCAAACATGCGCCGCGCATCGGTTTCGTTGAAACCGATGCGCACACCGATCTGCCCGGGGAAGCGCAGGGCCAGTTCACGCATGGCCTGTTCTTCTTCCGGTTCGCCCCGACCGATTATGGCGATCTGGCCACCGTTGTTGACGATGTATTCGGAGACCGCTTCGGTCAGGTCCAGGCCTTTCTGATAGACCAGGCGCGAAACCACGGCAAACAGAGGGCCTTCTGAGTCATCCAGGCCAAACAGATCACGCACATGGGCGGCATTGACCGCTTTGCCTTCCCAATCGCCGATGGTGAACGGGCAGAACAGGTGCGGGTCGGTGGCGGCGTCCCAGCTTTCATCAATGCCGTTGGGAATGCCGCTGAGCAAACCTTGCTGGGTCTTGGCGGCCAGAAAACCGTCGAGGCCGCAGCCGAAAGCCGGCGTGGTGATTTCCTGAGCGTAAGTGGCGCTCACCGTGGTGATGTGGCTCGAATAGGCCATGCCGGCCTTGAGGAACGACATCTTGCCGTAGAACTCCATGCCTTCCTGTTGCAAGGCGTGCATGGGAATACCGAGTTCCGGGCACGATCCAAGGCTGGTGACGCCTTGGTACGCCAGGTTATGGATGGTGAACAACGTCGGGGTGCGCTGCCCACGCCAGTGCATATAGGCAGGGGCGAGACCAGCAGGCCAGTCATGGGCGTGCACCAGGTCCGGGCACCAGTGAATTTGTGCAAGGTTGGCGGCGATATCGGCGGCGGCAAGGCCCAGGCGGGCAAAACGAATATGGTTGTCCGGCCAGTCGCGGCCGTTGTTGGCGCCGTAAGGAGAACCTTCGCGCTCGTAGAGTTCGGGGCAGATCAACACGTAAATGACCAGACCGTCCGGCATGTCCATGCGGCCGATCTTGCAGGGTGGCAATGCGGCGTGCCCTCCCATTTCACCAATGATATGGATCGGATTTTCGCTGTGCAGCACTTGCGGATAACCCGGGATCAGTACCCGCACGTCGTGCAGATGAGACATGGCCCGTGGCAATGCGGCGGAGACGTCACCCAAACCACCGGTCTTCACCAGGTCGGCAATCTCGGAGGTGACGAATAACACTTTCTTTCGATTCGGATTCTGACTGGCAGCCGGTGTCAGCGTCTTGGTGCCTGGCACGCTGATCGATTGAGCGCTCGGAGCAACCACGGCGCTCGATTCGCCGACCTGCTGATGAGCACGCTCTCCCTGAATATCTAAAGCCGCACTTATCATATGAATCTCCCGTGTTGTTGATCTAATTCTTAGTCCGGCACAAACGGTGTCGTGGCCAAATCCTGTGGCCGGGCGCGAACGCGCGACGCATAGGTGAGCAAGTGCTGCCCAATGCGTTAAAGCAAAATGGGTGGAGGGGCCGTTGCAAGGAATACACCAGTCGCTTAAGCCCTACCTTTAACCTGACCCCTGGCCACGACCTAAAGTTTCGAGTTTTTTACCGCCAGATGACCGACCGGTTTTACCTCGCGAAAATGAGTCTAGGCCAGATCCTAGAGCGGGGGAGGTCAAGTGGCGAAATTGTTCGACAATCGGTTCAAAGAGGGTAAAGGCACACGGCTTACAGGGGGAAACGCACCGACGAAGTGCAGGTTTATTTTTTATAGTGAGTCAAAACGGGACTGGCAAGTCACGGAAACGGGCGGGTTTTGCGTTGCGTCGCACCATTGTGGTGCGGGCGGATCAAGGGAATGGTGTGGGTTTCAGGGACCCATCGCGGGCAAGCCCGCTCCCACAGGTGACCGCATTCTTACAGTAGGAACGCGATTCATGTGGGAGCGGGCTTGCCCGCGAAGAACGATGACTCGGTATCAGATCAGTAATCGAATCGGTTCTCCCGCCGACCAAGCCTGAATGTCTTCGATCATCTGCGAAAAGAATTGATGATAGTTCTGCTGGCTGACATAACCGACATGCGGCGTCGCCAGCACATTTTCCAGCGTTCGGAACGGATGATTCACGGGCAACGGTTCCACGTCGAACACGTCCAGTGCCGCCCCGGCAAGCCGGTTCTTTTGCAACGCCTTGATCAGCGCTGCTTCATCGACAATCGGTCCGCGGGCGGTGTTGACCAGCAGCGCCGAAGGTTTCATCCAGGCCAGCGCCTGGGCATCGACCAATCCCCGGCTGCGCTCGCTGAGCACCAGATGCACCGACAGCACATCGGCCTGCTCGAACAGTTCCTGCTTGCTGACATGGGTCACGCCCGCTTCTGCGGCGCGTTCAGGCGTGAGGTTTTCGCTCCAGGCGATCACCCGCATGCCGAACACCTGGCCGAACTGGGCGACGCGTTTACCGATGCTGCCAAGGCCGAGGATCCCCAGGGTCTTACCATGCAGGTCGCCGCCCAGGCCTTGCTGCCACTTGCCTGTGCGCAAGGCATTGGCTTCGACCACCAGATTGCGGGTCGCGGCCATGATCAACGCCCAGGTCAGTTCCGGCGCCGCGTGTTTGTAGCTGTCGGTGCCGCAGACTTTAATGCCCAGTTCGGCGGCGGCTTTGAGGTCCAGCGCGGCATTGCGCATGCCGCCAGTGACCAGCAGTTTGAGCTTGGGCAGTTGGCGCAGCAGGTCGGCATCGAATCGGGTGCGCTCGCGCATCACGCAGATCACCTCGAATGCGCCCAGGCGTTGTGCCAGGGTTTGATTGTCGGCCGGATAGTCATGAACAAAGCTGACCTCGCCGATGCTGTCCAGCGCGGACCAGTCGACCACATCACGGGCCACGTCCTGCCAATCATCGATCACCGCTATCTGCACTGCCATCAGCCTTACCTCCTTAACGAACGGGATTGGTTTTGTTCAGCCAGTCGAGCAGGGCCTGGTGGAATTTCGCCGGCTCTTCCATCTGCGGCGCGTGGCCCAGGCCAGGGAATTCGACCAGGGTCGACTGCGGGATCAGCTTCGCCACTTGTTTGCCAAGAACGTCGTAGTGACCGAGCTTCGCCTTGACCTCCGGTGACGCGATATCACTGCCGATGGCCGTGGTGTCGGACGTGCCGATCAGCAACAGCGTGGGCATCTTCAGGTCCTTGAACTCGTAGTACACCGGCTGGGTGAAGATCATGTCGTAGATCAGCGCCGAGTTCCACGCCACTTTCGTGTGTCCCGGACCCTTGTTCAGGCCGGCGAGCATGTCGACCCAGCGGTCGAACTCGGGCTTCCAGCGACCGCCGTAGTAGGTATTGCGTTCATAGGTGCGGATACCGTCAGCGCTGAGTTTGAGCTCGCGTTCGTACCATTGATCGACACTGCGATACGGCACGCCGAGGGCTTTCCAGTCTTCCAGGCCAATGGGATTGACCAGCGCCAGTTGCTCGACTTGATCGGGGTATTGCAGCGCATACCGTGTGGCGAGCATGCCTCCGGTGGAGTGGCCCAGCACGCTGGCCTTCTGGATGCCCAGGGCCTTGAGCAGTTGTTGGGTATTGGTCGCCAATTGCTGGAAGGTGTACTGGTAATGATCCGGCTTGCTGGACGTACAGAAGCCGATCTGGTCCGGCGCAATAACCCGGTAACCGGCTTCACTCATTGCTTTTATTGAACTGTCCCACGTGGCGCCGCAGAAGTTTTTGCCGTGCATCAACACCACGCTGCGCCCGTTGGGCTTGCCGTGGGCGGCGACGTCCATGTAACCCATCTGCAGGGACTGCCCCTGGGACTTGAACTCGAAATGTTTGACCGTGTAGGGGTAGGTGAATCCTTGCAGTTGCGGCCCGTATTCCGGGCCTTCGGCGTGGGCCAGGACAGGCAGGGCCGCCATCAGGAACAGACCGGGCAGCCAGCGGGAGAGGGCAAGTGACATGGGTGAACTCCGTAGAAAACCCACCGATGCTGGATCGGCATGATTAGGGCGACATTAAACACTGGCAATCCGCGCTTCTGATCGTTCAACCGATCCAGCCCAGTGTGGCCAGCGTGAGCACACCGTAGCGCGCGCCCTTGGCCAGGGTGACGATCAACAGGAATCGCCCGAAGGGTTCGCGCATCACACCGGCCACCAGCGTCAGCGGATCGCCGATGATTGGCACCCAGCTCAGCAGTAATGACCAATGGCCGTAGCGTTGATAGTGTCGTCGGGCTTTTTCCAGATGGCGCGGGCTGACCGGAAACCAGCGCCGGTGGCGAAACCGCTCAATGCCGCGTCCCAGCCACCAATTGACCACCGAGCCGAGTACGTTGCCCAGCGTCGCGACGGCCAGCAACGACCACAACCAGTATTGACCATTGAGCAGCAGCCCGACGAGCAGCGCTTCGGACTGCAATGGCAGCAACGTGGCCGCGCCGAATGCCGCGAAGAACAGCCCGATGTACGCGCCGGACATCAATGGGCGGGGTAGTCCGCCACCACGACATCGGTGCCATCTTTTTTCAGACCGATGACTTGATAGGCATCGCTCATGCCATCCATTTCCATGCCGGGCGAACCCATTGGCATGCCCGGCGCGGCAACACCCAGCAAATCATCGCGCTTGCTCAAGGCCAGCACCTGATCCGCCGGCACATGGCCTTCGACGAACTTGCCATTGATCAGAGCGGTGTGGCAGGAGGCCAGGCGCGGTGGCACACCGTGCTGTTGCTTGAATTGGCTCATGTCCGATTCGACGTGATCTTCGACTTTGAAGCCGTTGGCTTCGAGGTGGCTGATCCATTTTTTGCAGCAACCGCAATTGGCATCGCGGTGGACTTCGATGGGGATCAGCTCGGCGGCCTGGGCCAGGGAGGAGATGAACAGGGCGCTCAGGGCGACCAGACGCAGGTGGTTTCGCATGGGGGATCTCGACTCGGATGGCGGTCAAAAAGAGCCATTTTGAACACTTTAGCCATTAAAACGGAGCGAGATTGTTTCGAAGTAATTCCTGTAGGAGCTGTCGAGAGAAACGAGGCTGCGATCTTTTGATCTTGACCTTAAAAAACAAAGTCAAAAGATCGCAGCCTCGTTGCACTCGACAGCCCCTACACAGCTCCTACACGGTTCCTACGGGGGGCTGTGTCATCAGCGAACCTTGAACCGCCCCATGATCGAGCTGACGCGTGCATTGGCTTCCAGCAGTTGATGAGTATTGAGCTCGCTGGCCTGGCCGCTTTTGACCAGTTCATCAACCATGTGACGGATCTGTACCATGCTGCGGTTGATCTCCTCCGTGACCGCGCTTTGCTGCTCGGCGGCCGTGGCGATCTGCGTGCTCAGACTGTTGATGTGGCTGACCGAACCGGCCATTTCATCCAGGCCCGAGTTGACCCGCGCCGTCGCATCGGCGGCGGACTGACAACTGGCCTGGGTGTTTTCCATCGCGCTGACCGAGGAGCTCACACCTTGAGTCAGGCGCTTGAGCATTTCATTGATTTCCGAGGTGCTGGCCTGAGTACGGGCGGCGAGGGCGCGGACTTCATCGGCCACCACCGCAAACCCGCGACCTTGCTCACCGGCCCGTGCCGCTTCGATAGCCGCGTTGAGCGCCAGCAAGTTGGTCTGGCCAGCAATGGCGCCGATCACCCCGAGAATCTCGGTGATGCGTTGCGCGTCCTGTTGCATGCTTTCGACTTTGTGCGTGGCGCTGGCGACTTCGTCAATCAACGCGATGACGCTGCTGGATGCTTCGCCGACCACCACCCGCGAACGGTCGGCGTTTTCATTGGCGCGCTGGGTGAAAGCGGCGGTTTCAGCGGCGTTCTGCGCGACGCTTTCAGCGGTCGAGCTCATCTCGGTGATCGCAGTGACGGTCTGATCAGTCTCCGAGGCATGACGCACCAGAATCTGGCTGGTGTGGGCGGAGGTGCGCTGCAGGTTGTCCAGACTGGACGCCATGGCGCCGGTGGCCTGGGTGATTTCGCCGATCATGTTCTGCAAGTAAATGATGAACGCGTTGACCGAATGGCCGATGGCGCCCAGTTCATCTTCGGCACGGATGGTGATGCGTTTGGTCAGGTCAGCATCGCCGGCGGACAGCGCTTCGATGTTGGTCTTGAGGATTTTCATGCGATTGATCAGTTGGCGAATCGCATAGACCTGCAGCAACACCAACAGGATCACCATCGGAATCTGCAGCAGGCTCAAGGTGCTGAGCACGTCGTCGCGCTGGGCGGTGATCAGTTTGGTCGGCAGGGCGGTGGCGAGGAACCACGGCGTGCCTTCGATCGGCCGCATGAAGAAGGTGCTGGCCTCGCCGTTGTTGTCGAATTCGACCCGCTGCGATTGATCACGGTTTTGCAGGCCTGCCTTCACTTGACTGGCGAAAGGCGAGTTGCCGGCCAGTTCACTGATGTTCTTCAGCACAATCGGTCCGCTGATCCGCGAGCTGTTGCTGATGATCTTGCCATCGGCTTCGACGATCAGCATTTCTGCACCGAGGTCTTTTTCCTTGCGTGCGATCAGGTCATTGAAGAAGCCCAGGGTCACGTCGATGGTTGACACACCGTACGCGGCGCCATTTTACTGAATGGCCATGGCGCAGTTGGTGCGCGGCTCGGCGCTGGCGTCATCTTTATAGGCGGCAGCCCAGGCGCATTGGCCGCGCGGGGTTTGCATGCCGCCCTTGTACCAGCTCTGGTCGTAATAGTTGGGGGCGGCGTCACTGTTCCAGAAGGTATTGACCGCCAACTTGCCCGAGGCATCGCGGTGCCAGAAGGTGCTGAATTTGTTGCGCCCGGCTTCACGCTGGCCGGGCAACGGCCAGATCCCGCCGCCAAAGACTTTCAACTCGCCGTACTGATCAACCAGGCCCGGCAACACCGTATCGATCGCCGCACTGTCGAGCAGGGGAATGGTCTGGGTGATGCTGCGCTGTTGCGCCTGGACCTTGTTCAATTCGCCCTGGATTTGCTCGGCAACTTCGGCAATGCGGTTGAGGGCCACCTGTTCTTCGGTGTGGCGAAGTTTTGGGGCGACCAACTGGCTGATGCCGACGACTGTCAGCACGAACAGCAGAAGGATGAACAGGACCAGAAACAGGGTGTAGCGAGCCTGGATGGTGCGGAATGCGGGCATGGGACCGGTCCTTGTGCAGCGTTCTTATTGTGGGTTTCGCTATGAAAAAATCGGCGCTTCATGGGGCTATCGGCCTGCTGACGGCGAGCTTTAGGTACGGACGTGCAAGACGAGGCGCAGGTGACGGACGCTTCGTGTCTGGCGGGTATCGATCCTGATACAAACAAACTAACCAAGCCGTGCAAACAGCGGAATAAGTTGGCTATGCCCATTACCAGAAGCTGGGATAGGCCAATGAAACAAGGCACTGTCGGCGTTGTATCCGAATTGTACGAGAATTGTAAAAAACACAAATAATTGTTGGTGTGGCTAGTTGCCAGCCTGATACTCGCCCGCACTAAAGTCGGTTAAACAAGGAGTTTTTATGGTCACGCAGTCGGGAGTTCATTCATGACTATCGGCTTAACCGGGGGCTGGACGGCCAAGGCGGGATTACTGGTTCAGGACACGAGCGGTGGCAAAGTTGTCACGCAAAGCGCCCGAGTCAGGCAAATGCTGGCGCTGGTGGGCAATAATCCAAGCGTGCTGAATACGGCGAAAATGGATGAGCTGAAAATCCACCGAAACGTAAAAGGTTTCGACCCGGAAAACGTATCGGCCAGACAGTTGGGCAATCTCAGTGCCTTCTTGAGAGATAGAGGGCTGATTTCTGACATTACGGCGATGACGCTGATGAATGCCGGTGACAAGTTCGACCGCTTCGGCGTGCAGAGTGACCCGGATGCCAAGTTTAATGCCCTGGCGTATTTCGCCACGCAACTCGACACCATCCAGAGCAACAGTATCAAGGGCGACAAGTACGCTGCTGGGTTGATCCCGGAATACAAGAAGGCAATCTACGTTCTGCAGAACCTGCAAACTTACGGCAAGGGCAACGGTACGACAGTGCCGACTGACAAAGGCGTTAAAGGCAAGGCCTGACTCAGTACTGGCCCACCCGGGTTGCGGGTGGGCCAGATGGCGGTTAGCGGTCGAGCAACTTCATGACTTCCTCGGGATAACGCAAGCCTGCGGTGGCATGTGCGGGAAATATCGCTTCCAGCGCCTGCAGCTCCTCCGGGTTTAACTTGACGTCCAGCGCGGCGACGTTTTCTTCAAGGTATTTACGCTGCTTGGTCCCTGGAATCGGGATCAGGTAGTCACCCTGCGCCAACACCCACGCCAACGCCAGCTGCCCGGCGGTCACGCCTTTGTCCGCGGCAAGGGCTTGCACCTGCTGCACCAGCAACAGATTCTTGGCGAAGTTTTCACCTTGAAAACGCGGGCTGAAGCGACGGTAATCGTCAGCGGCAAAGTCGTCCGGGCTTTTCAGGGCTCCGGTCAAAAAGCCACGCCCCAATGGGCTGTAAGGGACGAAAGCAATGCCCAGGCGCTGACACGCGGCCAGGCATCCGTTTTCCTCCTGATCGCGGCTCCATAGCGAATATTCACTTTGCAGTGCGCTGATCGGATGCACCTTGTGGGCGCGCTCCAGCGTGGTTACCGACGCTTCGCTCAGCCCCAGATAACGAACCTTGCCAGCCTTCACCAGTTCGGCCATCGCCCCGACGGTTTCCTCGATGGCCACCTGCGGATCGATCCGGTGCTGGTAATACAAATCCAGGGTTTCAACGCCCAGGCGCTTCAAGGTGCCGTCGATCGCCGCGCGAATGTACTCCGGCCGGCCATTGACGCCACGTGCGTCGGGGTTCGACAGATCGCGGACGATCCCGAACTTGCTGGCCAGAAATACCTGGTCGCGTTTGCCGACAATGGCTTTGCCGATCAACGTTTCGTTGGTGTGCGGACCATACATGTCGGCGGTGTCGAGCAGGTTGATGCCCAGCTCCAGCGCACGGTGCAAGGTGGCGGTGGCTTCGCGGGTATCGACGCCCGTGGTGTAGAAATCGGTCATGCCCATGCAGCCCAACCCGATAGCGGAAACTTGCGGACCGTTTTTGCCCAATTGACGTGTTTGCATGAAATCAACTCCCTGTGGTGAAGGCCCCTAGTGTTGACCTCGACAGAAACAAGATAAACCGGCTAAAACTGCTATCACTATTCGTAATTTCTAAATAATTAGCTGGATGGCCAGAGCAATGGACCGATTTAATGCCATGCGCGTCTTTACCCGAATCGTCGAGCTGGGCGGTTTCGCCAAAGCGGCGGACAGCCTGCAATTGCCCCGTGCCTCTGTCACTGTCCTGGTCAAACAGCTTGAAGCTCATCTTGGGGTGCAACTGCTGCAACGCACCACGCGGCAGATCAGCCTGACCCTCGATGGCGCAGCCTATTACCCAAGATGCGTTCGCTTGCTGGCGGATCTGGAAGAGACCGAAGCGGTGTTCAGCGCGGCCCGTTACAATCCAAAAGGGTTGCTGCGCGTCGACATGCCGTCCGGGATCGGGCGGCTGCTGGTGATTCCGGCGTTGCCGCAATTCACCCAGCGCTATCCGTTGATCGAGTTGGACATCGGCTTGAACGATCGGCCTGTCGACCTGATTCGCGAGGGCGTCGATTGCGTGCTTCGCGGCGGTTCGGCGCTGGACGATTCGCTGGTAGCCCGGCCGCTGGTGATGCTGGACCAGGTCACCTGCGCCAGCCCCGACTACGTGCAACGCCACGGCGCGCCACACAGTCTCGCGGAGCTCGAGGGGCATCAGATGGTTGAGTACTTCTCCAGTACGACCGGCAAGCGATTCGGGCTGGAGTTCATGGTCGACGATCAGGTCCAGGTGATTGACCTGCCCCGACACGTATCGGTCAACAGCGCCGATGGTTACCTGGCGGCGTGTGAAGCGGGATACGGCCTGGTGCAGGCGCCGTACTACCACGTTGCACGTCAGTTGAAGGAGGGGCGATTGTGCGAAGTGCTTGAAGCGGTGCCGCCACCGGGAATGCCGTTGACGGCGCTGTATCCACCTCACCGCCAGTTGTCACGGCGTGTGAGGGTGTTCGTCGACTGGTTGGTAGAGCTTTGCGCGCAACCGGGCAATGACTTTCATCGAAAAGTCTCAAGCCGCTGAGCGAGCGCTACGCAGAGGTTGAGCGTTGTGCTGCAGGTCGTTGTGCAACTGCTGCATGTGGGGGCAATGCAGGCTCAGGGATCGAGGCTGCGCCCCGCGATGAAACAGGGCGAACCATCCATGACGCCCGGGCGCGGGCGTCAGCCCGGTGAAGGCGAATCCGAGCATCGTCAAGCTGTGCAAGGCTTCGGCAAAGTGCGCGGACAACTCGACCCTTGCCGAGATCAGCCAATGGCCGGGCAACTGCCGGACTTGTTCCAGCAGATGTTTATTCAGCCGCTGGATGACGATTTCGAAGCGGTGATGGTGCTGCGTGATCTGCAACGGTATCGAAGACAGCGATGGCACATCGGCCTGCGTTCCAAACACCGAACACAAATGCTCCATGAAGCCACGGCAGCTCTCTGGCCACGCAATGTCTGGAAGCGGTCGGATGTTCCCCTCGACCAGGTAACAGCCCATCACGATCGTTTCCGCAAGTGGCTCGGCGAAGGGCGAGGGGACGTAGTCGGGTAGCACTCCGGTGCTCTGGAAACCGATAGTGGTCGCCATGCGCTGCGTATAGGAATGGTGAGTGACTTGCTTGATCACAACACTCGTTGACCCCAGCGAACCTGCTTGCTCCAGCAGTTCTCGGGAAAGGCGGGTCGCGATGCTTTGTCCCTGCGCGGCGGGATGCACGACGCTGAGGGCCAGTTCGGTGGTGCCAGAAGGCAAGTCATGACACAACGCCGCGTGGCCCAGCACGCGATGATCTTCTACCGCCAGCATGGACATCCAGCGACCATCGGCATTGTGCTGGCTGATCATGTTTGGCAGGTAAACATCCGGCTGGACATAGATATCGCCATAGACCTCGCGAAACAACTGGCTCACGCCCCGAGCGTCCGAGGATCGATAGCGACGAAAAATCAGCTCAGTCATCACGCGGACTCCGACGATGGGGTGTCATAGGTGCGCAAATCCAGCACACGCATCTGTTTGCCGGAGCGAGGGTGAAGCTTCAACTCCGTAACGGCGCATGACAGCACCCGCAACTCCAGCAGGCCTTCTTGCGTCAGGTGCTCGATGGCGGGGTAGTGGGCCATGAGCGCTTCATATAACGCACTGGACACCGCAAAGGTGTCCGCGGCCTGATCGAAAGGAACCCACTTCACGCTCACAATGTCCTTGCATCCCAGCTGCTCGATCCGTAATTGCCATTGGTCGCTGCCAGTAACATTGCGGACCATGTGCAGCACTTCGTCGATCAGCAACGAAAACATGCCCACCCGAACCCGTTGGCTGTGGGCGCTACGTCCCTTGATGGCAAATTTTCGCATGGGCGTGGCGCTGGGCTCTCGCCAGCAAGCAAGGTCTCCTACCGGATAACGCAGCAGCGGCATGAGCCGACGGGTGAGATTGGTCACTACCAGCATCCCGGTTCGGTCACATTCCTCGATGACTTCGCCGGTGAGCTCATCGACGATCTCCAGCACCGTCTGCGGTTCAAACATCCGGTGTTCGCCGAGGGCGCAATCACGGCTGGTTGCACCAATTAGACCCGCATCGACGCTGGCGTAGCCGATGGAAGCAATGCGCACGTTTGGCAGAACCTCGCGCAGCATGTCCAACTGCGAGGCAAACAGGCTTTCGCCGCCGTACAGCAAGGTATCGACCCCCGACAGCACTTGCTTTTGCTCTTTCAGGTAGGCGGCGAGTTGCAGCAACTGCGCCGGTACTCCGACGAGTACATTGATTCGGTGTCGGTCCAGCGCATCGGCCAGAACGTCCATGCTGACCTGTCCGGTAAAAGGAAACTCGCAGATCGAGCGTTTGACGTGCGCCAGTGCGTCATGGATGAACACGAAACTGGCATAGAGATCACCGCAAAAAAACAGGTTGGCGATTCGGTCGCCGTTTTTCAGTTGACAGGAAACACTGTCGCCGAAAGTACTGACCAGTGTTTGCCATTCGCTGACGGTATACACCGACAACTTGCCATCGCTGGTCGATCCGCCCGTTTTAAATACGACGCCATCGCTGAGTTCAGCCGTCAGCACTGGCCAACGATCCAGATCGCTACTGTCAGCCCAATAGTTGGCCACAGAGGTCAGCGGAAGATCTTTCAATGTCAGGGTGTCAGTTGGC
Source organism: Pseudomonas arsenicoxydans (assembly GCF_900103875.1). NCBI lineage: Bacteria > Pseudomonadati > Pseudomonadota > Gammaproteobacteria > Pseudomonadales > Pseudomonadaceae > Pseudomonas > Pseudomonas arsenicoxydans. Next base: position 4,830,391 of record NZ_LT629705.1, on the reverse strand, counting down.
AAGTGTTGCAGGTGTGCCTGATAAAAATTTGAATGTTTGCGTATGTAAGGCACGAGTTGTTCAAGCGAGTAAGTTGATTTCACAAGGTTCTTTCCTGCCAGGCGTTCACGGTTATAAGTGTTGGCAAAGTTGTTTTTATATTCTTTTGTCTATAACCAGGGGCGTTTTGCCGCTGTGATTATTTCGTGCAAATCCGGATTCGGCGCACTGTCGAACTTCGACGGTTAACAGCTTGGCGTTCACAGCATTGGCCACGGGCGCGTGAGTCAATAGTTGATCTAATACGTTGCTGCTCGTTGAGTTCGTCAATACCAGCATCCGCTCCCTGCCATCGGGGGCATGATCCAGGATGATTTGGACAGGGCCGCTGATGGCGTCCTGAAGCGCTGACGGTGAAATGAACTCCGTGCCAACGCGCAGCAGCTTGCCGTGGCGTTGCAGCAATTCGAATCGCGGTGAATCGAGCCCGCAAGGGCAGGCGCCGGGTATCCAGCGACCTGTGTCGCCCACCTCGTATCGCCGCACCGCCTGACCCTGGCGTGCTTTTGATGTGAACAACAACCGGCCGATCTCGGTGGCCTCAACCGGCAGGTCCTCTTCGAGGTGGACGATTTCCAGATGCTGCGTATCGCACATCAAATGAAACACGCCGTCCGCCGTTGCCGAGCAGGCATGCCCCAGCGGGCCGGCGTCGACCGAGCCATAGATCGCGGAGCGGATCAGCGAGACGCCGCAGCTTTCCATCAGGCGTATCGTGGCTTCGCCTGGATGCTCGCCGCCAAGAAACACTTTGGTGATGCCGGCATACTGCCGAAGAAGCGTTTGCTCATTGAAAAACAGTCGGTGCAGCGTACTTGGCATGCCGATCAGCACGGACACTCGATGGTCCACGATCATCTGGGCAATTTCGCTGAAATCATCGTTGTATGGCGCCCCCATGGGCAGGTGCGTTGCGCCCAACTGTTCCAGCACTTTGGTGAAACTCGAGAAGCCGCCATACAGGCCACCCCCATAAAACAGGTTCATCACCCGATCCGTCGAGGGATCAAGGCCGGCGGCGAAAATGCCGTCTGCCACGGCGCGCATTTGCCGCTCAAAGTCGCGATAGCTGAACCCGGCCAGTGCCGGTGTGCCGCTGCTGCCCCCAGAGCGGAAAAACAACTGTGCGCTGGCGCTCATCGGCTGGGTCATGAACGCGTTTTTGTCCATGATCGGGTCATGACCCGGAGCAGGGGCGGCAGGCAGTGCGTCGAGTGTCCCCCGACCCGGCACCGCTTGCGCCGGCAGGCTCACCGAGAGACGGCGGCTCAAGCGTGACAGGGCGTAGACACCGTCATGCGGTTCTCCGGGATAACCGTCGTGAATCTGCTCGCACGGTGCGATGCGCGTGACGCCGGCATTGACCAACGTGCGCACCAATGCGGGCGTTTGAGCCGCCGCGCAGATCAGCGCACAGCTTTGCAGGACGGTGCGCCAAGGCAATAGCGTCTCGGCAAGCAGCTCCTGCGGCACCGGTTTGAGCAACAATGTACGAAACAATGGCGACGGCGCGAGCGTTTGATGATGATCCCAGATAATCCGCCACCCGGGACCGGCCCAGACCTGACCCGCCTGATTCGCAAAACAATGATCGAGTCGCGCCATGGCGACGCGGGTGGTGATCTCCGAAGCCTCTTGATCGGTCGGCACCAGCGCTGGCCACTGTGACGCTCGACGTGTAAACGACTCGGCCAGGCGTTCACCCAGGTCTCGCAGGATGGCTGGATCGTTACTGTCCACCAGTAACCATTGCGGGCTGGAACACGCTTGTTGGTCCAGGCTGCACACTTGATCCACCAGCGCCTCCAGCGTCGATGAGTCGGCGGCTTCGGGTGTCAGGTAGGCAAAACTGATCTTGTGCCCCCAATCGATCCAGCGACATCCCGCCGGCAGGTGCTGGCGGATCGCTTTAAGGGCATTTACCCCGCCCCACGCCGCCACCCCGTCGGCTTGAACGCACAGCAGGGGAATCTGAGCAGTAGTGACCGGCAGCACCGCGATGAAGTCGGCGAGCTTGCCGCTGGCGTCGCACTGCACAAGCGCTGCCAATAAGCGTGCAGTCAGGCCTTCATCGCTGGAACTGGGACGTAGCCAATTGATGTTGCCGGCCAGCAGGCTTTCGAGCACGGCACAGAACGCGAGCATCGGCGCATTGCCAGGCGTCACATGCACCACCAGTCCCAGAGGGTGCCAACTTTCAAAGCAGGCTTGCTGGTAGTCGATGCGGCGCAGCGAACGCGGTTGTACACCCAGCTCGCGCTCGATTTTTGTGTTCAGATTGCTGTGTGAACAGAAATCGATGAGCCCTTGGCGTTGATCGTCGTCCAGGGGCAGGTCGAGTCGGCGCGCGTTCAGTTGCAGGCTGAAACGAGCGGCGGCTTCGATGACGGTTTCACTGTCGATCGGCACGTTCAGCAGGTCTGGCAACTGTTTGTGAAGCCGATCAAGCGTGGCCTCAAGGGTCACGTCATCGCGTAATTGGCCATTGATCAAATACATGTCATGCCCCTCCCAACAATTCTGATGCCGCCATCGCACAGCTTCGGCTGGCGGTGGTGCCGGCGCGTCCATGCAGTTCGAACCAATCGGTTGCAAGGCCGCACCCGCAAGCTGTCCCGGGATGCAGCGTTGCCAGGTCGCCCATCACCACGGCATGTGCCGGGCTGGACGAAATGTAGGGCGACACGAACTCAAGCAAACCGGGCCGGCCATAGGGTTGAACAGTGAAGTCGGATGGATTGCGCACGAAAACCTTCGAGTACACCGGGACATGGAAATGTTGGTGGGCACATTGGATGTAGGGCACGGCATGCTCGACGGCGCCATAGCCGTCGCGGCAGCGAGACAGGTCGATGCCCAACTGACGATTGATCCGTCCATACAAACGCGCCAGGGGAATCTCTTGCGCCGCCTGGGTTTTCCAGCCGCCGCCGAGAAACACCAGGGATTGGGCCGGCAGTTGCAGATCCGCTACGTCGGTGTCTTCCATGTGCTGCAGCGCATGGGAAAGAAATGCCGGAAAGCCGAGAATCCGCACCGGCAAACCTTCCTCGGCAAAATCCTGCAATGCGCGAATCACTCCGAACAGGTCGAACTCATGACCCGTGCCCGTCAGGCGCAATCCGTAGGCGACGCGGTTGACCGGCGCATAACGGCACAAAAACTGGTCGGTGTAGGCGGTACCCAGGGTGATTGCAGCCTTGGGCTCGTAGCTCAGGAGCAAGTAATTGCAGGGGCTGTCAGGCGTGTCCCAACCATAGTGGCGAAAAATATGACTGACCATCCCTTGCGCCGCGGCCATGCTGCGCGAGTCGTAGCGCATGCGACTCTTCTGGCCGCTGGTGCCCGATGACGTCAGTTCCAGCGCGCCTTCGCCCGTGGGACCGAACAACAAGTGACGCTTGAAGTAATTGGCGAAGATCGGCGGCAATCTCGACCAGTCGTCCAGCGTCTCCAGATCTTGCGTTCCCAGGCCATTGGCGTTCAGCCAGCGTTCATAGCCTGGCGTGTGGTGGCAATGGAAGAGGCTGATTTCCCCCATGGCCTGATCGAACAAGCCTTCGGGCACGGCTTCCAGGCAATAGGGTTGCGCTAACGCGCAAAGCGCATCGGTATGGGGTAAATGGATCATCGAGAAACCTATGGTGTTGTGTCAGACAGCAGGCACGAAGTGAGGGCGGCGCAGAAACAGTCGTAAGGGCAGCAGGCACATAAGTCCTGCAATGCCGGCCATGAGTGCGAACGACTCGTGACTGTCACCGGCGCCGGCGGCTGCAATCAGCGATCCACCGCCACCCATGATGGCGATCGACAGCATGCCGATCATGGCCGAAACCAGTCCCTTGCTGTCCTCGCTGGTAAACAGCGCAAGGCGGTACAGCGCGGCATTGCTCATGCCAAGGCCGATGGCGTAGAGACTCAGGCAGATGATCAGCAAGGGGGTAGAGGCCGTGCTGAAACTGATGACGATCAAGGCGATGAGTCCGGCGCAAAACGGCCAGAGCGCGTAGCGGATCAGCTGTGGCAATTGCGTGTGGGCAATCAATCGGTTGAGAATTAAATTACCGAGGATGACGGCCGCAAATACCGGGATTTGCCACAGGCCATACTGCAAGGGTGTGAGGCCCTGATTGTGGATCAGCAAGAGCGGCGCCAGGCCGATCCAGGCAATCAATGGCAGGCTCATGACACCCAGTGCGACAGTGGCGCTCAGGAAGCGCGGGTTGGTGAGCAACGCCGCATAGCGCCGCATCGTGCCGCCCCATTGAAATGGCACTGCCGCCAGCCGCTGACCGTCGTGGCGCAAGGTCCCCACGGTTTCCGGCATGAACACATACAGCCCGAGCCAGACCACGACTGCGCCGGTACCCAGCAGTAAAAACAGCTCTCGCCAGGAGAACCACTCCAGCAGCAGACTGCCGAGTAGCGGCCCCAGTAGGGGAGAAAGGAGCGCAATGTTTCCCAGCAACGCCATGATTTTTACCGCATCGACTTCGCTGAACACTTCCTGCAAGGCGGGATAGCTGACGGCGATGACAAATCCCAAACCGAGACCTTGAATCAGTCGCAGGCCATTGAACGCATAGATGTGTTGCACGTTGAATGCCGCTGCACTGGCGATGGCGAATACCGCACAACCGATCAGCAAGAGTTTGCGCCGTCCGTAATGATCCGACAGCGGACCAATCAGCCATTGCAGAAGAATGCCGCCCGCCAGATAAAGATTGAAGGCATGGGGAACATGACTTGCACTGGCGTCAAGATCTTGGGTGACGGTTAACATCGCGGGCATAATCAGGTCACTGGCCATATAGGTCAGCAGTTCGAAAAGTGTTATTGCAAGGCAAAAGCCGAGCAAGTGGAAAGAACTGATGTGTATTAAAGGTTTGTGCATGACATCCCGGCTTTGTTGCTCACGGTTTAATAACGAGATTGAAACGAGGCGGGGAGATTAAACGTCACTGATGGGCAGTTACAATCAACTATTGAGACTTAATGCTTCAATAATTTTCGTTATGTTTCGAAGTACAATAAGCGGCGGGAATAAAGTGTATTTGCTTGTAGGAAAATGCCCGCAGCGAGCGGGCATTTTTTCAGTGAGGTGAGGAACTGGAAATATACGAATGACGTTTAATTAATTAATGATCCTGGCCCGACGTTATCGGTGTTGGTAATAACCGGGTCCGCCCCGGTCGTAATGGTGATCGCCGTGCCAGCCGCCGTGGGGGAAAACGATGCAGCCGCTAAGGGTCAGGAGAGCGAGCAGGGGAATCAGCAGTGTGATTCGACGAAACATTTTTAGATCCTCATGGTTATCGCCGTCATGAAGCCAAAACTCTTCATCGGCTGTAACATGAGACCCCGTTTGTAGCGTTCCATCCCCGCGAAAAGGTAGGGGCTTGGTATGCTCTCGGATACAAACCGGATACATTTTTCAGGTTCAGGAACTCGCAATGACTCAGTCGCAACGTTTGAAATATTCGATTCTGATCTCCCTGGTGGTGCTGGGGATCATGTTCGGCCTTTCGTATCTGCAAAACACAGGCGTCATCAGCGAGAAGCTGTTTCAGTACATCGCCATCGGTGTGGCGGTGATCGTGGTGGTCATCAATGGCGTGATGCGCCGCAAGGTCAAGCCTTGAGCGACGCCTTGGGCTGATTATTCGCCGCGCAGCATGGCTGCAGCGTGCGGATGCAGGCTGTAGCTCTTGTCTGGATTGAGAATGATCACGCCTTCGCTGCACAAGCGTTTCAACACTTCGCGCACGCTGAGAAACGACAGGGGAATATCCAGGTCCAGCAAATATCCGTGCACGCCTCGTACACCCAGGCTGCGCTCGCTTTCGGCGGCGGTCAGCAAGGCGTCGATGACTTTCAGGCGAATCAGGCTGGTTCGCAGGCCAAAGCTCTTGAGCAGCAATCTGATCCGCTCGTTGCCATTGCGCTCGCCCCGTTGACTGAACATGCCGGAGCCCGGGGAGGCGTCCGTTGGCGCATCGCTACCGTCCGTTGGCAGTTGCGAGTTGTACATGCAAAACTCCTTTTCGGAACCGGCCAGGAAATGTGAGGGGGGGCTCTCAATCATTAATACGAACGAGTACGACTAATGATGAGGGCCTGAATGTAGAAAATTTGTCGCCGTCGCGTGAGCGGCATGTAAGAAACCCGCGAAGAGTGTCTTTAGGCGGCTAAATTTTTGTCTTTTGTTTCGGTCCTGACGATCCGTGAGCAGGATGACAAGACAGTGACGGTCGCAGCGCAATGAACATCGAAGGCCGCACCCGGCAGGGTGGCGGCCTTCAGCTTTTCGGGGCTTGCTGCGGAATCGAATTGAGGACGGGATTGCCCTCTTTATTGCGGGTCAGATAGACCGGCAACACTTTGGGCAGGGACGCCACCAGAGTATTGAGCTCCTTGATGTTGTAGATGCCGCCCAGGCGAATCGAGCCCGTGTTGTGATCGGCCACCATCACCGGTTTACTCAGGTAACGATTGATCAACGGCAACGCGTCGTTCAATTCCAGATTATCGAGCACCAATTTGCCGCTGCGCCAGGCAAGTGAATTGTCATTGGCGTCGGTCTGGCTGATTTGGGGCGTGAAGTCACCACGTTTGTAACGTGCCTGCATGGCCGGCCCCAGGCGCATGCCATCCCCTGCAAGGTCACCGCTGCTGCTGACCAGAACCGACCCTTCGATCAAATTGACGCGCACCTGATCCTCGTACATCCAGACGTTGAATCGGGTCCCGGTGACCTGAATCCTACCGTCCGCGGCCCTGAGGATAAATGGATGGCTGGCGTCATGGCTGACGCTGAAGAAGGCTTCACCCTTTTCCAGCGTGATCCGACGTTGATCCTTGTAATTGCTGAATGTGAGTTCGCTGCCGAGGTTCAATTCGACCTGACTGCCATCGCTGAGGGAGACCTGGCGGACAGTGTCGCGCGCTTCAAAATGCTGATACGAATTGGGTAACCAGCCCATGTTCCAGCCGCCATACAGCGCCAGCGGCACCGCCAGGGCGCAAATAGCGGCGGCGATGCCAAGCGTGCGCCAAGGCATTACCGGTCGGCTGTGGGCAATAGGCTCGACAGCGTCGGGCCGGGGCAAATCGCCCGCGATTTCCCAGATCTCCAGAATGGCCTCGTACTCGAACGCATGCAGCGGATGAGCATCACGCCAGTGTTCGAAGGCGATCCGCTCTTGCGCGGTGCAATCGATGGCGTGCAGACGCGTGCACCAGTGCGCGGCGGCGTCGGTGATCGCGTCATATTCGGCTTGCGAGAGAGAACTGTCGGTCATTGACTCATCCTGATGTCCCGCATTCTAACCTTGAGAGGAAGTCTGCGAGAACTGCCGTAATGGCAATTACCCATCAAATGAGCACTATTCTCTGATCATGGGGTATCGACGTGCAGCTGCCGTCCCAGATGACTGATCAGCCAGGCAACGCTGTCGGCGTTTGCGAGTTGCACGTTCAACCTGATCAGTGGATCTCGCCTGAAGGTGTGGCGGGCACCGCTGAGGTTTTCGGCCCCGGTCAACGCCAGAACACGCTGCTTTATCTTGCGAGTATCTTCAAAAAAGGTGTTGCCCAGGTCCTCCCACTCGCCGGTATCAGGGTCCAGGTTCATGAACAGTTGACTCAGGGGTGTCTTGATCGACAGTGCCGTTTCCTGAGTGGTGGACAAGGCATTCTTGAGTTCCGTGGCAATCGGGGTCGCTGTACCGATCAGCTCCACGAACGGCCTGCCGGGATCAAGGTAGGTGATGTCAACGGTGTCACAGACAATGTGTGAAATCTCATGAATAAGGGTCGTCGCTCGGGCATGGGTGCTGATCGGAAAGTCCGGATCAGAAAGATGCTGGCGGTAGTGATTGAACCTGGGCGTAAAGAACCGTTCGGCCAGATAAATTTTGCGTTTGATGTCCGTTGGCACGGTGAAACCGAAGACGTTTTCGGAGTCCCCGATCGTGTTGCCTATCACCATTCGGTTGGAGTCCGGTTTTCTGAGCGTGGGGTCCAGCAGCGCTGCAAAAATGTCTTCGACGACTTTTTCGATCTTCTCGATATGGATGGACTCCACCTGTGTCACGCCCATGAAATCCATGATGATTTGATGCACCGGGGTGACCGTGCCTTCAGAAGTCTTCAGCAGTTGCAGGTTGCGAAAACTGTTCCAGGCGTAGGTCGTTGCCAGGTCCAGCGATTCATCAATCTGACGGGCTTTGTGCGGAAAGAACCGACGGATCTCTCTCATCCCGCGAGCATTGACGTTCATGCCATTCCAAACCGATAGCGCGGTACGCAGGCGTTTGAGCAAGCTGAAGCGAGGGGCCGGTTTTTCCTCGGCCAGCACCCATTGCCTGACGACGTTCTGTTCAAGCTTCGCTCCCAGTGTGCCGGGCGCCGCGATGCGCCACCGAATGCCACGCTTGGCCACCGGATAGACCTTGCCCTCGACCGGTGCATAGTGTTTTTTGCTGACCGGATGGGTGTAAACCCCAAGCGCCGTATCGTGTGTCATGGAGCCCAGGTCCAGATCAATGCATTCGTGACGGCTCAATTTCGTGCGTTCTGGCGCGGTGATGTCGACGTGATGCCAGTCAAAACGGCTGGCGGAGGTTTCTGTGGTAGGCACGGCCGGCGTCACAGACAGGGGCGTTTGCTCACCCAGCGATTGGCGCAACGCGGCTAGTTGCGAGATGCCGCTGATAAACTCTCTGATGGCAGCCGCCCATTTATGCGTTTGAAGGTCCTCGGCAGATTGCTTGATATCGCGGTAACTGCGCCACACGGTCTGGGGGTACGCCAGTTTGCCCATGCAAAACGAGGATGCCTCGTGCACATCTTCGCCCAGCACCCGCTTGATGGTTGTCCACTCATTGGCTTTTTTATCGTCGGACTGACAGCCGAGCAATCGGGACAATAGCGCGGCGTTGTCATTGAAGAGGTGTTTGAACAGGTGGCCCGTCAGGGGACTGGACGCCAGCTTGACCTCGCCGGGGCGATTGTCCGAGTTCGCAGGCATGCCTTTGGCAACACGCTGAGGGTTGAGCATCATTCGGTATTCCAGGTGCGTCCGATCAGGCTGTGGCAGGTTCATGAGCACCCAGTCGAGCAATGGCCCGCGGCTTTTCAGTTCTGCCAGCAGTTGTGCTTCATTTTTGTATTCCTTCACGCTGTGCCGAGGACTGTGCGGTGCAATAAGCACCTGCGGCGCAGCACGGTCGGTGAGCGAACCGATCAGATACACGCCGGGCACTTTGAGGGCCTGCGCCTGCTTGATACCGAGCAACTCAAGCGGGCGGATGATCGCCTCGGCACCGTGGACGGCGGCACGGGCGATGGCGTCGGGCATGTTCATCACTTGCCGGATCAGGTCGAACCCTGTTTGGCTCAGGCACTCCTGCAGTCGTTCCTCGTGGGCGTAGTGCATCAGTTGCCAGGGCAATTGAGTGTGAAAGCGCTTCCTGCGCTCGGCATTTATCGGGGTGTCTGCGAGGGCCTGGTTCAGTACTTGCTGCTGATGCTCGCCTGGTTTCAGGTCGCGGATCAGGTCCTTGATGTAGCGCTCGTTCATCTCCTCAGGGATCACGGTGGTATCCAGGGAAACCAGTTTGAAACGGGCGTGCTCCAGATCCTTGATGTGCTCCAATGCAAAATCGGTCAGGGTCCGGGTGCTAGCCGCCGACGTCGGGCGCGCGCTGATCTGCACCTGAACCTTGTCCGGATCGATGTTGATATCGTCTGCCTTGAGTCGTTTCTCAAGCTCGTGGTGAGCCGTGCGTTGCAGCGAGCGGATGCCCGTGAGGTAGTCCTGGTCGTTGTTGACGTTATCAAGGTACTGCTGAAGCAGTTCGCCATGCAGCATCAGGTCTTCGATGGGTGCTTTGGCCAGCCATGCCGGCAGTTTTTGTTGCGTCGTCAGAGACTGTGCAATGTCCGTCACGCGGTGCAGTCCGGTCTTGGGCTCACGCAGTGTCACCAGATTCAAGAGACTGGTGAGCGGCGCAGCAGGCAGCGTCGTGGCCAGCGCGTGGGTCAGGCTCGTCAGGTCCAGATGGATGTGAGGTTTTTGCAGGTGTTCAAGAAAATGCCCTTGGATTCGGTGCAGCGGCGCCAGCGTGGGCGCCTTGCCGTGGACGCGCTCGGTGCGGCCAAGGTTCTCCAGAAGGGTGGAGCGATGATCGTCGTCGGCGAGGCGCGCCTCAAGCTCGGTCTGCAACAGTGACAATGCATTGAAGGACTCGAATCCGCAGGCAGGTGTCCACAAGATTGCCTTCCCGGAATGCACGGGGTCCAGGCCACCACGTTCGGTCAGCACGAAACAACTGGCCAGTTTCACCGGGTCGGTCACGTCGGCCATCTTCAATGCCAGGGAAAATACGTCCGGCAAAAAACCATTCAATGCCGCTCGCTGTAGATGGACAGGGGAATCGAGTACGGTCTTGATGATTGCCTGTTCGGCCGTGCCCAGGGTTCGCGAGACTGTGCGCAGCTTCAGCTCACTGCGTAACGCCGTTGACAGGGTATGCGTAAAACTCGATTGCAAGCTTGCCACTGAAGCGTCGACGAGCCTGAGTGCCTCGGTGTGCGTACGAGTTGTTGCGGGAATGGCCGGGTGTTTGTCGCGCAGTTGATCGAGCGCCTGCGCGACGGAATCGAGCGAGGCCAGCGCCTCTTTGGCCGACTCGGCCCGCACGGTTGCCGGTTGCGCAATCCAGCGTTGGTCCACCCGAGTGCTCCAGCGTCCTGCTGCTTCGGCAGACAGCAGCCGGTCATCAATCAGCCCCCGGACATCCAGCGCCTTGTCGAGCAGGGCGTGAGGGTCCAGCGAACCTTCGCTTTCACGGTAGCGGCTCAGTGCATGGCTCAGGTTGTCCTTTTGCTTGTCGAGGATGTCGGACATCAATTGTTCGAACACATTGCCGACGATCGGGTGACCGACAATCACTCGCTCATCGGACTTGAACGCCAGGAACCGGGCGCGTTCCTCCAAAGACATGAAATTGAGCAACGCGTCCTCATGCCCTTCACTGGCCATCATTTGCAGCACGATTTTCTTGAGGGCGGGCAGATTGCTTGTCGCCTCGATGCCTCGGGATTGGGTGTACAGAAAACCCAGGGTGTCGGTGCCGCTGATCATCAAGGTCGAGGCGAGCTCCGCGAAGTGCTCGAAGGGCGCGGCGACCCGCACTTTTTCAATACTGAGCGGGTCGTCAGGGCTCGGTGCGAGGCTGACATTCATCAGCCGTATGTATTCATGCGTCGTCAAGATACCTTGCTGGCGATGGTGAAAAAGCCTCGTGTGGAACGTGTCGCGCAAGCTTTCGGCAAAGAACTTCAGGCGTGACAACCCGTTGTTTACGGGCGTATTCCAGAAAGTGTCGAGCAGGCTGTGCAAGTGTGGCGTGAAGCTCTGCGCAGTTTCTTTCAAGGCGCTTTCCCACGCCTGGTTATCGGCATCACTGCTGACGCTGAGCTCGGGGTGGGCAAAGACTCTGGAAACGCCGGCAGGCCACTGATTGGTGAGGTAAACGTGCAACAGGGTTTCACTCAATGACATCGCCGATACCGTGTGGTGATGGTCGCTCCCGTCAAACGCTGAAATCGTACTGACAAAACTTTTCATCTGGGTGAGGCGCTGGTCCAGCTTGGGAAACGTCTTGTGCAGCGCATGTTTGAGGGTGTCGTCCAGCATCGATTGCAAGGTGGGCAGCCTGGCCAGCTCGCCGATCATTGTCTTGATGTTCTGTGCCTGATTGCCATCGAGGATCAGTTGCTGGGCCTGGAATACCGCGCCGTCAATGGTTTGGGTGGCGATCTCGGGGACGGTGGCAGAGGGCAAAGCGCTGCGCTGTTCGATGGCCAGAAAGCGTAAAAGCTCTCGCTTCCCGGTGGCCCGGGCCAGCCATTCCTTGAGCTTGCTTTTAAGGTCGGCCATGTCGGCAAACTTGATCAAGCCTTTCCATGGTGTGAAGAGCATGACCTCGGCGTCGTCGGGTCGGCTCATGGTAAATGCGCCGGCCAGTGGAATATCCTGCATGCCGGTCGCACTGAGCATCAATTGGTCGACGTGCATGGGGTTGGCTGGCGCGATGCGGGCCGTATGAGTGGCCAGGTAAACGTTCTTCAGCCACTTCAGGTCATCCATTGTGAAGTTCAGCGCTTTTTCGCGGTCGCCGGGCTGTTTGGCGTTGGCTGCACGTTCTGCCTCATCGAAAAAGTAGGGGAGGTCGGGTTCTGTCACGGTGTTTCCTCTTGTGCCGCGATCAATTGCCCATCACAGGCTGTCGGTTGAGGAAAAACAGTAAGACCCGGGAAGGGCTTAAATGCGGTACATATTGCTTGCACCGAACTGGCAGTCGAGACTTGACAGGACGCCCGTAGAACAGCGCTTAATCGACGTCTGCTGTGGGTTGCCATGCAACCTCGTTTTCCCTGGTGCCCGTACTTAATAATAAAACTGGAGCTTCAGATGACCGCAACGCCCGAAGTGGCCGTCAGTTCGACCACCCAATCGCTTGATTTCGACGCCCTCGTTCTATTGCTTGAGCAGGTTTTCCTGCGTCACGGTACGTCTGCCGACGTCGCCAGGACCCTGGCGCTCAATTGCGCCGGCGCTGAACGCGACGGCGCGCACAGCCACGGCGTATTTCGCATCCCCGGGTATGTCTCGACGCTCAAGAGCGGCTGGGTCAACGGCCAGGCAGTGCCGGTGGTCGAGGACGTTGCCTCAGGTTTCGTCCGGGTCGATGCCGGCAATGGCTTTGCCCAGCCCGCGCTCGCCGCTGCCCGTGCATTGCTGGTAGAAAAAGCTCGCAGCGCGGGCATCGCGGTGTTGGCGATCCGCAATTCCCACCACTTTGCGGCACTGTGGCCGGATGTAGAGCCGTTTGCCTATGAAGGGCTGGTGGCGCTGAGCGTGGTCAATAGCATGACCTGCGTGGTGCCGCACGGTGCCGATCGCCCACTGTTCGGTACCAATCCGATCGCCTTCGCCGCGCCTCGGGCTGACGGTGAGCCGATTGTCTTTGACCTCGCCACCAGCGCCATCGCCCATGGCGATGTGCAGATCGCCGCACGAAAAGGTGAACGCTTGCCGGTCGGTATGGGCGTAGACAGCCTTGGTCAGCCGACTCAGGACCCGAAAGCGATTCTGGAAGGTGGCGCGTTGCTGCCGTTCGGCGGCCACAAAGGTTCGGCATTGTCGATGATGGTCGAGTTGTTGGCGGCGGCGTTGACCGGCGGTAATTTTTCGTTCGAGTTCGACTGGTCGAATCATCCGGGAGCCAAGACACCGTGGACCGGTCAGTTGCTGATCGTGATCGACCCAAGCAAAGCAGCGGGGCAGAACTTTGCCGAGCGCAGTCAGGAACTGGTCCGGCAGATGCATGGCGTGGGGCTCAAGCGTTTGCCAGGTGACCGACGTCATCATCAACGGGCCAAGTCGGCTGCCCAAGGTATCGAGCTGGACGCTCAGACCCTGGCTGACCTGCGAGAACTGGCGGGGCAGTAACGCCGCCGCTACACGCAGGCATGCAAAAGGCGAGCACGAGGCTCGCCTTTTTTATGCTTTATCTTTTTTACGCTGTAACCATGAACGCGTGAGCGCTTAACGACGGCCCAGCAACAAGCCTACCACCAGGCCGAAACCGGCGGAGATGGCAACGGTTTGCCACGGGTGACCACCGATATAGGTTTCGGTCGCATCGACCACCGGCTTGGTACGGTCACGCACACTGGTGACCGAATCCCGGGCTTGCTGGAGCTTCTGGGCGATTTGTTCGCGCAGGGTTTCTGCCTCCTCACCGACCAGTGAGGCGCTGCTTTTGAGCAGTTTTTCCGACTCTTCGATCAGGGACTGAAGTTCGCTGAACGCCTGATCCTTGATTTGGTCCTGGGCGATTTGTATGTTGGTTTTCCGGGCCATTGGGGTACTCCTTGCAGATAAATGGGCAGTGAACAATGGAGTCTATCGCTGGCGAAAAAGTTGCACTCGATTTTCGCGTCGCGCCCACCCGGAACAAAAATCCCGGGTCGGACATTTCCTCCTACAGTGTAAGATGTCGCCTATTTTACGCAGCAGGTAATTCCCATGAGCTTCAATCTGGCCGACAAACCCCTTGCCGAGCGCGCGGCGCTTGAAGATGAAAAATCCCGTCTGTTCGACCTTTGGCAAAGCAACCTCGGCAAATCCAAGGGCGAAGCCGCGCGCCTGTTTGGCGAGCGCGCCAAGCGCAAAGGCAAGTGGGCTGAATGGGTTCGGGCCGAACTCGACGGCATGTCACCGCCGGAATTCGCGAACATGGTGCGCAGTGAAGTCAATCGGTTGATGGCTGCCAAGTAAACGCAGCCGTCAGGCAAAACTCGCAACAATGGCTTCACGCACTTTCAGCACCACCGGGTCGAGCTGGGTGCTGGTGCGCCAGCCCAACTCGATCGGGTAGCGCGGTAATGCCAAGGGGCAGGGCAGCAGTGCCAGCCCGCTGAGCGCCGCGATGCTTTGCGCCGCGTGCGCCGGAATGGTCGCTACCGCCTCGCTGCCCTTGAGCAAGTGCGGCAACGCCGCGAAGTGCGTGGTTGACGCGCACACCCGTCGACTCAGTCCCAGCGCCGCCAGCCCTTCATCTGTGATCCCGATAAAACCGCCCGACGACACCAGAATGTGCTCGCGGGCGACGAACTCTTGCAGGCTGATTGCCTGTTGTCCTGGCCCCAGGCTGCGCGGATCGACCAGGCACAAATAGCCGCCTTCGCCCAATACCTGACGACTGAGCAACCGCTCGGTGAACCCGCCCGCGGTGATCGCCAGATCAATGCTGCGCTCCATCAGCGCTTGAGCGACGATCTGGCTGTGGGTTTGCCGGAAGATCAGCCGCAGCTTTGGCGCACTGACGGCAATGTGTTCGATCAATCGCCGTCCGTAAGCAATTTCGAAGTCATCCGACAGGCCCAGCGCGACCGAGCGTCCGTCGTAATGGTGGGCCGCCGGATCGACCATCGCCAGGCTCTGACGGCATTTGTTCAACGCGTCACTCACCACCGGTTTCAACTGATTGGCCTTGAGCGTTGGCGCAAGGCCGCGACCGGTGCGCACGAACAACTGATCGCCATACACCTCGCGCAGCCTTCGCAGCGCGGCGCTGACGGCTGATTGCGTCACCCCAAGACGCAGCGCCGCGCGGCTGGCGCTGGACTCTTCATGCAGCGCTTCAAAGACTTTGAGCAGGTTCAGGTCGACGTCGGCGATATTCATTTGGTTCATATCAGTTAGCAGCGAACAGGGCTTTATTCATGATCACGTGGCGCCTGAGAATGAGCAACACCTCATTGCTTTCGGAGTTGCCGACATGCCCAAATCAATCGTTGCTGCGCTGCAAATCGGCGCCTTGCCCGGCGGCAAGGCCGAGACGCTGGAGCAGATTCTCGCCTGGGAAAACGCCATTACCGAATCCGGCGCCGGGTTGGTGGTCATGCCCGAAGCCTTGCTCGGTGGCTATCCCAAAGGCGAAGGCTTTGGCACTCAACTGGGCTTCCGATTGCCGGAAGGTCGTGAAGCCTTCGCCCGCTATTTCGCCAACGCCATCGACGTGCCCGGCATCGAGACCGAAGCGCTGGCCGGCTTATCGGCCCGCACGGGTGCCAATCTTGTCATCGGTGTTATCGAGCGCGCCGGCAGTACGTTGTATTGCACGGCGCTGTATTTCGATCCGCAGGCCGGGCTGGTCGGCAAACACCGCAAACTGATGCCCACCGGCACCGAACGTTTGATCTGGGGCAAGGGCGATGGCTCGACACTGCCGGTAATCGACAGCCAGGTCGGGCGGATCGGCGCGGTGGTGTGCTGGGAAAACATGATGCCGCTGCTGCGCACCGCGATGTACGCCAAAGGCATTGAAGTGTGGTGCGCGCCGACGGTGGATGAGCGCGAGATGTGGCAAGTCAGCATGCGCCACATCGCCCATGAAGGACGCTGCTTTGTGGTCAGCGCTTGTCAGGTCCAGGACTCGCCGCAAGCGTTGGGCGTAGACATCGCTAACTGGCCGGCAGACCGGCCGCTGATTGCCGGCGGCAGCGTGATCGTCGGGCCGATGGGTGACATTCTGGCAGGGCCGTTGCGGGGTGAGGCCGGTTTGCTGACCGCTGAAATCAACACCGATGACCTGGTTCGCGCCCGCTATGACTACGACGTCGTCGGGCACTACGCGCGCCCGGATGTGTTTGAGTTGATCGTGGATGAGCGGCCTAAAACCGGTGTCCGCTTCACTACATAACCCCTGTGGGAGCGAGCCTGCTCGCGATAGCGGTGGATCAGGCCACTGATTTGTTGAATGTGCCGGCGTCATCGCGAGCAGGCTCGCTCCCACAAGGGAAATGCATCGTTTCCAAGCTCCCGCAGTTTACCAAGTGCCAGTCGTAGACCCCGGCAAACTCAGTTTGCCCGTGTCGACAAAACGCATCGTGCCAAACAATCCGCCAGCCAGTTTGCCGCGCAGAACATAGGGAAGATTGTTCAGTGTCTGGGTCTGACTCAAGCCCAGCGTCTGGCGTATGACTGAAAACGCCGAAACGCTCACCGGCACCGTGAGCACGGTTTCGGAGAAGCGTGCGATCGAGCCCGATTGATCGCTGACGCCAGAGGCTAGCGGCTGGCCATTGACCTCTAGATCCAGCGCGACGCCGTTGTAGTCAATCGGCGTTTCGTTGGGGTTTTGCACGCGTATCTTTACGGCAAACCGTACTTCCATGTCCTGGCTTTGCAGCGGTTCGATGCCGACCACATTGATGTTCAACGCGTCGCGATGGGGGAAGAGGGCGCAGGCGCTCAGGGAGAGCAACAGCAGGGAAAGGATGACGGCGTGGACGCGGCGCATGGACAGGCTCTCGTTCAGAAAAAGGGCTGAACCGCCAACGGCTCGGCCCTTGAGCCTTTTAGCGGGTCAACTGTGCGACCGCCTCAGGCGTTGCGGGTTCACCTTTGGCCGGGACATCGGGATTTTCCATGACCTGCAGGATCGAGGCTTCCGGATCGAAATCGTCTTCCTCCAGCTCGATGAATTCCTCTGGCAGGAAGATGTTCAGCACGATAGCGCACAACGCACCCACGGTGATCGGCGATTCGAAGATGTTGTGCAACGCCAGGGGCAGCTCACGCAACACCTGCGGCACGGCCGCGACTCCCAGGCCCATGCCGAGGGAAATCGCCACGATCAGCATGTTGCGTCGATGCAGACCGGCTTCGGCGAGGATCTTGATCCCGGCCACCGCGACGGTGCCGAACATCACCAGTTCGGCGCCGCCGAGGACCGGTTTGGGCATCAATTGCAGCACCGCGCCAATCATCGGGAACAGCCCCAGCAGCACCAGCAGGCCGGCGATGAAAAACGCCACGTAGCGGCTGGCCACGCCGGTGAGCTGGATCACGCCGTTGTTCTGCGCGAAGGTCACCATCGGCATGCTGTTGAACACCGCCGCCATGGCCGAGTTGAGGCCGTCAGCCAGCAGACCGGACTTGATCCGGCGGATGTACACCGGGCCTTTGACCGGTTGCCGGGAAATCATCGAGTTAGCGGTCAGGTCACCCGCGGCTTCCAGCGGCGACACCAGGAAAATCACCGCCACCGGCACGAATGCCACCCAATCGAAGTTGAAACCGTACTTGAACGGCACCGGCACACTCATCAGCGGCACGTCGGGCAGGCTGGCGAAATTAACATCGCCCAACAACCAGGCCACGACGTAGCCCAACGTCAAGCCAATTACGATCGCCCCAAGGCGCAAGAATGGCACGTCGACCCGGTTCAATACCACGATGGTTCCCAGCACCAACGCCGCCAACGCCAGGTGACTGGCCGCGCCGAGGTCCGCTGCGCCGAAACCGCCGGCGATGTCGGTCATGGCGACTTTGATCAGCGACAGGCCCATCAACGTAATGATGGTGCCGGTGACCACGGGCGTGATCAGCATGCGCAACTTGCCAATGAACTGGCTCAACACCACTTCAATGAACGCCGCGAAAAAGCACACGCCGAAGATGGTCGAGAGGATTTCATCGGTGCCGCCGCCCCGGGCCTTGACCATGAACCCGGCGCTGAGGATCACGCTGATAAACGAAAAACTGGTGCCTTGCAGGCACAACAGGCCAGAACCCACCGGGCCGAACCGTCGCGCCTGGACAAAGGTGCCCAGCCCGGAGACGAACAACGCCATGCTGATCAGGTACGGCACTTCGCTTTGCAGTCCGAGGGCGCCGCCCATGATCAAGGTCGGGGTGATGATGCCGACAAAACTGGCCAGCACGTGTTGCAGGGCGGCGAAGACCGTGGCGGTGAGGTGCGGGCGGTCGTCGAGGCCGTAGATCAGGTCGGAACGGGGCTGGGGTTTTGCGTGTTCGGATGAGGTCACGGGGAAAGCGCCAGGGCCAGGTCAAAAAATGGAGGCGCAGGATGCCAGAAAGTGGCAAAAGATCAAAAGATCGCAGCCTCGTTGCACTCGACAGCGCCTACATGTGGAACGTGATCTCTTGTAGGAGCTGTCGAGTGCAACGAGGCTGCGATCTTCTAAATCTTCAGGCAAACGCCGCCAGCAAATCCTCTTCGAACGCCTTCTGCGCATCCCCCGGCACCTGCGCACGATGACGCGCCAGGTGAAACGCCACATCGAAACTCATGTCCTCTTGACGCACAGCCCTGAGCAAGCCTTTGTCTTCCCAACTGCGGGCAAAATGATCGGGCAAATAACCGACGTGTTTGCCGGACAGAATAAAGGCGAGGGTGCCTTCGACCTGCTCCGACCTTGCCGAACAGCGCTGTCCCTGGAAGGGCTCGTCGGCCCGCAGGAAGCGGTAGGGATGATCGACCCGGTCACACGCCTGCAAGGCTCGGTCGTCCGGCGCATCGTCAGTGAACAGCGGATGTCCGGGGGCGCAATACAGGTGCTGGGTTTCCATGAACAACTGGCGGTAGTCAAACGCACGCTGCACCTGTGAGAAATAACCGATGGACAGGTCCAGCCGTTGTTGCAGCAGAAGACGTTCCATTTCGCCGGGCATGGCGCTGATCAATTCGATGCGCACCGATTCGTCTCGCTCGCGAAAACGACTGATCGCATCGGCCACGCGTTGCAGCACCGATTGATCCAGGGCTTCGGACAAGCCGAGGCGTATTTCGCCGATCAAGCGCCCGGCCACACCATTGGATTTATGGCGGAAGGCTTCGATGGATTCAAACAGGCCGCGCGTCGCCGTCAGCAACTGCTCACCTTTGGGCGTGATCCTGAATCCACCCTTGCCGCGGCTGCACAAGCGATAGCCAAGCCGGGTTTCGAGCTTGGCCATTTGCTGGCTGATGCTCGATTGACTCAACCCCAGTTCGCCCTGTGCCGCACTGAAGCCGCCGCACTCGACCACTCGGACAAACAAACGCAGCAGTTGCAAGTCGAGGTCATGGAGTTGACCGAGCATCAAACATTACTCCGCAATAAAGTCAGGTTAACAAACTTGATATTTCGACAATGTATCGGAACGCGCACGCTGCAACCACTTCCTCTGGTCAGGTGTTCGTCATGGCTCCCATGTTCAAGCTGTGTTTATCCGCGTTGTTCCTCGCCGTGGCCGCTTCGGCCCAGGCCGAGGAAAAGACCCTCAACCTCTACAGTTGGGCCGATTACGTAGCGCCCGAGACCTTGCAGCGTTTCGAACAGGAAACCGGGATTCACGTGCGTTACGACACGTTCGATGCCCCGGAGGTGCTCGAAACCAAACTGCTCACCGGTGGCAGCGGTTACGACGTGGTGGTGCCGTCGTCCAGCGTGTTGGCTCGTGGCTTGGCGGCCGGTGCGCTGAAAGCCATTCCTCACGAAGGCTTGAAGGGCTACGCCAACCTCGACCCGGACCTGTTGGAAAAGCTCGCCGCCGTGGACCCCGGCAACCTTTACGGTGTGCCCTATACCTGGGGCACGCTGGGGCTGGGGATGAACGTCGAAGCGGTACAGAAGCGCTTGCCGAATAGGCCGCTGAACAGTCTGGATTTGTTGTTCAAGCCGGAGTACGCCAGCAAACTGAAGGACTGTGGCATCGCGATCATCGATTCGCCCCAGGAGGTCATCGGTCTGGCGTTGCACTACCTGGGTAAAGATCCCTACAGCACCGACAAGAACGATCTGGATGCGGCGCAGGCGTTATTGCATCAGTTGCAGCCAAACGTGCTGTACGTCGCCAGCGGCCGGCAGATCAACGATCTGGCCAACGGCAGTATCTGTCTGGCGCTGACTTATAACGGTGACGCCAGCATGGCTGCCGATCAGGCACGCAAGGCCAACAAGCCCTACGAAATCGCCTACCGGATTCCCAAGGAAGGCACCATCGTCTGGCAGGACAACCTGGCCATTCCCAAGGACGCGCCGCATCCCGAAGCGGCCCGCCAGTTCATCGAATTCATGTTGCGCCCCGAATCCGTCGCAGCGCTGACCAACACGCTGTTCTTCGCCACCGCCAACCAGGCCGCGACGCCACTTGTGGATGAGGCGGTGCGCACCGATCCAGACATTTACCCGCCCGCCGACGTTCGCGGTCTGCTGTACGCCGACCGCACCATGAGCCTCAAGGACATGCGTCAGCGAACCCGCTTGTGGACCACTTTCCGTAGCCGCCAATAAAAAGGAATACCTGATGGACATCCCTGTGCAAAACGATCAGGCCATGACCCGTGACAGTCTTTACGGCACAGCCGCCGAAAGCACCTACGCCGGCATTACCAGTTTCATGCGTCGACGCTACAGCCGTGACTTGCGCGGTGTCGACGTCGCGGTCAGCGGTGTCCCGTTCGACACCGCCACCAGCAACCGCCCCGGCGCGCGTTTCGGGCCGCGAGGCATTCGCGCCGCGTCCACCGGGATCGCCTGGGAACGCCACTGGCCGTGGACGTTTGATCCGTTCGATCATTTGGCCGTTATCGACTACGGCGATTGCGACTTCGATTACGGCTCGCCGCACTCGGTGCCGGAAAGCATCGAAGCGCATGCCGAGCACATTCTCAACGCCGGCAGCGCGATGCTGACGTTCGGCGGCGACCACTTTATTACCTATCCGCTGCTCAAGGCCCATGCCCGCAAACATGGTCCGTTGTCGCTGATTCACTTCGATGCGCACAGCGACACCTGGCCGGACGAGGCGGGCAAGCGCGTTGACCACGGCACCATGTTCTGGCACGCGGCCAGGGAAGGGCTGGTCGATCCGTCGCGTTCGGTGCAGATTGGTTTGCGCACCACCAATGACGATCACCAGGGATTTCAGGTGCTGGATGCGCGGCAGGTGCACCGGCAAGGGTGTGACGCCATTGTCGAAGCGATTCGTGCGCGGGTCGGCGATAACCCGGTGTACCTGACATTCGATATCGATTGCCTTGACCCGGCCTTCGCGCCCGGCACCGGGACACCGGTGTGCGGCGGCTTGAGCACCGTGCAGGCGCTGGAGATTCTCGGCGGTTTGCGTGGGATCAATCTGGTGGGGATGGACGTGGTGGAAGTGGCGCCGGCCTACGACAGCGCGGACATCACTTCGCTGGCAGCGGCGACATTGGCCATGGAAATGCTCTGCCTTTATGCCGCCAGACATAAGGTGGACCGGTAGCACCCGCATGTGCTGACGCCGTAGGCCGTTACTCACAGATGGCTACTGCCAGTTTCTGACAGTAGCCTCTGCTAAGCTCCGTCGACTTCTCAGGAAAGAGACTACGGATCGTGTCGCGTACCACACGTTTACTCACGTTGTTGCAGGTGTTACGGGGCAAAAGTCGTCCGGTCACGGCGGCAACGCTGGCCAGCGATCTGGAGATTTCCGAACGCACGCTGTACCGAGACATCGCCGAATTGACGGCGCTGGGCGCACCGATATTCGGTGAAGCGGGGATCGGTTACGTATTGCGCAGCGGATTGTTCCTGCCACCCTTGATGCTCAACGCCGATGAAACCGAAGCAATCGTGCTGGGATTGCGCTACGTCGATCAGCGCGGCGACGAGGTGTTGAGCAAAGCCGCGGCGGATGCATTGGCCAAGATTGCCGCCGTACTGGCGCCCGAAGCCCAGGATGCATTGCGCAACCCGACGGTGCTGCCGGGCCCGCCCGGTTATGGCTACCCGCAAAACGCAGTGCCATTGAATGTGTTTCGCCAGGCCATACGCGATCAATCCAAGCTCAGCATCGACTATGCAGACGCCAACCAGGTGCCCAGTCAACGGCTGATCTGGCCCTTGGCGCTGGGGTTTCTCAATGAAGTGCGGATCATCGTCGCCTGGTGTGAATTGCGCGGCGCCTACCGCACCTTTCGCACCGACCGGATCTCCGCTGCCAACGAGCAGGGCGAGCGCTATCCGGGGCGGCGCAGCGACTTGTTGCGCACCTGGCGCAAGCAGATGCAACTGGATGAAGCGGGGCGTTTCACTCCTGACAAGAACTGACACAGGCGTGTTCTAGGATGGCTCCAGAACCAACAAACAAGGAGCCGTAAACATGTCCAATCCAGCCTCTTCACTGGCGCCCGCCATTGCCGCCTACATTGCCGCCGCCAATGCTCGCGACACTTCGCGGGTCGGCAGTTTTTTTGCTGAGGATGCCAATGTGTTCGATGAAGGACATCACCGTATCGGCACGCAAGCCATTGCCCAATGGATGCAAGACACGGCGCAGCGCTATGAACCACGGGTCGAAGTGCTCGGCGTGCAGCAGCGCACCGGTAAAGTGCTGGTGCACAACCGGATTTCCGGGACCTTTCCCGGCAGCCCCCTGGAACTGCGTTACATGTTCCGCCTCAATGAGCAGGGCAAGATCGCCCGGCTAGACATCTCTCTGTAACGCGAGTGCGTGGCATACTGCCGCGCATGAATGTCGACTCTCCCCTAAGCGCCTGGCAACACGCCATCGAACAAAAGGGCTTCGTCCAGGACGAAGCCCAGGAACATGCCGTGTGGGCGCTGCAAAAATGCCACGAAGCCTTGCACGAAGGGCGCACGCCGATCACCGGGGTTTACCTCTGGGGGCCGGTCGGTCGCGGCAAGACCTGGTTGATGGACCAGTTCTATCAAACCCTCAAGGTTCCGGCCCGCCGGCAACACTTTCATCACTTCATGAGCTGGGTGCACCAGCGTTCATTCCAGCTGACCGGCACCGCCGACCCGCTGAAGGCGCTGGCCCGTGAGCTGAGCGAGGAAGTGCGGGTGTTGTGCTTTGATGAGCTGTTCGTCAACGACATTGGCGATGCGATCATTCTCGGGCGGTTGTTCCAGGTGATGTTCGAGCAAGGCGTGGTGGTGGTCTGCACCTCCAATCAGCCGCCGGATCAGCTGTACGCCGATGGCTTCAACCGCGACCGTTTCGTGCCCGCCATCGAGGCGATCAAGAAACACATGCAGGTGATCGCAGTGGATGGCGGCGAAGACCACCGCCTGCACCCGGGCGCCGGTCTGCAACGTTATTGGGTGGCGACCGCCGGCCAGCCGAGCGCACTGGCAGAAGTGTTCAAGGCATTGACCGCTGGGCAATCAGTGTCCAGCGAGCCGATCACCGTCGGTTATCGCTCGGTCAATGTGGTGCAGGCCAGCGCAAAGGTGCTCTGGTGCCGTTATGCCGATCTGTGCGAACAACCGTTTGCCGCCATGGACTTCATGGCGCTGTGCGACACCTTCAGCGCTATTCTGTTGAGTGAGGTGCCCAACCTGAGCGCACAAAAGCGCGCCGGACGCATCGCCCGTGGCACCGAAGACGCTGCCGAGCGCGTGGTGGCCGGTGATCGCGAACTGCCGCAATTGTCGGTACACGACGACGGTGTCCGGCGTTTCATCGCGTTGGTGGACGAATGCTACGACCGCAAGGTGCCGCTGTATCTCGAAGCGCAGGTGCCGATGGCGGCGTTGTACACCGAGGGTTACCTTGAATTCCCGTTCCGCCGCACATTAAGCCGTCTACAGGAAATGCAGCTGCAACGTTTCGCTGAAGCCTAATTGCAAGGAGCCGCGAACATGAATCAGCCCCTGTCTCATCATCTGCTGACCATGGCATATCAGAACGCCTGGGCCAATCACCGACTCGCCAAGGCCTGGGGCCAATTGAGCGCGGCCGAACTGATGGCGCCGCGTGTCAGCTTTTTCCCCAGCATCAGGGCCACCCTCAATCACATCCTGACGTGCGACTGGTTCTACATGGATGCGCTGGAGCGCGAGCTGCGCGGTGACGAGCCGCACCCTGACTGTTATGTATTCTTCACCCGGGACGAGCCGTTCACCTCGGGCTCCGACCTGAAGCTTGAGCAAGCCCACGTTGACCGTCGACTGATTGCCTACTGCGAACAGTTGCGCGATGCCGACCTGGGGCGAATCGTGACCATCGCCCGGGAAACGCCGCAGCATGACAGTCGATTGCGCATGCTTTCCCATCTGTTCGAACACCAGATTCATCACCGTGGCCAGGTGCACGCGATGCTCAGCGGCACGTCGGTCAAGCCGCCGCAGCTGGACGAGTTTTTCTGCGCCGGTGAGTCAAGCTTACGGGCCGCTGATTTTGCCGAGCTGGGATGGACTGAAACGCTGATCTGGGGCGTTTGAGGCCGGTTCGGGTTGTCGATGATTGCGCCTCGCGATAATGTCCGTCGACCTCCCGGCGCGAGAGACGTGTCGGGGCAACCTGATGGGATGTTGACGATGGAAATGGAAGCCGCAGAAGTGCTTGTCCTTCAAGCCAGCTACACCAACCCGGTGCACGCCGAAGCGATCGGCATCGTGCTCAATGCTTATGCTCAGGACCCCATGGGCGGCGGGCATGCATTGCCCGAGGACATTGTGCAGCGATTGCCGGGTGAACTGGCCAAGCGTCCCCACGCTTTCAGTGTGCTGGCCTTTGTCGATGGCGAGCCGGCCGGGCTGGTCAATTGCTTTGAAGGGTTCTCGACCTTTGCCTGTCGGCCTTTGGTCAATGTGCACGACGTGTCGGTGGTGCCCAAGTTTCGCGGCCTGGGACTGAGCCAGAAGATGCTGCAAAAAGTCGAGGACATCACCCGCCAGCGCGGCGGCTGCAAGATCACCCTGGAAGTCCTTGAAGGCAATGCGGTCGCGCAGGCGTCCTATGGCAAGTTCGGTTTTGCACCCGGCATGTTCGATCCGGCCCATGGCCGAATGCTGTTCTGGACCAAAGACCTTTAATCTCGCCTCTATCAAGCATAAGAAAGGGCGTCCATCAGGACGCCCGTCTGCCATCGTTTATTTCGGCCTGTAGCTTTCGGTGACCTGCGCGGTTTGATCGTCCGGAACCCTCAGCTCAATCACTTTGCGCTGGATGCCATTGGCCTGTTCTTGCTTAAAGCGCAGGCTTTCGAAGTAATACCTCATGCGCTCGGCACCACCTTCAGCTAAAGCAGCGGCCGAACCGAACATCATCAGACTGGCGAGTATCAGCGTTATACGCTTCATGGTGTGCCTCCAACTACGGATATCGGATGCCTGTCTTCCATGAGTCAAATGTCGCCGGGACATTATCCGCCGAATTGGTGATTTGGGAATTAACCGCCGCAAAGCTTCAAGTCCAGGCTAACGAGAATTATTGATATTTTAAAATGTGTCGTGCGCAGCAGCGGGACACAAAAAAGGGGCCGGAATCGGCCCCTGAGGATTACTGCTTGGCGACTGCCGGATCGTCCGGCGTGGCCTTGGGTTTCATCAGGCTGAAGTCGATCAGCGGACGCACTTGACGCTCGTAAGGGTTGCCGATCATCAATGGTCGCGGCTTGAAACTGTCGCTGACCAGGCTTTTGCTGCGGTCCAGTTCATCAAAACTCAGGCCCGCCATATCGGCCCAGGTATGGATCAGTTGCGAGCTGCTGTAAGGCCGCCCCAAGTCACCGGCCAGATTCCAGTCGTGGGTTTCACGCCACTTTGGTGAGGCCCACGCCATGAACGGAATGGTGTACATCGGCGCGGTCGGCTTGTTTTCGTTACGGCCCAGTGTGCTGTGGCCCGCTGAGTCGAACACGTCTTCACCGTGGTCGGAGAGGTACAGCAAGAAGCCGTTCGGATCGGACTTGGCGTAGTCCTTGATCAGGCTCGAGACCACGAAGTCGTTGTACAGCACCGCGTTGTCATAACTGTTGTACGTCGGCACCTCATCGTCACGCACGCCGTCCGGCACACCTTTGCGGTCGGTGAACTTGTCGAAGGTCGGCGGATAACGGTACTGATAGCTCATGTGCGTGCCGAGCAAATGCACCACGATCAGCTTGCGCGGCGCGGCGTCTGTCAGGGCCTTGTTGAACGGCTCGATCACGTCGCCATCGTACTGGGCGGCGTTCTGGTTGCGGTTATTGTTCAGGTACACCTGCTCGTCAGCCTGTTCGGAGAACGTGGTGAGCATGGTGTTGCGCTTGGTCATGGTCTGCTGGTTGGTGATCCAGAAGGTTTTGTAACCGGCCTGCTTCATCATGCTGACCAGGGACGGCGTGGTCAGGTAAAGGTCCGGGTTTTCCTCGTCGGCGAAGGTCAACACCTGCTGCAACGCCTCGATGGTGTAAGGGCGCGGGGTGATGACGTTGTTGAAGACCGCCAGTTGATCCTTGAGCTTGTCCAGTTCCGGCGTGGTTTCACGCGGGTAGCCGTAGAGGCTCATGCGCTGACGGTTGGTCGATTCGCCAATCACCAGCACCAGGGTGGAGGGCTGGTTGGCCATCGTGTCAGTGAGGTTTTTGAGCGGTGCAATCTTGCTCGCGCTGTTGAGCATGTCTTGCATGCCGGCCAGCGTCTCGAGGTAACGGTGATAGGCCACGGCCATCTGCCACGGCACCGCCGGCTCGACGCGGGTCTCGAACTTCTCGAAACCATCAGCGAAGTTGCCTGTGCGCGCAGTTTGTTTGACCAGCGGATAACCGACCACGGCCACCAGAATCGCGGTCGCCGCGACCCAGGCCTGCCAGCGCGGCAGGTACACCGGGCGCAAGCGCGTCCACAGGAAATAGGCGAACAGGGTATGGGCGAGGAACGCCGCCACCATCCACCAGGCGAAATACTGGGTCATGTACTCGCCCGCTTCAGCAATGTTCGATTCGAACATGATGAAGATGACGCTTTGGGAGAATTCCTGCTGATAGATGAAGAAGTAACCCAGGCTGGCCATTGAACAGGCCCACAACACCACGCCGATCACTGCAGCCATTACCCGTGTCTGCCGAGGGAACAGCAGCATCGGTGCGAGCCAGATGGCGCTCATCACAAAAGCCTGGCGGAACCCGGTGAAACCCGAGGTGCCCGTCAGTTGGATCAACAGTTGAGTGATGCCTGAAAAATACCAGAAGAACAGGAATAACCAGAGAAATCCTGCCCAATCAAAACCAGTCGCAGTCGTTTTGCTGCGGTTAAACAAAGCCATTCAGCGCTCCAGCCAAGTATTCACTTCGACCGTCGAGCCTTCCCTGTTGTCGACGAACGGAAGCCGCGCGCAAACCGCTCGGCCATAGGGCGGCGGAGTATCAACAAGTAAATGTGAAAAATTCGTGAGTTTAAGGCTTGGCGGCGCGTTGCATCGCATCGGAAACAGCAGGGCACTGTTTCCGATTCAGGCGAGCGGATCAGGCGTGGGGAGCGCGCTGGGTGACGGGCAATTGCAGAGCGGGGGAGCTTTGTGTGAGTAAGCGCAGCTGCGCGAGCTCCTGCTTCAACAGGTCGCGCTCTTCTTTCAACTGGCGCAATTCATCACGACGGATCGTGACATAGAGGGTTTGTGCTGGCCGTGCTGCTTGTACTGTGCCCATTGCTCACCTCGCAAATGGCTATCTCAACTGTAAATCCGCCCCGACATCGGTGCTTATTTACTATCGGCTGCGATTTTGATTTCTTTTGCCCCTGAATGGAACTTTTTTATTTTTGATGGTCGTTGTGTCTTCGACGCGATTACCGACGTTATCAATCAGGATCGGGCACAATGCCCGGAAACTTAGCGCCAATGCTCTGGACTAACCCACATTGGTCGCGTTGGGCTATAACCTTTGACACACATTTTTAGTAGTAGGGAGCATCAGCACATGCAACTCGGGATTATTGGACTGGGCCGCATGGGCGGCAATATTGCGCGTCGCCTGATGCTCAACGGGCATACCACCGTTGTTTATGACCGCAATACCGCCTTCGTCGACACCCTGGCAGCGGAAGGCGCCAAGGGCGTCATCGACCTGCCGGCGCTGGTCGCAGGCCTGGCCAAGCCACGCGCCGTGTGGGTCATGCTGCCCGCTGGCGCACCGACCGAAGACACCATCACCGCCCTGAGCACGTTGCTCGAAGCCGGCGACACCATCATCGACGGCGGCAACACCTTCTATAAGGACGACATCCGCCGCGCCAAGAGCCTGTCGGAGAAAGGCCTGCACTACGTCGACGTCGGCACCTCCGGCGGCGTCTGGGGCCTGGATCGTGGTTACTGCATGATGATCGGCGGCGACGCCGAGGTGGTGAAACGCCTTGATCCGCTGTTCGACAGCCTGGCGCCGGGCATGGGCGATATCCCGCGCACCAAGGACCGCAAGTCGGACGACGATCGCGCCGAGCGTGGTTACATCCATGCAGGCCCGGCAGGCTCGGGCCATTTCGTGAAGATGATCCACAACGGCATTGAATACGGAATGATGCAGGCCTTCGCCGAGGGCTTCGACATTCTCAAGACCAAGTCCAGTGAGCAACTGCCGGAAGATCAGCGTTTCGACCTGAACGTGGCCGACATCGCCGAAGTCTGGCGTCGTGGCAGCGTCGTGTCGTCCTGGTTGCTCGACCTGACCGCCGACGCGCTCGCCAGCGATCCGAAACTCGACGGTTACTCGGGTTCGGTGGCTGACAGCGGCGAAGGTCGCTGGACCATCGAAGCGGCCATGGAACAATCGGTACCGGTTCCGGTGCTGTCGAACTCGCTGTTCTCGCGCTACCGTTCCCGCGGCCAAGGCACTTTTGGCGACAAGATTCTCTCGGCCCAGCGCTTCGGCTTCGGCGGCCATGTGGAGACTTCGAAAAAATGACTCGCTTGATCCGCAATAAATCCAAGGCAGAACCCGCTCCACCGACCACGCTGTTTTTATTCGGTGCCCATGGTGACCTGGTCAAGCGTCTGCTGATGCCGGCGCTTTACAACCTGAGTCGCGACGGTCTGCTCGGCGATGGTTTGCGGATCATCGGCGTTGACCACAACGCCATCAGCGACGAAGCCTTTGCACAAAAGCTCGAAGATTTCATTCGCGCGGAAGTGGCGGCGAAGGTCGGCAAGGGCGATCAAGCCCTTGATCCGCAGCTGTGGGCCAAACTGGCCAAAGGCATCAGCTACGTCCAGGGCGACTTCCTGGACGACAGCACTTATCAAGCGCTGGCGGAAAAAATCGCCGCCAGCGGCACCGGCAACGCGGTGTTCTACCTGGCCACCGCGCCACGGTTCTTCAGCGAAGTGGTGCGCCGTCTCGGCGCCGCCGATTTGCTGCAAGAAACGCCTGAATCGTTCAGAAGGGTGGTGATCGAAAAACCGTTCGGCTCCGATCTGCAAACAGCCGAAGCCTTGAACGCTTGCCTGCTCAAGGTGATGTCGGAAAACCAGATCTACCGGATCGACCATTACCTGGGCAAGGAAACCGTGCAGAACATTCTGATCAGCCGGTTTTCCAACAGCCTGTTCGAAGCGTTCTGGAACAACCATTACATCGACCACGTGCAGATCACCGCCGCCGAAACCGTCGGCGTGGAAACCCGTGGCAGTTTTTATGAACACACCGGCGCCCTGCGGGACATGGTGCCCAATCACCTGTTCCAGTTGTTGGCGATGGTGGCAATGGAGCCGCCGGCAGCCTTTGGCGCCGATGCGGTACGCGGCGAGAAAGCCAAAGTGGTGGGTGCGATTCGTCCCTGGTCCACCGAGGAGGCGCGGGCCAACTCGGTGCGTGGGCAATACAGCGCCGGCGAGGTCAGCGGCAAGCTCCTGCCGGGTTATCGCGAGGAAAACAACGTCGCGCCTGACAGCAACACCGAAACCTACGTTGCGCTCAAAGTCATGATCGACAACTGGCGCTGGGTTGGCGTGCCGTTCTACCTGCGCACCGGCAAGCGCATGAGCGTGCGCGACACCGAGATTGTCATTTGCTTCAAAAATGCGCCTTACGCGCAGTTCCGCGATACCGAAGTTGATGAGCTGCAGCCGACCTATTTGCGGATTCAGATTCAGCCCAACGAAGGCATGTGGTTCGACCTGTTGGCGAAACGTCCAGGCCAGGCGCTGAAAATGGCCAATATCGAATTGGGTTTTGCCTACAAGGATTTCTTTGAAATGCAGCCGTCCACCGGCTACGAAACTCTGATCTATGACTGCCTGACGGGCGATCAGACCCTGTTCCAGCGCGCCGACAACATCGAGAACGGCTGGCGCGCCGTGCAGCCCTTCCTGGATGCCTGGCAGCAGGACGCGAGCGTGGAGCGCTATGCGGCTGGCGAAAACGGTCCGAAGGCCGGCGATGACCTGTTGATTCGCGACGGTCGCGTCTGGCACGGCCTCGGATGAGTGACGTCACGCCGCAACCCATCCGTTTTCTGCTCAGCGACATGGACGGCACGCTGTTGCTGCCCGATCACAGCCTGAGCCTGCGCACGATCGAAGCAGTTCGTTCATTGCGCGAGGCTGGCGTGCTGTTCAGCCTGGCCACGGGGCGCCCACCCAAAGCCATGTTGCAGCAGATTGAAGCCTTGGGTGTCGACCTGCCGACGGCTGCTTTCAACGGCGGCACCATCGTCAATCCACATGGCAGTGTGCTGGTTGCGCATTATTTACCGGTCACGGCCGCGCTGACGGCGTTGGCATTGTTTGCCGATCTGCCGGACATCGAGGTCTGGGTGTTCAGCGGGGGCGACTGGCTGCTCAAAGATCCACACCGTCCAATGGTTCCCCGGGAGCAACATGGCCTGGGTTATCCGCCCGTGGTGGTAGAGAGTTTCGAGCCTTACCTTGAGCGTATCGACAAGATCGTTGCAGCCAGCAACAACGCTGAGTTGTTGATCGAGCTGGAAGCGCAATTGCTGCCCAAGGTCGAGGGGCAGGCGCAGGTCTCGCGCTCACAGCCGATATATCTGGACGTGACCGCGATGCAGGCCAATAAGGGCGCCGCGTTGGCGACACTGGCCGAGTTTCTCGGTATCTCGCTGGAGCAGACTGCCGCGATGGGCGATGGCGGCAATGACCCGGCGATGTTTCATCGTGCCGGGTTGTCGATTGCCATGGGGCAGGCGGAAGAGGCGGTCAAGCTTCAGGCCGATGTGGTGACGGGCGCCAATACCGAAGATGGCGCAGCGCAGGCGATCGAGCGGTATATCCTGAACCGCTGAAACCGCTGAAACCGCTGAAACCGCTGAAGCCGCTGTAGGAGCTGTCGAGTGCAACGAGGCTGCGATCTTTTGATCTTGTTCTTAAAAAATCAAAGTCAAAAGATCGCAGCCTCTTTGCACTCGACAGCTCCTACAGGTTGATCGGTTTTACAGCCAGTAACTCACCGCATACCAACCCAGCACACCCATCACCACCGTATAAGGCAATGCCATCCACACCATCCGCCCGTACGACAGGCGAATCAGCGGTGCTATCGCCGACGTCAGCAGAAACAGAAATGCCGCCTGACCATTGGGTGTCGCCACGCTCGGCAGATTCGTCCCGGTATTGATCGCAATCGCCAGCGTTTCGAAGTGCTCGCGGCTCATGTGGCCGGAGATGAACGCCTGTTTCACCTCGGTGATGTAGATGGTTGCCACAAACACGTTGTCGCTGATGGCCGACAGCAAGCCGTTAGCGATGAACAACATGCCGGGCTGTTGATCGGCTGGCAGCGCCAGTACCCACTGGATCAGCGGCGTAAACAACTGTTGATCGTGAATCACCGCGACCACCGCGAAAAACACCACCAGCAATGCGGTAAACGGCATGGCGTCCTTGAACGCATTGCCGATGCGGTGCTCTTCGGTGATACCGGTGAACGCGGTGATCAACACAATCACCATCAAACCGATCAGCCCGACTTCAGCAATATGAAAAGCCAGCCCGGCGATCAGGATCAACGCCGCCGCACCTTGGACCAGCAAGGCGGCGCGTTGCCGTGAAGTGCGCTCTGCGTTGTCTTCGGCGGCGTAATTGGCCAGCACCGTGCGCACGTTGTCCGGCAGCAGCGTGCCGTAACCGAACCAGCGCAGCTTCTCCAGCAGCACACAGGTCACTAAACCTGCAGCCAGCACCGGCAGCGACACCGGGGCAACTTTCAGAAAAAACTCTGAAAAGTGCCAGCCCATTTCGTGACCGATCAGCAGGTTTTGCGGTTCGCCGACCAGTGTGCAAACACCGCCCAACGCCGTGCCCACGGCGCCGTGCATCAGCAGGCTGCGAAGGAACGCGCGAAATTGATCAAGGTCACCGTGATGGAGTGTGGGCAGGTGCTGGTCATCGCCGAATTCACTGTCCTGGCGTGGGTCATTGCCCGAGGCGACGCGGTGATACACCGAATAAAAGCCAACGGCGGCGCTGATGATCACCGCCGTCACCGTCAAGGCATCGAGGAACGCCGACAGAAACGCCGAGAGAAAGCAGAACATCAAGGCCAGCAGCGCTTTGGAGCGCACGCCCAGCAACAGGCGCGAGAACAGAAACAGCAGCAGGTCTTTCATGAAGTAGATGCCCGCTACCATGAACATCAGCAGCAGGATCACCGGAAAGTTGTGCACCAGTTCATCGTAGAGTGCCTGCGCCGTGGTCATCTTCAGCAGCAGCGCTTCAATCAGCAGCAAACCACCGGGCATCAGCGGATAACACTTGAGCGCCATGGCCAGTGTGAAGATGAACTCCAGCACCAGCAGCCAACCGGCCGCCACCGGGCCGACTGCCCATAACACCAATGCATTGATTATCAGGAAGCCGACAATGCATGCCTTGTACCAGCGGGGAGAGTGGCCGAGAAAATTGTGCGCGAAGGCCTGAGCCATTGAGCCGGACATCGGCTACTCCTTGTATTAAGAAGCGCGCAAGTTGCCGGAAGCGACAGGGAAGATCAAGTGTGTAACAACAAGTTGGCTCAACCGAGATAACGCACCACCACTGCCCGGTAATTACCGTCCAGCGAATAGCCGCCGACAATAATGCCTGCGTCAGTTTGAACCGCCACTGAGGTGGCCATGTCGAGGCTACTGCCAAGACGGGTTCGGACCCAACAGGTGCCTTCGGCAAAGCCGGGGTCCGGCTGTCCACCGGGTAGATACCTGGCCAGCAAAAAGCCGGGTTCAACCCCACCGAGGGTGCCACCGACCGCCAGCACCCGGCCATCTGACTGCAACCGGGCGGCGGTCCATTGGCTGGTGTTGCGGCCAATGTGCAGCAGCTGCGGCTGGCCATTGTTGCAATGAGTATCCGGGCGGCCGTTGCTGTGCACTTTCAGCGCCAGGCAATGCATCGGTTCGCGGCTGCTGCCAAAACACTGCAAATCGCCACTCTCCAACTGCACGGTCTGGTTGATGTGCGCGCTTTTTCCTTGAACACCGAAGGTCATCAAACCATCCACGGCGAAGCGCTCATCCAGGCTGCCGTCGGGAAGATAGCGCGCCAGTAATGCTTGTTCGGGGAAACTGATCGATCCGCCGACCATTATCCGACCATCCGCCTGCAGCATCAGGGCGCTGAGCCAGGAGTTCATCAGCAAATGCCTGACCATGACAAAGCCGCGGCCATTGAAGGTAGTGTCCGGTTCACCATCGGCGGTGAGGCGTATCAACAGGCCGGCGTGATCGGCCTGTTCAAAATAGTGATTGGCCAGTAACAGGATCGCGCCGTCAGCTTGCACTTTCACACCACAGGTTTCAGCCCCCGGTACGCCAAAAGGCCCAGAGGTGTTGCGCCGGCCTTGGGAGAGATTTCCCGGCAGACGTACGACACAATAACCATTGTCGCCAAATTTCTGGACCGGGCGGCCTTGTTCATCGAATAGCGCCAAGGCCGGCAGTGTTCGATGGGCGTCTTCATAGTGCAGGCCGGCCACCAGAATGTTCCCGTCGGCCAGTAACTGGACGCTGCCCGCCATGGCTTCGTGACCGCGCTGGAATTGCCCGATAACGCTCCCGTGAGTGCCAAAAGACAGGTCAGATGAACCGTCGGCCAGCAAACGGGCCAGGCCAAAAAAATGACCACTGCGAGTGCCGACTTTCGCCGCCACCAGCACACGACCCTGTGCATCAATCGCCACACTGTTGGCGATGCTCCATGTGCTGCCGGCGAAATACACTTGGGTTTTGCCGCCGCAAGCGAAGCGCTTGTCGAGTTGGCCGGCAGTGTAAGGAGATGCAGGCAGGGCAACAGCGGTCTGGTGAGGCATGCGCGCACCTCCTTGCGAGCTGACCAACTCCCGGGGTTGGGAGGGCAATGGCCTGTGCAAAACATTCAATCCTTGAATGATCGATAGCACAACGGTCACAACTAACTGGCGGAGGGTCGTTATGTGCCAGAACAGTGTCTTTTCGAACCACTGGCAAGCCTGCCAAGTAATAAAGCAAAAAAGATCGTCCGGGCTCGGCCTGGACGATCTTTTTTTAAAGCGTTAACGCAAGTCGCTTAGTGCGGCATAGACCACGAGAACAATTTGTAACCTTCCTGGCTCAGTTCTGTGCGTGCCTCTTTAAGAACATGTTCCAGTTGCGCCGGGTCGGTGTAGGCGCTGCTCGGGATTTGTGTACGGCCCAGCGGGGTACTGGTGCGATCAATCACCGTCAGGCTGAGTTCGCCGTTACCGTCTTGTGGCGCCCAGGCTACGCATTTAAAGGGCTTAAATGCGCGGTCGGCAATCAAAAGAGCTTCGTTGATACGGAGCGGGGCGGTCATGGGATCTTCTCTCTCTATGCCCAATCAAGTGACAGGCCGTCGGTTGGGCTTACCGTTCGGCTGGTTACTTGTACTGATGCCCGCAACCGGGGGGCAGGTCACACACATTCGGAAGAAATTTCAACTTTCTTTCATATACTCATTAAGGGAGGCGTTTTTGAAAGCTTCATGAAAGGTTGAACTCGTTAGGTAACTAACAAAGCGCTCTCTTATAACTAATTAACTAACAACCCTATAGACAAACGGTACAAGGGACCGTCAAATTCTTGCTAATGTTACAGCCAGGCCCGCCAAACGACTGTTTTTAATAATATTTCTCAAAATTGGCGCCAAGGAACAGTCATGATCGAAGCGCCCGCGTTGCGACGTCTGTTAGTAGTGGACCCGTGTGACGACTGCCATCGTCTATTGCCGGGTTTACGCTCTGTCGGTTGGGATGTAGACAGTTGCACCTTGGAGAACGCAGCCGAGCGCACCTGCGACGTTGGCCTGTTGCGATTACAACCTTTTCATCTGGAACACCCGGAAGCCGTCAAAGAGCTGATCAGCCACAGCGGCACCGAGTGGATCGCTGTGCTCAATCAAGAAGTCCTGCGACTGCAGAATGTCGGCGACTTTGTTTGCGAATGGTTTTTCGACTTCCATACCTTGCCGTTTGATGTTTCGCGGGTGCAAGTCACGCTCGGACGAGCGTTCGGCATGGCGCGCTTGCGAGGGCAGGGCACGATTCATATCGATCAGCCCGAACACGAGTTGCTCGGTGACAGCAAGCCGATTCGCGAACTGCGCAAACTGCTCAGCAAACTGGCGCCTACCGAATCTCCGGTATTGATTCGCGGCGAGAGCGGCACCGGCAAGGAGTTGGTTGCGCGCACCTTGCACCGACAGTCCCAGCGTCACAACAAACCGTTCGTGGCGATCAATTGCGGTGCAATCCCTGAACACTTGATCCAGTCCGAGTTGTTTGGCCACGAAAAGGGTGCGTTTACCGGGGCTCATCAACGCAAGGTCGGACGGATCGAAGCAGCGAACGGCGGCACTCTGTTTCTCGATGAAATCGGTGACTTGCCCCTGGAGCTGCAAGCCAATCTGCTGCGCTTCCTTCAGGAAAAACACATCGAGCATGTCGGCGGCAGCCAGCCCATTCCGGTGGATGTGCGGGTGTTGGCGGCGACTCACGTCGACCTTGAGGCGGCAATCGAAAAGAAGCGCTTCCGTGAGGATTTGTACTACCGCTTGAACGTGCTGCAAGTCGTCACCGCGCCACTGCGTGAGCGCCATGGTGACTTATCGATGCTGGCCAACCACTTTTCCCATTTCTACAGCCATGAAACCGGTCGCCGCCCACGCAGTTTCAGCGACGACGCCTTGATTGCCATGGGCAAACATGACTGGCCAGGCAATGTTCGCGAGCTGGCCAACCGGGTACGTCGCGGGTTGGTACTGGCCGAGGGCCGGCAGATTGAAGCCCGAGATCTGGGGCTGATCAGCCAGCAGGCCATGCCCACGCCAATGGGCACGCTGGAGGACTACAAGACCCGCGCAGAACGCCAGGCCTTGTGCGATGTGCTTAACCGCCACAGCGATAATCTGAGCATTGCCGCCAAGGTGCTCGGGATTTCCAGGCCGACGTTCTACCGTTTGCTGCACAAACATCAAATACGTTGAGTTGCCATTTTTAGTTAAACATTGTCGGTAAATGCTTTTTAACCCGAGTAGCGATCGACAAAAAACCCGCCGAAAAGCGGGTTTTTTGTGCGCGCCGTATCAGAAGTAATATGGGAATTTCAGGCTGAAGGAAAAGTCTGGCGAGTCTTCGGTCAGGCCAATGGCCAGATTGGGAACAATCGTCAGCTTATCGGTGGCGGCCAGTGTCATGCCGATGTTGAAGTTAGCCGAGTTGTAGTCGCTGTTGGTGATCGATTGCCAATCGCCACCGTCCGGTTTGATTTTGCTCTTGCGAGCGAATTGATCGGTGAACGAAAACGACATACTCATCTTCTCGTTCAAGGCGAACGCAATACCGGCGCCCACCTGCCAGGAATCGCCCAGTTTCACGTCCCCAGGGACCTTGGAGTTGACCTGAGGGCTGATGTCGCTGAAAGAGTCCTGGATGTTGTAGGTATAGGCCAGGCTGCCGAACAACACCGCCGGATCGAAGGTCTTGACCAGGGAGATACCCGGGGTTACCGACCAGACACCATTGCCGGTAGGCAGGCTCTGGGGTACCGAAAGGTTATCGTTATTGGGGTCATTGACCAGCTTGATGCCGTAAGGGTCATCACCGGTTGGCGCTTTGACGCGCAGCGTCACGACTGCGTCGGGCAGGTTGACCGACTCATCGAGAAACTTGTAAGCCACGCCGACGTTGATGTCGCCGATAGTGGGGTCGCGGGTTACGGTTGCGTCAGACGTCACCGGGCCTGCGCCGCCGGCGCCACCGGAGGAATACGTCGATTCGCGATACACCACGGGAACGTTGATGTCGAACTGCCAACGTTGTGCCACGTTATAGCGAGCCGTCAGGTCCAGGGTCCAGTTATCCGCCTTGATGCGGTCGAGGTTGATGTTGCCGAGGAAAATCGAGTCCAGTGCCAGGAAGCCATTGAGCGTCAATGCACGGGTATCGTAGTGCGTGTAGGTCATGCCGGTTTCGAAGCTGAACTTGCCACCACCGAAGAAGCCGCTGGCTTCGTCATACAGGTTGGAAACGCTTTGTGCAGGTTCAGAGTCGTCCTTGAGCGCCTGGCCATATGAACTGCCCGTGGTTCCCGGCGCACCGGTGGCCACCGTCTGACCCCCCTTGACCGGTTCGGCAGGGGATTTGGTCAGACGTTTGGGCGGTGGTGTCACTGGTGTTGCTTCGACTTGGCGAACGCGCTGCTCAAGGACCATCAGCGCGTTCTGTTGTGCTTCGTAACGCTGTTTCAACTCCATGAGTTCTTGTTTTAATAATTCGACCTGAGGGTCCGGTGCTGCATATAGCAGTGTCGCCGGGGTCAGGCTACTTAAACAGACAATAGCTCTGAGCGTTAACGATCGATGCATGGGTGTGCCGTCCCTTCTGATGACTTCCGATGAGACTGAGCGTAGATCAGAATCCGAGTGCGCGAAGACCTTTGAGTTGATCGAGGTTGCCGCTTACCGATCCGGCTGACGGCACGTTGTCACGCAACACAACATTGAATGAGGTTAGATTGCGGACCTGGTTGCTGCTACCGAGCAATGTCGTGTTCTGCATCAGGCCTCCCTGGGCCAGTCGTTGGATGGTACTGCCCTGATTGTTATTGGCCACGATGTTGAGTTGCACACCCGTGCCGGTTGAGGAAACGCTCAGCGAACCCGCGCCATTGGTGCCGGACACCGTCGAGCCTGCGGCCAATGCCTGGCCTTGTTGTTGCGTTACGGGTGCCTGGTTAGCCTTTGTGACGTTGATATCAACGTTGTTGTAGGCCGTATTATTGTCGCCGGCAGCGCGCACGACCTGAGTGACGCCTTCGGTGCTGTTGAGGCCGCTGCCGCCAGTGACGCTACCGGTGCCGGTGCTTTGCGATTGCGTTGAGCCACTACTTTTTTCATCGATCATCGATACATAGAACTGTGGCTTGATGGTTGATTGTTGAATTTGCATCGATGAAGTGGCGCCGATTACTTCACCGTTGGCATTTTGCCAAGAGCTGGTCATGACGATGCCGAAACTGACAATTCTTCCCGGCATCACAAAGCGGCCGCGCAGGGTCGCCAGTTCCTGATCCTTCAGTTCGATGGGTTTGAATGGTTGTGCCTGGGTAGGCAGGCTGGCGGCCAGGCAGACAACGGCCAGCCAGATTGGAGTCTTCATTGGATGCTCCCGGAGCTTCATGCTCCTTATCATTAGAAGAAGTCGCTTTGGATGAATCCGAAGTCCATCAACTCTGCGTCTGGTACCGGGCTGAAAGCGTTGATGCGGTTCTTGGCGGTCAGTGGCAGGGGAGGGTCGAGCAACGCATTGGTTTTGTCATAGCCCTGGCCGATGACGGCAAAAACGATGCCGTTCCAGCCTTTGACAAAGTCGTCGAGTTTGTAACGTTTATGACCCAGTACCGGATCTCCGATATAGACCCAGCCGTCATGCACTCTTTGCAACACCACAAAATGCTTGTAGCCGCGGATATCCATGAGAACCACAACGGGTATTTTGATTTCGCTCAACGTTTCAGTGGCTACCCGGTAGCCGCGGGCACGCATGCCGATACTTTCCACGTAATGCTTCATGT
Organism: Pseudomonas arsenicoxydans; assembly: GCF_900103875.1. Classification (NCBI taxonomy): domain Bacteria; kingdom Pseudomonadati; phylum Pseudomonadota; class Gammaproteobacteria; order Pseudomonadales; family Pseudomonadaceae; genus Pseudomonas; species Pseudomonas arsenicoxydans. Next base: position 4,791,199 of record NZ_LT629705.1, on the reverse strand, counting down.
CGAGCATGGAGAAGCCCTGGACGCGGACAAGATTTTGATCGGAGTGTGCCAACATGCCTTCGATAATCTGTTCTTCATTCACATCCAGCCAATAGGCCTGGCGCAAAATCGTCGCGAGCGCAGCTGCGCCGCAACTGAAATCGGTTTTCTGTTGCACCAGGTCGGCAAATTTACGCTCACGTATGCTCTGGACCGGTTTGTACACCACCGCGCCGCCCGGCAGGACGGAAAGCGGCATTTGTGCAGCCTCGCTCACACTGGCCACGCACAGCAAAAATGCCAAGGTGATAATCCGCATGGTGGGATGCCTTCAGGTGGTGGCTGAAAAAGGCCCCCGTGAGGGGGCCTCCACAGTCAACAGTTAGAACGAGTTGTTGGAAATGGCCAACGAGTTGCTTTGTTGGTTGCCCACACCGGCAGCTACGTTGACGCCCAGGTTGCCGCTGCCGCCATTCACCGAACCGGTCAGGGATGCAGTGTTGGTCACAGGGTTGGCCCAGCCAGTTGGAGTCAGCACTTGATAAGAGTAAGTGTTGCTCAAATCATACGAGCTGCTTTCACTGTAGCTCTTAGCTTTGTCATACGCAGATTGGGACGACTTGCTGCCCGATTTTTCGAACGAGGAGCTGTACGATTTATCAAACGATTTTTCGTGCGTTTTGTCGTACGACTTATCGACCGATACGTCGAGTGATGCATCGAGCGATGCGTTCAGCGAAGCGTCAGAAGACGAGCTGCTGCTGCCCGAATGGTGAGGGCCATAGTTCCACGAAGCGCTGTTGGAAGCCGCGGCTGCTGCGTCCAGAGTAGCGTTCAAGGAAGCGCTCAAAGAAGAACTCGAGGAGCCGCTTGCATGAGAGCTGCTAGAGCCATTGGCATTGAAGTTATTCGAACCGCTCACGTCAAAGCTCGAAGAAGCGCTTCTGCTGCCGCTCGCTTCGCTAGACTTATCGCGAGAGAAACTGCCGCTGGCCGTTACGGTATTGGTCAGCGTATCTACACGGTAGGTCCGGTCGGCGTTGTTATTCACAGTCAGGCCAGGGCCTTGTTGATCGGCAGAGGCGGTGGCGGTGGCGTTACCCAGCGGAGCATTGGTGTTGGCGATGGCCATGGTATTTTTCTGCTGGTTCAGATCGCCGCCAGCAATGTTGATCCCCATGTTGCCGCTGCCGCTGTTGCCCGATCCACTCATGGTGGCCGAGGCAGTGCTGCCGTAGTTGTCAACCCTGTTGCCGTTGCTGTATTGCTTCACGCTTGCGGTAGCAGTGGCAGTGCCGAACACGAAGCTGTTATCGGTGGCTGCGGCTGCGGCGTTTGCAATGGCGGCCGCGTTGTCTTGTTGGTTGCCGTCGCCGGCAGCCACGTTGACGCCGACGTTGCCGCTGGTGCCTGTGGCAGAGCTGCTCATGCTGGCATCGTTGACAGTCCCTTGGTTAAGGACGTGATTGTTGGTACTGCTTTGGTTATCTATCGCACTCGCCGTCGCGTAGACCGGGATCTTGGTTGGAGGAGGGGTGTGATGACCGTTGTTATTGTGGCCATTGTGGCCATTGTGGTGGTCATCAGTCTGCCCAGCTTGTACAGCAACAGCCATGACCGCAGCAATTGCGAAAACCAGAGGCTTGATTGCCATCGAAGGTTTCATGGTGATTCTCCGTACTTATTTTAGGTTAAGTGTTGTTTCTACCTGTTTGGGTCAATCCGCGACCCGTACGCTTAGGGTGTTTGCCATTCGATTACCCACCCCGGCGCTCTGATTCAACTGAATCACCCCACGACTACCGGTGAAGGCCTGGTCGCTTGTAGCGACATGGCGATAGCCGGGTGCAGAGTCAGTTGCATCGGAGTTGCTGATCAGCGCCACGTTCTGTTGCCTGAGGACGCTGTCGTCGATACTTTGCGGTTGCGTACCAATGCTGATGCGCAGTGCATTGGCTTGCTGGTTGCTGGCGCCCGCGCTCTGGTTCACGCCCAGTGCGCCGTTGCCGTTACTGAAGGAGTTGCCCTGGATAGTGGACTGAGCATCGATTCTGGGATCGACCTCAGTGCGCAACCGTTGGCGAATTTGTGTGGTCGCGTCTGCACCATGACCAATGGCGAAAGCCCGGGCATTGGCCTGTTGTTGCTGGTCGCCCGCAGCCTGGTTGACCGTGAGGTTGCCTTGGTACTGAGCGCCCGAACCGTCGATGTCGGCGTTATTGATGACGGGAGGTTGGGCGAACGTCGATGCACTGCAAAACATGGCGATAATCAGCAGCGAACGATTCATCTCAACGGTCTCCCGTTATGATTTTCAGAGCACCCAGGCCTTGCTGGACGTTTGAATTGACCATGTTGGCAATGCCGCTGCCCGAATTGCCTGAACGTCCGGCGGGGAGGTTCGAAAGCTGACTCTGGGTGCTGATATTGCCGCCCAGATTGTTGGTGTTTTGCGTGACCAGGCGGGAGATGCCCGCACCACTGGCAACGTTGGCAAAGTCACCATCGCTCAGCTCATTCGTTTGGCTGAGGACTTGTTTGGACGGGTTGGCGTTGACGGTTGTGGGGCTAGGGTCGGGGATCAATGGCGGAACGGTTGCGTTGCGGGGCTGGACATCACGTTTGATGGTGATGATGCCGTTGTCGGCCTGTACGGGCAGGCAGACACTTGAGCCCAGTGCGCATCCGATCAGCAGGAGGCTAAAGATGCTGTTATTGAATTTCCCCACGGCTGCAATTCCTTCTGTAATTGGACGCTGGCCCTTATCAGCGTTGCGAGGTAGAGAGCAGAAGGTGTGCCGGTTTTTACTTTTCTTTTAAAAACAGCGGGTTGAGTTTAATTATCGAGACAGTCAAAAAAAATGTGTAAAGCCGCTGAAACAGAGCCACGCAAAAGCCCCGTCCATACTGGCGGCACTGCTCGCTAAGGGCGCTGAATGCAGGTTGTATCAGTGGCTTAACATTTTTTTGCTGGCGCGAAGGAGCCGCTTTAGATCGCGGGTTCGCGCAAGCGGATGTGTTTCAGAAATGGACAGTAGCGACAAGGCGGGCAACTCTGTCAGGTGTTGAGCAACTGCGTTACCGCCTCGAATGACGCTTCCTTGCGCTGTTTCCAGTCACCTTCCACAACCAGGCAAGGCTGATGGTGCAGGTCAAGCCATTGGCGGCTTGCCTGGAAAAACGCCTGGCGTTCTGCCAGTTGCGGTTGGCAACGCTGGCCATCGTCATGCCAGGCCACGGTTTCCGGGCTCAGCAGCAAATGCAGGTCGTATTGCCGTGCCAGCAATGCTTGCTCGATCCACGCCGGGCAAGCGCCAAACAGCGTGTGACTCCAGAGGATATTGCTCAGCAGGTGCGTATCGAGAATCAACAGTGAGGGTTGTCGGGTGCGAGCTTCATCCTCCCAGGTCAGCTGGCCATGAGCTATCGGCGTGATGTCATCGTAGCGGGTTTCTCGGGCTTCGCTGTCGATAAAGTGCCGAACGTACTCACTGACCAATATGCCGCCAAAGTTGGCGTGAATCTCGCTCGAAAGCCAGCTTTTGCCGCTGGATTCCGGACCTGTAAGCACCAGCACTTTCATGCGCGCAACGCCGGGTCGGCGCGCCATTCACGCCAGCCTTGCACCGCCAGAAGCAAGAACAGGGCGTAGAGCGAGGCGGTCAGGTACATGCCTTTATAAGTGAACAGTGCGACGAAAATCACATCGACGGTGATCCACAGTGGCCAGCACTGCACGCGTTTTTGCGCCATCCACAGTTGCGCCACGAGGCTGAATCCGGTCAGTGCAGCGTCGAGCCAAGGCTGCGCGGCATCGGTCCAGTGCGCCATGGCAGCGCCCAGCAGCAGACTGCCGATGGCGCCGACCGCAAGGCCCGATGCAATCGATTTTCCGTCGAGTCGACTGACCTGCCGACCGGCATTCGCCTCACCCGCGCGGGTCCACTGCCACCAGCCGTAGAGCTGCAGCGCGGCATAAATCACTTGCAGAAGCATGTCCGAATACAGCTTCACTTCATAAAAGATCCAGCTGTAAAGCAGCACCATGACCAGGCCGATCGGCCAGCACCAGGGGTTCTGTTTGACCGTCAGCCAGACGGCGATCACGCCGAGGGCGGCGGCAAACAGTTCTAGCCCGGACATGGGGGTTCCTTGGGGAAATCGAAGAGGGGGGCGGATTGTACCGGCAGGTGCTGCCAAGTAGAACCGCCAGTAGCAGCTGCGTCGTGCTGCCTGGCAGCTGCTACAAGGGTGTTGCTACACGCGAAACTGCTTGAGCAATCCGTTCAACTGCTCGCTCAGGTCCTTGAGCCGAACACTGGCCATACTCGACTGCTCGGCCGCCAATGCCGTGCTGTGGGACAGCCCCGCAGCCTGGGTGACGTTCTGATTGATGTCTTCCACCACATGGGCTTGCTGCAACGTCGCACTGGCAATCGAGGCATTCAGTCCATTGAGGTTACGCAAGGCTTGCCCGATCGCATTGAGGCTGGCACCGGCCAGGCCTGCCTGTTCGATGGTCAGTTGCGAGGCGCGGCTGCTGTCGCCGATGACTTTGACCGCCGCTTCGGAGTGATTTTGCAGGCGTTCGATCATCGACTGGATCTCCGCCGTGGACTTTTGGGTGCGCTGGGCCAGTAGGCGCACTTCATCGGCCACCACCGCAAAGCCTCGACCTTGCTCACCGGCCCGCGCCGCTTCGATCGCCGCATTGAGCGCCAGCAGGTTGGTTTGCTCGGCGATGGAGCGGATGACCTCCAGGACACTACCAATCTGTGTGCTTTCAGCGGCCAGGGTGCGAATCACCTCGACGGCTTGATCGATGGTGCCGGACAGTTTGTCGATCTGCTGCAAGCTGCCATCAATATTGATTTGCCCCTGCTGCGCCTGAGATTCGGCATCGCGCATTTCGCTGGCCGCATGCTCGGCGTTCTTGGCCACATCCTGCACGCCATAAGTGACTTCGTTGATCGCAGTCGCCACCAACTCCATTTGCTGGGATTGTTGCTGGCTACGTTGCTGGGCCTGAGCCGCGTCGTTGCCAAGGTCGCTGGATGACTGCCCCAGCGCGCTGGCGGAGACTTGCAGTTCACTGATCACCCCTCGCAGCTTGGCGGTGAACGCATTGAAGTGGCGAGCCAGTTGAGTGACTTCATCGCGGCCGTGGGTGTCGAGGCTGCGGGTCAGATCGCTCTCGCCGCTGGCAATATTGGCCATGGCGTTCACGGTGTCCTGCAGCGGGCGCACGATACTGCGCGCAATCATGATCACCAGTAACACCATGATCAGCGCAATCACCAGTCCTACGACAGAAGCCTTCCACACCTGTCCATAGAATTCGGCCTGCATGTCATCAATGTAGACACCGGAACCAATCACCCAACCCCAAGGCTCGAACAGTTTGACGTAGGAGGTTTTTTCGATCGGAGCGCTGGCACCCGGTTTCGGCCAGCGGTAGTTGATCGTGCCGGCGCCCTTGGCTTTGGCGACGGCAACCATTTCGTTGAACAGCGCAAAACCGTCCGGGTCGCGGATCGCCGAAAGGTTCTGGCCATCCAGTTTCGGGTTCGCCGGGTGCATGATCATCACGGGCGTCAGATCGTTGATCCAGAAATAGTCATTCTGGTCATAGCGCAGACCGCGAACGGCTGAAAGCGCTTGCTTCTGTGCCGCCTCGCGGGTGAGCGTGCCGGCCGTTTCCAGGTCATGGTAGTAGCTTAAAATGCCGCTGGCGGTCTGCACCACATGCTGGGTTTTCTGAGCCTTGCCCTGATAAAGGTCGTCGTGGATCTGGTTGAGCATCAGCACGCCCAGCGTCAGCAGCATTACTACCGACACGATCAGGATGAGCCATAAACGTCGGCTGATCGACACATTGCGCAAGCTGTTCATAACGCTGTCACTCCGGTTTCTTGTTCTTGTAATAAACGATGGCCAGCATCCAACCACGCTTTGGCCTATCGGGCATATGCGACCCAAGTCTCATGACGCGGCAGCGTTATCGTGGCTTGTCTGATAGGATTTCGGCCCCGCGCGAAGAAACCTGAATCCAAGTTGATTTTTCACGGGATTTTTACCGGGTTGTCTGGATCCTGTGCGCGCGGAGTTCAGCTACGCTTGGCGCAATTGACGCTTAAAAAAACTAATGGGGCATGCCTTACGCATTGCCTTTGGGGGATTGATGGATCTTTGGACCGCCTTTCAGGCATTGATTCTTGGGGTTGTAGAAGGGCTGACAGAGTTTTTGCCCATTTCCAGCACCGGCCACCAAATCATTGTCGCGGATTTACTCGACTTTGGAGGCGAGCGGGCCATTGCGTTCAACATCATTATCCAGCTGGGGGCAATCCTGGCGGTGGTGTGGGAATTTCGTCGCAAGATCCTCGACGTGGTGACCGGTTTGCCGACGCAACCCAGCGCTCGCCGATTCACTGCCAACCTGCTGATCGCCTTTATGCCGGCCGTGGTGTTGGGCGTACTCTTTTCCAACCTCATTCATGAATACCTGTTCAACCCGATTACCGTCGCAACGGCGTTGGTCGTGGGCGGGGTCATCATGTTGTGGGCCGAGCAGCGTCAGCATGAAGTGCACGCTGAAACCGTGGACGAGATCACTTGGAAAGACGCATTGAAAGTCGGCTTCGCCCAGTGCCTGGCGATGATTCCCGGCACTTCGCGCTCCGGCTCGACCATCATTGGTGGTTTGCTGTTCGGGCTGTCGCGCAAGACCGCAACCGAGTTCTCGTTCTTCCTGGCCATGCCGACCATGGTCGCGGCGGCGGTGTACTCGGGCTTTAAATACCGTCACCTGTTCGTGCCGGCGGATTTGCCGGTGTTCGCCATCGGCTTCGTGACCGCGTTCATCTTCGCGATGATCGCCGTCAAAGCCTTGCTCAAGTTCATCGCCAGTCACAGTTACGCGGCGTTCGCCTGGTATCGCATCGTGTTCGGCCTGTTCATCCTGGCCACCTGGCAGTTCGGTTGGGTCGACTGGGCCGCTGCGCGTCCATGAGTGACTCCAGCGCGCGCAATAACCCCGGACGCCGATCCGGGGGAGAGCGGATCCAGTATCCACGGTTGAAACTGCTGGTATTGGCGATCGTGTGCGCGCTGCCGCTGACGGGCTCGATGTCGTTATGGTTGCGCGGGGTTTCGCTGATTCCCCTGGCGGCCTACGGCGTCGTCAGCGTGCTGGCGTTCTTTCTGTACTGGAGCGACAAGCGCAAGGCGCGTGCCGACAGTTGGCGTACCCCGGAGAACGTCCTGCACGCGGTGGAACTGGCCGGCGGCTGGCCGGGTGCCTTGCTGGCCCAGCAAGTGTTTCGGCACAAGACCCGCAAGGTTTCGTATCAGCTGGTGTTCTGGCTCATTGTGCTCGCGCACCAGGTCTTCTGGATCGACCAGCTGTTTCTCGGCGCGAACTTGTTGCGTCTGTTCTGAAAGAGCAGGCCTTACAGTAGCAACCCGATCTGGGTGCGCTTGGGTAGTTTGCTTACCACTAATTGGTGGGAACGTTGCAACAACCCTTGCAGCTCTTCGCTAGCCAGCGGGTAGGGCGTTTGCATGATGATCCACTGCGCCCGCGCCAGATACGGCGCCGGGTGAATCCCCGGACGGTCGCAGTGCCCCAGGAACAGATCCTTGTCGACCTTGAACGCGAGGGAATCGCCGCGCAGGTTCTGCAAGGCGAACATCTTGTTCCCGGCAATCGAAAACACCCGAACGCCTCCCCATTTATAGTCTTCCCGGGCGCCGGGCAGCGCGAGACAGAATTGCGCGACATCCTCTTCGCTCATGCGTCCAGCCTTCATATCAGTCGGTCCCCACACATATTGAATGATTCGATCAAATGGTCGAGCCAGGCACGTACCGCCGGCATCACCCCGCGCCGATGAGGGTAGACCGCTTGCAGCCAGCCGCCAGGCAGTGACCAATCGGGCAACAACTGCACCAGAGAGCCGTTTTCCAGCTCCTGCTCGCAATACATCATCGGCAGCATCGTGAAACCCTGGCCAGCGAGGGTACAGGCCTTGCGCACGATGAAATCGTCGATGCCCAATCGCGCTTCCAGGCTCAGTTCAACACTTTTGCCCTGTTGATCAAGCATGCGGATGTGCACCAGGCGGTCCGCTTCCAGCGCGCCGAGCACCGGCAAGGTTTTCAGGTCATCGGGATGGTTAATCTCGCGCTCATGCAGGAAGGCCGGGCTGGCGACCATCGCCATCTGCGCCTGGCGCAAACGCCGTGTCACCAGTAACGGATCCTCATCGCCCAGCTCGCGTACCCGCAGCGCGACATCGACACCCTCGTTCACCAGGTCGACGCGGCGATTGAGCAGCATCACTTCCAGTTGAACCTGAGGGTATTTTTCCAGAAATTTGCTGATCACCGACGGCAGCATTTCGTGGGCCAGCCCGACCGGGCAAGACACCCGCAAGCGTCCACGGGGTTCGCTTGACATACTGGCCACGGCCTCATCGGCCATCTCGGCCTCCAGCAGCATGGCCTGACAGTGGCGCAGATAACGTTCCCCTACAGCGGTCAGCTTCAGTTGTCGGGTGGTACGTTGCAGCAGGCGCGCGCCGAGGCGCTCTTCCAGCTCGGCGATACGCCGTGATAACCGGGACTTTGGAATCCCCAGCAGCCGCCCGGCAGCGGCAAAGCCACCGGCTTCGACCACTTTGGCGAAATAGTAGAGGTCGTTGAGGTCTTGCATGGATGGCGTCCGATTGTTCTATCAGTGAGACGAACTATCGCATCATTGCAGGCTAATCAGCTATTGGTTTCATCTGTAGGATCATCCCCATCAGATCGCCGGGTGGCGATCCTCACCTGGAGATCCCACATGAAACTGTTGCATATCGATTCGAGCATTCTTGGTGACAACTCGGCTTCCCGTCAGTTGAGCAGCGAAGTCGTTAAAGCCTGGCAAGCCGCGGAACCTACTGCTGTCGTGACTTACCGCGACCTGGCCGCCGATGCCATCAGCCATTTCTCCGCTACAACCCTGGTCGCCGCAGGCACCACTGCTGAACTTCGCAACGCCGCTCAACAGCACGAAGCCGAGTTGAGCGCTACCACCCTGGCCGAGTTCCTGGCTGCCGATGCTGTCGTCATCGCCGCGCCGATGTACAACTTCACCATCCCGACCCAACTCAAGGCCTGGATCGATCGCATTGCCGTTGCCGGTCAGACCTTCCGTTACACCGAAGCTGGCCCTGAAGGCCTGTGCGGTGGCAAAAAAGTCGTAATCGTCTCCACCTCCGGCGGCCTGCATGCCGGTCAAGCAACTGGTGTTGCTCACGAAGAATACCTGAAGGTGTTGTTCGGCTTCATCGGGATCACCGACATCGAGTTCGTTCGTGCCCACGGCCTGGCTTACGGTGATGAGGTGCGCACCAAGGCCATGAGCGACGCTCACACGCAAATCAGCGAGCAATTGTTCGCCGCCGCGTAAGGCTTGCGTAAAGACGACAAACAGCTCAGGCAACACCCCAAAAAACTCTGTATTCTGATCACGCAAGTGTCAGATACGGAGTTTTTTGTTTCTGACCGTTTCAGGTTGTGGCCCAGGTTATGCAGTCTAGGGTTATCGTCCCCGTTCTGTAACGACCTTGGTAGCTGCAATTACGGGCTCAAGGCCGCTTCCTCGGTATTTCGAGTAGAACGGGCTTTCCGGTCAAGTAACAAAGGGTAGGGCATCCGATGGTGCGTCTTTGTGCAACGTTACTGATTTGCCTGCTCAGCAGCCTGAATTCAGTGCACGCCGCGCCTGCGCCGCATCCTCACTGGAGCGTCGGTTTCCATGAGATGAGTTTTCTCGACCCTCTGGATTTGCAGCCGATGCGCGCCATCGCGTTCTATCCCTCGAGCGACAGGGAACACTCCAGCCTGCTGGAGGGGTACACCGTCGAAGCCGGCGAAGACACCCGGGTTGCTATCGGGCGTTTCCCGATGCTGATGCTGTCCCACGGCAACACCGGAACCCCGCTGGCCCTGCACGACCTCGCGACCTCTCTGGCGCGCAAAGGGTTTGTGGTGGTGGCGGTGATCCATCCCGGCGACAACTCCACAGACCACAGCCGTCTCGGTACGTTAAGCAACCTGTACGGCCGGCCTATCCAGATTTCCGAAGCCATCACCGCGACCCTCGGCGACCCGATGCTCGCGCCTTTCGTCAATGCTGACCAAGTCGGCGTGATCGGGTACTCGGCGGGTGGCGAGACGGCGTTGATTCTGTCCGGCGCCACGCCTGACCTGGATCGTCTTCGCCGCTATTGCCAGGAACGCCCGGACGACCGCGATGCCTGTAACACTAAAGGTGAGCTGATCGTCGATCGCGACGACTTGCGGCCGGTGGCCGATCCACGCGTCCATGCATTGCTGCTGATGGCGCCGCTGAGTTTGAAATTCGGCCGCCAGACTTTGGCCGACGTGCATGTGCCCGTGCTGCTTTACAGTGGTGATGGCGACAAACTGGTGGCTTACGACAAAAACGCGGCGGCGCTGGCGCGCAAACTGCCGACCGCACCTGACTTCAAACTGCTGGCCGGGGCAGGGCACTTCGTGTTCCTGGCGCCGTGCAATGAAGAACAAATCATCGCCATGCCGGCCTTGTGCACCGACGCTGACGGCGTCGACCGCAAAGACATCCACCGCAACATGGTGTCCGAAGCCGATCGGTTCTTCTCGCATGCTCTGGGCAAACCAAGCCGCGCCGGCATGCAAACCGCCGACCAGTGAAATCACCACCTCCCATGTAGGTCCTACGCGTGTTTCAGACCATTGCGCGACGTTTTAGTAGCAGCGTCAAGCCGAGGCCCGTCACTGACAGCAACGCCGCGCTGAAGAAGATCCACGAATACCCCAGGTTCAACGCGACCGCACCCATCAGCGGCCCGGCAATCGCCAGCGCCAGATCGAAAAACACCGCATAAGCACTCAAGCCCGCGCCGCGACTTGAGTTGGGCACTTGTTTGATCGCCTCGACACCCAACGCTGGATAAACCAGCGATAAACCAAACCCGGTCAGCCCGGCGCCGATCAACGCATAACCGGTCGAGGGCGCGAGCCACAGCAGCACCAGGCCCAGGGTTTCGATGGTCATGCAGGCGATGGCCGAGGTGAAGCCCCCGAAGCGGCTGATGCTGGAGATGAACAGCAGCCGCGCAAGAATGAAGCACACGCCAAACACCGTGAGGCAATAAGCAGCGCCGGCCCAGCCGCGACTGATGTAATAAAGCGTGATAAAGGTGGTCAGGGTGCCGTAACCGATCGAAGCCAGGCTCAGGCTGGCACCAAACGGAGCGATCCGCCCGAACACCGCCCAGAACGGCAGGCGCTCCCCGCGAATCACCGGCACGGAAGGTTTGTTGCGGATCAGCAGTAACGCCGCCAGAGCCAACAGTGACAACACAATCCCCAGGCTGGCGAAGCCATATTCACCGACCATCACCACGCCCAAGGGCGCGCCGATGGCGATGGCGCCGTAGGACGCGATGCCGTTCCACGAAATCGAACGGGCAGTGTGTTCGACGCCGACCTGGCCCATGCACCAACTGATCGTGCCCACTCCGATCAATCCTTGTGCGATCCCCAGCAATAAGCGACCGGCAATGAGGATCAGCAAACTTGGCAACGGGTAGCTTTGCAGCAAGGTTGAAATCAGCGTCAGAACGCCGCTCAACACGATCCCCGACAACCCGTAGACAATCGCCCGTTTGGTGCCGATGGTGTCCGACATGCGCCCGGCCATCGGGCGACTGAGCAAGGTGGCCAGGTATTGCGAGCCAATGGTCAGGCCCGCGATGATTGCGCTGAAACCCAACTGCTCATGGACGTAGCCCGGCAACACCGCAATCGGCAGGCCGATGCAGAGGAAGGCAATAAAGGTGTAAAAAACGATGGAGACGATCTGCAGGGTGATCGCCATGGAGCTTTGCAGGGGCAATTGCTGCGATGACATGAGGGCTCGTTCGCGGGCGGCGGTGGGAGAGCTGCATCATGGCGTGGGTCTGAAATAAAGGAAAGCAGGCTAACGATCAAAAGATCGCAGCCTCGTTTCACTCGACAGCTCCTACAGAGAACGCATTCCAATGTAGGAGCTGTCGAGTGAAACGAGGCTGCGATCTTTTGATCTTAAAAAAAAGCCCCGTCACCAGGACGGGGCTCTTCATTTATAGCGAACGTTTAGAACACAACGCCCTGGCTACGCAGGTAGTCGTCATAGGTGCCGCTGAAGTCGATCACACCGCTAGGGCTGAGCTCGATGATGCGGGTGGCCAGGGACGATACGAACTCACGGTCGTGGCTGACGAAGATCAGCGTGCCCGGATAGTTCTCCAGCGCCAGGTTCAGCGCCTCGATGGATTCCATGTCCAAGTGGTTGGTCGGTTCGTCCATGATCAACACGTTCGGCTTTTGCAGGATCAGCTTGCCGAACAGCATGCGACCTTGTTCACCACCGGAGATGACCTTGACCGACTTGAGGATCTCGTCGTTGGAGAACAGCATACGGCCGAGGGTGCCACGAACGATTTGCTCGCCGCCCTGGGTCCATTGGCCCATCCAGTCGAACAGGTTGCAGTCGTCTTCGAAGTCGTGCGCGTGGTCCTGGGCGTAGTAGCCCAATTCCGCGGCGTCGGTCCACTTCACGGTGCCGGCATCCGGGGTCAGTTCGTTGACCAAGGTGCGCAGCAGGGTGGTTTTACCGATACCGTTCGGGCCGATGATCGCAACGCGTTCGCCGGCTTCAACCTGGAAGCTGAAGTCCTTGAACAGCGGCTTGCCATCGAAGCCTTTGGCCATGCGCTCGACGATGACCGCCTGACGGTGCAGCTTCTTGGTTTGTTCGAAGCGGATGAATGGGCTCACACGGCTCGAAGGCTTGACTTCGGCCAGCTGGATCTTGTCGATCGCCTTGGCGCGGGAGGTCGCTTGCTTGGCTTTCGAGGCGTTGGCCGAGAAGCGGCTGACGAACGATTGCAGTTCCGAGATTTGAGCTTTCTTCTTGGCGTTGTCCGACAGCAGTTGCTCGCGGGACTGGGTCGCCACGGTCATGTACTCGTCGTAGTTGCCCGGGAACAGGCGCAACTCGCCGTAATCCAGGTCAGCCATGTGGGTGCACACGCTGTTCAGGAAGTGACGGTCGTGAGAGATGATGATCATCAGGCTGGAGCGCTGGGTCAGAATGTTTTCCAGCCAGCGGATGGTGTTGATGTCCAGGTGGTTGGTCGGTTCGTCGAGCAACAGCACTTCAGGATCGGAGAACAACGCCTGGGCCAGCAAAACGCGCAGTTTCCAGCCCGGGGACACTTCACTCATCGGGCCGAAGTGCTGCTCGATGCCGATACCCAGGCCCAGCAGCAATTCGCCGGCACGGGATTCGGCGGTGTAGCCGTCCATTTCGGCGAACTCGGTTTCCAGCTCGGCCACGGCCATGCCGTCTTCTTCGGTCATTTCCGGCAGCGAGTAGATGCGGTCGCGCTCGGCCTTGACCTTCCACAGCTCTTCGTGACCCATGATCACGGTGTCGATGACGGTGAATTCTTCGTAGGCGAACTGGTCCTGGCGCAATTTACCCAGACGCACGTTCGGCTCGAGCATGACCTGCCCGCCGGATGGCTCAAGGTCGCCGCCGAGGATTCTCATGAACGTCGACTTGCCGCAACCGTTGGCACCGATCAGGCCGTAGCGGTTGCCCGCGCCGAATTTGACCGAAACGTTTTCGAATAGCGGCTTGGCGCCGAACTGCATCGTGATGTTAGCTGTAGAGATCAAAGGTTTTTCCTGCGAAGCATTCAGAATAGCTAAGGGTGCGGCAGTACCGATTCAGTACCCGTTTCCGGTTTTCGAACCACAGGAAATGCATCCCGGTCAGAAGCGGAAGGTCCATCTGGCAATAAGTGGACAGCAGCAATGGAGCGCTTGGCCCGAGTCGAAGTGCGCTGAGACGGGGTTCATTCCCGTCATCAACCAAGGGGGGCGCGTAATGTTTGGCGGCGATTGTACTGGTCTGGCTCTTTAAACGATAGGGCGTTGAGACTCCGCGGGCACTTTGGTGGCATCAGCGGACAGATTTTCACATTTGCAAGCTAACTATTTGTTACAAACCATGGCTAAAATGCCATCTATCGAGCTTTTGCCGACAGTCGGCACAGGCTCAAGAACGCATCATTGAGACCGCTGTTGTGTATTCAGACGCTGCACACAAGCCCAGGGGCGCGAGGCCTCCCGGGAATGCAGTTTGTTTACTTCTGACGTGTGACGATTTCCCGTGAAACTGATAATTGCCGCTATATATGTTGTCTCCATTGCGTACGTCCACCTGCGCGGTCGGGTGCGCCACAAACTGGGCCGTCAACTGAGCGATCACTCGACGTTTCTGGCGCCGATCAATTGCTTCCTCTACTTGTTCTCGAAAATCCCCAACAAGCCTTACCTCAATCCGGCCGACTTTCCTGATCTGAGTCCGTTGCAGGACCATTGGGAAGAAATCCGCGCCGAAGGCCAGAACCTGCTGCAGGCTGGTGAAATCAAGCGCTCGAATCAATACGACGATGTAGGCTTCAACTCGTTTTTCAAGACCGGCTGGAAGCGTTTCTACTTGAAGTGGTACGGCGACAGCCATCCTTCAGCCACGAAACTCTGCCCACGCACCACTGAATTGCTGCAGGGTATTGGCTCGGTAAAAGCGGCAATGTTCGCCGAACTGCCACCGGGTTCCAAACTGGTCCGTCACCGCGACCCGTATGCAGGCTCGTATCGTTACCATCTGGGCCTGAACACGCCAAACGACCCCGGTTGCTACATCAATGTCGACGGTCAGAATTACCACTGGCGCGACGGCGAAGCGGTGATGTTCGACGAGACGTTCATTCATTACGCTGAAAACACCACGCAGCAGAACCGCATCATTCTGTTCTGCGACGTTGAGCGACCGATGAAATACCGCTGGGCAGCGGCCTTCAACGCCTGGTTCAGCCGTAACGTGATGTCGGCCGCCGGTGCACCGAACGAGGTAGGGGACAAGACCGGTGGGATCAATCGGTTATTCACCAAAATCTACAAGATCCGCTTGCGCGGCAAGGCGCTGAAGAAGACTAATCGCAAGCGGTATTACCTTGAGAAGTGGGCGCTCTTCGGTGGGTTGCTGGCAGTTATTGTGCTGATCTGAATGTTGAGCTGTGGCGTATGGCCTCTTCGCGGGCAAGCCCGCTCCCACAAGGTTCAGCGCTTGCCGCCAATTATTGAGCTGACACTGAACTCTGTGGGAGCGGGCTTGCCCGCGATGGGACCTTAAGCCCCACCGCAAAATCATCAATCAGCCACGAGAAGTCTTCGTGGCTTTTTTCTGCGCAGTCGGTTTAGTCGCCGGCTTGGCCTTGCCGGCACTCTTGCCGCCCAGGCTGCGTTTAAGCAATTCAGTCAAATCAATAACGTCAGCGGTTTTGCGTTCTTCTTCCCCGGTCGCTGTCTCGACATCCTCGATCTTGCCTTCATTGGCTTTCTTCTCGACCAGCGCCATGATCTTGTCTTCGAAGCTGTCGCGGTAGTCCTCGGGGCTCCAGTCGCCGCTCATGTCCTGAACCAGTCGCTTGGCCATATCCAGCTCACCCTTGGCCAGTTCGGGTTTGGTCACTTCAGTGCCGAGTTCCAGCGTATCGAGGCTGCGGACTTCGGCAGGCCAGCGCAACATCACCAATACCAGCGCCGACTCCAGTGGCATTAGTGCGGCCAGATGCTGTCGGGTATGCAGCACAACGTGCGCCAGCGCGACTTTATTGGTTTTGCTGAGGGTTTCGCGCAACAGCGCATAGACTTTTCCGCCGCGTTTATCCGGTGCCAGGTAATAGGGCGTGTCGATGTTTTGCAGGGGAATCTGGTCGCTGTCGACAAAGGAAAAGATGTCGATGGACTGCGTCGATAAGGGGTGCGCCGATTTGATTTCCTCTTCGCTGAGGACCACGTAGCGACCTTTCTCGTACTGCACACCTTTGACGATGTGCTCTTTGGTGACTTCCTTGCCAGTGACCTTGTTGATGCGCTTGTAGCCCACCGGCTCCATGCTGCGACTGTCCAGCCAGTCAAAATCCACGCCCTGGGAAGACGTCGCCGAGACCAGCGCCACAGGGATATGCACCAGACCGAAACTGATTGCGCCTTTCCAGATTGCCCGTGCCATGGTCGCCTACTCGCAAGTGATGTGTTCAGGTGACCTGCGTCGCCGCGAAAAAGTTTCAGCGGGCTGCGGTCCGGTTTTGCTGGGCGGTCACCCGGTGTTACATCTTGTGAAGGAGGTTTTGGTTAACAAATCCGAACCCCCGGCGTAGCGTGCTATCGAAGACCCTATCCACGCTGGCGTAGAGAGGCTCCCCATGAACAGACTTGTATTCGTCTGTACGGTATTGGCATTCAGTGGCCTGCTGAACAGTCTGGCCCAGGCAGCGCAACCTTCATCAATGCTGCTGGCGCAGAGCCCGACGGGCACGTCGAGCAATCCTTACAACAGCCCGATTCACCGGGCCAATCCCAATAGCATGCAAGGCACGCAACCGAGTGCCCCGACGATTCGCGGGCCGAACACGGTGCCGGTGCCACGGCCGCCGACGCTCGACAATGGCGGCATCGGCAATCGCTACCCACAGGATCGGTCGCCGCCCGCCAACCCTCCGAAATTCATTCCCAATCCGCCGCATCGAGACGACGACACCAATAACCGTTGAACGGCAGTGTTTTTGCCGGCCATTTGAACGACAAAAGGATTCGTGCATGTTGCGTAAAACCCTCCTGGCCACTTTTTGCGCCAGCGTACTGCTCACCGCCACGGCGCCCGTTATGGCGGCGCCAACTCAGGAGATGAACAGCGAGCAGGGCTCCCTCGAAGTCACGCCGATTGCCAAGGGCCTGGAGCATCCGTGGTCCCTGGCGTTCCTTCCTGATCGCAAGGGCATGCTGGTGACCGAACGGCCCGGCAACCTGCGAGTCGTCGATTACGCAGGCAAGCTTTCAGCACCGATCGATGGCGTGCCGAAGGTTTGGGCCAAGGGGCAGGGTGGTTTGCTGGATGTGGTGCTGTCGCCTGACTTCAAGCAGGACCGCACGGTTTATCTGTCTTACGCCGAGGGTGGCGGCGCGGGTGACAAGGCCGGCACGGCGGTCGGGCGAGGACAATTGTCTGAAGACTTGAAAACCCTGAAGGATTTCAAAGTGATCTTCCGCCAGGAACCCAAGCTTTCCGTCGGTAATCACTTCGGCTCACGGTTGGTGTTCGATCGGGATGGCTACCTGTTCATCACCCTGGGCGAAAACAATGACCGGCCAACGGCTCAGGACCTCGACAAGTTGCAAGGCAAGGTCGTGCGGATTTATCCCGACGGTAAAGTGCCAGACGACAATCCCTTTGTCGGCCAGGCCGGTGTACGCCCGGAAATCTGGTCCTATGGACATCGCAACCCTCAGGGTGCGGCGCTCAATCCGTGGGCCGGGACCCTCTGGGAAAATGAGCATGGCCCTCGGGGCGGCGATGAAATCAACATCATCGAGCGCGGCAAGAATTACGGTTGGCCGCTGGCGACTCACGGCATCAACTATTCCGGCGAACCGATCCCGGAAGCCAAGGGCAAGACCGCTGAAGGCACCGTGCCCCCGCACCATGTCTGGGAAAAGTCCCCTGGCCTTAGCGGCATGGCGTTCTACGACGCTGATCGCTTCAAGCCCTGGCAGCACAACGTGTTCATCGGCGCGCTGGTAAGCCAGGAGCTGATCCGCTTGCAACTCGAAGGCGGCAAAGTGGTTCACGAAGAACGTTTGCTCGGCGAACTGGGCAAACGCATTCGCGATGTGCGGCAGGGGCCGGATGGCTACTTGTATGTGCTGACTGATGAGGACGATGGCGGCTTGTACAGGATCGGCCTGAAGTAGCACGTTCTGCGGCTGTGATTATGAGGCTCATGAGCGGGCATACAGGATCACTGCAGCGCGCAACTTGCCGCGCCCGAAAGTGCACATTTTCTCGAACTCCCCACGGCTGACCGGCAAGTGCTGGCAGTCCATCGGCTGACGATGTTGGCTGTGGTCCACATCCGGGTCATGCAGGTAGACGAACTCGTCATCGCAATCGGTGACGATCACCCAATGCGGCGCCTTGGAGCGAGTCAACCGATAGCTGCTGATCAGCACCAGCGGTTGGCCACCATCGTGCAGCAAATGCGCAAGATCCAGCGGCCCACCGATCACTCGTTCCACATCGGTTTCTTGCAATTGCGTGGTGAACTCCTCATGCACCAAGCGCATTACGTCTTTTTTATGCTCATCTCGCACACCATCGAGAAACAACGGCCCTGCCAAGCTCAGCTGCAACTGCACCCGAAACCCCCGTCGCCACGCCGCCAGCGCCAGACCCTGCGGGCTGCAACCACCGTGACCGGAGGTCATGAATACCGTCGTCGCCTCGCGCCAGATTTGCAGTTCCTCGCGACGCTCCAGTAATCGTTCGCCTTGCAGCGCTCCCATCGCCATCAGCAGGCAGGCCGGGCCACAGGTGAAATCGGTGGTTTGCGAGTAATAAGGGACCTTGATGTTGCGCGAATCGCGGTGTTGGAGAATGCGTTTTTCCAGCCGCAACGCATCGGCATGGTCCTGGTAATAGTCATGGATCAATGCGAATCGCCGGTAGCCGTTACGCTCATACAGGGCAATTGCTGCCGGGTTGTCGATACGCACCTCAAGCCGCAGGTAGGCGCAATCATGCTCAAGGGCGCAGGCCTCGATGCGTTCGAGCAACTGCTTGCCCAGCCCGCTGCCGCGAGCATCAGGGGCGATCGCAATCGAGTAAAGCCGCGCCAATGAGGTGCCCCTGTGAAACAGCACCACGGCGTAACCCAGCAGCTGCTGACCTCGCTGGGCCACCAGCAACTGACCGTTAGCCCGTGTGATCATCCACTGAAAACTGCGGCTGTTGAGCCGATCGGTGGTGAAACATTGCTGTTCCAGTTCGAGTAGCGTTGGCAAGTCTGCAAGCGTTGCCAGGCGAAAGACAGTGTTCATATGACCGCCGTAAAAGTTGCGTAACTAAACGAGACTTTCGAAAAAGTTCGTGCTTAATAGGAAAGGTCTTGTTCTCCAACGGATCAATCACTATGTCAGCGGTACAAGGTCATTGGCGCGAAGTATCCGAGCAAACTTTGCCGGCAGCAACTTATTTAAGTGATGCAAACAAACCTTCAAGTCAATTGATTATCATCGTCGAACGCAAGGAAGACTGGGCGTCGTATTTCCCCAGCGAGGACATCGTCAGCGCCCAGGAATACCTCGAGCAGACCCGAGACAACGGACAGGGCAAGCGCATACAGGTAATCAACCTGTGCCGCAGCTACAAGTACCTGGGGCACGGCTATTACTGCTCGTTGCTGGCCGAAGCCCGTGGGCACAAGGTCATTCCGTCGGTGCGGACCATCAGCGAGCTGACCAGAAAATCGTTGTATGGCTTGGCACTTGACGACCTGGATAAACTTCTGGAAAAAGCCCTAAGCAATCATCTTTACAGTGATACCGAAGGCTTTACCCTGACGCTGTATTTCGGAAAAACCAATATCGAACCGTTGCAGGATCTGGCTCGGCAATTATTTGAAGTGTTTCCTTGTCCGATATTGTTAGTTGAGTTCAGAAAAACTAACGGCTGGCACATCGAAGGCATAAAGTCTGGTGCCCTGCATAAGTTGCGCGAAGATCAGGAAGATCAGTTTGCCCACTCTCTGGACAGTTTCAGTCGCAAGATATGGCGTGTGCCGCGCTCACCACGGCTGGCCCGTTATGACCTGGCCATCCTGCATGACCCACAGGAAGCGTTGCCGCCCTCTAACGCCAAGGCCCTGGACAACTTCGTACGCGTCGGCAAGACGTTGGGCATCGATGTGGAGTTGATCGAGCGCAAGGATTACTCGCGTATCGCCGAGTACGACGGATTGCTGATCCGCGAGACCACCAGTGTCGACAACCACACCTACCGCTTCGCGAAAAAAGCCGAAAGTGAAGGGCTGGTGGTGATGGATGATCCCGCTTCGATCCTGCGCTGCACCAACAAGGTGTATCTGACTGACCTGCTCAAAAGTCATCAACTCGGCATGCCCGCCACTGAAATCCTTTACAAGGAACGACCGGAAGATTTCGAACGGGTCGGCGAACGCCTGGGCTTTCCGTTGGTACTGAAGATCCCGGACGGCTGCTTCTCCCGTGGAGTGATCAAGGTCGAAAGCCAGCAAGCCTTGCTCGACGCCACGGCCGAACTGTTCGAACACTCCGTACTGTTGCTGGCTCAGGAATTCTTTTACACCGAATACGATTGGCGCATCGGCGTGCTTAACCGTAAACCGATCTTCGCCTGCCAGTACTTCATGTCCAAGGGCCATTGGCAAATCTACAACCACAAGGCCAAGGGCCAGGACGTCAACGGCGAGTGCCGCACCCTGGCAGTCCACGAAGCCCCGCGCGCGGTGGTGGAGCTGGCGGTGAAAACCGCGAACCTGATCGGCGACGGCCTATATGGCGTGGATCTCAAGCAGTCCGGCGACAAAGTGGTGGTGATCGAAGTCAACGATAACCCGAACATGGACGCCGGGATTGAAGATGCGTACTTGCAGGACGATCTGTATTCGCTGGTGCTTGAAGAGTTCGTCCGCCGGCTCGAACTGAAACGTCGCGGCCAGGCCTGGTGAAACGCCAATGATCAAAAGCTTTCAACTGGCCGGCGGTACCTTGCATGCGGTCGAGCGGCTGGATGCTGAGGTGATGTTGTTCAGCAACCCCGACGCGGCGGAACGGGATCTGCTGCACAGCCACTTCAAACTTGATGAACACGCCCTGGCTTCGGCGCTGGACCCTGATGAGGTGTCGCGCATCGAGTTTCACCCCGATAACCTGTTCCTGATCTGGAAGCGCCCGGAAAATTATTCCGGAGCAGGAAGCCTGGCGTTTGAAGTGTCGTCCTGTGGCCTGCTGTTTTCCGCACAGCGCCTGCTAGTGATCGCTACCGACGACTCGCCGCTGCATGGGCTAGGCGCCCGGCAGCCGTTGAATACGCCGCTGGATGTGTTGCTCGACCTGCTGTTCCACAACATCCATCACTATTTAGGTCACCTGAAGGTGATCAAGATGGTTGCCCGGGAGTTGCAACAGAAATTCAACGCATCGATGCAGAACCAACACCTGATCCAGATGTTCAACCTCAGCGAAAGCCTGATCTATTACATCAACGCGATTCACAGCAACGGTGCGGTGCTGACACGGCTGCGCAACCATGCGGCCAAGGAACACTTCAGCGCCGAAGCCATTGGCCTGATCGACGACCTGATCATCGAAAACAACCAGTGCTACAAACAGGCGGAAATCTATTCCACGGTGTTCTCCGGGCTGATCGACGCCCGGGGCAACCTGATGAACAACAGCATGAACAACCTGCTGCGCAAACTGACATTAATTAACGTGGTGTTTTTGCCGCTGAACCTGATCGCGAGCATTGGCGGCATGTCCGAGTTCAGCATGATGACCCGGGACACGCCGTGGTGGGTGTCGTATCCGTTGTTTCTGACGGCGATGATGGTTGGGGCTGGAGCGATGGTGCTTGGGCTCAGGCGGTTGGCGAAATGACTGTGTTGTCTTTCAGACCGCCTTCGCGAGCAAGAACTTATGGATCAGGCTTGCTGGCCTGCATCGACGCAGTTCTTAGGGTTCTTAAGCCCCCGAACCACGAGGTACAACAACGGCCCGACAGACACGAAAATCGCCGTGATCAACAAATACGGAATCACCGACAACCCCGACTGCCCACGCTTGCGCGCATCGTGATACATCCAGATCCCGGCCAGAATCGCCAACAGATAAAGATCAATCACCACCTGCGCTGTATCCGGGCGTGACATCAGGCTGATGCCGAAGTCGATCAACGACTGCTCAGCCTGGAGCATCACCGAAACGGTGTAACCGGCAAAGGCAAGCAGGGCAATGAGGGGCAGGGCGACAGACTTCATGGTTTCCTTCCTTGGGACAATGAGCAGAGTCGCCAGCCTACAGAGGCCAAAGGAAATTGACCATTGACTTGCCATCGGCGCCCGGCTAATTTCCAGTCATGACTTTCACCGTACTGCGCTGCCAGCCAAGCATTATTACCGCCATTCCTTATTTGGCGGGCTAGCTCACGACTGCAGCACCCAACCCGCCCTCGAGGCGGGTTTTTACTTTCTGTCTCCTGGGTTGCGATCAACGTCAGGAGACGACCATGAGCACGACACCCGCCCAGCAGACCTTGCTTGAGCATTACGTAAAAAAGATCCTGGCCGCGCCCGTGTATGAACTGGCCGTGCGTACGCCGTTGCAAGCGGCGCCGGCGTTGTCCGAAGCCCTGGGTAATCAGGTCCTGCTCAAGCGCGAGGATTTACAGCCGACCTTTTCCTTCAAGATTCGCGGTGCCTACAACAAGCTCGTGCAGCTAAGTGACGAGCAAAAGGCTCGCGGGGTGATCACCGCTTCGGCAGGTAATCATGCCCAAGGCGTGGCGCTGGCCGCGCGAGAGTTAGGAATTGCTGCCACTATCGTCATGCCCTGCACGACGCCTGAGCTGAAAGTGCTCGGGGTCCGCAGTCGTGGTGCCGATGCCGTGCTGCACGGAGAAAGTTTTCCATTTGCCCTCGAATATGCGCTTAGCCTGGCCAAACAAAGCGGTCGCACCTTCGTTTCGCCCTTCGACGACCCGGACGTGATCGCGGGGCAGGGCACCGTGGCCATGGAGATCCTTCGCCAGCATCAAGGGCCGCTGGATGCGATCTTCGTCCCGGTGGGCGGTGGAGGCTTGATCGCCGGTATCGCGGCGTACGTTAAATACCTGCGCCCGGACATCCGCATCATCGGCGTCGAGTCAGAACATTCCGCGTGTTTGTACGCTGCATTGCGGGCGAATGAGCGCGTGGTCCTGCCCAACGTAGGCACCTTCGCCGATGGCGTGGCCGTTGCGCAGATCGGCGCCTATGGATTTGAGGTCTGCCGGTTTTGTGTCGATGAAGTGCTGACGGTTTCCAATGACGAACTGTGTGCCGCCATCAAGAATATCTACGACGATACCCGCTCGATCACCGAACCTTCCGGCGCGTTGGCGGTAGCGGGTATCAAAAAGTATGTCGCACAAACCGGTGTGCATGGCCAGACATTGGTGGCGATCGACTCGGGCGCCAACATCAACTTTGACAGTTTGCGCCATGTCGCCGAGCGCGCCGCGTTGAGTGGCGCACCGGCATGAAGGAGGCGGGTGTTATTCCTGAACGGCTTTTTCGACCTTGCTTGACGCAGACCAGATCCGATAACGAACTTCAACGTCCTTGGGCACGTAAAGCACGATTGGCAGCTTGCTGTTGTAACGCAACATGAAGCCGTCGCCGACCACAGGCACGAAGTCCTGTTTGCTTTTGCCATCAGGACAGGCCATCAGCGTGCTCATCGGGCCGATGACTTTCTCCAGGCGGTAGAAGGGATAACCCCAACCCTCGAGGTTTTTTTCTTCAAGGATGCCGCCCAGACGCTGGCGGTTGCAGTCCACGGTCAGGGTCTTGCCGGCGAGCACCTCGACCTGAAAGTTTTCTTCCTGCGGTTGCGGGGCAACGTGGATGACCTGGCGGGTGTAACCGCTCTCGGGCTTGGGAAACGGCGCGACGGTTTCCAGTTTTGCGGCATGAGCTACAGTCGACAGGCCGGCAACAATCAGCCCAACGGTATTGATCAGGGTCAAAGAACCCATGATGCCTCCTTGCGTGTAAGTAGGGTCAGCGGATACTGAAATTACTGGGCGCATTCTTACTGCCGCCTTCAGCTAATGCAAACCCGCTCGGGGAAATTGCAGGGCTGAAACCGGCCTTCCTTGCATATTGCATGAGGCCATTTATTGGCTGTGTCAGTAAATCATTGATTTGCCGATGAACTGCACAGCGAAATTCCCGGCATGTTTTATGCTCAACAAGTCTTAAGTTGGCCGGGACAGTATTGAGTCAACCTGAACGAGAAAACGGTGCGATGTCGAGACGTAGAAGCCCCGCAAAGGAAGTAAAGCGAGAGATCTCAGCACCCACCGACGTTGAAATTTAATTGGCAATCTCACATTTAGGAGAGGGTCGCCATGTTTCTTTCTGCCTTGGAACTTCGCAATATCGTTGAAAGCAGCTTTTTGCCGAGACGCTGCCAGTGCACGCTGTCGCCGGACCTGTCGATGACCGTAAAGGTATATGCCGACGGTGCAACCGATCACCTTGATCTGGTGGTGAGCGGAATAAATGCCAAGCAGCTCAATGGTTGCCGGGAAATCAATGACCTGATTGCTGGACTGCGCTTTGACCTGGAACATCGTTCCGCCATTCAGACCCTGCATCCCGACAGAAAAGCGCTTTAACCTGCAGTTTCGAGTTCCGCCGATGCGCGCCGGGTCTGGATGAATCCCAGTCCCAGCGCCAGCTCGACCAACACTGCCAGCAGAATGCCCGGACCGGCATGGCCATTGAGCCATTCGCCGAAGCCCAACGTCGCCAAACCGAAACATCCGACGGTAAACCCGGTGCTCAGTGCGCCGCGAGTGACCGATGGTGCCTCGTTTCGCACCAGATAAAAAATAACCCCCAGCGCTGCAAACAGCACCGCACTGCGTCGCGCTACAAACCCCGCCGCAGATGAATATTCAATGCTCCAGATCGCAAGCAACCCGTCCGGTACGAAACCCCAGACCAGAGCCAGCAGAAAACACAAAAGGGAAGTGAAGGTCGACAAGGTACGAAACGAAAACTGCATGGCCAATCCTTGCGGCAGTGAGGGAGGCGCAAAGCATAGCGCCAGAACCCCTCACAGGAATACCGCAAAGTGCACAATCAGACTTTTCAGTCAGTTCTGATAACTGCAAGCGTCGGAAAGTTTTCGGTAGCTGATTTCTTCAGGCTTGCCGGAGGTATCGATGTATTTCATGTCAGCGGTAATCACTTTGCACTCCAGCGTCTGGGGCTCGGTCAGGGCAACGACCTTCTTGATATTCAGCGGCATGCCGTAGTGATAGGGCACGGCTTGCGAGGAGGAAGTGTCATTGGCCTGGGCCAGCCCGGTGAATGCGGTGCAGGCGAGGGCAGAAGTAACCAGCAGTGTGCGGATGTTCATGTGACGATCTCCCGTGCAGACGTTAAGTCAGCTCGACGGATTGGCGTCGAACCTGCCGCACTGGGCGTCAGAGGACTCTGAGGGCGTGCGGTCCAGTAAAGTTTTGGACCGCGGAGTTAAGTGATGGTTAACCCGGCTGAATGCCGTCTGTCGTGAGGCGTTTCTGTCAGAAGTTTCATGTGGGAAACGATCTACGGGATGTTCGGCTTGGTCCTACACGGTCAGATGACTTGTCGACTTTCGCCTGATGGGGTGGGCGGTTAGTGTTTGGGCTCGCTGCAAAATCAGCGATCGGGTTTGGTCACCTGATGCCATCGCACAGTTTTGTGCCATCATTTGCGCTGCGGATTTCCACGTCCGAGTCGTGCGTTGCAATGGTGGCTGTGTGCTGGACGCCTTCGGGCGAACCGATTTGATGGTGTCGGTTGACCAAGCCTGTACACAGCCGCCTCCATCGTTTGGTCACGGTGCTGGCGATTACTAACCAATCATCGAGTAATTACTATGCCAACGCTAAATCCGTTCCCAGGTCGCTATCGTTCAATCAACAGCGGCGTCACCGACTCAAGTCCGTTGTTGATCGACACAGAAGCCAATCCCCAAGACATTCTCGAAGCCGCGCTACAGCGCATCCGAGCCTCCAGCCAGCTACTCGAAACGCTCCACTGCCAATGCTTCAAGCACGGCGATGTTCAAGACATTCCACACATTACGCATGCGGTTTACCTGCTGACTCAGGATGGTTTTGATCTGTTGCAGGTGGCTCAGCAACGGATGATGGGGTGGAAGGCGCCGGTCTGACCTCTGAAATTCCCAAACAATCCAGCGCCCGTAGGCGCTGGATTTTTTATATCAGGAGGACAATCATTTGAAAACGTACATAGATCTTTTTCGCTACGTTTAAGCTGAATCATGGCATAAAGATCCCCTTGTGCAGCAGAGGCCTCATACCACTTTCGTGCTTCAGGATTCATGTAATGATTTTTCCTCCTGAGCGATTCACCCAAATGATATTGCGCTTCAGCGTCGCCAGCCTCTGCGGCTACTGTTAGGTATTGGGTGGCTGAAACTGATTTGTATTGATTGTAAAGTACTATTCCTTTTGTCTTGGCTGTGTTTGCTTCAGGTGTTAGTTGAGTTTGCGCGCTAGCTAAAAATGTCAGTGCTAATAGGCCCCATAAAAATAAATTTTTCACCGCGTTTAACGACTCAGCTTATCAGGGAAAAATGAAAGTGGAGGATGAGTAATCTTCCATTTCTGAGCGAACTCTTTAGCTTCAATTATCTGTTCGGGTGTCATCTTTGCCGCAATTTTTGGGAGTTTGCTTTCGACTCTGGCCTGAATCCCGCCACCGCCGTCGAGTTCTCTCAAAGAGTATACAAGTGCATAGCCTTTAATTATGTCGAATGGAAAGCCATATTTATCTGGTTCATGAGCTAAATCGGATCCATAGCCATAAACTGTAGATGCGTAGCCTGCCAATGCTGCTTGTTCATTCCAATGGCGAAAACCATCCATATCTCCCTTTTCGTACAAGATCGCCGCATATTCCATCATCGATTTTGGATATCCGCCCTCTGCAGAGGCTTTGAACCATTTTTCAATTGCTTCCGTGCGCTTCCATGGTAGAAGAAATTCATCACCTTGCTTGTAGCCCACGGCCATCCAATATTGTGCAAGCGCAAAACCGGCCGAGGCTGATTTTGCAAGCCAGTTTTTTTCTAGCGTAAGCTCGTACATGATGTACATAGCTTCGGCGTCTCCTGCTTCTGCTTTGGGTTTTGCTAAATCTCGGGCTTCATTTAACCACTCAACCGGTTTCTTTTTATCTTTGGGGCAATCATTTTTCAGGTCGCAAATATCATTTTTGCTGCGGCCGAGTTGGATCATGGCATACAGGTCACCTTGAGCAGCAGCAGCTTCATACCAATGTCTGGCGTCCGTGGTCATGTAGTGGTTTTTTGTTCTCAATGATTCTGCTAGAAAATATTGTGCTTCGTAATCCCCAGCTTCCGCGGCAACAGTCAAAAAAGGAACGGCGGATACAGCTTTAAGTTGGTTGAAAAGCACTAGCCCTTTATCTTTTGAAAGCTTCTGCTCTAAGTTGAGTTGTGCCGATACGTATCTAGGGCTCATTAATAAAAAGATAATCGCCAGGAGTACTCTCGATGACATGTTTTTCCCTTCTCTGGATTTAGTGAGTCGGCCCAACATAGGTTGTTTTTCCAGCCGGAATGTAAGTGCGCCCGAAATATTGACTGCGCTGGCAGTATCCGTCTCTGTTAGCTCCAAGTACTTTTACATGAGATCTGTAGTCGGCGCGCATGTCATCTCCGTCTCGTTCAGTTAGCCGAAGAACAGCTTCTGCCATAAAATTATCAAGGGCCAAGCGATTCTCGCAATACGGCTGCCCGTATTCTGTAGGTTTAACTCCGAAGCGATTCATGCAGACGCAAATTTCTTCGAATTGACTCTGAGCTTTATCTATTGAATTTTGTTTTTTTGCTCGATTTAGAATCCAACCAAGAATCCGTTCAATCGCTTTTTGTTGAAGTAGATGTGCTTGGTCTTCGTTGTATTTGCGTGTCCCCGCTTTGTCTGAAGACTCATCTGCACTGTTTGTGAGTGTAACAGTAAAGTCCTCTGGTGGACTAATTAGTGTAAGCAATAAAGGCCCCAATGCCCCCGGTATTGCATTCACGCACCACTCTTCAAGTTCTGCTTGGTTCTCATAATTAATAATAGTATCTGCAATCGGCCCACCTTTGCCCGTGGCGATCAATGATTCGTAGAGTGACATAACCATGTCAATCCCAAGTAAATACACCATACCCACATCAAAACCGCAGAGAGCCAAAGTGTTTAAATTGGACATCAAGGTAATTGCTTTTTCATCCACCATAATAAACGGATTCTGCTTGTTTTTATAAAGCTCTCGCCGAAACAGGTTAATCAACTCTGTCACCGCGTCGTAACCCACTTCGAACTTGAAAGCGCCGCCCACACCTGGCCCCGCTACCAACGAAGCCTTCAGCACCAGAATCAAGCGGCCATCATACAGCGAAATACTCGCTTCGCCCTTGGCGCCCAAACCCGCCGCCACGTTTAGTTCAGCGGTCAAACGGGCGAGGCTGAACCACTCGTTGGCTTTCATCGAGCCTTTAGACCCGGGTGAGGGTGCCCTTTGCAGCAGCGCGACTTCGGAAGGAGGGGCCCAGTTCAAGGCGCCGGTAACCATGATTCCTGATTGCAAACCTGCGAATAAATTGAATGCCGCTTTGCCTCCATTCTGCACTTGCAGGTTGGTGGGGGCTCCCTTGATTTGGTTGCTGGTTTGCGTCTGAGCGAAGTCTCGCTTGTCTCCGGTACGGACCACAGGTTCAGGCGGGGCCAAATGGAATCCGGCGTTGCCAACATCCAGTGCTATCTCGGAGGAAAGCAGCAGGGAAGCTCCGGCATAACCCCAGGCCTTGGCGCCGAGATACAACGAAAACCGACCCAGATTGAGGGTTTGCTGGACGCTACCAGCGTCCAGATAGGTGAATGTGATTTCTTTGGCTTTGCTGCGTTCCGGTAGATCGACTTTGAACAGTTCGACTTCGCCACGGGCAAGGTCGACGCCGAATGACGCTTTGGCCGAAGCTTTAAATCCTTCCGCTACGGTAAAAGCGGGGCCTTCGACCTTGATTGATCCGTGGATGATGTCCTTGGACGACGACGTCAGGCAGCGAACCAGTTGCGCCTGTGGGCTGATATCGAATATGCGGAAAGTCTTGCGCACATTGTCTTTGAACAGAACTTGCTGCAAGCGTACGCCCCATTCTTTACGGGAACTCGCACTTTCAAGGCCGCTGACTTCGTACTTTTTGGCTTGTAGGAAACTGTAGAACTTTTCAATCTCGAACCAGCCTTCAGCAGAAAACCAGTCACTTTCCTGGTCCTTGATTCGCAGTGCGCCTTCCTGTGCTAGCCATTGGCCGAACAAATTAAGTTCACTGTCGGTGGCCGCTTTTCCAGTGCTGTTGCCTGGACGCTTTTTAAGGTCTTTGACCTTGGCGCCGACCTTTTTCCAGTCGTCTTTGAGTGTTTTTTGAAGTCTTGGAAGCGAATACATACTGAGGTAAGTCAGAGGTTTCTTCAGATCGTCCAACATGCTCATTTCATGCAGCGGAAAACCATCCTTGACGAGCCGATCCATTGGCTTGGCTTGGAATTGCTCCGGCTCCCACAAAAGGTGCCGTCGAACGGGCGCGGTTTCCATGTTCTTCTCAGCCTGTAGCCGCAACTTTTCTTTTTCTGCCTGCAAACGGTCCCATTCGGCACGCTCGAGGGAAACAAGGTTTGCCGGAGCTTTGGCTTGCCGGCCGCTAGCTTCGATCCAGCCTTTATATTTTGTGCTGAGGCGTTCGTTGACTTCGTTTGCTTCTTCTCAAGCGCCAAGTATTGCTTGAACAAGTCGACACCACCTTCGACCGAAGCGCCGGTTGCAGGAATCAGGGCGAATTCGGGTAACGCGATTCCGTATTGAGCAACATGGGTAATGGAATCAAGGTAAGCGACATAGATCGCTTTTCTTTTTAAGCGCTGTGTTTCCTGGTCGCGTACGTAAGTACACAGAGGGAGTTGGTTATTCGTCCCGCAAGTCGCGACATCGTCTAGCCGCTTTTTGTCTGCAGCCAGCAATGGCGCAAGTTCAGCGGAGCCTAAAGTGGCCAGGTCTTTTTCTTTGAGTAAGGTTTCTCGAGCTTTGAGGTATTTCTGCACGCCCTCGCGAGCCGCAATGGCTTCGGGCGAGTACAGATTTCCACTTTCGTAGGCGTAGCCCTTTTCTTTGGCGGCGGCGATGGCAACGCGCTTCAACGTTTGCCATTCACTATGAATTCCGCGCACCCGCGTTGCGTCTTGTTGCGCGGCCATCCACTCGGACTTTTTGATGTCATCTTGTTCAAGTCGGGTGAGCGGCGTCGAGGGAGTCGGGGCAGGCGCTGTTGCAGCCTTTCTCTGCTGCTGCGCCTCTAGCAACGTAGCATCGAGATCACTGATGCTAGGGTATTGCGCTTCAATCTCGAGCATTCGCGCTTGCTGCTCGCCCGCGAGAAAGTTACCCAACTTGGGTTCGAGGAAGTATTCAAGCAAACCGGTGCTGTAAAGGCCTTTTTTACGTTCCTCGGGTGATTTGCTCGTGCTGACCTTTTGATCCAAATCATTAGCCGCTTCTTTGAGTGCCGAGGTTGTGCGATCTGGAAGCAGCCAGAATGACTCGTTCTCAGTGTCATAAATCGCGCTGCCGTAGGTTGTTGAACACGGCGTTTTTACTTTGTCATGCGAGCCTGGCGTTTCATCTGGAGCGTCGGGCTGCTCGCCGATGTCCCGTGGTGGCTTCGTACAGGTTTCTTCTGCTGCTGGTGCAGCAGGTGCCGTTGAGGTGTCAGGTGTAGTACTGGTATTGGATTCCATAAATGCTTCCATTCATTCGTTACGCGGACGGGTTCATCAGGCGGCGCTGGTGGCGAGTTGCTTCAGCTGTTCAACCTTGATGAACGACTCTTCCCTGGATTGCAGGACGGCCATGGCCTGGGGCTGCGTTTCGAGCAGCGGGCCGTTGGCGATGTCGGCCAGTTTGAGCAAATGCCGGCCTTCGTAGATGTTGTGAGCGACCAATACATCAAGGTTTGTCGCGATGTTGGGCAGCTCTTCGTCAGTCGGTTCGCCGAATGCGGCGTATTGCTCATCGACCCAGTAGACCCAACCCAGTCGCTCTTGGATCTTCGGCGCATCTTCCGGCAGGTTGAATGCCGAGACGTCGCCCAGCCATTTGAGTTCCGAGACTGGGCGCCAGCTTAACCAGTTGCCGTTGCGGGCTCCGAAATGGGTTGGGGCAGGGGTGTAGACGTGTTGCCACGGGCCGAAGAGCTGGTGGGCGGTTTCGCCGGCGGAGTGGGCCAGTGCAGCCCACAGGCTTGGCTTGTGATAGCTCAACAGGCTTTGGCCACCGGAACCGTCATTGGCGCGTAGCAGCCAGCGTGCATGGGCCAAGGCCTTGACCGGGTCGTCAGTGGTCAGGGCGATACCGGCAAAGTTTTCTGCGCAAAGCGCTGCGGCTTCGACTGCCAGTCGGCTGCCCCAAGGCGCGGTGAGCCACAAGGGGCCGTCAGCGGCGATCTCGGCGAAATCGGTGCCGATGAACAACCCTTGAGAATTCATTGGCTCGCCGACTCGGTAGAGGCGGCTCATGGCTTCTGGCTGGCGAGTGCGGTCGATGATGAAACACAGCGCTTGGCTGGATGATTCTCTTGGAAGTTGCTCGAACGCATGACGGGGTTCGGCGAGGAGGGCGTTCAACGCTTTTACATGCATGTGCAATCCTTACGGCTGCAAGCGCCGTTGCTCTGTTTGCCGCACAAAGGGGTGATGCCGGATTCATTCAAGCGTTTGGGCAACGGGGTCGGGACTTTGCCCGCTCTATCCGCATCCGCCGCTTTCAGTGGCCCCGGCAACAACGGCGCAGCAGGCGTACCCACGCCAGGCGAGCCCCCGGTATTCACCTTCACCTCACCCCCACTAATCGTCACGCCCCCCGCATCCACCTTGACGAAACTCCCCCCGGCCTTGGCCGTCAGTTCCATCCCGCCTTCAACCACCACCTTCTCGCCAGCGTGGTAATGGATCTCCTGACCCGCCTCGACAAACTGCGCCGTGCCGACCTTCACATGCTGGGTCACCGCCACAGTCAGGTGATCATTGGCCCGCGCCTCAACCTTGCGGTCCAGTTGCGTGATGCGATGTTCTTCAACCTTGAACTCACTGAATACATTGGCCTCGACCGTGTCGTGGCGTTCATTGCCGACACGAATCTTCTGGTCATGCTCGATGTTTTCATCCCAGTCACGCTGGGCGTGCAGGTAGATCTGTTCCGCACCTTTTTTATCTTCGATACGAAACTCGTTGTAACCCTTGCCACCCGGCGAGCTCAGGGTTTTGAAGGTGCTGCGGGTCTTGTTGGCGGGGAGGTCGTAAGGGACGACGTTTTCCTTGTGGAACAGGCAGCCGGTGACCAGCGGTTGGTCGGCGTCGCCTTCGAGGAAGGTGACGAGCACTTCCATGCCGACGCGCGGGATGGCGATGACGCCGTAGGCACTGCCGGCCCAGCCGGTGGCGACGCGCAGCCAGCAGCTGGTGTTGTCGTTGGCCTGGCCGTCGCGGTCCCAGTGGAATTGCACTTTGACGCGGCCGTATTCGTCGCAGTGGATTTCTTCGCCGGGCGGGCCGGTGACGATGGCGGTCTGGCTGCCCAGGACTTTCGGTTTGGGGGGCGAGGGCGGGGCGGAAGTGCGCGTCCCATGGGGTGGCGAGGAAGCGATTGCAGTAACCCTGACGGAATTCGTCTTTGTTTTGGATGATGTCGCTGGTGACGTCTTTGCCAAGCAGCTGCGGCTACTTACCCTCGTGGACGACTTCAAGCGCCAGCTAGAGGTCATTCCACTAGGCGCGCGGGTGTTCGCTCAGGGCCATGAAGTGGCTGCTGAGCGGAATTTGTAGATGTTTTTTACTCTTCACCTGACCAATACCAAAGCGTATCACCCCAATTCGAGCCGCTGAAACTCGGCAGAATTTCACCCTGACTGAAATAACGTCGGGATGCGGATTGAGCGGGACTAAACCAGTAGCCCGCCACGCTGCATGGTTGACCCGCTTCAAGTCTTGCTGGGGTTTTTGTCTTGCCATTGTCCTGGTCAAAACGGGCATACCAACGGGCTGTGCTTTCCTCTTCGAAGCCATCACCGTAGGGGGAATACGGATGCAGCTGATCAGGGTTTGGAATGCGAATCTGTTTAACTATTTTGTTCACAGCGACGTAGGAGGAGGGAAGTCCATTCTCTATCTTTCCGAGTTCAGGGTACTCGCCAGCGCGAATGATTAGCCCAGTACTGTACGGGACTATTTCAACATCGCCTCGACCACTGAAAGCTTGGCGAAGAGACGACTCGCCGCCGAGAAGCTCAACAAAACTTTCGCCTAAAACGGTTAGCCAATTGACTCCTTTGACTGTGTCCAGTAACTCGATAGAAGAGGCGTGCGGCATTGAGTCAACTTCCAACCCGAAATATTGCTGAGCCAGCTGATACTCGGTTGGGATATAGCCATGGTAGTCATACGGCAAAATGCTGGATAGGCCGCCATAACCATGTTCTGCGTTAACCTGGTCGCACAAATAAACGGCCCAGGCCTGAAATCGAGAAAGGCCGTCAGTCTCTTTGAGAATGCTCCAAGGCATCACGAGCTTGATATAGGAGCGCAGTTTGTCGCCATGGATCTCGAACGAATTCATCGCGGACAGGGAGTATTCGTCCGCCTCTGTCTCATCAGCGGCACTGCCTAAAAACAGACTGAATTCCTCATTGCCACCGCTCTTTGAAATGGCCTGTTGAGCTTTTTCAAAATTGGCGGAGGTCAATTTTTGATGGCGACCATAAACCAAGCATTTGAGCTGGCTCTGATATTCCTCATAAAAACGACGGAAACACGCCAAGACATTTTTTTTTGTGTCGTTTGTGTACCCGCGTTTGAAATAAAGTGTGAGGATCAGCCCCAGCCTGACTACAGGCTTTCCATCCGGCAATTCGAAGGCAAGATCGGGTGCGTGTTGTTCCAGATTTTCCAGTGTGTTCATGCGCTTACTCGCTACCATGCCACCCTCCACTACAACCTTATCGCTAACGTGGTAGGGAATCTCCTGATCTGCCTCGACAAACTTCGGCGTGCCGACCTTCACATGGGGCACAACGGTGCCGTCTAAATTCGGCTGCGAATTCAAGAGTGACGGCACCTGCCCATTTTATCGAATTAGCTGCTCAAGCCATGTGTTCTGAAATTGACGGCGGAATCTGTGCAAGACGCACCGACGCCTGGTTTTCCGTATGCGAAGCCCAGCGGTCGATGTGCGTTTTCAGTTCTGGCAATTCACTGCGGTCACCATATACGTCAGCGATGGTCAGCTTGGTGCTGCTCAACGACGTCAGTCGTTGCAGAGTCAACTCGATGGCTTCCAGTTCTTTTTTATTGTGTCGCACCGCCTGATTGATCGCCGTCTGGCGTTCCTGAAGATCGGACATCGTTGAGCGACGTTGCAACGGCGTGGCACGCTCCTGCGGACGGCCTTCGATGGTCCCGCCGGGGAACTCTGAATCGGCGTTACGTTGCCATTTCTGAAGTTCGGTACGGTACGTTTCCACTTCGAGTTTCAGGCGATTCGATTCGGTTGAGCTGATGACGTAGCCGCCAGTTGTCTGTGTTTCCTGCCAGCGCCGAAGTGACGCCCAGCAAGACGGAATGTAGCCATCGAGCATTTTGTGATCTGCGGCGCTGAACACCTGTGACATAAATTGGCTGCGATCAGGCATGTCGTTCTTTTTCATCTGAGCAACACAGCGTGCCATTGCGGCTTCTTCGTATCCTTCGCAACCAGGTTTCCACAACACAGAGGAAACAACCCGTCCAGGTAGCTGCAACGGCATGAAGTGGCGCTGTTCTCCGTGGTGCCAATAGGGCTTCCCGCCAAACCGCGCCATGCCGGCGGCAAATACCAAACCGCCGGCCGCCGGCGTTAAAACGCCTGAGACTGTTGCGGCGAGGCCGGTGATCCAGATTGGTTTCTTGGTGTCCATCCAACCAGCCGGAACGCTAGGGACCGGATCGTTATGGTTGACGATACGGTGATGAACCAGTGCTTTGGCGCCTTCGACGAAGTCCGCATCACCGGCTCGGGGTGAGCCGAAGGTGTAAAGAATCACGTCGTCTGTAATGTTCTGGCGAAGCCATTCGGCTAGCAATAACGCGATTGCACCGCCAAGGCTGTGGCCGCATACGAGGATTTTTTGATTTCGACGGAAGCGACGCATGTAACCTTCGATGAATGGACGAAGCGCGACGAAGGCTTCATAGAAGCCTTGGTGTGCTTTGCCTGTTCCACCTTCAATCGGTACTTGTTGAGCATCGGCATCTCGCCAGCCATCCCAGCCTTCGGCTGTTCCTCTGACGCCGATGAGTACCAATCGATCATCGTGAGTGGCATAAGCCTGGGTGTCAGTGTTTTTCCAATCAGTGGTGCCTAGGCGAGCATCATTGAAGAAATGTACTGAAGATGGTGTCTCGAGTGGTACACCTGATGTAGCGTCATTTTGAGGATAACGGTCCGGATCAAAGGGAACGACTTCAAGGCGTTTTGAATATGGGACATCTTCAACCAGTGGATAAGTTGGTTGCTTTGAGTCCGCGTAATGCGTTGGCTCTTCGTAACATGCAAAACATGTATTCAATACGTGCCCGATAGTACCTCTCTTCGGGTAGGAGAAGGCAAAGTCCTTCTTGAGTTTGGCATTACTTTGCAAAGTTTCGGGAACTTGGCCGAAGGCGCCATAGCTTAGAGTGCCCATTAGCGAAAGCTGATATAAATTGAGGGCACTGAATTCGTTAGCTAACGACAGAAGTGGTCTAAAGGCGCGTAAAGCTCGTACTTCAAGTACATAGTGAGTTTCCGGAAGCAATCCTACACCAAAGCTCGGGACTTTGCTGCCCGCGAAGTCTCGCACTAGTTTTGCGCAACCAGTGGGAATAGGGTTGGACAATTTTGATGCTGACGGTAGATGTCTGCTAAATTCAACAAAGTCGCGGACTTCAACATTGTAATACACGCCTTTTTCAGCGGAAGCTCTATAGGCGCCTGTTTTGCTGGTGCTGCCAATAGCGCGGCGAAGCGTCTGCTCGGCTGCTACTTGTAATTCGGTCAATGGAATGTCGAAGCTTTGCCGGTTTATAAGGTAGTTATAGTAGTCATCGGTGCCAGTATATATTTTCGACAGCGTAAGTATTGCAGGGCCAGAGTAATTTCCTTCGACTCGTGCAAAGCCATCGCCGTCCAGTACGCCAGTTTTTTTCTCACCTTCACTATCACTAAGTTCATACGCAAGCCCAGCATAGGGTTTGCCTTCACCAAACTCATCAACCAGTCGAAAGCTTATCCAATTGCCACGTAACGGGCAGGATCGACGCTGATCACTCAGGGTTGAGGCTTGCAAGTTTTCCATCAGTTAAGTCCTTTTAGTTGCAGCTCGGGTAAACCGTGCATTCACGTCCGTTCAATTTAAAAGTTCTAAAGTCTTTGGTGTTGCCCCTGCAGAAGCCGTACGGGTCATCTACGCCCCTGCCGAGGCAGGGTTTCCATCCTTCAGGTAGTTTTTGCCAAGTATCGTCAATTGAAGGGCGCTCTGTAGTTGCTTGGCGGAGTATCAATTTGATAGTTCTTCCTGGAAGTTTGCTCCTTTCAGCTACTCCTCCGGGCTTGCGGCGCGCAGGTTTACTTTCCGGAACCTGCCAGTTCTCATCAGCAGAATTACACGATAAAATTTTCTCAATTTCACCTTTCTTGGCTTTAGCAGTACTTATTTGGAAAAGCCAAGTGCATAAACCTCTTTGTTCGGATGACTCTACGGTGTTCAACTCGTTATCTACAATTGCCAGCCCGCCTGCGTGTTCGAGGTCATGATCCCAAGCGTCAGTACCGTACGTGGCATTAACTTCATAATCCACTCTAGTGAGCGCCATCGAGCAACCAGCTATTTGATACTCCAACGGTATTTCTGTCGAGATCGTCTGCTCCGTGCTTTTTGCTGGGGTTTTATTGGACTTCTGTTGTTGACGAGTAACCGACCCACCAAGGCCTGGGCTATAGACTTGACAAGACTCACCATCTTTAGGTGAGTATTGCGCCTTAGAGGTAAAGCCGAAATTGGGAGGAATGATGGCGATAAGAGTGAAATGTTCACTTCCATATTTGCTGGCTACCCCGTCAACGCTATCTTTGGCCATCTGCCCAGCCCAACTACAAGCACCCATCAATGGAAATGCAAGAAAAAATATAGACTTGACGCTGCGTGAGAATAAAGTGTTATTCATTCGAGGTTCCGTGCTCTGCGCAATTCGGGTAGACGGTGCATTCACGTCCGTTCGATTTAAAGTTCTTGAAAATGGGCGGTGAGGTACAACGATCTGACGTTGATGTGCCTTGACATGGCTTCCATCCGCTGGCGGTTTTAATCCATCTATTATCCATGGATGGCTCATCATCTTCAGATAACCGGAAGATAATATATACAGTGTTTTTGTTTAGCTGATCTCTGTTTGCTATGCTGCCAGGCTTCCGTCGTTCAATATATTTACTTGGCACTCTCCAATGTTCATCGGCTGCACTGCAGGATAAGATTTTTTCAATGTTTTCTTTCTTAGCTTTTGCTGTACTAATTTGGAACAACCACGTGCACAACCCATGTTGTTCTTGAATGCTTAAAGACGGATTTGAATTGTCGTTCGTTGATGGCGCTATTATGGATAGCCCACCTGCGTGATCGAGGCCATGATCCCAAGATCCCGGACCGTAAGTAGCATTAACTTCATAATCCACCCTGGTAAGCGCCATCGAGCAACCCGCAATGTGGTACTCCAACGGGATATCAGTAGCGACCGTTTGCTTTACGTTTTTTGCCGGAAACTTGTCGGACTTCTGCTGCTGTCGAGTCACCGAACCGCCCAAGCCGGGACTATAAACCTCACAGTCCTGACCCGCTTTCGGTGAGTACTGCGCCTTGGAGGTAAAGCCAAAATTCGGGGGAACACTAACGACAAGAGTGAAATGTTCGCGCCCATAGTAGCTGGCCACTCCCTCAACGCTGTCTCGGACTGCAGATCCCGCCCAACTACACGCACTGAGAAGCAGCACCAACCCCGGCAGCAACCCGAACCAGATATTCAAACGGCCACGCCTGGCTCGATGAACACCCGCTGACATCGCGCAAAATGCATCTCTGGCGTTTCCCCCGGCAGAGGCTCCCACGCAACATCGTCCATGCACTTGGGGTTCAGCCGTCGACTCAGCATCAACTCGCGCTGTTCTGGCGTATTCCACCGCCATAGATCCAGCAGTTCCATCTGCTGCTCAAGCCATTCGCTGACGACGCGTGTTTCTGCCAGTTCAGCAGCAGCTTCGACGTGGTAGGTCAGCAGCCAGCGTTTCAGGTTGTCGCGCAGGATGCTGCGGGCCTGTTCACCGGACTCAGGGTTTCGTAACCATGGCGCCGGGTCCGGCGCCGGGTACGCCCCTGGCCTGATGTTGTCGACACTCTTCCACTGGTCCTCATCCCAAAACGTTACGCTAGCAATCGGGCCAAGCAGCAGCGGATACTCGGCTACGTTCAGGTTGTTTATGCAACGAGCAATCACCCGATTATCCTGAAAACGAAACAACGAACGCTCCCCGTCTTCCTCAATCACCATCCGCGCTTGCCAATGCTGAGTCAGGCCGTCGAGGTCGGCTTTATCCATGCTGCCGATCCAGCCCCAGTTGCGTTGCGGGTCGTCCAGCAGTTTGCGGAAGGCATCGGCGTGGGGTTCGTGCAGTTCGGTCAGCCACGGGCTGATGGCGGAGAAGTCGGCATATTGGGTGCGTCGATAGAGCTGCACCGAGCGTTTCATCAAACCGGCGCTGTAGAGCGAAGTAACCGGGCTCGGTTCGGCAAGGCTGTCGAGGGCCAGGATCAGCACGCGATTGAGTTTTGCCTGTTCGCCGAGCCAGTTGTTCAGTGCGTCGCTCATGCTGCAGTCCCCAGGTCGCACTTGCCTTCACGGCACGCTTCGCAAATCGGGCAGCGTATGTCGCCCGCCGCACGGGCGGCTTTGGCCATGGCCATTTGTACGGCGGCCGGGACGAGCAGGGCGCCTGCTTTGTCCTGGGCTGCGGCCCATGGAATGACGGGCGGCAGAATCTGAATCCCGGTCCCCACCCCAGGCGAGCCGCCGGTATTCACCTTCACCTCACCCCCACTAATCGTCACGCCCCCCGCATCCACCTTGACGAAACTCCCCCCGGCCTTGGCCGTCAGTTCCATCCCGCCTTCAACCACCACCTTCTCGCCAGCGTGGTAATGGATCTCCTGACCCGCCTCGACAAACTGCGCCGTGCCGACCTTCACATGCTGGGTCACCGCCACAGTCAGGTGATCATTGGCCCGCGCCTCAACCTTGCGGTCCAGTTGCGTGATGCGATGTTCTTCAACCTTGAACTCACTGAATACATTGGCCTCGACCGTGTCGTGGCGTTCATTGCCGACACGAATCTTCTGGTCATGCTCGATGTTTTCATCCCAGTCGCGCTGGGCGTGCAGGTAGATCTGTTCCGCCCCTTTTTTATCTTCGATACGAAACTCGTTGTAACCGTTGCCACCCGGCGAGCTCAGGGTTTTGAAGGTGCTGCGGGTCTTGTTCGCGGGCAGGTCGTAGGGGACGACGTTTTCCTTGTGGAACAAGCAACCGGTGACCAGCGGTTGGTCGGGGTCGCCTTCGAGGAAGGTGACGAGCACTTCCATGCCGACGCGCGGGATGGCGATGCCGCCGTAGGCACTGCCAGCCCAGCCGGTGGCGACGCGCAGCCAGCAGCTGGTGTTGTCGTTGGCCTGGCCGTCGCGGTCCCAGTGGAATTGCACTTTGACGCGGCCGTATTCGTCGCAGTGGATTTCTTCGCCGAGTGGGCCGGTGACGATGGCGGTCTGGCTGCCCAGGACTTTCGGTTTGGGGTGTTCGAGGGCAGGGCGGAAGTGCGCGTCCCACGGGGTGGCGAGGAAGCGGTTGCGGTAGCCCTGATGGAAATCGTCTTTATTTTGGGTGACGTCGCTGGTGACGTTTTTGCCGAGCACCTGTGGCTGCTTGCCCTCGTGCACCACTTCGAGCAGCAGCCAGAGGTCGTTCCACTCGGCGCGCGGGTGTTCGCTCAGGGCCATGAAGTGGCCGCTGACCAGGGTGGGCTCGTCGCTTTTGCCTTCGGCCAGTTGGTAGTCGCTGCGATGGCGTTCCAGGGCACGGGTCGCCAGTTGTTTACCGCGAGCGCGGTCGGTGAAGCGGCCGGGGTAGTCGTAGTCTTCCAGGTCCGGAGCGAAGGTGCTTTTGGCGGCGCCTTCGGGCAGGATGGCTGGTTTTTCGAAGTCGTAATCGCGGCGGTTGACGCGGGTGGTGCGGGTTTCCAGGCGCAGGTTGAAGCGCTTGATTACCGGTTTTGTCGCGGCCATGCCGGAGTCTTGCTGGTAGGCCACGGGCGCGAGTTTGCGGAACACCGTCTGGTCATCGCCGAAGACGAGTTTGTGGCCGCTGGCGCTGTGCTGGAAGTGGAAGTGAATGCCTTCCTCTTCGCACAGGCGCTGGATGAAATGCAGGTCGGACTCGTCGTACTGCACGCAGTAATCGCGTTCGGGATAGATTGCGCCGAGCTGGAAGCTGTAGGCATCGGACAGAATGCCGCGTGCTTCAAGCACCTGGGCAATGATCTTCGGCACACTGAGATGCTGGAAGATTTGCTGGTCATGGTTGTGGCGCAGATAAGCCAGTTGCGGCACCAGGCTGATGCTGTAGCGCGTCAGGCTTTTGCCGGAATCGCCTTGTTCGATGCGATACACCAGGCCGTGGATGATGCCTTCGCCGGTGGCGCCGAAGGTCAGGCAGCCAGGCTTGTGCAGCAAGTCTTCGAGTTTCAGGTCTGGGCGGGCGCTGACCAGTTCGATGTCGAAACAGAACGGCTGATTGAGGGTTTCGCGACCGACGAAGCTGAGCACTTGCAGGTCAACGGAAACGCCTTCCAGCGTCAGGGAAATATGGGTAGCGTTCGCGTCCAGCATGCCTTTAATTCCGTCCTTTGAATAAGCAGGTGCGGATGGTGCAGCATTAAACCGCCTCGTTCAAGGCGCAAATGCCGTAGGCGCCGGGGCTTGCCACCATCAGGAAAACCCTTAGAGAGAAGGTTTCGGCCAATGAATACGGGGGTTGCTGCTCCATCCTTTGCACCGCACCGTTACGCCACAGGATCGTGGCAGCCAGAAACTGACAGTCATTTTCAGACTAAAGTCGCCTGTAGCCGCTGAAAGCCTTCTGCCATCATTGTCGATCACCCCCGTGTGTCCGCTTCACCCTGGCCATTTACATGTCCGGGGCGAACGCTATTTCTTTGGCTTATTGCGCCTTGCGCAAACGCTGCACTGTTGGAGCTTTTTTTCATGCGTCCCCCATTTCCTTTCATCACCGCGCGCCAGTCTTCGGGCTTCGGCGCTTTAGTCCTGTGCGCCGGTTTTACGGCCCAGGCTCACGCGAGCGGTTTCATCGACGACACCAAGGCGAACATCGAATCGCGCACGGTGTATTTCAATCGCGACTTCCGTGACGGGCATACCTCCACCGAGCAGGGCGCTTCGAAGCGCGATGAGTCGGCTCAAGGCTTTATTCTCAATCTTCAATCGGGTTACACCGAAGGCACCGTTGGTTTCGGCGTGGATGCATTGGGCATGCTCGGGCTCAAGCTCGACTCCAGCCCCGACAGCAGTAGCAGCGGTTTGCTGCCGTCCACGGGGCAGGACCCACGCGGTTCCAAGGATCAGTACGCGAAACTCGGATTAACCGCCAAAGTGCGCGTGTCCCAGAGCGTCTTGAAGTACGGCGCGCTGTTGCCGGATGTTCCGTTGCTCAAGTACAACGACGGCCGATTGCTGCCGACGATGTTCAACGGCGCGATGCTGACCTCCAAAGAGGTCAAAGACCTGACCTTCATGGCGGCGCGCCTGGACAAATACACCGCCCGGGATTCCACCGATGCCCAGGACATCCGCGTGCACTGCAAGAACAAGCGCTATGCCTGCAACATCACCGCCGATCACTTCGACATGTATGGCTTCGACTACAAGATCAACGAACGCCTGACCGCTCAGTATCACTACGCCGAACTGGAAGACATCTATCGCCAGCATTTCGTGGGATTGCTGGCCAACCAGCCATTGGGCGACGGCGTCCTGAAAGCGGACATGCGCGTGCTCAAGAGTGCCGACAGTGGCGATGCCAAGGCCGGTTCTATCGATAACCGTGCGCTGAGCGGGATGCTTGCTTACGCCATCAGTGGTCACACGTTCAGCGCCGGTTGGCAGCGCATGAATGGCGACAACTCGATGCCGTATCTGGATGGGACCAATCCGTACCTGGTCAACTACGTGCAGGTCAACGATTTCGCGGCGGCGCAGGAGCGTTCGTGGCAGCTGCGCTACGACTATGATTTCAAGGCAATCGGCATCAGCGGACTGAGCTTTCTGACCCGTTATGTGAACGGTGATCACATCAAGGTGTTGGGCAGTGATCAGGAAGGGAAGGAGTGGGAGCGCGACAGCGAGCTCAAGTATGTGGTGCAGAGTGGGGCATTCAAGGATGTCAGCCTGCGCTTGCGAAACGCGACCTACCGGACCAACTACGAGAAGTTCGCCCGGGATGTGGATGAGACCCGGTTGATTGTGAGCTACAACTTTTCGGTGTTGTGAACCTTTGATCTTGCGGCGTGAGTGACATCGCCATCGCGGGCAAGCCCGCTCCCACAGTGTCCGAGACGAATACAAATTCTTCGGACGCCGCCAAACCTGTGGGAGCGGGCTTGCCCGCGATGGGGCCGTGAGCTTCAGCGCACCTCTAATTGATGCCGATACGGCAAATCCGGCCCGGTTTTGCTGCACGTCAGCGCCGCCGCTTGCACCGCAAACTTCAACATCCCGTCGATTTGCCCGCGCTCAAGCGATTGCACACCCTCAACCGAGTCCAGTTGCTGCTCTGTCAGCCAGGTGATCAGCGCTGCCTGAAACGTATCGCCAGCGCCCACGGTGTCGGCGATTTTCACCGCACAGGCCGGCACCGACCACGAGCCATGACCCTTGCTGAATACCGTCGCGCCTTCGCCGCCACGGGTCAAAAAGACCAACTGACAGCGATGCTGCTGCCAGCCTTCAATGACCCGCTGCGGGTCCTGCTCGGGGTACAACAGGCTCAAATCTTCGTCGCTGACTTTGATCAGGTCGGCCAGCTCCACCAGCGCGGCGATCCGCGAACGCCACAGCTCGATGTTCGGCTCAGGATTGAGTCGCACGTTCGGATCAAGGCTGATCAGGCGTTTGCCGCTTTCGCGCTGCACCAGCGTCAGCAAGGTCTCGGCAATCGGCTGCACCACCAGCGAAAACGAGCCGATGTGCAAACCGCGCACGTCAGGCCCCAGCTCCGGCAGGTGCTCGGATTTAAGCTGCCGATCCGCGCACCCTTCACCACGGAAACTGTAATGCGGTGAGCCATTGGCGCCGACGGCGACCATCGCCAGCGTGGTCGGCGCGGCGAAATCCACCAGATAGTCCGGGCGTACGCCTTCATCCTGTAAAACCTGCTGCAAGCGTCGGCCCAGGTAATCGGTGGACAACCCGGCAAACAGCGCCGACTCCACGCCCAACCGCCGCAAGCCGACTGCCACGTTGAACGGCGAGCCACCGGCAATTGCCTTGAAATTCACTTTTGAAGCCAGGCCACTGGCATCGTCTTCGCTGAAGAAGTCGAACAGCGCTTCGCCACACACCAGATACATAGTTGTTCGCTCTTTAAAGGGTTGCGACATGCTGTTGATAGCGTTCATAGGCTTGCTGAAAGGCCGCTACGTTGTCGGCAATCGGCAAGGTTTCACTCGCCGGGTCGAGTTTCACGCAACGCGCGCAAAGGTCTGCGAGGCTGTCCTCGTTGCCGTTTGCCCAGGACAGGCACCACACCGCTTGAATCGCTGCGCCGAGGGCGGCGGCTTCACTTTGTTCGGTGCAGATGACCGGGGTGTTCATGATGTCGGCGACGATCTGGCGCCACACCGGACTTTTCGAGCCGCCGCCGATCAGGCAAATGCGCAGGCTTTGTAAGCCATTCTGGCGCAGCAGGTCCAGCCCATAACGCAAGCCGAAGGTGGTGCCTTCGACGACCGCGCGGCACAGGTTGGCCTGGGTCAGGTTGGTCATGGTCAAACCCAGCAGGCTGCCGGTGGCATGGGGCAGGGCGGGGACGCGTTCGCCGTTGAGGAACGGCAGCATGCTCACGCCCTCGGCGCCGATGGGCGCTTGTTCGACCAAATCGTTGAAACGTTCGATATCGAGGTCGAACAAATCGCGAATGACCCCCGTGGCGTTGGTCAGGTTCATGGTGCAGATCAATGGCAGCCAACCGCCGCTGGAGGAGCAGAAGGTGGCGACAGAGGCATCCGGGCTGACTTTCGGTTGGTCGGCATAGGCGTACACCGTCCCCGAAGAACCCAAA
The DNA here is from genome assembly GCF_900103875.1 of Pseudomonas arsenicoxydans. Taxonomy (NCBI): domain Bacteria; kingdom Pseudomonadati; phylum Pseudomonadota; class Gammaproteobacteria; order Pseudomonadales; family Pseudomonadaceae; genus Pseudomonas; species Pseudomonas arsenicoxydans. Next base: position 4,746,864 of record NZ_LT629705.1, on the reverse strand, counting down.
CTCATGGTGATGGCGCCGGGCTTGATGTTGCCGGTGCCGATGGCGCCCATCATGTTGTCGCCACCGCCGCTGGAGACCAGCGCCTGCGGGTTGATGCCCAGGTGTTCGGCGATGCCCGGCAGGATCGTGCCGACCGCTTCATGCGCCTCGATCAGCTCCGGCAACGCGGCTTGCAGGCGTCCGGTCGGGTCGATATCACGCAGCAGCTGCACATCCCACTGTCGGGTGCGCACGTTGAAATACCCGGTGCCGGATGCATCGCCGTATTCGCTGCAACTGCGGCCGGTCAGCCAGTAATTCAGGTAATCGTGGGGCAGCAGGATGTGTGCGATTCGAGCGAACAATTGCGGGTGTTGATCTTGGGTCCACAGCAATTTGGAAACGGTGTAGCCCGGCGCGATGACCACACCGAGGCGTTCCAGCGAACCTTTTTCGCCGCCGAGTTGCGCCAGCAGACGGTCGTTTTCGGGCGTGGATTCGGTGTCGCACCAGAGCTTGGCGGGGCGCAGCACCTGGCCTTGATCATCAAGCAGAACCAGTCCGTGTTGCTGGCCGGAGACGCCGATGCCGAGAATGTCCTGGCCATCGACGTTGGCGGCGAGCAGGGCACGGCGAGTGGCCGACGCGAACGCTTCAAGCCATTGCGAAGTGTCCTGCTCGCGGCGACCGTTGGCGCCGCTGATCAAGGTGTGCGCGGCGGCGCCCTGACCAAGGACCTGGCCGCTGCTCGCGTCGAGGACGATGGCTTTGGTGCCCTGGGTGCCGCAGTCGATGCCGAGGAATAGTTGTTGGTTTGCCATCGAAGGTCCTTGGATTTTCAGGTTCAACACATAAGTTGTCTGTCAGTCCGCCATCGCGGGCAAGCCCGCTCCCACATTGGTCAGTGTCGGAACACAATGTTGTGAATGACATTGATCCCTGTGGGAGCGGGCTTGCCCGCGATGGCGGCAGCGGTTTCAACGCAAAGCCTAGGCCAGCACCCGCTCCAAAGTCTGCGTCACACCCACATTGCGCAAGCTGTTGCAGCACCATTCAAACGCCGCCACAAACTCCGGCGAATGCGCAATCGCCGTACCGAAAATCTCCTCGACGCCCAGCAACCGCTGGGTGATCAACGCATCATCGGCCACCAATCCCTGACAGAACGCCGCCCGTGGGTCTGGAATCGAATAGGTGTCGCCATTTTCGTCCACGCCTTTCAAGTACAGCGCCCAGGCCGCCACCACCAACGCCGCGCGCTTGGTCTCGCGACCATCGGCGATCAGACGGTTGATCGTCGGCACGGTGAACTTGGGAAACTTCGATGAACCGTCCGAGCACACACGCTCCAGTTGATCGGCAATCGCCTGGTTGGAAAAGCGCTCGACCAGGGTGTTCTTGTAGTCAGTCAGATCGATCCCCGGCACGGGCGACAGTTGCGGGGTGACATCCAGGTCCATGTAGGCGCGCATATAACGCACAAACAGCGGGTCGTTCATGGTCTCGTGGACAAAACGATAACCCTTCAAAAATCCCAGGTAGGTCAGGGCCAGGTGACTGCCGTTGAGCAGTTTGATTTTCATCTCTTCGTAAGGCGTTACGTCGTCGGTGAACTGCACCCCGACCTTTTCCCAGGCCGGTCGGCCATTGACGAATTTGTCTTCCAGCACCCACTGCACAAACGGTTCACACACCACCGGCCAGGCATCGTCGACAGCGTGTTTGTCGGCCAGTTGCAGGCGATGTTCGGTGCTGGTCATCGGCGTGATGCGATCGACCATGGCGTTGGGGAAGCTGACATGGCGGTCGATCCAGTCGCGCAGGTCGGCATCACGCAAGGCGGCGAAGGCGAGCAAGGCTTTGCGGGCCACCGCGCCGTTGTGTGGCAGGTTATCGCACGACATCAAGGTGAACGCAGGCGTCCCGGCGGCGCGACGTTTGGCCAGCGCCGCGCAGAGAAAACCGAACACGGTCTTCGGAGCGTCAGGATGGGCCAGATCATGCTGAATCTGTGGCAAGTGCGCCATGAACTCGCCGTTGCTGTCGTCGATGCAATAGCCGCCCTCGGTGATGGTCAGCGAGACAATGCGAATCTCCGGACTGGCGAGTTTGTCGATCAGCGCGGCTGCGCCATCTTCGGCGAGCAACATGTCGCGAATGGCGCCAATGACCCGGACTTCGGTGTCGCCGGTATCGCCCAACTCGAACAGGGTGAAGAGGTAATCCTGCTCCTTCAGATCGTCCCGGGCGCGGCGGTCTTCAGGGCGCAGGCCAACGCCGCAAATCGCCCAGTCCAGGCCTTCGCCCGTATTCATCAAGGCGTCGGTGTAATACGCCTGATGGGCGCGGTGAAATCCGCCGACGCCGATGTGGGCAATGCCTTGGCGCGTGTCGCTCAGGGCGTAGGCGGGCAGGATCACCTCGGGGGCGAGGTGGTGCAGGTTCTGTTTATTGAGTTTCATCAAAGGCTCTCTGAAATCAGGCCGCTGCGCGCAGTGGGCGGGTCAGCGCCACACCGTCGGCATCGAATAAATGGCAATGTTCGGCGTCCAGGTGCAGGCTCAATGTTTCGCCATAACGGCTGGCCAGGTCGCCGCGAACTCGCATGGTCAGCGCCTCGCCGGAGGCGGTCACGACATGGCAGAAGGTGTCGCTGCCCAGGCGTTCGCTGACGTCGGCGGTGACTTGCAGGGTGCAATCGCCGGTTTGCGCCAGTTCGAGGTGTTCCGGGCGAATGCCCAGCGTCACCGCGCTGCCGATGCTCAGGTTGGCGCTGCTCAATGGCAGGCTGATACGGGTGCCGGCGTCCAGCTGCACTTCGCAGCTTTGGCTTTCGACGCGGGTGACTTTGCCCTTGAGGAAACCCATTTTCGGCGTGCCGAGGAACCCGGCGACAAACAGGTTGGCGGGCTGGTGATACAGGTCCAGCGGCGAACCGACTTGCTCGACTTTGCCGCCATTGAGCACGACCACTTTGTCGGCCATGGTCATGGCTTCCACCTGATCGTGGGTCACGTAGATCATCGTGGCTTTCAGTTCTTTGTGCAGGCGCAACAGTTCCAGGCGCATCTGCACGCGCAGGGCGGCGTCGAGGTTGGACAGCGGTTCGTCGAACAGGAAAATTTTCGGGTTGCGCACAATCGCCCGGCCGATGGCCACGCGTTGGCGTTGGCCGCCGGACAGTTGCTTGGGCTTGCGCTCCAGCATCGGCCCGAGTTCAAGGATGCGTGCCGCCTCGCCGACTTTCTTTTCCACTTCGGCTTTCGGTACGCCAGCCAGGTCGAGGGCGAACGACATGTTCTTCTTCACGGTCATGTGCGGGTACAAGGCGTAGGTCTGAAACACCATGGCCAGGTCACGCTTGGCCGGGCTGACTTCGGTGATGTCGCGGCCATCGAGTTCGATGGTGCCGCCACTGACTTCTTCCAGGCCGGCAATCAGGCGCAGCAAGGTGGATTTACCGCAACCCGAGGGCCCGACGAACACCACGAATTCCTTGTCATTCACTTCCAGGTCGATGCCTTTGATGATGGAAAAGCCTTCGAAGCCTTTTTGCAGATTCTTGATTTTCAGGTTGGCCATGGTGGCGCTCCTTTTGTGCTTATTCTGTGAGGGCTATTTCACGGCGCCGAACGACAGGCCGCGGACCAATTGTTTCTGGCTGATCCAGCCGAAAATCAGGATCGGCGCGCAGGCCAGCGTCGACACCGCCGACAACTTGGCCCAGAACAGGCCTTCAGGGCTTGAGTACGAGGCGATCAATGCGGTGAGCGGCGCGGCTTTCGAGGAGGTCAGGTTCAGCGACCAGAACGCCTCGTTCCAGCACAGGATCAGCGACAGCAAAACCGTAGACGCCAGACCACCCTTGGCTATCGGCAGCAGCACCCGGACCATTTCCTGCCACAGCGTGGCGCCGTCCAGGCGCGCGGCTTCGAGGATGTCTTTGGGGATGTCCTTGAAGTAGGTGTAAATCATCCAGACCACGATCGGCAGGTTGATCAGCGTGTAGATCACGATCAGCGCGATGCGCGTATCGAGCAGGCCGAAGCTCTTGGCCAGCAAGTAGATCGGCATCAGCACGCCCACCGGCGGCAGCATCTTGGTGGAGAGCATCCACAGCAGCGTGCCTTTGGTGCGCTGGGTTTCGTAGAACGCCATCGAGTACGCCGCCGGCACCGCGATCAGCAGGCACAGGGCCGTAGCGCTGAACGAAATCACCACCGAGTTCCAGGCAAAGCTGAAGTAGTCGCTGCGCTCGTTGATGTGCAGGTAGTTCTCCAGCGTCGGCGTGAAGATGAATTGTGGCGGCGTGGCGAAGGCGTCGATTTCGGTTTTGAAACTGGTCAGCACCATCCAGAAAATCGGGAAGAAAATCAGGATCGCGATGGCCCAGGCCAGCGTGCCGAGCAGCAGGCTTTGCAGGCGACGGGATTGTTGAAGAGTCATGGCGCAGGCCTCAGGCTTTGTCTGTCAGGTTTTTGCCGATCATGCGCACCAGCACGATGGCCGCGATGTTGGCAATCACCACCGCGATCAAGCCGCCGGCGGACGCCATGCCGACGTCGAACTGCACCAGCGCCTGGTTGTAGATCAGGTACGCCAGGTTGGTCGAGGCGTAGCCGGGGCCGCCGTTGGTGGTGGTGAAGATTTCGGCGAACACCGAGAGCAGGAAGATGGTTTCGATCATCACCACCACCGCAATCGGCCGCGCCAGGTGCGGCAGGGTCAGGTGCCAGAAGATCGCGATGGGGCCGGCGCCATCGAGGCGCGCGGCTTCCTTCTGTTCTTGGTCGAGGGACTGCATGGCGGTCATCAGGATCAGGATGGCGAACGGCAGCCACTGCCAGGACACGATGATGATGATCGACAGCAACGGGTAATGCGCCAGCCAGTCCACCGGCTGGGCGCCGAACAGCTTCCAGACGTAGGCGAGAATCCCCGAGACCGGGTGGAAAATCAGGTTCTTCCAGATCAGCGCACCGACCGTGGGCATGATGAAAAACGGCGAGATCAGCATGACCCGCACGATGCCGCGACCGAGAAACTCGCTGGCCTCCAGCAAGGCACTGATCAAGACGCCGAACACCACGCTGATCAGCAGCACGCTGCCCACCAGCAACAGGGTGTTGGTGGCGCCGGGCAGGAACCCCGAGTCGGTCAGAAAATAGGTGAAGTTCTCAAGCCCGACGAACTCGTTTTCACCGGGATTGAGCAGGTTGTAGCGGATCATCGAAAAGTACAGGGTCATGCCCAGCGGCACGATCATCCACAGCAGCAACAACGCCACCGAGGGGCTGACCAGAAACCAGCCGGGATTGGCCAGCCGGCTTTTACGCACCGGTTGGGGAATGTCCATATGAGCTTTGGCAGTTGAAATATTCATGGCGATCAGAACCGATGATGAACAGCAAACGAAGTTCGACTGTGGGAGCCAGCCTGCTGGCGATTGGGCCGGTACCTCCGGCGCATCGCAGCTGGCTTGACTACCGCTATCGCGAGCAGGCTCGCTCCCACAGGTTTAGTGGCGGTTACTTGGGATAACCGGCGCGCTTCATCTCGCGTTCGGTGGAGGTCTGGGCGGCGGCCAGGGCCTGGTCGACCGTGGTCTGGCCAATCAACGCTGCCGAGAACGACTTGCCGACCTGCGTACCGATGCCCTGGAACTCAGGAATGGTCACCAACTGGATGCCGATGTAAGGCACAGGCTTGAGCGTCGGTTTGCTTGGGTCCGCGGTTTTCAGCGATTCCAGCGTGACCTTGGCAAACGGCGCTGCGCTCATGTATGCCTCGCTGTACGTCGAGGCCCGAGTGCCGGGCGGCACGTTGGCAATGCCGTCTTTTTCCGCCACCAGTGCACCGTATTCCTTGGACGTCGCCCAGGCGCTGAAGGTTTTTGCTGCGTCCTTGGCCTTGGAACTGGTCGGGATCGCCAGCGCCCAGGAATAGAGCCAGGCCGAACCTTTGTCGGTAGTCTGGTGCGGCGCATAGGTGAAGCCGACGTGGTCGCTCACCTTACTTTGAGTCTTGTCGGTCACAAAGGAACCGGCGACGCTCGCATCCACCCAGATCGCGCACTTGCCGCTGTTGAACAGCGCCAGGTTTTCGTTGAAACCGTTGCTGGAGGCGCCCGGCGGGCCGGATTTCTTCATCGTGTCGACGTAGAAGTTCAGTGCGTTTTTCCACTCTGGACCGGTGAACTCCGGTTGCCACTTCTCATCGAACCAGCGCGCGCCATAGGCGTTGGCGAGCGTGGTGATCAGCGCCATGTTCTCGCCCCAGCCAGCCTTGCCGCGCAGGCAGATGCCGTACTGTTCTTTGTCCTTGTTGGTCAGCTTGCTGGCGAATTCGCCGATCTGTTCCCAGGTCGGATGCTCTGGCATGGTCAGCCCGGCGTCCTTGAACAGGTCGGTGCGGTAATAGGTGATCGAGCTTTCGGCGTAGAACGGCAGGGCGTAAAGCGAACCCTTGACCGACAAGCCTTCACGCACCGAAGGAAAAACGTCGTCCAGGGCGTAGGAGGCGGGCAAGTCCTTCATCGGCTCCAGCCAACCCTTTGCCCCCCAGAGTGCAGCTTCGTACATGCCGATGGTCAGCACGTCGAACTGCCCGCCCTGAGTGGCGATGTCGGTGGTCAGGCGTTGGCGCAGAACGTTTTCTTCCAGCACCACCCAATTGAGCTTGATGTCCGGGTGCTCGGCCTCGAAGGTCTTCGAGAGCTTTTGCATGCGGATCATGTCGCTGTTGTTGACGGTGGCGATGGTCAGGGTCTGAGCGCCGAGACTGACGCTGCTGAGGGTCATGCAGGTGAGGGCTAGCAGAGCTTTTACAGAAGGTTGCATCGTGCACTCCTTTTCTGCACCCGCAGGGATACAGAAGGACAGTTATTGTTTTTGTGTCTTCCGATGACAGGAAGAATGTGCGCTGATTACAGCCTTCAATTGATGATCAGACAAATCATCCGTAGCACTTGAATCGATACTTTTTTGCACTGGGGTTTGGCGGGGGAGGCTTAGGGGCCAGCCTGCAAGTGATGGCACGACATCGGATATGTACAGGTTTAACCCAAGTTTTGCTCAGTCAACCGTTGCACCGCCAACCGCCGATAGTGAGAAGGGGTCATGCCCTTGAGCTGCTGGAAACGCCGATTGAAGTTCGAAATATTGTTGAAACCCGACTCGAAACACACGTCGGTCACCGGTTTGTCACCATCGGCCAACAGCTCGCAGGACTTGCTGATGCGCAGGCGATTGACGAATTCGATGAAGCAACGTCCGGTAGCCTGCTTGAACACCCGGCTGAAATAAGTCGGTTTCATGCCCAGATGCGCGGCGACTTCCTCCAGCGGTAGCTCCCGGGCGTAGTGGGCAAAGATGTAATCCACCGCCCGGTTGGTGCGATCTATGTTGTGCTCATCGGCCAGTTGCGGCGTCGTGGCTCCCGACAGCAATTGAAAATCATCAGAGGCTGCCAACAGTTCCAGCAGGATGAAGAAGTGCCCGAGGCGGGTCACGCCCTGGGTGTCGGCGATGCGCTGCATCAGGGTCATGGCCTGGCGAATGGTGCGTTTGCAGCGAAACTCGATGCCGTATTGCGCGCGCTCAAGCAACGGGCTGAGGGTTTTGAGTTCAGCAAAGACCTGATGACCGCTTTCGAACAACTCATCTGTGAAGTTGACCAGCATGTCGCGTTTGGGCACCACCTCGTCTTCGGCGACCTGGCTGATCCAGTTATGTGGCAGGTTAGGGCCGGTCAGGAAAAGGCTTTCGGGGTAGAAATTGCCGATGTAGTCGCCGATGAACACCTTGCCGGAGCTGGCGACGATCAGGTGCAGTTCGTACTCCTTGTGAAAGTGCCAGCGCACCAACGGACACGGGAATCCGTGTTGGCGATAGATGATGGACAACCCGTTGTGGTCGTCCATCAATTCGTAGGAGGGGTCGGTGACTCTGGCTGTTCGGGTCATGTCTGGGCGCTTTTTATTGTCATTGCTTCCTGATCATGCCTCTTTCCGAGCGATTAATGCCAGCGTGTAGCACTGCGGCGTCAGGCCGGCGCCCGATCGTGCAGGGCGCTGCCATAGACGGCGTTCATGCTGGTGGCTGTCCAGCAGTAACGAACGATCTCTGACTCATCGAAAAAGTCGGTATTGATGAGGCAGCAGCGAGTGACCCAGTCCCGAGTGGGATCGAACCAGTCATTGATCTGGGCCTTGATGTCTTGAGGTCCTCCCAGAAACGCATAGCTTGTGGCCGATAACGCCCAGAGGAAGGTTTCGAAAGGTGCGTCTTCAAGGGTTTTGGCGATGTGGGTTTTCAGGTCATCGGTGTCGCTGAACCGCTTGTTGATCCACTTGTGCGGGATACGCGGCCAGAAATAACCCTGGTCCAGGTCGGGCTGGGCGGGCGCCGCCAAGACTACCCTGCGGCGAGTGCTGAGCCGCTTGAGTTCTCCCACCGTTTTCAGGGCGTCGGTGGGTGGTATGACCCGTTGTCCGAGTCGGCTCACCAGCAAGGCATTGAATTTTTGATAGTCAAAGGGTTTGGACCCGTCGCCGAGTTGGTGGAAATCCAGCACCAGGAATTCATCCGGGTGACGATCCAGGAACGCTGAAACCGCCGTGATCAGTTCATCGAGGACACGATGGGACTGGTACCCGTTGTGATGAAAATAGAAGATCGACTGGTCGGCACCCTCGGTATACCCGAGGCGGATATCAAATGCCCGTGCACCGTTTGCTAATTGCCAGGCAAATGAATCGTTCTGGCAGGTGGTCCAGTTGCCGACCACCACGTCATAGTTGGGGGCCTGCTTGTCCATGCCTGCATTGTGTGCACCGGGCCAGACAATCTCGGTCAGTTTCAACCGATGAACATCCAGTACGTGACGCATCCAGTTTTGTTTGTCCAGCGTGGTGCCTGCGTTGTGGGTCATGACAGTTCCTTGTCGTTGACTCGCCCCCTCCCTGGGGGCGATGAAGTTCGTGTGGTGTGGTGGCGTTCCACACCCGTAAGAACGATGTTCATGACCCAGCATAGAAGTGCGCGACAGCTTTGCCAGCCATGGAAATAACTGCACAAAAATAGCCCATTGATGGCACCGCGAACTACTTGGCTCGCTTCGCGGCCTTTGTGAGGTTTGCTGTTTGGCAATAGGACACAATATTGCTCTCTTCAATGAAGTCGACATTGATAATGTTGCACAGGATCGCCCAATCGCTATTGTTCGGATCAAACCACTCATTAAGTTGGTCATGGATATCCACCGGACCACCCAGCGCGCTGTAACTCGTCGCCGAAAGCGACCACGGTGCCCATGTGCCTGGCGTGTATCGCAGCACCTTTGTAATGTGCTGCTGCAACTCGGCGACACTGGTGGTGGCGATGCCGGACCATTGATGTTCGATTTGTTTAATGAACACGTTGCTGTCAATTGCCCGGTGCCGCGGCGCAGCGACCACAATGCGCTGACTGGCGCTGAGTTGTTTGAGTTGGCCAAGACTCAAGGCATGATGTTGGCTGGGAATCAGGCGGTGCCGAAAAAAGTGCATCACCATCTTATTGAAGTAGTCAAAATCAAAGGCATCCCCACTCAACTCGTGAAAGTCCAGAATGATGAATTCATTCGGGTTTTCTTGCAAAAACGTTTCCACGTCGTTGAAAAGATGCCCAAACGTACGTCCGTTGCGGTAGCCGTTGTGGTGAATGCACAGCTTGCCCAGGCCCTGCGCACCGGCGTCATAGGTCAAGCGCACGTCAAGCACCCGGGAGCCGTGGCGCAGTTGGGAATAAAACGATTCGTGCTGGCAGGCCAGCCAATGGGCGCCAGGAATCAGCGGCCAGGAGGCCTTCCAGTCGCTGCCAGCATTATGAGTGCCTGGCAGTGTCAACTCAGCGAGTGACAAAGTATCTATGGCTGGCGTAGCGGCCATCCAGTTTTGAGGTGCGTAGTTGTTCTGAACAATGGTGTCCATTCAATGCTTCCTTGCAATATTAAATAGGTGTGGGTGAAGTAGTATCCGTTACTAACTTCGCCAACCCTTTATAAGGAGAAACAGGGAGTTCATCAACAAGGTGTTAATGCAAGATATGTGGTGTCGACGCGCACAGCTTAGAGCGGGACTTTGTTTTTAGCCTCGATCCATTGCGCCATGTATTGCGTACTCTTGTGGTGATGATGGCGCAACATGCTGCCCATAAAGTTATGACTTCTTAGTTGTGCCAAGTGCTGTTGGCAATGCACTAGTTTTTCGATCAGCGCCGGGCCATGTTCGGACTGTCGATAACGATCAGCCAGCAACGTCTGCCCGTGGGATTGGGCTTGCGTCCACAGCGCTTCATCCTTGTACAGCCGCACCGCACAGTCAGCCACTTCGCGAGCCGTGAGGGCCACGGCTCCGGGCCAGGGGTGATTGTCGTGCATCGCTTCGGCACCGATGGGGGTGGTCACGCTGGGCGTGCCGCACAACATGGCGTCGACGATCTTGCCTTTGATGCCTGCACCGAAGCGAAGCGGCGCCAGGCACACACGTGCAGCCGACATCACCTGCAACGCATCTTCTGCCCAGTTCATGACATGAAAACCCTGCGTTGGGTTATGCAGCGCCGTGGCCTTTGGCGGTGTGTAAGCACCGTAGATATGCAACTGAGCCGTGGGCAGTTGCTCGCGAATCAACGGCCAGATGGCTGTTTTCATCCAGAGCACCGCATCCCAGTTCGGTGCGTGGCGAAAGTTGCCGATGCTCAAGAAATGGGCCCGGTCTGCGAATGCCGTCGGCGGCGCAACCGGCATATCGACCATCAGCGGACACCAATGCAATACGTTGCGCGGCAACTTGAACTGCTCGACCAGCAATTCGATTTCCACCTCGGAGATCATCAGGTTTACGTCACACCGGTAAAGCGCCGCGATCTCCCGTTTGGCCAGATCGCTGTCGGCCATCAGTTCGAACTCTTCGCGCAACGCCGGTGCAAACAACTCGCTGAAGTCATTGGCATCGTCGCTGTGTTTCAAACGTTCCTTGAGTCGTTGATGACGAGCGTGTCGCAGGCTTTGCAGATCCGATGTTTCAAGCACTCGCAACGCGTCAGGACAGTGCTTCTCTACCCGCCAACCGAACTGTTCTTCCATCATGAACTGGTCAAACAGGACGATGTCCGGCGCGAGGTCGCTGATAAACGCATCGAAGCTGCTGTTATTCAACTCGATCGGCACTTCGCGGATGCCCAGCGCCGTCAAGTCCGCTCGATGTTCGCCGGTGCCAGCAGGACTGCTGAAAGTGATGTCCCAGCCCTGTTGCAAGAACGTATCGAGGATTTGCATCACATGCCCGCTGGCCGCCGAAGAGCGGGGCTCGGGCCAGACGTAACCAATGACCAGGACTTTGGTTGCGCGGGGCTGACTCATGTAAGGACGTTCCTTGATGCGGGGAAAAGGCGGGGGAGAGAATGAAGGCCGTAATTAAACCACAGCCCACCGTGCTTTTCCGTCCACCGGACCTTTTGGTTAAAGCATGCTTTTAACCTTGTCGCGCAACTGATCAATGGAAAATGGCTTGCCGATCACCTGCATGCCTGCAGGCACCGAAATGCTTTCGGCATAACCGCTGGCGAACAGGATCGGCAGCTCAGGGCGCAACATGCGCGCCTGGGTGGCCAGCTCGCGCCCGTCCATCACCGGCAAGCCGACATCGGTCATCATCAAATCGATGTACTGGTCTTCATCGTTCAGGAACTCAAGGGCTTTCTCGCTGCTATCCGCCTCAAGCACTTTGTACTCCAGCTCTTCCAGCACATCGACAATCAGCATGCGTACGATGGCATCGTCTTCGACGACAAGAATGATGGACGGGTCGGAGGACATAGTGGGGCTCTCAATGATTGGTTTGCGGGTGCCGGACTCACAAAATTGCCGGGCTCTTGCATGAGTAAGTGGCGGATCCCGACAAGTTCCCAACGCTGTACAAAAAAGAATAGCTGTACAAGAGCGCGCAAGGATAACCGCTCCTTTCAGGAGGGCGCAGCTAAAAGAAGCCGTTTACGCGCCTATTGCTCAGAAAATTAGATCAATACGGCCGTTTTGGGGCAAACTCCCTGGTTTTGAACAGTTCGACAAGGCCTTCCCATGACCACGGTGTCTTCGGTTGATGAGCAACGATTTCGCAAACTCCTGAGCCGCAACGTCAGCCTGCCACTGGGCGTCGGTGTCATCAGTGCGGTGTTCTTCGTCTCGCTGATCACTTACTTGTTGTCGGTGATCCAGTGGGTCGAACACACCGACCGGGTGATCAATAACGCCAACGAGGCCGTGAAGCTGACCGTCGATCTGGAAACCGGCATGCGCGGCTTCCTGCTCAGTGGCGATGAGCATTTCCTGGATCCTTACGAGACGGCCAAGCCGAGAATCGCGGTCGCACTCAATACCTTGCTCGAATTGACTGCCGATAACCCGGTGCAGACCGATCGCTTGCGCCGGCTCCAGGCTTTGCAAACGGAATGGGCCACCTACGCGCAATCAATGATCGATTTGCAGCGCAGCAGCGGCGATTACCGCAGCGCGGTCAGGGCCGGTCATGGCAAGCGCCTGACCGATGAGATCCGCAAACAGTTCGAAGACGTGATCGACATGGAGCAGCAGTTGCGCACCGCGCGCAACGAAGAAGTGCGCCGCACCACGATCTGGAGCATCTCGCTGTACCTGTTGTTCATCGCCGCTATCAGCACGTTGCTGGCGTACATCGGTCGCCGGGATCTGCTCAACCTGTCGCAGGATTACAGCGCCAACCTGGCGGCGCAACAATCCGCCGCCTCGCGGCTGGAACAGCAAGCCTGGCTGCGCAATGGCCAGACCGAACTGGCCGAGCAGGTGCTGGGGCAACTGTCGCTCAATGTGCTGGGGCGCAACATTCTGCAATTTTGCGCCCAGTACCTGGGCATTGCGGTGGCCGCTGTTTATGTTCGTGAAGAGCATGGCAGTCTGCGACGCATCGCGTCCTACGGCTTTTCACGCGAACAGGAAGAACGCAATCAGCACATTTACAGTGATGAAGGGATCGTTGGCCAGGTGGCGAGCCAGGCACGCCTGATTCGCCTTGATGCCGTACCGAGCGACTATTTCAAAGTCAGCTCCGGCTTGGGTGAAGGCCTGCCACATAGCGTGCTTGTCGTACCGACCAGCGATGACGACCGGGTTAATGGCGTGATCGAGCTGGGATTCCTGCGACCGCTGACAGAGCGTGACGTTGAGTTGCTCGAACTGATTGCCGGCAACATCGGCACCTCGATCGAGGCCGCACGCTACCGCCAACGCTTGCAGGAAGTGCTGGCCGAGACTCAGCAACTCAACGAGGAGCTGCAAGTCCAGCAGGAAGAGCTCAAGACTGCCAACGAAGAGCTGGAAGAGCAGTCGCGGATTCTCAAGGAGTCCCAGGCGTATCTGGAAACCCAGCAGGTCGAGTTGGAGCAAACCAACGAACAACTGGCCGAGCAGGCGCAGATTCTGGCCGACCAGCGGGATGCGATGGACTTGAAGAACACCGAGCTCAATCAGGCCCAGACTCAGCTTGAAGAGCGCGCCGAAGAGTTGCAGCGCTCCAGCAAGTACAAATCCGAATTTCTCGCCAACATGTCCCACGAACTGCGCACGCCCCTCAACAGTTCGTTGATTCTGGCCAAGTTGCTGGCAGAGAACCCTCAGGAAAATCTCACGGCCGAGCAGGTGAAGTTTGCCGAATCGATTTATTCGGCCGGTAACGACTTGCTCAATCTGATCAATGACATCCTCGATATTTCCAAGGTCGAGGCCGGCAAGCTGGAGATGCGCCCCGAGAACACCAGTGTGGCGCGTCTGGTGGACGGGCTGCGCTCGATGTTCGAGCCGATGGCCACCGACAAGAAGTTGAAGTTTGAGGTCGACTTGCAGCCCGGTTCGCCGATGATGCTGTTCACTGACCGCCAGCGTCTGGAACAAGTCATCAAGAACCTGTTGTCGAACGCGGTGAAATTCACCGAAAAAGGCACAGTCAGCCTGACGGTGGCGTCCCAGCCAAACGAAGGCATCGCCTTTATTGTCCGCGATTCCGGGATCGGCATCGCCGCCGACCAGCAGGAAAGCATTTTCGAAGCCTTCCGCCAGGCCGATGGCACCACCAATCGTCGTTATGGCGGCACCGGCCTGGGCTTGTCGATTTCCCGGGATCTTGCGGCGTTGCTGGGCGGCTCCATCACTGTCACCAGTGAGCCGGGGCAGGGCAGTGTGTTCACGCTGGTCTTGCCGCAGCAGTATGTCGAACCGGGCGATGAGCCGGTCGAGCCGATGCAGGCCTCGCCGGTTGCCGTGACGCCGCGCGTGGCAGCCACTGCGCCTGTGCCGCTGATCGCCGAAGTCGATATTCCACGTTTTGCCGATGACCGCGCCAAGGCGCCGTTCGCCACCCGGTGCATTCTGGTGGTGGAGGATGAGCCGAATTTTGCGCACATCCTTTACGATCTGGCGCACGAGCTGGGTTACCAGTGCCTGGTTGCCCACGGCGCGGACGAGGGGTACGACCTGGCCAAAGAGTACATTCCCGACGCCATTCTGCTGGACATGCGCTTGCCCGATCATTCCGGGCTGACCGTGTTGCAGCGCCTCAAAGAGCACGCCGCAACCCGCCACATTCCGGTGCATGTCATTTCGGTCGAAGATCGGGTCGAAGCTGCCATGCACATGGGCGCTATCGGCTACGCGGTCAAACCGACCACCCGCGAAGAGCTCAAGGACGTGTTTGCCCGCCTCGAAGCCAAGCTGACCCAGAAGGTCAAGCGCGTGCTGCTGGTCGAAGATGACGATTTGCAACGTGACAGCATTGCTCGGTTGATTGGCGATGAGGACATCGAGATCACCGCCGTCGGTTTGGCCCAGGACGCGCTCGAGCAGCTGCGCACAACCAATTTCGACTGCATGATCATCGACCTCAAGCTGCCGGACATGCTCGGCAATGACTTGCTCAAGCAAATGTCCACCGAGGATATCTGCTCATTCCCCCCGGTCATCGTCTACACCGGGCGCAACCTGACGCGGGACGAAGAAACCGAGCTGCGCAAATATTCACGCTCAATCATCATCAAAGGCGCTCGCTCGCCCGAGCGTCTGCTGGATGAGGTCACACTCTTTCTGCACAAAGTCGAATCCAAGCTGTCCCATGAACGGCAAAGGATGCTCAAGACCGCGCGCAGCCGCGACAAGGTCTTCGAGGGTCGAAAAGTGCTGCTGGTGGATGACGATGTGCGCAACATTTTCGCCCTGACCAGCGCGCTGGAGCAGAAAGGCGCAGTCGTGGTCATTGGCCGTAACGGGCGTGAAGCGATTGAGAGATTGAATGAAGTCGAGGACATCGACCTGGTGCTGATGGACGTGATGATGCCGGAGATGGATGGTTATGAAGCCACTATCGAGATCCGCAAGGACCCGCGCTGGCGCAAGTTGCCGATCATTGCGGTGACGGCCAAGGCCATGAAGGACGATCAGGAGCGCTGCCTGCAGGCCGGTTCCAACGATTACTTGGCCAAGCCGATCGACCTGGATCGTCTGTTCTCGCTGATTCGAGTGTGGTTACCGAAGATGGAACGTATTTAAGTGGAGCGCGATTGTTCAGTGGAGCGAAATAGCGAGATCGAATTGCGGTTGTTGATCGAGGCGATCTACCTCAAGTACAGCTATGACTTTCGTGACTATTCCGGCGCATCGATCAAACGCCGGGTCAATCATGCGCTGAGTCAATTCGAGTGCAATACCATTTCGGCCCTGCAAGAAAAAGTGCTGCACGATCCCGCCGCGTTCATGCAATTGCTGCAGTTGCTGACGATTCCGGTCAGTGAAATGTTTCGTGATCCTTCGCATTTCCTGGCGATCCGCAACGAAGTGGTGCCGCTGCTCAAGACCTACCCGTCGATCAAGATCTGGATCGCCGGGTGCAGCACGGGCGAAGAAGTCTATTCGATGGCGATACTGTTGCGCGAAGAGGGCTTGCTCGACCGCACCATCATCTATGCGACTGACATCAATCCGCGTTCGCTGGAGAAAGCCAAGCAAGGGATTTTCTCCATGGAGAATGTCCGCACCTACACTCAGAACTATCAGCAGGCCGGTGGTCAGCGTTCGCTCTCCGATTACTATACGGCGGCGTATGGCTACGCCATTTTTGACAAGAGCCTGTGCGAAAACGTGACGTTCGCCGACCACAGCCTTGCGACCGACAGCGTATTTTCAGAAACTCAATTAATTTCGTGTCGTAACGTTTTGATTTATTTCAATAAAAAGCTTCAAGATCGTGCCTTTGGCCTGTTCCATGAATCCCTCTGCCACCGCGGATTCCTGGTGCTGGGCAGTAAGGAAACCCTGGATTTTTCGGCCTTTGGCAATCAGTTCGAGGCATTGGTCAAACAAGAACGGATTTATCGCAAATCATGAACAGTGCTGCGGGTCTGCCTACTGTGGAAGCGATCGTGATTGGTGCATCGGCCGGAGGTGTCGAAGCGTTGCTGAATATTCTCAGCCCGCTGCGTCAGGGTTTCGTGCTACCGATCATCGTGGTGCTGCACTTGCCTGAAGCACGTCGCAGCCAATTGGCCGAAGTGTTCGCACGGCGAGTCGCCATGCCTGTCCTGGAAGCTATCGACAAAACGCTGGTCGAAGCAGGAACGCTGTATTTCGCAGGTCCCGGTTATCACTTGTCGGTGGAGCAGGATCGCAGTTTCTCCTTGAGCCTGGAGCCCCGCGTGCATCATTCGCGGCCGGCCATCGATTTCCTCTTCGAGTCGGCTGCCGATGCCTACGGTCCGACCCTGGCAGCGGTGCTGTTGACCGGTGCCAACCAAGATGGCGCGCGCGGACTGGCCCAGGTCAAGCAGCGCGGCGGGCTGACCGTCGTGCAGGATCCTGACGAAGCTCAAGTTTCAACCATGCCGCAAGCTGCGCTGGATATACACCAGCCAGACCACATTCTCCCTATACGCGGCATCGGCCGTCTGATTGTCGAGCTGGAACAAATAGTATGCTAAGTAACATCCAAGCCAAACTGCTGATAGTCGACGATCTGCCGGAGAATTTGCTGGCGCTGGAAGCGTTGATCAAGCGTGAAGACCGCATAGTCTACAAAGCCTTGTCCGCCGACGAAGCCCTGTCGTTGTTGCTTCAACACGAATTCGCCATGGCCATTCTCGACGTGCAGATGCCGGGCATGAATGGTTTTGAGCTGGCTGAGTTGATGCGCGGCACGGAGAAGACCAAGAACATCCCGATCGTGTTCGTCAGCGCCGCCGGCCGTGAGCTGAACTACGCGTTCAAAGGTTACGAAAGTGGCGCCGTGGACTTCCTGCACAAGCCGCTGGACATTCATGCGGTCAAGAGCAAGGTCAACGTGTTCGTCGACTTGTATCGCCAGAGCAAGGCGATGAAGCAACAGGTGGAAGCCCTGGAGCAAAGTCGTCGGGAGCAGGAAGCACTGCTCAAGCAATTGCAGGCGACCCAGAATGAGCTCGAACAAGCCGTGCGCATGCGTGACGACTTCATGTCCATCGTCGCCCACGAACTGCGCACGCCGCTCAATGGTCTTATCCTCGAGACCCAGTTACGCAAAATGCACTTGGCCCGGGACAACGCCGCGGCGTTCACCCTGGACAAGATGCACTCAATGGTCGATCGGGACGAGCGGCAGATCAAAAGCCTGATTCGCCTGATCGAGGACATGCTCGATGTGTCGCGAATTCGCACCGGCAAACTGTCGATCCGTACCAGTCGATTCGATCTGGTGCAATTGGTCAGCAATCTGCTGCAAAACTTCGCGCCGCAGATCGATGCTGCCGAGACGTCGGTGACGTTTACCGCCGACCAGCCAGTTGTCGGTAATTGGGACGAATTTCGTATCGAGCAGGTGATCTCGAATCTGCTGACCAACGCATTGCGCTATGGTGGCAAGGATACGATTGATGTTCGCGTGTACACCCAGGACGGCCAGGCGCGGGTCGAGGTTCAGGATCGCGGTATCGGTATCAGCGAAGAGAACCAGAGGCGCATTTTTCAGCAATTCGAACGGGTTTCCGCCAAGACCGTCGTTGCTGGATTGGGTCTGGGATTGTTTATTTCGGAGCAGATTGTCACCGCCCACGGTGGCTCCATTACCGCCGAGAGCCGGATTGGCGAAGGCGCCTTGTTTCGCGTTTGTCTACCGTTGTAGGAAAACAGCCGGATAAACGCAACCTCTGATCGACCTCATGGTCGTATCAGCAGCTATTGACCGAACAAAGGCTTCCCATGAGTGAAGATGCACAAGATGTGGTATTGATCGTCGAGGATGACCCCTCGATCCTGATGGTTTTATCTGCCTATCTTTCGGGGGAAGGGTACCGGGTGTTGCAGGCCGAAAACGGCGAGCAGGCATTCGAGATCCTTGCGAGCAAACCGCACCTGGACATGATGATCACCGACTTCCGTCTGCCTGGCGGGATTTCTGGCGTTCAGATCGCTGAGCCAGCGGTGAAGTTGCGACCGGAGCTCAAAGTGATTTTCATCAGTGGTTATCCGCAGGAAATCCGTGAGACCGACAGTCCGATCACGCGCAAGGCACCGATCCTTGGCAAGCCGTTCGATCTGGATGTGTTGCAAGAACTCATGCAGGAAATGCTTTCCTGAATATCCCCGAAGCCCCGATTGTCGGGGCTTTCAGATTCTGATCATCTCGCGCACTTTGGCCGTCAGCAGGTCGAAGGTAAACGGCTTGGTGATCAGCTGCATGCCCGGGTCGAGAAAACCTCCACGTACCGCGGCATGTTCGGCGTAACCGGTGATGAACAACACTTTCAGATCAGGCCGGTATTGGCGCCCGATTTCCGCCAGTTGCCGGCCATTCATCCCTGGCAACCCCACATCGCTGATCAACAGGTCGATACGCTGGCCCGAATCCAGAATCGGCACCGCGCTGTCGGCATCGCCGGCTTCCACGAAGGCATAACCCAATTCACTCAGTACCGCGCTGACCAGCACGCGTACCGCCGGATCGTCCTCGACGATCAGCACCGTTTCACCTTCTTGGGCATGGGGCATGTGAGCGACATCCATTTGCGTGTCCTCATCCAGCTCGCCCCAGTAGCGCGGTAGATACAGGCTCACCGTAGTGCCGTTGCCCACTTCACTCTGGATGGTGACGTGACCGCGAGACTGCTTGCTGAACCCGTAGATCATCGACAACCCCAACCCCGTTCCCTGGCCGATCGGCTTGGTCGTGAAGAACGGATCAAAGGCTCGGCTGATGGTGCTTTCCGGCATGCCGCAACCAGTATCGGTGACTCGCATGACAACGTAATCACCCGGCTGCAGATTGCCATTAGCCTGGGCGAAGGTCGTGTCCAGTTGCTCGTTGGAGGTGCTGACCACCAGTTTCCCGCCCTCAGGCATGGCATCACGGGCATTGAGCACCAGGTTGAGCAGGGCGCTTTCGAGTTGGTTGGGGTCGGCCTCGGCCACCCACAGATTGTCGTCCAGCTGCATGTCCAAATGAATGCTTTCATTGAGGCTGCGCTGCAGGAGCTCGCCCATGGACACCACGAGGGTGTTCATTTTCACTGGCTTGGAGTCCAGCGACTGGCGACGGGAAAACGCCAGCAGACGATGGGTCAGGCCCGCCGCACGGTTGGCGGATGTCACCCCAAGATCGATCAGGCCGTCCAGGTCATCGGTGCGACCTCGGGCCAGGCGTCGACGCAGTAGCTCAAGACTGCCGATGATACCGGTCAGCATGTTATTGAAGTCATGAGCGATGCCGCCGGTAAGTTGGCCGACCGCTTCCATTTTCTGCGACTGCCTGAGCGCTTCTTCATTGTGGCGCAATTGGGCGGTACGCTCTTCGACCTGTTGTTCGAGGGTTTCGAGCGTGGTTTGCAGACGCAGTTCGCTTTCAGTCAGGTCGATCATCCGGTCCCTGGCTTCGTACTGTCGTCGTCGGCCCCGCAGCGCCGTGGTGACCAGGCTGATCAACGTCACTGGATGAAACGGGCGCTCAAGGAAGGTCACGTTACCGAGCTGCGGGCCGAATCGCGAAGCGGGATTTTGCTCAGGGCCACCGTGGTGGGTCAGCAGGACGATCGGCAAATCCGACCAGGCTGGTTGTGCTTCGATCAGACCCAGCAGAGGGGCCAGGTCACAACCCAATAGCGCTTCTGAGGAAATCACCAGCAGGCCGGCGCCTCGTGCCAGTTCGTCGCACAACGTGATCAGGTCGCGGGCCACAAGGCCTTCGAAGCCCGCCTCGTTGAGCATCATCAGCGCAATCTGGCTGTCGCGTCCCAGCGGCGCGAGAATGATCGCGCGCTCGGACTTCGCTTCGACACTATTCACCGGGCATCATCCTTGAGTAGCGGCTGGCTTGCGCCGAGGTAGGTCGGCACGCCACGTAATACACCCTGAAAAGCATCCAGTGGCTCACCAATCGTCATGCCGCGGGTACCGATGCGGTATTCGCGAATGGTCGATTCGTGGCTGCCGGTACGTTTCTTGATGATCGAGATCGCCCGGCGAACCTTGCCCAGGGCTTCGAAGTAACGCAAAAGAATCACCGTGTCAGCCAGATAAGTAATGTCGACCGGGGCTTGCATGTCACCGACCAGACCATGCTGAGCCACGGTCATGAACGTCGCCGCGCCTCGACGATTGAGGTACAGCAGCAACTCATGCATGTGCAGTACCAGCGCGTTTTCCTCGGGCATCGCGGCCTGATAGCCGTTGATGCTGTCAATCACCACTGTTTTGATTGCTTGCTCATCGACACAACGACGAACCCGGTGTGAGAACTCGCCGGGGGACAGCTCGGCGGCGTCGACTTGTTCGATCAGTAAATTGCCAGTGTCTTGCAGGGCCTTCAAATCGATACCCATGTTTTTCATGCGCTCAAACAGCAGGCCCAGCTCTTCGTCGAAGATGAACAGCGCGGATTTTTCACCTCGCGCCACGGCGGCCGCGGCGAAGATCATCGAAATCAACGATTTGCCAGTACCGGCCGGGCCCAGAATCAGCGTGCTGGAGCCGGTCTCGATACCGCCGCCGAGCAGGGCGTCCATTTCCTTGATCCCGCTGGTCAGCTGCTGGCGGGTGTATCCGCCTCGGTGTTCAGCCGCCACCAGGCGAGGGAATACATGCACGCCGTCGCCCATGATGGTGAAGTCATGGTAACCGCCACGGTATTTCTGTCCGCGGTATTTCACCACGCGGATCCGCCGCCGTTCCGCGCCATAGTTGGGCGTCAGCTCTTCAAGGCGGATCACGCCGTGTGCAACGCTGTGCACGGTTTTGTCGAGGGATTCGGTGGTCAGGTCATCAAGCAGTAGAACCGTGGCGTCGTAGCGCACGAAGTAGTGCTTGATTGCCAGAATCTGCCGGCGATAACGCAGGGAGCTCTGGGCCAGAAGACGGATTTCGGAAAGACTGTCGAGGACCACTCGGGTCGGTTTGACCCGCTCGACCACTTCGAATATCTGCTTGGTGGCCTCACCCAACTCAAGGTCGGAGGAGTAGAGCAGGCTCTGCTGATGCTCGGCGTTGAGCAGGCTTTCAGGCGGTGTCAGCTCGAAAATGTGGATGTTCTCGTCCAGGTCCCAGCCGTGGGACAACGCGCCTTGGCGCAGTTCGCGCTCAGTCTCCGACAGGGTGATGTACAACGAGCGCTCGCCGGCACGAGCGCCGGCCAGCAGAAAATGCAAAGCGACCGTGGTTTTGCCGGTTCCGGGTTCACCCTCTAGCAAAAACACATGACCTCGGGACAACCCGCCGGCCAGGATGTCATCCAGACCCTCTATACCGGTGGCGGCTTTTGCACTGAACAGCTCGTTAGATGTAGACAAAAAAAACCCTCTCATGACTAGGGGAAGCGAGGCAGCAGGCCTGAGGTGCCTGAATGTACTGCCTGATCACTTGACCTTTTGCCGTGGCGACGGTTCAACCTTTTGTGCCTGTCTGTGAGTGGCCGGGCTTAAAAATCGATTAGAGTCCTTGCTGCAACACCGGGTCGTCCGGGTTGAGCTGCTCCAGCTGCGCCAGCAAAATCTGCACGTTCTGCAACTGGCCGCTTTCCTTCCAGTAATTGATCAGCAACACCCGCGCCTTGCGGTCGGCCGGGTGGCGCTGGACGATCTCCTGCAACTGCTTTTGCGCAGCCTCCAGCTCTTGCTCGTCGTGCAAAGTGGTGGCCAGGTCGTAACGATAGTCCTTGTTGCCGGGCTCGATCTCTACGGCTTTCGAGAGCCCCAACAAAGCAAATTCGCTTTGCCCGTGATGCAACAACCATAGGCCCAGCGCATGTTGAAGGTAGGCTGAGTCGGGCTGCGCCTTTAACTGTTTCGCCAGTAATTGCTGGGCTGCATCGCTTTGGCCTTGCTTATCCAGTACCTCAATCTGCATGACCAATGCCGGCAGATTCGCCGGATCCAGCTGCAAGGTGCGGTCCAGTGCCTGCTGCGCCTCTTTCAATTCGGCGTTGTGCAGGTGCAGCCGGGCCAGTTGGTATTGGGTTTCGGCGCTTTCGGTTTGGCTCTGCAGGACCCGTTCCCAGGCATCGATGGCTTGTTGCAGTGGCCCGAAATACAAGCCCAGGTCATCCGGCGACAAGCCCAGCAAGGCGTTGATTGCAGCAAAGCGTACGCTTTGCTCGCTGTCCTCCAGCAACGGCCCGATCAACAGGCTGCGCTGCCCGTTGGGAACCAGCCCACTGATGCTCTTGATCGCTGCCACGCGGACTTCTGGGGAAGGGTTTTGCAAGTCTGCATCGGCCAGTTTCAGGGCTTGCGGGCTCGGGTAATTGGGCAGTTCAGCATGCAGCCAGATACGGCGCTTGGCCGATAGATCGGGGCGAGCCAGTTGCTGATACAACACCCGCGCGGCGCCGGGTTGCCCGGCACGTGCCTGGGTCAGCGCTTCGCTATAGCCGCGCTTGATGGCCTCCGGCACCACCGGGGCAGGCGTGCGCAGGAAGAACCAGGCAAGGACAATGGCGAGCAGGACACAAAGGCTGATGAGCGCGTAGCGGCGGGACTGGGACATGCAGGAATCCGGGAGCTGGCAGCGTGTGCAAAGCCGTCAGCTTCGGTCAGGTGGGGCTGTGAGTCAAACCCTGACTCGGTTCAATTGCGACGATTTTGCCTACAGGTCGTGTCGACATTGAAACCCGTCGCGGCGCCGAAGCAGTGACTACGCTTGCTGGAGATAACTCCACGAGTATTTCCATGCAACCGTTTCTGCAGTACTTCAAAGCTATGCTCAACCCCGGGCCGGGGGTGCTGCTGTTCGCGTTGAGAACCATCGCCGCCGGGTTGCTGACGCTGTACCTGGCCTTTCTGTTCGACCTTGACCAGCCCAAGTGGTCGATCATGGCGGTGGTCATTGTCAGCCAGCCATTGGCTGGTATGGCTCTGGCCCGCAGTTTTGGCCAAGTCATTGGCACCACTCTGGGCGCGGCTGTTGCGGTGTTGATCATGGCGATTTTTCCCCAGGCGCCGCTGCCTTTCATTATCACGTTGGGGTTGTGGTTGGCGTTGTGTACGGCTGGCGGCACCTTATTGCGCTACACCAGCTCCCAAGCGTTTGTGCTGAGCGGTTACACGGCGGTGGTGGTCGCCTTGCTGGCGATGCCTGATCAGGAGGGCACGTTCCTGCTGGCTGTCACGCGTGTCACCGAGACGCTGCTGGCGGTCGCCTGCGTCTGCGTCGTCAGCCTGCTGACTGCTCGCCCGGAGGCCGTGGCCCGGGACTATTTTGCCAAGATCGATCAGGTCATCAAACTGCTGGCGACCCATGCTGCCGCCGTCATCCGCACCGAGGAAAGCGAGGCGGATTTTCATCGGCGGCAGATGCAATTACTCGGTGCGATCAGCGCGCTGGAAGGGGTTCGCCGGCATCTGTATTACGATGCACCACGCCTGCGCAGCGCTAATGAGCTGGTGCAGTTGCTGGGCAATCAACTGGTGCTGCTGACCTCGCGCCTGACGGCGCTGCGCCACCAGCGGGAATTGCTGACCGAGCGCTGGGAGGGTGCATTGCCGCTGGAAATTCAGCACCTGCGTGCCGAAGAACTGGCCTTTCTTGATGATCTGGCAGTGCAGGGGCGCTCGTTATCGGCCGAGGCGCGGCATCATTTTTCGGCGTTGCAACAGCGTTTCGATGACCAGGCCTACAAGGCCGAGCAACTGACCGAAACGATGCCGGCCACGCTGCGGTCACTGGCCTGGGCGCTGCGCTGGGAACAGGCGCGGATGCTGGAACAACTGGGGCAGATCCTGGAGCTGAGCGACGCGATCCAGGAGGGACGGCAAGCCAGTTGCGTGTTCCGCGGCCAGGACAACCCGCTGCACCTGGATTTCACCTTGGCGGCGATGAACGCCATCCGCGCATTCAGCGCCTTGATGGTCGCGGGGCTGATCTGGATCGAAACCGCGTGGGATGGCGCTCGCGGCGGGATGATCGTGGTCGGGATTCTCTGCTCGCTGATGGCGACGTTCCCACGGCCGTTGCTGGCCAGCCAAAGTTTCGCCCGGGGGCTGGCGCTGGCCCTGGTGGTGTCGGCCCTGTACCTGTTCTTGCTGGTTCCAATGATCAGCGATTTCGAGTTGCTCGCCTTGTTATTGGCCCCGTTGCTGTATGCCGTCGCGGTAGGGCTGTCCAGTCCGCCCACCACGGGCACGGGCATCGGGCTGGGGCTGACCACGATGTTGTTGCTAGGCCCGCAAAATGTGGGCGTTGGCCAAAACACCGCGATTGCGTGGTTCGAGTTCGCCGGTGCGTATATCTGCGCCGCGACGCTGGCATTGAGTGTCTATGCGCTGATCTTTCCGTTCCGGCCCGATCTGCGGATTCGCCGACTGTTCAAGGAGAACTGTGAGCAGGTCTACGCTTTGCTGAAGACCCCGGCGACCGATGAACAGCAGTTCGCCTTTGAAAGTCGCATGGTCGATCGCCTGACCATGATGTTGGGACTGTTGCCTGCGACCCAGAACAAACAATCCGGCGAGCTGTTCGAGGTCAGCCTGGGGTGCATGGCGCTGGGTGTGGCGTTGAACCAGCTCAGGCAACAGGGGGACGGCAATACGTTACTCAGTACCGAACAACAGAACCGCCTGATGGCCGCCGTCCGTGAGACCGGGCGATTGATCGCCGGGCGACCCGGAATTGACCTCAACCTGCTGCTCGCCAACCTGCATGCCTTGGGCGATGAAATGGACGATCTGCAGCTGGTGGTTCATGAGCACCTGTGGTCGGTGTTCAGGATGCGCGTGGCGCTGCTGATCGTGGTGTCGTTTCTGCAGCGGCATCGCCAACAATTTCAACCTGCCGAACCCAAAGGAGTGCCGGCCCTTGCCCATTGATCTGGAAATAGGCGGCGTGTACCTGCCACCGATCGCCCAGGCCCTGTTGCTGGCCTTGCCGATTTTCCTGCTGCTGGACTGGATCCTGCGCCGCTTGGGTGTGCTGAGTTTCGTCTGGCATGAAGCCCTGTTCGAGGGCGCGTTATATGTCTGTGTATGCGCCACCCTGATTCTGGTGATGGGAGCCTGATGCCTTGAAGAAGATCCTTGCCCGATTGACGACCGTTGTGGTGGTGCTGCTGGCCTTCGTCCTCGGCTGGTACGCCTGGGAGCATTACACCCGCGCGCCCTGGACTCGCGATGCACGGGTTCGGGCCGATGTGGTGACCTTGTCCGCCGATGTCTCGGGGCGCATCGTCAGCCTGACAGTGCATGACAACCAGCATGTCGATAAAGGTCAGCTGTTGCTGGAGATCGACCCGGCTCGCTACAGGCTGGCGGTGGAACGTGCCAAGCGTTCGGTGGAGGTGGCGAAAGCCTCTTTGGGGCAGTCCGAAGCGACCATTGTCTCCAGCCAGGCGCTGCTCAGGCAGCGTGAGAGCGAAGAGCGCCGGCGCCGCACGCTCAAGGAGCGTGCGGCGATCTCTGGCGAGGAGTGGGAAAAGTCCAGCACGGACGTAGCCGTGGCCCAGGCTGAGTTGTTGCGCAACCAGGCCAACCTCGGTTTGGCCCAGGCTAACGTGCAACTGGCCATCGCCGCGTTGACCCAGGCCGAACTCGACTTGCAGCGCACCCGGGTCGAGGCGCCCGTCAGCGGTTACGTTACCAACCTGCTCACCCGCCAGGGTGACTATGCCGCCGCCGGTGGCGCGTTGTTGGCGTTGGTGGATAGCGACTCGTTTTATGTCAGTGGCTACTTCGAAGAAACCAAGCTGCCGCGCATAGAGGAGGGCGATCGCGTCAGGATCGAATTGATGAGCGGCGAGACGTTTGGCGGCACCGTCCAAAGCATCGCCTTTGCCATCGCCGACCGGGAGAACCTGCCCGGCGGACGATTGCTGGCAAACATCAATCCCAGTTACACCTGGGTCAAACTGGCGCAACGGGTGCCGGTGAGAATTCAGATTGACGCCGACTATGTCGCTAAAAATCGCCTGCGTGCCGGGACCACGGCCACCGTGACCGTCATGGAAGACCACAAATCTCAAGACCAACCTTAGCCATCCCACCGAATCCCGGGAAACGCAGATTTTATTGCCCGACGAAGTAGTAATGCTGTTTCCCAACCATCATGGGTTTGAGCACTTTCAAGGGCGCGGGTGGTTCGGCATCGGCAGCCATGACCGCTACATTGGAGGGCGACGCCGTCAGAAACTCATGCAGCTGCGCCTCGGTATCCAGTCCTTTGAGCACGCGGCGGGTATAGAACACGCTGGCGCCGCCCAGGCGTTCGTTGGCTTGATACAGTGCGACTTGCTGACCGTTGGCTTGCAGGGTCCGGATCTGCTCGGTCAGTGGCAGGAACGACAATGTGCGGTCGGCGTGGGGTAGCGCCCATTGTGCGGCGGCGAGGTAGCCGCCGATCACCACCGCCAGCGTGCCAAACGCGACGCTGCGGCGATGGCGGGTAACGCTGGCTGCCAGGGTGGATACGTCTTGCCGAGCCTTCAGTTTTGCGTAAAGGACGCTCGCGTACTCGGCGGCGATGACGGCCGCCGCCGGCGTCAGCGACATCAGGTATACCGTGCGTTTACTTGAAGCCAACGTCAGCATGACGAACTGCGCCAGTATCCATAGGGTGAAGAACAACAGGTAACGATTGGCCATCAGGCTTTTGCGGAAATGCCACAACCCCAGGTACACCAGAATGTTCCAGGGCAAAAACGCCTCGGGCAGTTTGGCCAGGTAGTAGTAGAACGGTTCGTGATGACCGGCTTCCACGAAGGAGCCACTGAAGCGTCCGACGCTATTGGTCAGTAGCACTTGCGTCACGGCCTGGATGCCGTCGCGTTGATACAGCAGTGCCAGCCAGATCATCAAGGGCAGCAAACCCAGCAGCGTCAGCAGGCCCGGACGTAGCCAGTGCGAGAGGTACAGGCGCTTGTCCATCAGGCTTTCGGCCAGCAAAAAGGCGAAGATCACCACCCCGGGCATCGCCAGTCCCAGGATGCCTTTGCTCAAGGTGGCGATGGCGATGCCCAGGGTAAACAACAACGCGTTGCCGGGACTCGATTGCCGATGTCCCTGGAAGAACGCCAGCAGCGCCAGCGTCACGCCGAGGGCGAGCAACGCGTCTTCGCCGACGCCACGCACATTGCTCCAGTAACTGGCCATGGTCGCCAACAGCAATGCCGCGGTCCAGGCCAGTGCTGTTGGCCGGCCCAAGCGTCGCAGCATCGCGAACAACAGCATCACGCTGAGCAAACCGGCACAGGCCGAGGTCAGGCGTACCGCCCACGGCGTGCCGCCGAATGCGCCGATCGCCTCGGCGTCGAGCCACAGGCTCAGGGGTGGTTTTTCCAGGAAGGGTTCACCGAACAGGCGGGGTGTTACCCAGTCTTTGTCCAGGTGCATTTCCATGGCAATGCCGGCGACCCGCGCCTCGGTGGAACCTTGCAGTTGGTGATTGCCCAGGGCGAAGAAAAACAGCAGCGCGGCGAGCAAGAACAGTGAGGAAGTAGAGCGCGACATGGGCTTTCGGAGACCAGGGAGGGATTGCGGACCCCGAGCATACGAAGCGAATCCTTAACAAAGCGTGAACGAGGCGTGAAAGCTTAGGAAAGTTGTCTTGCCCAGTACTGATCAGGGTCTATATAGACCTTGCTGGCCAGTGCCGTCAGCACATGATCCTGCCAGCGCCCACCGATGTTCAGGTACGCCTTGGCATAACCTTCGCGCTCGAAGCCCAGACGCTCCAGCAACCGGGCGCTACGCTCGTTGCCGGGGATGTAGTTGGCCATGATCCGGTGCAAGTTCATGGTTTCGAACATGTAGCGGATGCCCCCTTGCAGGGCTTCATGCATCAAACCCAGGCCCTGGCGGGAATGGTCGATGTGGTAGCCGAGGTAGCACGCCTGAAATGCCCCCCGGATGATGCCGCTGAAATTGCACGCACCGATCATTTGCTCGCTGTCGCGATCCAGCACCGCAAAGTGCACTGCATAGCCGTCTTTAAAGGCCAAGGCCTGCTGTTCCAGGCGCGAGCGGATTTTTTCGGGCGTGTAGTAATCGTCGGGCCGAACCGGCGACCACGGGGCGAGGTGAGCCTGGTTGCGCTGGTAGAAGTCGCTTTCCAGCGGGGCCTGGCTGGGGCTGAGGATCGCCAGCGTCACGCGTTTGCACGGCAGGGAGAGGATTGTCATTGGGTGCTCCGGATTACGGTGGACGATGACTAATCTACAGGCAAAAAAAAGCCCCGCGACCGAATGAGGCACGAGGCTAAAAAACTGGCTGGATGCGACCAACCAAAGGAGCGCTTTAAAACATTACTTGCTGGCCACCGTCTCGGGTTGCCAGCCACCGCCAAGGGCTTTGTAAATCGCGACAATGCCGCGATACAAATCAGTTTCGGCCAGGGCCTGGGTATCTTCCGCCGCCAGGCGCTCACGCTGGGCATCCAGCAGGACGAGGAAGTCCACGGTGCCTTCGCGGTAGCGAATTTCGGCCAGGTCCGCGGCTGCACGGCTCGCTTCGCTTTGGCGAATCAGCGAGATCAAGCGTTGCTGGCGTTTGCCATAGTCGCTGAACGCGTTTTCCGACTCTTCCAGCGCCAGCAGCACTTGCTGCTCGTAGGTTGCCAGCGCGCCTTCGGCATCGGCATCGGCGGCGCGCAAACGTGCCCGCACGCTGCCAAGGTCAAATGCCGCCCAAGTGATGCTTGGGCCCAGTGCCCAGGCATTGGCTGCCGAGGAACCGATTTGCGAACCACGCCCGGCGGTAAAGCCAAGGAAGCCGCTGAGGCTGACCTGCGGGAACAAATCGGCTTTTGCCACGCCGATACGGGCCGTGGCGGAGGCCAGTTTGCGTTCGGCGCTGCGGATGTCCGGACGACGTTGCAGCAATTCGCCGGGATCACCGATTGGCAAAGCCTTGGCGATGGCCGGCAAGCTCTTTGGACTCAGGTCGACGGTCAATTTGTCCGGACGCTCACCCAGCAGGGTGGCGATACGGTTTTTCTGCCGAACCTGTTCCGCTTGTAACTGAGGCACGCTGGCTTCGACCGAGGCGAGGCGTGCATCGGCACGTTCCACGTCCAGTTGGTCGCCGACGCCGGCATCGCGCAGGCTTTCAGTGATCTTGCGCGATTCCTGCTGGTTGCTCAGGTTGGCCAGGGCGATCTTTTCACGCAGTTGCGCACCGCGCAGTTGGCCATAGGAATCCACCAGTTCGGCAATCATGGTGACTTGCAGTTGGTACAGATCGGCTTCAAGCGCTTGCTGTTCGGCGTTGGCCGATTCCAGGTTGCGCTGGATACGGCCAAACAGGTCGATCTCCCAGGCCATGTCCAGACCCAGGTCGTAGCGTTCGCTGTTGACCCGTTGGGTGGTCTGGCCAGGAATCTGCCCTTTGGCCAGATCGCTGCTGGCGCGGCTGGTAACGGTCGGCATGGCGTTATTGCTGACGTCATCACGAATTGCCCGGGCGGCTTTCCAACGGGCGAATGCCACCCGCAAATCACGGTTGCCTTGCAGCGACTGAGTCACCAGCTGATTGAGCGTCGGGTCTTCGAACTGCTGCCACCAGATGCCTTCGAAGCGCGAGCGATCGAAGTTTTTCTGACCGGCAGCGCCATCGGTAGCGGTGGTGATATTCGCCGGATCAGTGGCTGGGGTCTTGTAGTCCGGGCCGACGGCACAGGCACTCAGGGCCAGTACCAGAAGGCTCGGCAGGAAGGCTTTCAGGCTCATTGTTGCGCCTCCAGTTGCTTTTGATGATTCAGCGCCTTGGCCGCTTTGCGCGCTTCACCGCGCTCCACAAAGTTACGAATCAGTACGTAGAACACAGGCGTCAGCAACAGGCCGAAGAAGGTTACCCCGAGCATCCCGGAGAACACCGCCACACCCATGGCGTGACGCATTTCGGCACCGGCACCGCTGGAGAAAACCAGAGGCACCACGCCCATGATGAACGCGAAGGAGGTCATCAGGATCGGACGCAGACGCAGGCGGCAAGCTTCCAGAACCGCAGCCAGCGGGTTAAGGCCTTCCTGCTGTTTATCCTTGGCAAACTCGACGATCAAAATCGCGTTCTTACAGGCAAGCCCCACGAGTACGATCAAACCGATCTGGGTGAAGATGTTGTTGTCGCCACCCGAGGCAATTACACCGGTAATGGCCGACAGCAGGGTCATCGGTACGATCAGGATCACCGCCAGTGGCAGGCTCCAGCTTTCGTACTGTGCGGCGAGTACCAGGAACGCCAGCAAGACGCAGAGCGGGAACACGAACAACGCGGTGTTGCCGGACAGAATCTGCTGGTAGGTCAGGTCGGTCCATTCGTAGGTCATGCCGTTAGGAAGTTCATCCTTGAGCAGTTTCTCGATGGCCGCCTGAGCCTGGCCGGAGCTGTAGCCCGGGGCTGCCGCACCGTTGATTTCAGCAGTGATGAAGCCGTTGTAGTGCATCACGCGGTCCGGACCCGAGGTGTCGCTGACCTTGATGAAGGTCGCCAGCGGGATCATCTCGCCTTTGTTGTTGCGCACTTTGAGCTGACCGATCTGGTCCGGTTCGAGACGGAACTGCTGTTCAGCCTGAACGTTGACCTGATAAGTCCGACCGAAGCGGTTGAAGTCGTTGGCATACAGCGAACCCAGATAGATTTGCAGGGTGTCGAAGATGTCACTGACGGCCACGCCGTGGGTCTTGGCTTTCTCGCGGTCGATAGCGGCATCGACCTGCGGCACGTTCACGGTGTAGCTGGTGAAC
This sequence comes from Pseudomonas arsenicoxydans, assembly GCF_900103875.1. NCBI lineage: Bacteria > Pseudomonadati > Pseudomonadota > Gammaproteobacteria > Pseudomonadales > Pseudomonadaceae > Pseudomonas > Pseudomonas arsenicoxydans. Next base: position 4,715,642 of record NZ_LT629705.1, on the reverse strand, counting down.
AGGGCGGCCAGTTCCGGCACGTTGTGGCTTTTGGTAATGATGTTCATGGTTTCTTTGTACAGCTCGTCGTAGCCGAGGTTGCCCTTGTCTTCGATCTGCAGGCGGAAACCACCGATGGTGCCCAGACCCTGTACTGGCGGCGGCGGGAAGATCGCCATGTAGGCTTCCTGAATCCCGGCAAACTGACCGTTCAAGGCACCGGCGATCGCACCGGCGGACATGCTCGGGTCTTTACGCTCGTCGAACGGTTTCAGGGTCACGAACACGATGCCGGCGTTAGGACTGTTGGTGAAGCCGTTGATCGACAGGCCCGGGAAGGCCACGGCGCTTTCCACACCTGGCTGTTTCAGGGCCAGGTCGGACATGCGCTTGATCACATCTTCGGTACGGTCCAGGCTTGCCGCATCCGGCAGTTGCGCGAAGGCCACCAGGTATTGTTTGTCCTGGCCGGGTACGAAGCCGGTCGGGGTGTGGGCGAAACCGAAGAAGGTCAGCACCATCAGGCCTGCGTACAACAGCAGTGCAATACCGCTGCTGCGGATAACCCGGGCTACGGTGCCGACATAGCCATGGCTGGCGCGTTCGAAGAACCGGTTGAACGGACGGAACAGCCAACCGCCCAATAGTTTATCAAGCACTTTGGTAAAGCGATCTTTCGGCGCACTGTGGCTCTTGAGCAGCACGGCGGCCAGGGCAGGGGACAGTGTCAGCGAGTTGAACGCCGAGATCACGGTAGAGATGGCAATGGTCAGGGCAAACTGTTTGTAGAACTGGCCAGTGAGTCCGGAAATGAACGCCGCCGGGATAAATACCGCACACAGCACCAGCGCCGTCGCGATGATCGGCCCGGTCACCTCCCGCATAGCTTTCTTGGTGGCTTCTACGGGCGTTTCTCCCAACTCGATGTGCCTCTCCACGTTCTCCACCACCACGATGGCGTCGTCCACCACGATACCAATCGCCAGTACCAGTCCGAACAGCGACAGGGCGTTCAGCGAGAAGCCGAACAGGTGCATCACGGCAAACGTACCGATCAGCGAAACCGGCACCGCCACCAACGGAATGATCGAGGCGCGCCAGGTTTGCAGGAACAAGATCACTACCAGTACAACGAGGATCAGTGCTTCGAAGAGGGTGTGGACCACCGCCTCGATGGAGCCGCGCACGAAGATCGTCGGGTCATAGACGATGCTGAAGTCCATGCCTTCCGGGAAGTTCTTCTTCAGTTCGGCCATCTTGTCGCGAACTTCGTTGGAGATCTCGATCGCGTTCGAACCCGGACGCTGGAAGATCGGGATCGCCACTGCCGGCTGGTTGTTCAGCAACGAGCGCAGGGCGTATTGGCTGGAACCCAGTTCTACGCGAGCGATGTCTTTGAGGCGGGTGATCTCACCGTTGTCGCCGGAGCGAATGATGATGTTCTCAAACTCTTCTTCAGAAACCAGACGGCCCTGAGTGTTGACCGACAGCTGGAATGCAGTGGCATTCGGCGCAGGCGGCGCGCCCAGTGCACCGGCCGCTACCTGACGGTTCTGCTCACGGATCGCCGTAACGACATCGGTCGCAGTCAGGTTGCGCGAAGCGGTCTTGTTCGGATCGAGCCATACCCGCAGGGAGTAATCGCCCATGCCGAACAGTTGCACGTCACCGACACCGCCCAGACGCGCCAACTCATCCTTGATGTTGAGCAAGGCGTAGTTGGACAGGTAGAGCATGTCGTAGCGTTTATCCGGCGAGGTCAAGTGCACCACCATCGTCAGGTCCGGAGAGGCCTTGTCGACGGTGATACCGATGCGCGTCACTTCTTCTGGAAGCTTGGGCTCGGTACGGGTCACGCGGTTCTGCACCTGGACCTGTGCGTTATCCAGGTCAGTGCCCAGCGCAAAGGTGATGGTCAGGGTGATCTTGCCGTCAGCGGTGGATTGCGAGGACATGTACAGCATGTTCTCGACGCCGGTAATGGCTTGCTCAAGAGGAGCTGCCACGGTTTCACCGATGACTTTTGGGTTGGCGCCCGGGAAGTTGGCACGAACCACCACCGTCGGTGGCACCACTTCCGGGTATTCACTGATCGGTAACTGGAACAGCGAGATGGCGCCAGCGATCAGGATCAGCAGCGATAGCACCGCTGCAAAGATCGGCCGTGAAATGAAGAATTGGGAAAAATTCATCGGAGTTGTCGTCCCTTAACCGCGTGGAGTCGCAGCAGCCAGTTTCACGACCGTGCCCGGCGCGACCTTGGCAGGTGCGACTTGGGGCAGGTTGCTGGCTTCCAGCGCTTGTCGTTGTTGTGCGAGTGCCGCGAGGGTTTGTTCGCTGGCCATCGGGATCACTTCGGGGGTGACCGGCGAGCCAGGGCGAACCCGTTGCAGACCCTTGACGATGACGGTGTCATCCTTGTTCAGGCCGCTGCGCACGATGCGCAAGCCTTCGATCTTCGGACCGAGCTCGACCGCGCGATAGGCCGTCTTGTTGTCGGCATCCATCACCAGTACGAACTTCTTGCCCAGGTCGGTACCGACCGCTTCATCGTTGATCAGCACGGCGGAGTAGGTGCCGCTGCCAACCAGTTTCAGACGGGCATAAAGGCCCGGGGTGTAAGTGCCGTCGGTGTTGTCGAACACGGCGCGACCACGGATGGTGCCGGTTTTCGGATTGACCTGGTTGTCGACGAAGTTCATCACACCCTGGTGCGGGTTGCCGTCTTCGTTGGACAGGCCGAGGTAAACCGGAGTGGTTGCACCGCGTTTGCCCTGGCGAGCGAGCTGGGTGTACTTGAGGAACACACGTTCGTCAGCGTCGAAGTAGGCGTAGACCTTGTCGGTGGAAACAACGCTGGTAAGCGCGGTGGTGTCGGCGGTGACCAGGTTGCCGGCGGTGATTTCCGCACGGCTGACGCGACCGCTGATTGGCGCGGTGACGCGGGTGAAACTCAGGTTCAGTTTGGCCAGATCCAGTTGCGCCTGAAGGGCGCCGACGGCGGCGCGGGCTTCTTGTGCGGCACTGGTGCGCGAATCGGCCAGTTCGGCGGAGATCGCGTTGCTGGTCCGCAGGCGTTCGCCACGCTGGGCTTCGTTGTCGCTGCGGTTGGCATTGGCGCGAGCCTGGGCAACCAGGGCTTCAAGGCGGCGGACCTCAGCCTGGAACGGACGCGGGTCGATCTGGAACAGCAAGTCGCCTTTCTTGACCAGTGCGCCTTCAGTGAAGGCCACGTCATCGATCTGGCCCGAGACCCGTGGACGAATTTCTACGGTTTCCGGCGCTTCAAGACGCCCGGTGAATTCGTCCCACTCGTTGACCGGTTGTTCCAGCACCTTCGCGACACTGACTTTGGCCGCGGGCATGGTGGCGGCAGACTCCGGGGCCTTGCCGCAGGCGCTCATCACCAGTACGGCCAGCAAGGCCAACGGGAAGCGCAAATGTTTGAGTGACTGTTCCATGGATGCATCCGCCAATGTATTGAGAATGGGCGGATGATGCTCGGGGGAGGGTGTATCTCACGAATCGAATGAGGCAAAGGTAACTATCATTCGGAATGATATAAGACTAAGGCGAGCTCTCTAGCATGCGCCTTCGGTTAGAAAGCGATCAATCGGTTTGATGACAATTCTGTGTTGCCGAGTGTGCAAAGGTCAGCGTGGGTTAATGTTGACTGACACGGCCCACCTCCGCGTGGGCCGTTTTCGTGCTGCTCAGATAGTCACGGCAACTTTGTTCGCCTGTTGTTCCCGCGCCTCGGCGGCACGTTGCAATTGACTGGCGATCAGGGTGTTCTTCAGCAGATACGCAATGGTCATCGGCCCGACCCCACCGGGTACCGGCGTGATCGCGCTGGCCACTGTACGCGCACTGGCGTAATCGACATCGCCTACCAGCCGGTTGCCGGACTCACTGGCAATGCGATTGATGCCGACGTCGATCACCACCGCCCCGGGTTTGAGCCAGCTGGCGTCGATCATCTCAGGACGACCCACCGCCGCGACCACGATGTCCGCCAACCTGCATAACGCCGGTGCATCGACACTGCGCGAGTGCACCACGCTGACCGAGCAATTGGCCTGCAACAACAAGGTCGCCATGGGTTTGCCGACAATGTTCGAGCGGCCGATGACCACAGCGTGCAAGCCGCTCAAATCACCGCAGGTTTCGTGCAGCAGGCGCATGCAGCCACTGGGCGTGCAGGGTGTGAGGACTTCGATTCCTTGCACCAGGCCGCCGACGTTTTCCCGATGAAAGCCGTCCACGTCCTTGATCGGATCAATGGCATGGATTACCGCGCCTTCGTCAATATGCGCCGGCAATGGCAGCTGCACGAGGATGCCGTTTACCGTGGCATCGGCATTCAGTTGCGCAATCAGTTCCAGCACTTGCGCCTGGCTGGCGGTTTCCGGCAGACGGTATTCAAGGGAGCGGATACCGACGTCCTTGGCCCGCAGCAGTTTGTTGCGTACGTAGACCTCGCTGGCCGGGTCTTCACCGACGAGCAGCACGGCCAGGGCGGGGTAAATCTGCTGTCCGGCCAGGACCAGAATCTCTTCTCGAACTTCGTCGAGAACCTGGGCAGAGATGGCTTTGCCGTCGATAACGCGGGCAAGAGCGGGGGTGGTGCTGATCAAAAGAGTCACCGTCGTCTTGATTGATAGAGGGGCGCAGTGATCATCGAGGCGTCGTTGCGCCCCGATGATCCATCAGCGACCTGCAGGCAAGGTCGCTCAGGCTACCAGTTGATGGCAACCGTACACCACCAGTACACCCGCAATCAGCGTGGCATAAGGCAGCCAACCGGCGCTTTTTTGTCCGGCATCGGCCTGATTTGTCGCGCTGTCTTGCCGGCAGTGCAGCGATGCTGAGGACTGACATCCGTCGCCGCTTTCACGACTACCGCAGAAGCATTCGCTCAACCGATTGTCGAGGGTACGGATCGAACCCGGCAATGTGGTGTCGATGAGTAGGATGGGTATAAAGATTCGTAATTTCGAATCAGCCCCATTTTGGCGGAACGAGATGCACAGCACCGATGATTTTCGATTTAAATCCCATCAATTCCTGATAGAACTCGACGCGGCAACCACTGACATGATGATGTTGGTTTCGAGTCGTGAGACGACCGGCGAGCGTTGGGCGCTGGCAAGCCAACGACATTGTGCGGCCTATGCAGCCTGGAATTCGTTCATCAACGAGTCAGCGCAACCTTCGCGAAATAACCCCGCTGTTTCCGAGTAGAAACCGGTTTTTCCACCGGTGGATCATTTATGAATGACGCTTTGGCCGGTATCTATGTAACAGTGGTCCGGATGATCCAGATTGGGTTGTCACGTCACAGGTGGCATTAGTCTCAAGTCCAATGTCCATTCGAATCTCTACGACTCGGTGAGGGTGTACTATCAATACCAATCCATCAGAAATCAGTTAGCCATGTCCGCGCTAAACGAAGAGAGCCGCCAGATCGTAGCTTCTCTGGCGCATCGGGTTGGCCCTAATGCTGATACTGCAAGGATCGCTAACGCGATTGTCTTGACTTTGCAGGATATGGATAAAGCCCTAACGCCTATCATCGGCCAGCAGGGGGTTGCCGCACTTTTTCGCCGCAGCCTTCATCTTTGCGCCAACCACCAGGCGCGCCTGGTCGGCAGCGCAGACCGTGTGCTCGCTTCCCAAGCTCCGGCAGCCCTCATGTCCATACTCGTTGAGCAAAGTGACACCGACGCCTTGTTGTTCGGTGAAGTGTTGCTGATGACCTATTACGAGCTGCTGACCAAGCTGATTGGGCCCTCGCTCACCGCACGTTTGCTTCGTGGCGTGTTGGAACCTTTTTTGAGCGACATATCTGCGCAGGAAAAATCGCCATGAACACCAAAGTGACTATCAACCGCCTGGCCACCGGCGTGCCAGGACTGGACGAGGTGCTCGGCGGAGGATTGCCGGAGTTTTCGTTCAACTTGATTGCCGGCCCCCCTGGCTGTGGCAAAACCACTCTGGCGCATCAAATGATGTTCGCCCTTGCGACGCCTGAGCGTCCGGCGCTGTTCTTTACCGTGCTGGGCGAGCCGCCGTTGAAAATGCTGCGTTATCAGCAGCAATTCGATTTTTTCGACAACGAAGCGATCAACCAGTCGATTCGCTACATCAACTTGGCCAATGACACCCTGGCCGGGGATCTGGACGAAGTGCTGCGGCGCATCGTCGCCGAGGTCGAGGCGTACTCGCCGTCGCTGGTGTTCGTCGACTCATTCCGCTCCGTGGTGCTGGCCAGCCAGACCCAGGACAACCCCAATAACAACCTGCCGCAGTTCGTTCAGCAGCTGGGCATGTTGATGACCACCTGGCAGGCGACGACCTTCCTGATTGGCGAATATTTCAACGAGACTGACACCAACCCGATTTTCACCGTCGCCGATGGCCTGATCTGGCTGCGCCAGAGCGTTCAGCGCAACTCCATGGTGCGCAAGATGGAAATCATGAAGATGCGCGGCCAGCCAACGCTGCCAGGCCTGCACACCTTCCGCATCGCCACGTCAGGGATCAAGGTCTTTGCACCGGCTGTCATCAAACCGGTCGAGACGCCACTGGAGTTCCCGATCAAACGCCTGAAAATGGGCGTGCCGCAACTCGACGAGATGCTCGGCGGCGGTTTGCCCCGTGGCTACTCCTTGCTGGTGGCCGGCCCCTCGGGCTCGGGCAAGAGCATTCTGGCAGCCACGTTCCTGGCCGAAGGCGCGCGCAATGGTGAAACCGGCGTGATCGCGGTCTTCGAGCAACGGCCCAATCATTCCCAGAACGCCACTCTCGCAGGCCTTATTCGCAGCGGCCAAGTGGGGCTGGTTGACAGCCGTGCACTGGACTTGTCCATCGACGAAATCGTGCAGTTGTTGCTGAGCGAGATCGACCGCCTGAAGGCGACCCGCGTGGTCATCGATTCGTTGTCCGGCTTTGAACTGGCGCTGGCACCGACCTTTCGCGAAGACTTTCGCGAGTCGTTGTCACGCATGGTCACGGCACTGACCCGCGCGGGCGTCAGCGTGTTGTTGACCTCCGAGCTGGAAGACCGCTACACCGACCTGCGTTTCAGTCCTTACGGCACCGCTTTTCTCACTGACGCAATCATCGTCCAGCGCTACATTGAAGTGCAGAGCCGCTTGTTGCGCATCATGGCCGTGGTCAAGGTTCGGGCCAGCGCTCACTCCGATGAACTGCGGCTGTACAGCATCGACAATGACGGCTTGCAGATCGGCGAAATGTTGCCGGATAAAGAAGGATTACTTGGGGGACGCCCGACTCAGCAGCGTTTGGGCACAGTCGAAGGATGAGCGCACTATCATGAGTGAGGCCGACGGCAAGAATGAGAAAGCGATAGCCACTGCTGCACGCGAACTGTTCCTGCTCGGCCAGAAAACGGTCGCGGCGCGCGCGGTACTCGCAGCGGTGCATAGGGAACTCAACCAAGCGAATACCCAGCTCGTCGATAGCCAGCAGGTCGAGCAACTGATCGAAGCCAACCAGCAGTTGGTGCTGGCCATCCTGTCGGCACAGTCGGATGCTGAAGGTCCGAAAATCGCTCAGTCAGAGCAGCAAATGTACCTGGAGATGCGCGAAGCCAATGAACAGTTGGTGATCGCCGCGCTTAGCGCCCAAGACCTGCAGGTCGCAGCGGAACAGGCGCTGGAGCAACAACGCAACTTCCTCAACCAGGTGGCCCACGAGCTGCGAAATCCTCTGACGCCCATCAGCATGATTGCTGGGCGGCTGGTACGGGTACCTAGCGAAGAACTGCCCCGCATGCAGATGTTGATTGAAGGTCAGGTCAAGCAGATGTCCCGATTGGTGGAAGACTTGCTCGACATCTCCCGTGCCAGCACCGGCAAGTTTCGCCTTGATTGCCACCTTGTCGATATGGCTCAGATCATCCATGAGGCCATCGACATCTGTACCCCGGTCATGATCGCTCACAACTTGCATTTCAGCTCGCAACTGCCTGAGCGTGCGCTAATGATGAATGGCGATCCGACACGCCTCACTCAAATTCTTGGCAATCTGCTGGGCAACGCAGCCAAGTACACACCGGCGGATGGCGAAGTCATTTTTACAGTCACCGCCGAAGCCGATCTGCTGGAAATTCGCATCCGCGATACCGGCATCGGTATAACTTCCAAGGCATTGCCATTCATCTTTGAGCCATTTGTACAGGACGTGCATGCGGTCGGATTCAACGGGGCAGGCCTGGGCATCGGTCTGACGGTGGTGCGCGAGTTGATCGAAGCCCACGGCGGCACGGTGACCGGCTTCAGTGCGGGGGAAGGGCAGGGAAGCGAATTTGTAGTGACGTTGCCCTTGGTGATTCATTGATGCTTTTTTGTTGATGGAGCCGAAGCTGACGACTCCCTTGGCTTGAGCAGAACGGAGTGTCCCGCTTTCGCCAAGGACCTCGCCATCGGTGTGCTTGCCTGGCGCTGTCAGCGACCTTGCTTGAGCGTCGCTGAGTTTGCGTCTATTGGTAGAGTTTCTCAGAGGCTGTCCGGATCTCCAGAAAACATTTCACCCTAACTGACGAAAAGCCCCGGCAACTGACGAAGCCCGCCGGGGCCATGTTGCGTCAGGCTTCTTTGACCACGTAGCGCAGAATCAATGTCAACACCGTTGCGACACACAACATCGTGGCCATCGCAATGAGCCCCGCGTTGAATGAGTGCGTGACGTCCTTGAGCCAACCGACTGCGTACGGCCCCACTAAACCGCCAAGGCTGCCGACCGCGTTAATGAACGCAATGCCACCGGCTGCCGCCTGTTTGCTCAGGAAAGTCGATGGAATGCTGTAGAAACAGGTACGTACCGAGCTGAGCCCGATCAGTGCGACAGTCAGGCCAATCAGTGCCGGAACCAAGTCACTGTAGACCACGGAAAAGATAAAACCGGCCGCTCCCGTGGCGCATGTAATGGCCAAGTGCAGGACATAACGTCGCTTGCGTGCTAGCACTTTGGCCCACAGCAGCATGGCGACACTGGCAATCAAATAGGGGATGGCCGACACCCAGCCGATCTGCATGGTGGTCAGAGAGTGGGTCTTGAGGATTTGCGGCAACCAGACGCCGATACCGAGGATGCCAATGATATAGCTGAACAGAATGGCCGCCAGCAGCCATACCCGGACGTCCTTGATGGACTCGTGAAAGCTGTGTGAGCCCTTCGACTCATGCTCGGCATCGAGGGATGATTGCAACGCTTGGCGCTCCTGCACGGTCAGCCATTTCGCGTCGGCAGGTTTGTCGGCCAGCATTTTCAGGCACATCACGCCCAGCACGCAGGCCGGCAGGCCTTGCAGCACCAGCAGCCACTGCCAGCCGCGGTAACCCCAAACACCATCCATGCCCAGCATTGCGGCAGAGAGTGGCCCGCCGAGTACCGAAGACACCGGAATGGCGAACAGAAACCAGGCCATGACGCGCGTCCGATACTGGATGGGGAACCACAGCGACAGGAAGAAGATCACACCGGGGAAAAAGCCGGCTTCTGCAATGCCGGCCAGCAGGCGGATTACGGAATAACTGAAAGGCCCTTGCGCCAACGCTGTGGAGGCGGAGAACAGCCCCCAGGTGATCATAATCCTTGCCAGCCATCGCCGCGCGCCGAAGCGATAAAGCGCCAGGTTGCTGGGTACCTCGAAGAGGCAGTAACCGACATAAAAAATGCCGGCTGCAAAACCGAATTGGGAGGCGGTAAGCCCCAGATCGTCATTCATGGTCAACGACGCGAATCCGACGTTGGTTCTGTCCAGATAATTGAAGAAGTACGCGATGGCGAGCAGGGGGATAAGCCTTATCGCGGCTTTGCGACAGGCGCTGGATACGAGGGCCTCCTGCGTTGTTACTTGACCGGCGGTGAGTGTATTCATGGGGCTCCATTATTGTTGTAATCAGGAGCCAGGAAGCATATGGCCGGCGTTCATGTGTGCGCCAAGACCTTTAAACCATAGGTGTCCATAACGGCAGAGCATGGGCCTTGGAGGGCGTTCAGTACGGGGCTGGGGCCATGCCCGACAAGCATTGAAAATCATGAGATATAGGTATTGGTTATTTTCTTCCCCGTGCATAAACCTGAGGGTTCACACCAATAATAAAAGGCTCATCCCATGCACTACACTCGCGTCATGCAATCTTTAATCGTCGCTGGCCTCGTTGCCTATAGCCTGCCGGGAAATGCCGATGATTCGGTACGTACACTGGTTGCCGAGAAGGGCAATGTGCACATCGAGGCGCTGGACCAGGGCAAGGGCCATGTCATCGTGATCCTGCCGTCAAAGGGCCGTGGCGCGAATGATTATGACGAGGTGGCACGCTACCTGGCCGCTGACGGCTATCGCGTGATCCGCCCTGAACCACGCGGGGTCAAGGGTAGCAAGGCGCCGATGGACACGCCGACGCTGCATGACTTCGCCGCCGATGTGGCCTTGGTGATGGACAAGGCCAAGACCGGACCTTCGGTGGTGGTCGGGCATGCCTGGGGCAGCCAGCCCGCGCGCGTGCTGGCGGTGGATCGCCCGGACCTGGTCAATGGCATCGTGTTGGCCGCCGCGTCGATTGGCAAGTTTCCCGCGGGCTCATCCGAGAAACCCTACGGCCGCATGGTCGAGGCTATCAAAGGCGCGGGTAATTATTCATTGTCAGAGGCCAAGCGTATCGATTATCTGAAAGAGGCATTTTTCGCGCCCGGCAATGACCCGCGCGCCTGGCTGAGTGGATGGTATGACAAGACCCACCAGGCCCAGGACCATGCGCGGGATTCCACGCCTGTGGAGCTCTATTGGTCTGCCGGTAAAACCGTGCCGATCCTTGACTTGCAGGGCCAGCATGACGCGGTGGTCATTCCGAATATTCTCAAATCGATGCTCGGCGACCGGGTCGAACACAAGACCATCGCCAACGCCGGGCATGCCATGGCGCCCGAACAGCCTCGTGAAATGGCCAATGCCATCGCCGAGTTTGCTCAGCGCGTGTATGCGGCCAAGTGATCAACTGATTGCTCAATGCCCTTGAGGAGGGCGCTCAGCGCTGCATGGCTCCGCTCCAACAAAAAAAATGCTCCGAACCATTGAGTTCGGAGCATTCTTCATTTCCCGCTACCGCTATTTTTTCGCGTATTGCGCCTTGGCAAACGTGGCGATTGCATCCGCCATCGCCTTGGGTTGCTCCGGAGCCATGGCGTGGCCGGCATTTTTCAATACCACCACCTGGACCCGGTCGCCGAGCATGCTTTTGAGCACGCCGGAGAAGCGCCGTGGAGCAACCGTGTCCGCCTCACCTTGCAGGTCGAGAATCGGCGCCGTGCCAGCGGCGAAGTAGTCGTCCACCGGCGTTGTGTTGCGCGCGTGGCCTTCGGCATCGTGGGTCGCCTGGTGCCAGCCGTCCAGCCATACCTTGGGGTCGTTGCCCGAGGCAAAGAACGCTTTGCGCAGATAGATCAGGCGTTGCTCTGCGGAAAGCGACATATCGCCCGCGCCGTCGATGGCCTGACGCATCTCTGCATTGATGGGTTTTTCCGTCGAGCCCGGCGGCACCTTGCCGGCGGACGCTGCAGCCATGACCACGCCACGTACCAGGTCGGGACGGTCCGCGGCGAGCATGCGCGCGGCGAAGTTGCCCCAGGCGTGACCGACTACCACGATGGGGCCTTTGTTTTCATGCTCGACCACTGCCGCGACGTCGCGGGCAAAGTCATGCACGGTCAGGTTTTCCATCGGCCCTTTGCTTTGCCCTATGCCACGCGGCTCCGGCCTCACGACCCTGAACCCATCCGCCTGAAGATAATTCGCAACCTGGTCGTAATCACGACCCGAGCGCCCCAGCGACGGCAACATTACGATGACGGGTCCAGTGCCTTGGGAGTTGACCTCGATTTGCACATTGTTGTAATTGACCAGTTCCTGCTTGAACGGAGTACCAGCGGCCATCGCAATGGCGGAGGCCAGGCTCAATGTGGCACCGAGCAGAAGACGCGAGACTTTTTTCATTATTTGGACTCCTGGACGCTCGGGGTTTTCGCAGGCTCAAGGCCGCTCTCTTCAAGCAGGCGGCGTGCGGCCGGGCTGTTGAGGAAGGCAATGAATTCGCGGGCAGGCACGGCATTGGCCGTCTGGTGAGCAACGGTTGCGCAGAAGCGGCTGACTTTTTGCACTTCCTCGGGAAGCGGGCCTAGGAAGTCGACACCCGGGGTAACCTTCAATTCGCTGATCTGTTGCATGCCGATGTCCGCATCGCCCCTGGCCAGGGCCGTGCCTACAAGCTCTTTGCCGGCAATCTCGACGGTCTTGCCTTTCACCTGATCGCTGATACCCAAGCGCTGGAACAGCTCGGTGCGGATGTACACGCCACTGGCACCCTGGGAATAAGCGATCTTGTCGGCCTTCAGCAGCGCTGCTTTCAATGCGGCAACGCTTGAAACATCCGGGTTGGGTTTACCGTGAGGTACGCCGACACCAATACGCGAATCAGCGATCTCGCGGCGGGTGGTCATGTCGAAGGCGCCGGTGGACGAGAGCAGTTCCAGGGTTTCGTCGGCCATGATCGCAAGGTCCATCGGCTCTTTATGCCGGATGCGCTCTGGAATGGACTCAGGCGAGGTGCCCATCGATGGCCCCCAGCTGAAAATCAGGGTGTTACCGCTGGCTTTTTCATAGGCCGGTTGAAGGTGTTCCATGGCGCCCCGGAGTGCGCCACTGGCAATGACCTTCAGTTCGGCTGCTTCGCACAAATGAGAGAAGCCGAGCAGGCTGACCAAACCGGTGGTCACTAACATCGGGGCAGATCTTGTTTTTTTCATGGTGCTACCTTCTCGATTAGACGGCCGTTTCAAGCGCCGCGGGTGTTGACGAACAACGAATACAACGAGGTGGTTGAAGCCATCAGCAGGCGATTGCCGCGTGGCCCGCCGAAGCACAAATTGGCGCAACGCTCCGGCAAATCGATATGCCCGATTACGCTGCCATCGGGTGCAAAAATGCGTACGCCGTCCAGCCCGGGCTCGGGTGCGCCCCAGCCGCACCAGAGGTTGCCGTCCACGTCGACGCGCAAACCGTCCGGCAGCCCGCTGCCGGCGTCGATCAGCTCGAGCCGCTGGCTGAGTCGGCCTTGGGCATCGACGCTGTAGGCCACGATTCGTCGCGGGCGCGCCCTGGATTCGACCAAATAGAGGGTTTTTTCATCCGGGGAGAACGCGAGGCCGTTGGGGCCTTCGAGGTCTTCAACGACACAATGCAGCGTGCCGTCCGCATCGAGGCGATAGAGGTTGGCCGGCAATTCGGGCGTGCCTTGGCGGCCCATGTAGTCACTCATCAGGCCGAAAGGCGGGTCGGTGAACCAGATGCTGTCGTCAGACTTCACCACAATGTCATTCGGCGAATTCAGCGGCTTTCCGGCGAAGCTGTCGGCCAGCACGGTAATGCTGCCGTCGTACTCGGTGCGGGTGACGCGCCGACCGCCGTGTTCGCAGACCAGCAAGCGGCCCTGACGGTCGCGCGTCATGCCGTTGGCTTGGTTCGAAGGATGGCGGAACACCCCCAGGCCACCGGTGGCCTCGTCCCAACGCATGATTCGGTCGTTAGGCAAATCGGTGAACAGCACGAAGCGTCCATCGGCAAACCAGGCCGGGCCTTCCGCCCAGCGCAGGCCGCCGCCGAGCCGTTCGACCTTGGCATGCGCCAGGCGGTAGTGGGCAAAGCGCGGGTCCAGCTCGCGTACCCTTGGATCGGGCACGCGCGGGCTGGGCGACCAGGAAATATCGTCCATCGTTTGATCTCCGAAAGGGGTGGGCGTCAGGTGTATAGTCGCGCTGGGTTATCGATCAGGACCGCCTGCTGCAAGCCGGGGCTGTCGCAGACCTGGGCAATGAAGTCGAGCAACTGTGCGTCATCCGGGACCGGTCCCTTGATATTCGGATGCGGCCAGTCCGAGCCCCAGATAGCGCGTTGCGGCGCGCATTCGAGGAGCGTACGCACCTGCTCCAGCGCCTGCGGCCACGGGCCGGGCAGGCCTTGCATGGCGCGGTCGATGCCGGACAGTTTGATCCAGCGGTTTGCATGGCACAGCTCGGCACGCAGTGCATGTATCAGCGTCGGGTCAACAGGCCCGGTGAGGTCGGGGCGGGCCATATGATCGATGACCAGCGGCGTCGCCAGATCTCGCCAGGCGTGAAGAAACGGCAGCAGCACCGGCAATTCCCCATGCACCAGCACATGCCAGCCGAAAGGCGCGACGCGCTCGGCCAGGGTGCGCAGTTTTTGCGGATCCCGAGCGCCTGGCAGGTGGCCCATCAAGTTGAAGCGGATACCGCGCAGGCCGCCGTCATGCAGTGCCTGCAATTGAGCGTCGGTGGTGCTGTCGTCAATGATCCCGACACCACGGTAACGCCCGCCACTGCCGGCAATCGCCTGCAGGATGGCGGCGTGATCCGTGCCATAGGGCGCGGCCTGCACCAGCACCCCATGACTGATGCCCAGTTGTCGATGCACCGCCAGTAACTCGGAGAAGGGCGCCGGCTCAGGCGTGTAGGCGGCATTGGCCGGCAGCGGAAATTGGGCCCAGGGGCCATATATGTGCGTGTGGCAATCCCACACCCCCGAAGGGCTGGATGAAGTCGACATGCGGGCTCCTGCGGCTGGCTTAGTCACAACGGGCAGTCATGCCGCCATCGACGATGATTTCGGTGCCGGTGACAAAGCGCGCTTCATCGCTGGCCAGGTACAGCGCGGCGTAAGCGGTGTCACGGCCATCGCCCATGAACCCGAGCGGAATGCGTGCCAGCCGGGTGTCGAGCAACTTGCTCACATCGCCGCCGGTGCGTTGCCCGGCCAGGCGCACCTCGACCATCGGCGTATGCAGTTGCCCTGGCACCACGGTGTTCACACGGATGCCTTTGGGCGCGTATTCCACGGCGGTCACGCGCGACAACTGGATCACCCCGGCTTTACTGGCGGCGTAGGCCACTTGGGCCGAGCCTGTCCAGCGAATACCGGACGTCGACGCGGTGTTGATGATCGAACCGCTGCCCTGGGCCTCCATCAGTGGCAGCACGTGCTTGCAGGTCAGATAGACGCTGCCGAGGTTCAGGGCGATCTGCGCATCGAACTTTTCTTCAGCCAAGGCAACTGCGCCACCCGCCGCCGAGCCGCCGACGTTGTTCACCAGAATATCGACTGTGCCATAGGTCTCTTTGCAGGCTGCAACCATGGCGGCGACGGCCTGGGTATTGGTGACGTCGCAGGCATAAGGAGTGACTTCACCGCCGGCCTCGCGGATGCGCTCCAGCGTTTCCTCCATGGCCCCCAGATCACGATCGACCGCGAAGACCTTAGCGCCGGCCAAGGCAAATATCACCGCAACTGCGCGGCCGTTGCCCCAGCCGCTGCCGACACAACCTGCACCGGTGACGATGGCGACTTTGCCCTTGAGGCGCTCGCTTTTTGTAAGAGTTTCAGTCATGCACGTATCCTCAGTTAAATGTAGTCGGCAGTTCGGCAATGGCGCCCACGGGCGGCGGCACTTCGAACACCTTGATGGTCATGGAAATCAGGCTGTAGTAACCCGCGATGCCGACCAGGTCGACCGCCGCATCGGTGCCCAACAGCTCGGTGAATTCGGCGTACAGGTCGTCGCTGATTGCACGCTGGGCATGCAGCTCGCGAATGAAGCGGTAAACCAGTGCTTCATCGGCGTTCTCGAACTCAGGCGGCAGGTCATCCCGGACGGCATCGATGATGTGCGGCGCCAAACCCGCCTCCAGTGCGAACGGCTTGTGAGCGGCCCATTCGTACTCGGCGAGCCAGTGGCGCCCCATCATCAGGATGGCGAGCTCCGACAGGCGCGGGGCCAGGCAGGTGTCATAGCGGCAGTACCGGCCCAGCGCTTGGGCGCATTCGGCCAATTCCGGCCGATGCAGCCAGATGGCCAGGGGGCCTCGTACACCTTTGCGCGGGCCGTTGGCGATGCGATCGTAAACCGGGCGCTGCGCATCGCTGAGGTGGTTCGGGTCGATAGGGGGCAGACGATTCATGGAGCTTTCCTGTCAGGGACGCGGTGAATGAACGTGGGATTTGTGCGCGGGCTCGATGGGGTCCTCGTCCGACTGGTTTTCCACCGGTGGGCGCAGCAGGCTGCGGCTCGGTTTACGGCCGGTTTCGCGCTCGAAATCTTCAGGATTGAAGGCGCCTTCCCAGCGTGCGATGGCAAACACCGCGACGGTGTTGCCAACGATATTGGTCAGGGCAGTGGCGGTGGCCATGATGCGGTCAATGCCGAACAGCAAGCCCAGGCCACTCAGGGGCAGGGTTTGTACCGATTGCAACGTCGCAGCCAGCTTGATGAAGGCCCCGCCCGCAACCGTGGTGCCGCCTTTGGAGGTGATACTCAGGATGGCCAGCAAGCCCAGTTGTTGCACCAGCGAAAACGGCGTGTCGGTGGCTTGTGCGATGAAGCCGATGGCAATGGCCATGTAGATCGCGGTGCCGTCGAGGTTGAAGCTATAGCCGGCGGGCAGGACAAAACCGACCACCACTTCATCGCAACCGCTGCGCTGCAGTTTTTCGATCAGGCGTGGAAACACTACTTCACCGGACGCGGTGCCGAACACCAGCAGGATTTCATCGCGAATCAGGCGCAGCACACTGCCAAACGGCAAGCCGATGGACCAACTGATCGACCCCAGAATGCCAAACACGAAGATCAGGGACGCCGCGTAGTAAACCGCGATCAACTTCAGAAGGTAGAGGAGGGTATCGCCACCGTAGCTGCCGATGGCCGCGGCCATGGCGCCGAACGCGCCCAGCGGCGCCAGTTTCATGATGAAGCTGAGCATTTTGAACAGGATGCTCTGGGCTTCGCCAATGGCTTTCACGGCGACCGAATCCGGGCCGCACACGCGGTTGATGGCGATGCCGGCCAGTACCGAAATAATCAGTACCTGGATGATGTCGCCCTTGGCGAATGCATCGACCAGCGTGTGCGGGATCAGCCCCAGCAGGTAGTTAATCATTGACACACTGCCGGCGCCGGAGGTCGCCTTGATCGCTTCGCTGGATTCGTTAAGGCTGGTGGCATGCAGGCCCACGCCGGGCTCCACTACGTTGACCAGAATGAAACCGATCAACATGGCGACGGTGCTGACCACTTCAAAATAGATCAGCGACTTGACGCCGAGTCGGCCGAGTTTGCGCATGTCTTGAACGTGGGTGAGGCCATGCACGAGGGTCACGAAGACGATCGGTGCCAGCATCATTTTCAGCAGGGCAATGAACGCTTGTCCTAGGGGCTTCATGGCCACCGCCCATTGTGGCGCGGCGAAACCGAGTATGACGGCAGCAACAAGTGCGATCAGCACCTGCACGTGGAGCTTCTTCAACTGATTCATGGCATTTCCTGACCCAATAGTGGGCATCATTATTCTTGTGGTAACGCATCCCTTGACGGGAAAGCTGGGTCTTCAGCTATCTGACTCGAGCATAGAAAAAACCAACGCTAGGCACAAAAACCTTATTTTGATACAAAGCTATGCTCTGACGGCATGGTGAGTACGATGGACATTCGAGAACTCCGCTCCTTTGTGAAGGTGGCTCAGTGCGGCGGCTTCAGCCGTGCGGCGAAAGAACTCTTCATCGCTCAGCCGGCGTTGAGTCGGCAGATCGCCAAGCTTGAAGAGCAACTTCAAGTGGCGTTGTTCATTCGTCATGGCAGGGGCGTGGAGCTGACGGCAGCGGGGGCGCGGTTGCTGGAGCGCGCAGACGTGATGCTGCGCTACATGGAAGAAACCGCTGACCATGTGCGCAACAGTGTGTTCGAGGAACGCGGGCACTTGGCAATTGGCTTGCCGCCTGCGATCGGTACCATCGTCGGGCCGCAGTTGATCCGGCGTTTTCACGAGCGATGGCCGAAGGCCTCGTTGCATGCATTGGAAGGCTTGAGCACGTCGCTGCAGGAGTGGTTACTGGATGGTCGGATCCAGGTCGCTGTGGTCTACAACCAGCCTTTGCTCGAGGCCTTTGATGTCAGGCCGATTTTCAGTGAACGCATGGTGCTGGTCGGGCCGCCTGGGGAGGCATCGAAATCAGTGCGCATAATGGGGCTGGCGGATTTTCCGCTGATCCTTCCGGGTTTGCCTCACAGCAATCGGCGCCTGATTGAACAGGTAGCAGCGCAAAATGGCTTTCAGTTGAATGTCGTATTCGATGTCGATAGCGTCAGCCTGACCAAGCGTATGGTGGCTGAAGGCATGGGCTATTCGATCCTGGCGCATGCCGCTGTCCAGGAGGACATCGCCACGGGGATCCTGGTGGGACACGCGATTGAGCGGCCGGGCATTCGCTCCACGGTTTCGTTGACCACGCTCAAAGATCGCCGAAACAGCCGACTGGCATTGAGTTGGGAAAAGATTCTGCTGGAGACCTTGGAAGAGCTTGTGACGATTGGGGCGTGGAAGGAGGCCACTCTTTGGCTTGGGCGAGAGTAATTTCGAGAGGGGATTGTTGGGACTCGGGCTGGGAGCATCTTTCTCAAATCATCCAGAACATGCCCTCAGGCATGCCCCAACGGTGGTAATCCTCTGGAAGAGGATGGGGATACCTGGTCTCTGAATAGGCAGAAATGATCAGCTTAAAAGCCTAACCGAAGCCCCCCTAGAGACTCTCAGGATCCCCGAAAAACATCTGAATCCGCGACCGCAACCAACGCTCACCCGGGTCATTGTCCTGCGACCCGCGCCAGGCCATGTGCAACTCAAAGCTGCGCACCGGCAGCGGTGGGTCTTCCGCCCGCACACCACCGGCGGCCGTCAACGCTTCAGCGGTGTAGTCCGGCACGGTCGCGACGATGTCGGTTCCGCTGATGAGTGTGCTGAGTCCGTTGAACTGCGGGACCGCGAGCACCACATGACGTTTGCGCCCGAGCTTTTCCAGTTCTTCATCGATAAAACCGCTCAGGTCGCCGGCGAATGACACCAGTGCATGCGGTCGGGCGCAGAAATCGTCCAGGCTCAATGGCCCTGGCACCGTGTCCGCCCGCAACAGCTTGGGCAGGCTGCGACGCAACACTTTGCGCTTGGCATTGGCCGGCAGGTCGGCGGTGTAACTGACGCCGATGGAAATTTCCCCCGAGGCGAGCAGGCTCGGCATCAGGATGTAGTTGGCCCGACGCACCACCAGTACGATCCCCGGAGATTCGGCGCGCAGGCGCTTGAGCAGCATCGGCAGCAGGGCGAACTCGACATCGTCCGACAGCCCGATGCGGAAAACCGCGGTGCTGGTCGCAGGATCAAACTCCGCCGCACGGCTGACGGCGGTGGAAATCGAATCCAGGGCCGGGGAGAGCAGGGCGAAGATTTCCACAGCACGGGCGGAAGGCTCCATGCTGCGGCCGGTGCGCACAAACAATGGATCATCGAACAGCCCACGCAGACGCGAGAGCGCCGCGCTGATGGCTGGCTGACCGAGGAACAATTTCTCCGCAGCACGGGTCACACTGCGTTCATGCATTAATGTTTCAAAAACGATCAACAGGTTCAGGTCGACACGACGCAGGTCATTACGATTCATCTGGGGTCCTGGCAGAGTCATCAAGCTTGACGAGAGCAGCCATATGAGAACAATGGCCGGCATGAATATTAAGGGCAAAGGCTGCTACTCTGCACCGAGTAATTCAGTTTTTCCAAGAAAGGCGCTTCGGTTTTCATGACATTTGCGAATGTCACCGTCGCTGCGGAATCAATGACAGGCATGTCGACTATTAATAGCCACTGATAGTCTTGGGTAGAAAGCCCAGATAGAGTTCAGGGCATTAGAGGTTTCTTTGACGAGGTTTGCGATGTCCCGCACGATCCGTTTTCACAAGTTTGGTCCAGCCGAGGTGCTCAAATGCGAAGAGCATGCGGCCGCTCTCCCTGCTCCGGGCGAAGTGCAGGTGCGCGTCGAGGCGATTGGCATCAGCTGGTACGACATTCTCTGGCGCCAGAACCTGGCCTCATCCCATGCTCGTCTGCCTTCGGGCCTTGGCCATGAAATGGCAGGTATCGTCACGGCGGTCGGCGATGGCGTCGATGACCTGGCAGTTGGTGACAAAGTCGCCAGCTTCCCGGCTGAAAGCCCCAACGACTATCCGGTCTACGGCGAGCAGATCGTTCTGCCACGCTCGGCACTGACCCGTTACCCCGACGTGCTCAGCCCGATCCAGGCCAGCGTGCATTACACGCCGCTGTTGATTGCCTACTTCGCCTATGCCGATCTGGCTCGGGTAAAACCAGGGCAGTTCGCCTTGGTGACCGATGCCAGTCACTGCGCCGGTCCATCCTTCGTACAGTTGGGTAAAGCGTTGGGTGTGCGAGTGATTGCCGCTACCAAAACGGCTGAGGAACGTGAATACCTGCTGTCGCTGGGTGCCGAGAAAGTCATCGTCACCGAAGAAGAAGATCTGCTCATGCGGATCAACAAGATCACTGACAACCGCGGTGTGGATGTCGTGTTCGATGGCCTTGGCGGTCCGCAGATGTCGCTGCTTGGCGATGTGCTCGCACCGCGTGGCAGCCTGGTGTTGTACGGCCTGCAAGGCGGTAATCAGACGCCATTCCCGGCCTGCGCGGCGTTCCAGAAGAACATTCAGTTCTTCGTGCACTGCATCGGCAACTTCACCGGCAAGCCGGAACTGGGCATCATCCAGGACCAGGTCGCCCTGCAACGTGCCCTTCGCGACATCAATCAGATGACCGCTGACGGCGTGCTGCTGCCACTCAAGACTCGGGTCTTCCCATTTTCCGAGTTTGTCGAGGCACACCGCTACATGGACGAGTGTCCATGCCGCGAACGGGTCGCCCTCCAGGTCGAACCTGCGTAACACTCCTGAAAAAGTCCGTGCGTGCACGGACTTTTGCATTTCCCCGCCGCCACCCTGAGACCCCCTTCAATCAGTGATGGGACCGTTCAGCAACTGAACTGGTTTTTGCTCTCAATCTGTATCTTCTAATCATCATGTAAGCCCCGATAATTGAATGATTACTTTCATCTCAAGGAATGAGCCATGTCCGGGTATCGAACAGGTACTTCTCAACGCGCTCCGGCAATACAAACTCGACAAATAACGTCTTATCGATCAGTTAGCGAAAAGCCAAGGGTGACTTCTTTCTTTATTTATCGTGCTACTTGTCTGTGGGACGCTGTGGGACATTTCCTAAGATCTCCCGTGCCGGGGCAGGATGCCTGTGCTGCGGGGGCTTGCTGAAAACTCTCGCCAAAATGGCATCCTGCATCGCGATATCATTTCAAATAATTACTAAAAACTAAGTGTTAGCATTTGATATCTAGCAAAACACTCTAATCATGCCAGGCAACCGATTGCGCTCTGCATAGAGTTGTTTGCGTGACATTGAATTTATGAGTAACAGGTAAACAATGATGACCCATACCCATGATCAGGCAATGAACTATGTTTATCAGCAAGTATTGCAACGATTGCTGAGTTTCTTTTCACGTGCTGAACGCACCGCCTTGCAACTCATGATTCAGCGTTTAGTGGTCGCCGCGGGCGGCATGGAGCGCATCGGCGATTACAAGGTGCTGGCGGTCCAGTCCGGGACCCGAGACAGTTGTTACACCCTGGCGCTGCTGCGTGCGGCGCAATTGAGCATTGCCGGCCGGGCACCGGCGACGTTCCAGTTGAGAGTGGCGACCTTGCGCTCGAACGGAGCAAGCGCAACGGCCCTTGAAAATATCCATCGCAGTTGCAGCGCGTTGTTTCTGTATGACGATCCCCGGGTCGAAATGCTGATGGTCGATAACCGTGAGGTCCTGCCGTTCAATCACCTGGCGCCGATTTCCGATGCCGGTCGCGAGTCCAATCGCCTCAATCTGCTGATGGTGGGTCATCGCCGTGACAGCAACGGACCGCTCGATCTATGGGACGAAGGCTATCTGACAACCGGAGAATTTTACGGCCAGATTGCCCGTTGGGACCGAGGCGTGGACGCAATGATCAGCAGTGAAACGCCTCGTCAACAAAAGCAGTTCCTGGAAGGCCTGAACCGCGCGGCGGTCAAGGCGGGTCTGAAAGCATCGCTCCCCCCTGCAACAGGCTTCGAGGAGCTGTTCTCCCGGCTCGATGAAATGGGCGGCGATTACTACCGCGAGTTTTACCCGCAAGGTGCACAAGCCACGTGGCGCCCAGCGGAGCGTTTTGAGGCATGCCGTCGTACCACTTTCATCGATATTCACGACATGCTGGTCAGTAACCTGGAAGAGCGTTGGCCGCTGCTCACCGATTTCCTCAGATACCAGCCGGAAGAGCTCGCGGTCCAGCTCAGCGATAACGAATACGTCAGCCTGACGATTTGCGCGCACCTTCGCGGGTTGCAGAGTGGCTTTGTTCAAGGCCGCAGCTACGAAACCGGCGTTGCCGAATACGTGCAGCGGACATTGGTCCTGATGCGCCGCAAACAGATGCCCGAGCGCTTCTGCGAGCAGGTCATGGAAAAGCTTGGCAGTCCGGCGGCAGCGGTGGACCAGCGTGCATTGGCCTCGGCCGAGGCGCAAAAAAGCCTTGGATTGAGTGAATCACAGCTGGTGTGTTTGCTGTTTGCGCCCTTTGTCGATAAGGGGGCATCGCTTGAGCGTTTCCTGCGCCAGTGCCACCCCGGCATGCTTGTCGCCTTGCCCGATCTGCACCGGGCGATGCAGGGCAACCCGGCCCCCGAGCAAGTGCTGCAATGGATGGTCGACGTCAGCGGATTGCCCGTCAGCCTGATCGCGACGCTTTACCGCATGGGGCCAGTGGTTGCGGCCGAGGTACCTGACGTAGAAGAAGATCCCGCGGTCTCGCACGCAATGATGCCGGATAGTGATGATGACGGCTCGGTGCCAGTCGAACGGTCAACGGGCCGTTGAAAGTGCCTGGTTTGACAGTTTTCACACAGGGGCGCCGCGCTGCGCGTACCGTGCCTGGCCATTTCCCATGAAGGGGCCGCGAGAAACCGACTTCGCTTACCAGGCGGTGTACCGCTACCTGACGAACCTGATCAGCGAGCCGGTCAGCGACGCGCGTGTCCGTCTTCCTTCGCTGCGGCAATTGGCGGACCGTCTTGGCGTATCGATCTCGACTATTCAGTACGCCTACTCGCTGCTGGAAAAGGAAGGGCGCGTGTACTCGGTCGCCAAATCCGGTTACTACGCATTGCCGGTGTCGTCCGTCCGCCCGCTCAGCAGTGGCAATGACCTGCTCGAAACGCTCTATGTAAACGCCAGGCGTCCGGGAATGCTGGTCTTGAGCGCCGATGAGCCGGCATTGCTGCAACCTCTGGACAGCCCGCTGTTGCTGCTTGAGCGAGAACTGTTGCGCCAGTATCCACGTCAGCCGCAACCGGTGTCACAACCCTGCGGTGAACTGGAACTGCGCGCCGCCCTTGCGGCACGCTACACCTCATCGCCGGCGCGCTGCTGGCACGCCGACGATGTCTATATCGGCGCTGATTTACGCGGCGTACTGGAAATTCTGATCACCGTGCTTTGCCTGAAAGAGGCCATTGTCGTGGTGGAGTCACCCTGTGACTGGGCGATTCTGCGCTTGCTTCAGGACGCTGACGTTCAAGTCATCGAGCTGCCGTTGCAAGCCAATGGCTGCCTGGACCTGGAGCGGCTCAAGCAACTGCTGGAGACCGAACCGGTTCGGTTGGTCATGCTTTCGTCTGGCCTCAACATGCCGCGTGGCAGCGTGGCCTCCCACAGCAACAGGCAGTCAACCGCCCAGTTGCTGGAGCGTCATGGCAGTTGGGTGTTGGAGAACGATAGCCATGGCGAACTCGAATTCGAGCCCGACGGCCAGCGGTTTCGAGATTTACTGAACCCTGATCGACTCATCGTGTTTTCCACGTTCGAAAAAATCATCGGGCCTGAGGCGCCTTATGGCTATTTGCTCTCGCGCCAACTGCATGCCGAACTGCAGCGGCATTTTTTGCTGCGCTCGTTTCGCCTGTCGCCGATCCGCCAGAAAGCCATCGCACGGCTGTATGTCAATGGACGCATCGATCAGCACTTGGTGGTCCTGCGCAGGATGCTCAAGGACCGCAAGGTGCAGATGACCCAGCTGCTGCAAGAGCGTCTGGGTGATGCATTGCATTTCGTCGAGCCCCAGGGCGGGGCGACAGTGTGGGTGCGGTCATTGCGCCCGGTCGATGTCCGCCGGGTGTTCCAGCGCCTGCTCAACCATCAGGTGGTGATCGCGCCGGGAGAACTGTTCAGTCTTCAGGGCCTGCACACTCAACACTTGCGACTGAGTCATACCTTTGGTGGCGACCATGACCTGACGGCCGCAATGGGCCTGCTGGGGGACGCCTTGCGTCTGGAATCGATCGATTGAGCCGGGCGACAAGCCGTTCCTGGCCTGTGGAGGTTGATAACATCGGGTACGGGATCGATAACGTCGCGCTGCGGTCAAACTGCCAGTAAACTGCGTTCCTATTCCTGAACCACTCTATTCCAGAGGTTTTGCATGACAATCAGTCCTTTTGCGGGCAAACCGGCGCCGGCAGAATTGTTGGTCGACATCCCGCGACTGGTCACGGCCTATTACACCGGCCAGCCTGATGCCGCCATCTCTACCCAGCGCGTTGCCTTTGGCACGTCCGGCCACCGCGGCAGCTCGTTCGACCTGAGTTTCAACGAATGGCACGTTCTGGCGATCAGCCAGGCGATCTGCCTGTACCGTGAAGCCCAAGGCATTGATGGCCCGTTGTTCGTCGGCATCGATACTCATGCATTGTCCACGCCGGCCGGTGCCAGCGCCCTGGAAGTGCTGGCGGCGAACGGCGTTACCGTGATGATCGCCGAAGGCGATGAGTACACGCCGACCCCGGCGATTTCCCACGCCATTCTTTGCTACAACCGTGGCCGTACTTCCGGCCTGGCGGACGGCATCGTCATCACGCCGTCCCACAACCCGCCGCAAAGCGGTGGCTACAAATACAACCCTACCAACGGCGGACCGGCCGATACCCACATCACCAAGTGGATCGAAGCCAAGGCCAACGAACTGCTGAGCAACAAGTTGGCCGGCGTCAAACGCATCAGCTACGAGCAGGCGCTCAAAGCCAGCACCACGCACCGCCACGACTACCTCAACACCTACGTCGCCGACCTGATCAACGTGATCGATTTCGATGCCATCCGTGACGCCAAGCTGCGTCTGGGCGTGGATCCGCTGGGTGGAGCAGGGGTGCGCTACTGGTCGGCGATTGCCGAGCATTACCGTCTGGACCTGGACGTGGTCAACAAACAGGTCGATCCGACATTCCGTTTCATGACAGTCGACTGGGACGGACAGATCCGCATGGACCCTTCCTCCAGTCACGCCATGCAAGGCCTGATCGGTCTCAAAGAGCGCTATGACGTAGCGTTTGCCTGCGATCCGGATCACGACCGCCATGGCATCGTGACGCCATCCGGTGGTTTGCTTGCGCCGAACAGTTACTTGGCGGTGTCCATCGATTACCTGTTCCAGAACCGTCCGCAATGGCGCGCCGACGCTGCCGTGGGTAAAACCGTGGTCAGCAGTGGCTTGATCGATCGTGTGGCCAAGCGTCTGGGACGGCGCCTGTACGAAGTGCCGGTCGGCTTCAAATGGTTTGCCGACGGTCTGTTTGACGGTTCTCTGGGCTTTGGCGGCGAAGAAAGTGCCGGCGCATCGTTCCTGCGCAAGGACGGCGGCGTCTGGAGCACCGACAAGGACGGCTTGATTCCGGCCTTGCTGGCTGCAGAAATGACCGCTCGTACCGGCCGCGACCCAAGCCAGGCCTACCGTGCGTTGACCGATGAACTCGGCGAGCCGTTCTCGGTGCGCGTCGATGCCAAGGCCAACCCTGAGCAGAAAGCCTTGCTGAGCAAGCTGTCGCCTGATCAGGTCACCTCGACTCAATTGGCCGGTGAAGCGATCCAGAGCATCCTCAGTCATGCCCCGGGCAACGACCAGGCCATTGGCGGCTTGAAAGTCATGACCGAGAACGGCTGGTTCGCGGCGCGTCCTTCCGGGACCGAAGACATCTACAAAATCTACGCCGAAAGCTTTGTGAGTGACGACCACCTCAAGCAGTTGGTGGCAGAGGCTCAAACGCTGGTAGACGGCGCGATTTCCGCGAAATAAAAGAAGGCCCCATCGCGGGCAGTCCCGCAATCATAAAAAAGGGCGACCCTATGGTCGCCCTTTTTTTGTCCGGCATTTACAGCCTCAAGCCAGGTCCACCAACACGATTTCACTGTCCTCGATCGCCGTGACGCGCAACACCTGCTCGTCGGCCACTGCGACACCGTCTCGAGCTTGTGCACGCAAGCCATTGACTTCAATGACGCCAGTGGCGGGAACCAGGTAAGCACGGCGGCCTCCATCCAAGTGATATTCGGCTGTCTCACCAGCTTTCAGGTTCGCTGCCACCAACCGCGCGTCAGCACGAATCCGCAGACTTTGATCATCACCGGCCTTGCCACTGGCGAGCGTCACGAACCCTTCGCGCTGGCCTTTGGGGAAAGGCCTTGCGCCCCAGGACGGTGCCAGACCGGACTCATTGGGGATGATCCAGATCTGGAAGATCTTGGTTTCGCTCGACTCCAGGTTGTATTCGCTGTGGGCGATGCCGGTGCCCGCACTCATGACCTGAACGTCACCTGCTTCGGTACGCCCCTTGTTGCCAAGGTTATCTTCGTGGGTAATGGCCCCTTCACGAACATAAGTGATGATTTCCATGTCCCGGTGCGGGTGTTTCGGAAACCCGGTGCCAGCGGCAATCACATCGTCGTTCCAGACGCGCAGGTTGCCCCAGTTCATGCGTTTGGGATCGTGGTACTCGGCGAACGAAAAGTGGTGATGCGCATCCAACCAGCCATGATGGGCGCCGCCCAGGGAGTTGAAAGGTCTGAGTTCAAGCATGATCGTCTCCTGAAAAGGTTCGTCATGGGGCAGAGCGCCTGAGCCACGAAACAAGAACCGGTGGTTGATGAGGAGCATCTTCTATCAGTCACCAATCGATAAAAAGCGTAAAAAGTGCCTCAATATGATCGGATTAATCGATGTTAAATAACCTCGAAATAGTCTCATCCAGCCTTCACTTCATCGTATAAGCCAATGACCTGTAAGCATTTCACTAGAACTCAAAGGCAAATACAGACACCATAACCGCAACAGCCTCACACCCTGGAGTCAGTCCGCGTGCCGCAACACACCCCCGATCTTCCTCCCGAACTCCGTCCGCTGGCCGAGATGCCTCTGCTCAAACGCTTGGCCGCCCGGTTCTTTGGCCATGGCCTGACCCGCTTGCGCGCTCAGCACCGCGCTTCCTGGCTGCACGGGCAAGCTGACGGTTTTCGCAGCGGGCACAGCGCCGGGGTGGATTACGGCTATAAAGAAGGAAAGCTCGACGGACTGGAAGAAGGTCGGCAAGTGCTGTTGATCCGCGATTCGCGCTCGACCGAACACCGGCCGCCCAACGTCGATGACTATCTGTTCGATGATTGGCGCTTGCCACTGAGCGCCGAAGTGAAGAAACGCATGAAGGCCGATGTCGCCCGCTTGCTACCACCGCATGCGCAACCCAGCGCCGCCCAGTGGAAGATGATTTTCAGCGACACACCTTCGACCTCGGTGATCGCCGGGGCTGGTGCGGGCAAGTCAACGACGCTGGTGTTGCGTATTTTGCTGCTGACCCATTACCTGGGTTTCGAGCTGGGTTCGATGACCGTGGTGACCTTCACCCGTGAGTCGCGCAAAGACTTCATTAATAAGCTGGTCGAGCTGTTTGCCCTGTGGGGGCGAGTGCTGAGTCTCAAAGAAGCGCGAGACCTGGTGCGCACCTTTCATTCACGCATCCTGCCAATGGTTCGCAGCCTGCCGGGTTTCGAACGCCTGCAAGCATTTGAAAACCTCAGTAGTCGCCCACAGATCGGCGATGAAGAGGTCGACAGCAATCCTTTCGACCTGCGAATCAACGACGCTCAGCGCCAGCAGCTCAACGCCTGTTTCCACAGCCTGCACAGCCGCGATGAGCGCTTTCGCGAACTGATCAAGCCTTTGTCTCGGCATGCCTTGCAACTCAAGGAGCTGGAACGCGATCACCCCGATGTGCAGAAGCGCATGGCGGTGACCGAGTTGGCTGCCAAACGTGATGAAGAGCTGTGCGACACAATCGAAGACCTGTGGTTTCGCGCTGGCGCCTGGCCAATCAAGGGTATCGAACCGAATCGACAGACATTCGACATCAACGGCTCAACGTTCCATTGCCACGGTTACATCCCGACCCTCGACGCCTGGGTGGTGTTGGGGTTCGACCCTGCGGAAAATCCGCAGCTCAGCCGTCCGAATGCCAAATTGACGGTCCGCGCAGAATGGGCTGTGAAGCGCACCCTGTTTCAAGCTTTCTGTCGTAAGCCTTTGATATGGCTTGATAGTTATGAGTCTTCAAAGCGCGTATTAGCCTCCCTGGCCGGTGACGCAAGCGCCGGGCCGGGCTTCGACTATAAGGTCAAAGGCGAGCTCGGATCGGCGCCGTTGCTGGACTGTTTTGTTGCAACCGCCGGGTTTATCGAAAACCTGGGGCTCGACGTGCCGAATGCAGTGGGCCAGATGAGTTTTGCCAAAGACGACCCGGACCGGTTTTTCTTCGAGGCCTTGAGCCTGTTCTGGCGTGCCCTGGAAGATCATCTGCTCGATCAAAAGCCACCGGTGATGACCTACAACCGAATGTTTGCCTTGTTCAGCGAGCATTCGCCGGAAAACCTGAAACTGCTGAGTGATGAGCAGTTAAGGCCTTTGTCGCATTTGATGATCGACGAGTTTCAGGACGTTTCGCCGCAAATAGTTTCCTGGATTCGCGCCAGCCTGGCTGAAATCCGCAGTCGCGGCCCGGCGATGCACGTTGGCCGTGGGGCGCAGCATTCATCGTTGCTGTGTGTCGGCGATGACTGGCAGTCCATTTATGGCTGGCGTGGCAGTTCGCCGACGTATTTCATGGAGTTCAACAAGCAGTTCCTGTCGCCGAGCACCACCAAGGTGATGCTCAGCGACAACTATCGCAGCCATCAATACATCATCGATGCCGCCGAGCACATCGTCCGCGCAGCACCGGCGATCGCAGGCAAGAAGGCAAAGGCGAGCGGCGAAGCCAAGGCTGTGCTGCCGGTGAATGTCCTGGATCGTGACGATCAAGGCATGGCCCAGCGCTTGATCGAGCACTACCGGCGGGGTGATTCAATCTTGATGCTCTATCGAAAAAGTAGCGATAAGCTATTGATAGAACAGCATATTCAACCTGTAGTTAATGTTGATTCTAGTTTGCCGTACGAAGCGCGCCGACTTAAACAGCTGACCTATCACAGCGCCAAGGGCCTGCAAGCGGACGCGGTTTTTCTGCTGGGTGATTGTCAGCACCTGACACTTTCGCCTTACAAGAACCAGGTCTACCGCATGGCTGGCCTCGGCAAGGCAGGCGACACTGAGCCGTATGACAACGCGCAGAAAGACGAGATTTTGCGCCTGGCCTACGTCGGCATCACGCGGGCAGTGAGTCACTGCTACTGGTATGTCGACGATCAGGACACGCAGGCTGCGAACATGCCCAAGGCGTCTGATCGCATCGGCAAGGGCAAGCCATTCTTCGCCGATCATCGTCAGGGACAAACCCCAGGCTGACTCCGCCGCCCACAAAAAAAGCCCACATAATGTGGGCTTTTTTTTGTGGGATTGACCTTCAGGCGTAACTTCTGAGGGCCACTGGTGGAATGAAAGACTCAAGCTCGTCTTCGACGGCTTCGATTATTCGCTCTACATCCGCGGCATTCATGACGGTTGCGCAAGGAATGCCTGCAATGGCGATCATGGTCTCGCCACTGGCGCGGTCGAACAGACGGGCGATCATGCTGCCCGGCGCATCCATGCTCGCCTCGAATCCCATGGGATGAAAATGCCAGCGCATCAGCTGGCAGGCGTTTGGAAACGTTACTTTGCTGAACGATCCTTTATTCATATGTTGCCCGCCTTCTTCATCGAGCGCTTCCATTAGCTCATGTTAGGAGGGAAGAACCTTCAATGGTTCAACCGGTGACTGCCTTTAAAAGTAGCACCGAGATGTGAAAACCATGTGATTTTTTTCAGTCCGTTTGGCGATTGGCGGTGGTTTTTTTGATGTGGGTCAATTGTCGGAGTGGTTTGGCGCTGGGCTGATTCTGCCCACTCATTGATGCTGAGACAGAACTTCGGCAAGCTCGGCTTTTTTTCGTCGAGTCATTTATGCACGCCGATGATGATGGCCCGCTGCAAGCCCAGGCCACGGGCGAGACGGTCATGCGCTACCACTTGTGCTGGAAACACCGTGATCTGGACGGCGTGATGGCGCTTTATCACCCGGACATTCAGTACAACGACTTTTTCCAGAATCGGGTCATGGGGCTCGACGAACTGCGTCAGTACGTGCGTGACAGCATGCCGCGCAACCCGGACGAAGCGCTTGAACACTCGGATCGCATTCGCCTGGACGGCAACACCGCGTTTATCCAGTACCAGATGACGTTGCGCGGCAGCGAGGGGCTGGTGTCGTTCCGTTCCAGCGAGGCGATTACGGTGCGCGACGGATTGATCTGGCGCGTCAATGAATACGCCTCGCTGGTGCGTGAACAGGCGCAAAGCCACACGGCCGCGAATGTGCGCCCGGCAGCCAGTCGCCTGGGGCTTTCACCGCGGCAGCTGAGTTTCATGGCGCAAGACCTGCAACAGTATTTCGAGCGTCAACAGCCTTATCTGGACCCCGAGCTCGACCTGCAGCGGGTGGCGAAAGAGTGCGGCTACAGCCGCAACCAGATTTCGTACCTGCTCAATCAGGTGTTGGGCCAGAGCTTCTACCGCTACGTTAACCGGGCGCGCCTGCAACATTTGCTCGCCGCGCTAAACGCTGCCACGCCGCCCGTGCGCGTCGATGAACTGGCTTTCGCCGCCGGCTTCAATTCGTTATCGGCGTTCTACACCTGTTTCCGCCAACACACGGGCCTGTCACCGAAGGCCTACGCCAAACAAATTTCTTTGCGTGCACGCGCGCAAGACAGCCCCTGAGCCCACGCACTAGGATCGACGCCATCGAAGTTTGAGTGGCGGAGTCTGGCATGTCGGCGTGGCGCACGATCAGTTTGTGGATGGATCAACTCGACGAGCCTTTGCTGGCACGTCCCGCGCTGGAGCGCGATCTGGACGTCGACGTGGCGATCATCGGCGCGGGTTACACCGGGCTCTGGACCGCGTATTACCTCAAGCGCCTGGCACCCAGCCTGGATATCGCCATCGTCGAAGCGCAGACCGCTGGCTTTGGCGCATCGGGTCGTAATGGCGGCTGGTTGATGGGCAACCTGCTGGGCGAAGATCGCCTGCTGGCCGGCTTGCCCCCTGAACAGCGCCGCGCGTCCTTCGATTTGCTGCACGAAATTCCAGATGAGGTGGAAATTGTCCTCGAACGTGAAGGCATCGACTGTGATTATCTGAAAGGTGGGGTGCTCTACTGTGCAGCTCGTTATCCCGAGCAGGAAGCCAGCCTGCGCCACTATCTGGACAAGCTCTACAGCCAGGGCCTGACCGAAAGCGACTATCGCTGGCTCAGTCCGGAGCAACTGGCGCAACAGATCAGAGTTGCCAAGCCTTATGGCGGTATCTATGCACCGCACGTTGCGACCATTCACCCGGCAAAGTTAGTGCGAGGGCTGGCCAGAACGGTGGAGCGCATGGGCGTCAAGATTTATGAAAACAGCGCGGTCACCCAGTGGCAGTCGGGGTCGTTGCGTACCGACAAGGCGCAGGTCCGCAGTCGCTGGATCGTCCCCGCCGTAGAAGGGTACGCAACGACGTTGCCGCCACTGGGCCGCTATCAGTTGCCGGTGCAAAGCCTGATGGTGGCTACCGAGCCGTTGTCCGCCGCGACCTGGGACGAAATCGGTCTCAGCCGTGGCCAGGCATTCAGCGAAAGCAGCCGCCAGGTCACTTACGGTCAGCGCACGGCGGATAACCGGTTGGTGTTCGGCGCCCGTGGCGGTTATCAGTTTGCCGGCAAGCTGCGGCACGACTTCGATTTGACCACCCGCGAAGTGGAGCTGCGGCGCTACCTGTTCAGCGAGCTCTTCCCGCAACTCAGGAACGTGCGGATCACCCATGCGTGGGGCGGCAACCTGGGCATGTCCCGACACTTCAAACCGCACATGCTCTGCGATCACGCCAGCGGCATTGCCTTGTCCGGCGGTTATGGCGGGGAGGGCGTCGGTGCCAGCAACCTGGGCGGCAGAACCCTGGCCGATCTGATTCTGCAGCGTGATACCGAATTGGTCCGCCAGCCGTGGGTCATGTCTCAAGGCGGTCTCGACACGCTCAGGACCTGGGAACCGGAACCCTGCCGCTGGCTGGGCTACAACGCGATCATCCGCAGCTTCGTCCACGAAGACCAGACCCTGGCCAACCCGGCCACTGCCCCGTGGCGGCGCAAGCTGGCCAGCAAGGTGGCGGGGTTCATGGAAGGTTTCATGCAGTAAACAGCGCTTCTCACACCACAGGTACTCCCATGGGCATCACGCAATTCAAAAACACCGCAACCTTGAAACTGCAAGAGTCGAACCCGGTCGCCGTTCCATTGGGAACGCCCGTGGCAGTGGCCTCGACCACCAGCGTCGAACGCGACGATGGCGTTGAAACCGGTGTCTGGGAATGCACGCCCGGACGCTGGCGGCGGCAGATCGTCGCCCAGGAATTCTGTCACTTCATCCAGGGCCGCTGCACTTTCACCCCGGACGACGGTGAAACCCTGCACATAGAAGCCGGTGACGCACTGATGTTGCCAGCCAACAGCACCGGTATCTGGGATATCCAGGAGACCGTGCGCAAGACCTACGTTTTGATTTTCTGATTTTTTGAATTTTGATCTTTTGATTGCCTGCCAGCCCAATAAAAAGCACAACAGCCCATACAGGAATCGACTCATGATCCGAAAGACACTGACTCTGGCACCCCTTGCGCTCGTTGCGTCACTCAGCCATGCGGCCGAGACCGTCAAGATTTACAACTGGTCCGACTACATCGCCCCGGACACCACCAAAAACTTCCAGAAAGAAACCGGCATTGCCTTCAGCTACGACGTCTACGACAGCAATGAAACCCTCGACGGTAAGTTGATGACCGGCAAATCCGGGTATGACGTGGTGTTCCCATCCAACCACTTCATGGCCCGGCAGATTCAGGGTGGCGCGTTGAAGAAACTCGACAAGAGTCAGTTGCCGAACTGGAAAAATCTCAACCCGGTATTGCTCAACGCTTTGCAAACCAACGACCCCGGTAACGAACATGGCTTCCCGTACCTGTGGGGCAGCACTGGCATTGGCTACAACATTGCCAAGGTCAAAGCCGTACTGGGTGACAACGCGCCGTTGGATTCCTGGGATCTAATTTTCAAGCCCGAGAACATGGCCAAACTGCAAAAGTGCGGCGTGGCGATCCTCGACAACGGCCCGGAGCTGCTGCCGGCCGCGCTGAACTACCTGGGCCTGCCGCATCACAGCAAAAACCCGGAAGATTACAAAAAAGCTGAAGCGTTGCTGATGAAGGTTCGGCCGTATGTCAGCTATTTCCACTCGTCCAAATACACCAGCGACCTGGCCAATGGCGACATCTGCGTGGCCGTCGGCTTCTCTGGCGACATCCTGCAAGCCGAGAACCGCGCCAAAGAAGCCAAGAACGGCGTGGACATCGGTTACGCGATTCCCAAGGAAGGGGCCGCGATCTGGTTCGACATGGTCGCCATGCCCGCCGATGCCCCGGACGACAAGGCCGGCTATGCCTTCATGAATTACCTGCTGCGCCCCAACGTCATGGCCGACATCAGCAATTACGTGCACTACGCCAACGGCAACGAGCAGGCTGACAGCCTGATCGACCCGGCCATCAAGAACGACACCAAGGTTTATCCGAGCCCGGAAATGATGGGCAAGCTGTTCGCACTGGAGGCGATGCCGCTGAACATCGACCGAATCCGCACGCGGGTGTGGAACAAGATTCGGACGGGTAGCTAGGGGGCAGGCTGGCAATGCAGTAGATTCCGAGCCTCCTTTCAATGGTCAGGAGGCAATGGAATACCTTACTGCTTGAATGCTGGTCACCTTCGTATTGGCCGTTTTCCAAATCCCATCAAATATAAATAAACTGATATCAATTCGCTGGCACTGATACTAATAAGTCCGAAAAAATGAGACGCCTTAGCCATAAAACAACTTAGGCCTATTTAATATTTAAATACGCAGTTGTCAGACAATCTCCCCGAAGCGACCTATTTACAACATTATTTCGACAGCGCATGCATTGTTTCCGGGTACTTGCTGGAACAGCACAATTTGACGTCAAAAAAACAGTAGACGTTTGATTTCGAATTGTGTCAGTTTTCTTTCGCCTTCATTGGGCGAGTGATAGGACGATCTCGCCAGAGATTGTCGCTATCTGAAAAAAACTGTTCCATTGCTAAACAAGGAAGTGTGTTTATGTCGAAAGTAAAAGATAACGCTATCGGTCTTGCTGAACAGGCCTTTGCGCCATTGGCTGCTCCCAGTTCCGCTTACAGCCAGATCGACAGCTTCAGCCATCAGTATGACCGGGGTGGCAATCTCACGGTCAATGGCAAACCCTCCTATTCCGTCGACCAGGCAGCGACCCAATTGCTGCGCGACGGCGCTGCTTACCAGGACAAGGACGGCAGCGGCAAAATCGAACTGACCTATACGTTCCTGACCTCGGCGTCATCGAGCACCATGAACAAGCATGGGATTACCGGCTTCAGTCAGTTCAGCTCGCAACAAAAAGCCCAGGCTGTGCTCGCCATGCAATCCTGGGCTGACGTCGCCAATGTCACCTTTGCTGAAAAGGCCACGGGCGGCGACGGTCACATGACTTTCGGCAACTACAGCGGCGGTCAGGACGGCGCAGCGGCGTTTGCCTATCTGCCTGGCACGGGCGCAGGTTACGACGGTTCTTCGTGGTACCTGACCAACAGCAGCTACACGCCGAACAAGACGCCGGACCTGAACAATTACGGTCGTCAAACCCTGACGCACGAAATCGGTCACACCCTGGGCCTGGCCCACCCTGGCGACTACAACGCCGGTGAAGGTGCGCCGACCTACAATGACGCTTCCTACGGGCAAGACACCCGCGGCTACAGCGTCATGAGCTACTGGAGTGAAAGCAATACCAGCCAGAACTTCAGCAAGGGCGGTGTCGAAGCGTATTCGTCCGGGCCGTTGATGGACGACATTGCTGCGATCCAGAAACTCTACGGCGCCAACACCACCACCCGCACCGGTGACACCACCTATGGCTTCAACTCCAACGCTGGTCGCGACTTCCTGAGCGCGTCTTCGTCGTCGGACAAGGTCGTGTTCTCGGTCTGGGATGCGGGCGGCAAAGACACGCTGGATTTCTCCGGTTTCACCCAGAACCAGAAGATCAACCTCAATGAAGCCTCGTTCTCCGATGTCGGTGGCCTGGTGGGCAACGTGTCCATTGCCAAGGGCGCAACCATCGAGAACGCGATTGGCGGTTCGGGCAACGACCTGTTGATTGGTAATGGCGTGTCCAACGAGCTGAAGGGCGGTGCCGGCAACGACATCCTCTACGGCGCGGGCGGCGCGGACAAACTGTGGGGCGGCGCTGGGTCGGACACCTTTGTGTTCGCGGCCAGCAGCGATTCCAAGCCAGGTGTTGCCGACCAGATCCTCGATTTTGTCAGCGGCCTGGACAAGATCGACCTGACCGGCATCACCAAGGGCGCCGGCCTGCACTTCGTGAATTCGTTCACCGGTGCGGCAGGCGATGCGGTGTTGACCTCGTCGGGCGGTAACAGCCTGTTGTCGGTGGACTTCTCCGGGCACGGCGTGGCTGATTTCCTGGTCAGCACCGTTGGCCAGGCGGCGTTCTCGGACATCGCCGCGTAATGTGATGCGAAAAGGAGGGTGGCGCCGATGCGCTGCCCTCTGCGCAAAAAGCCTGCAAGCTGGAGTACAACAACCTATGGCTCATAAGGCCTTGATCCGTCGAACAACCGCGTGGCTTCTGGCGACGTTCATGATTTTCATTGGAGAGACCGCCATGGCAAGTAGTTTGAAATTGACAGATCCCTCGGAACTGGCCGGCAAATGGCAGGCAACCTTGAGTGCCAGGGATGACTCATCAGAGTCGCTGGCATTGCAGGACAAACCATCCAATGTGTGCGTCATCGACTTCCAGCTGAAGCAAACGCTGGGTGAAGGCGCAGATTGTTTAAGCGCATGGCTGGCGGGTGAAAAAGCGATCGGTTGGTTCACCGAGCCGGACGGTATTGCGATTACCGGTAACGAAGGTTCCAAGATTCTGTTTCTCAGCCGCCAGCGTGATGGTTCTTATGCAGCCACATTGAAATCCGCTCAGGTCATAACACTTGTGCGTCAGACGCAGTAATAAACAGACAGCAGCGAAAAGCGTGACAGTCATTATCGTGATAAGCACTAAACCAGATTAAAAGTTGTTATTGGTTTGTAAGCGCTAGTGCTCCAAACCTATAGCGGCTTCTGCACGAACAGTTACTGGAGACTTCGTCAGGTATGACGGGGAATAACACCTCAGGAAGAACCCATGAAGATGGCAAAGAGCCCAGCCACCGCACCACTATTCAAAGCCTTGGGCGACTACAAGAGCATCCTGATCAGCGTAGGGTGTTTCACCGCGTTAATTAACGTATTGATGCTGGTCCCGTCGATTTACATGCTCCAGGTCTATGATCGCGTGCTGTCTTCGCAAAACGAAACTACCCTGGCCATGTTGTCACTGATGGTGGTCGGGTTCTTTGCCTTCATCGGTTTGCTTGAGGTCGTGCGCAGCTTCATCGTTATTCGCATCGGCAGCCAGTTGGAGCGGCGCTTCAATTTGCGGGTGTATCAGGCCGCGTTCGAACGCAACCTGTTCAAAGGCGAAGGCAACGCCGGGCAATCCCTCGGGGACCTGACCCACATTCGCCAATTCGTCACCGGTCCTGCGCTGTTCGCGTTCTTCGATGCGCCGTGGTTCCCGGTGTACCTGTTCGTTATTTTCCTGTTCAACGTTTGGCTCGGCGTATTGGCCACCGCGGGCGCGGTGTTGCTGATCGGCTTGGCATGCCTCAACGAGGCGATGACTAAAAAGCCGTTGGGGGAGGCCGCGGGTTTTTCCCAGAAGTCCAGCCAACTGGCGACCAGCCATCTGCACAATGCCGAAACCATCCAGGCGATGGGCATGCTCGGGGTGTTGCGCAAGCGTTGGTTCCAAGTGCACTCGCGCTTCCTCGGTCTGCAGAATCAGGCCAGCGACACCGGCGCCGTCATCAGCTCCCTGAGCAAAACCTTGCGTCTGTGCCTGCAATCTTTGGTGCTGGGCCTGGGGGCGTTGCTGGTCATCAAGGGCGATATGACCGCCGGGATGATGATCGCCGGGTCCATTCTGATGGGCCGCGTCCTCAGTCCCATCGATCAATTGATCGCGGTCTGGAAACAATGGAGCGGCGCCAAGCTCGCTTACCGCCGTCTTGATGCTTTGCTGCAAGCTTTTCCGCCGAGTGACGAGGCGATGGCACTGCCGGCACCGAAGGGGCAGATCACCTTTGAACAGGTCAGTGCGGGTCCGCCGGGGCGGCGCGCCGCGACCTTGCACATGGTCAATTTCAGCCTGGGCGCCGGGGAAGTCATGGGCGTGCTCGGCGCTTCCGGCTCCGGTAAATCGACCCTGGCCCGGGTGCTGGTCGGCGTCTGGCCAACCCTGGGCGGCACCGTGCGGCTCGACGGCGCCGACATCCATCGTTGGAACCGCGACGACCTCGGCCCGTACATCGGCTACTTGCCGCAGGACATCGAATTGTTCAGCGGCAGCATCGCCGAAAACATCGCCAGGTTTCGTGAAGCCGATCCGCAAAAAGTCGTCGAGGCCGCGCAACAGGCGGGCGTGCATGAGCTGATCCTGCGCATGCCACAAGGCTACGACACGGTGCTGGGGGAGGACGGCAGCGGTCTGTCCGGCGGTCAGAAACAACGGGTGGCATTGGCTCGTGCGCTGTACGGCAATCCAAGCCTGGTGGTGCTCGATGAGCCCAATTCCAACCTCGACACCGTGGGTGAAGCCGCCCTGGCGGGTGCCATCGCGCACATGAAGGCCCGGGGCACCAGCGTGATTCTGGTGACCCATCGTTCCTCGGCATTGGCCCAGGCCGACAAATTGCTAGTGCTCAACGAAGGCCGTTTGCAGGCCTACGGCCCCAGCCAAGAGGTGCTCAAGGCACTTTCCGGCGCT
This sequence comes from Pseudomonas arsenicoxydans, assembly GCF_900103875.1. Taxonomy (NCBI): domain Bacteria; kingdom Pseudomonadati; phylum Pseudomonadota; class Gammaproteobacteria; order Pseudomonadales; family Pseudomonadaceae; genus Pseudomonas; species Pseudomonas arsenicoxydans. The sequence continues at coordinate 4,677,291 of NZ_LT629705.1, read as the reverse complement.
CAGGAACAGCAACGTGAAAAAACTGCGCAAGCACCGGGCGGGCTCAGCATGAGTCGCCAGCAGCAGCCCACGACAAGGAATTCGGGTGTATGAGCAGCACACGCATGAACACTGAAAACGAAGCGACGATGGAACACGATTACATCGCCGAACGCCCCGAGCGCGATGCGCGTTTCTTCGCCCGCATGGGCTGGATCCTGGCCATCGTCGGCGCGGGCAGTTTCTTCACCTGGGCCAGTCTTGCGCCGCTCGATCAAGGCATCCCGGTGCAAGGCACGGTGGTGGTGTCGGGCAAGCGCAAGGCCGTGCAATCGATGAGCAGCGGCGTCGTCAGCCGGATTCTGGTGCGCGAAGGCCAGGTGGTGAAGCTGGGCCAGCCGCTGTTCCAGCTCGACCAGACCCAGGTCGCGGCTGACGTGCAATCGTTGCAAGCGCAATACCGCATGGCCTGGGCCAGCCTGGCCCGCTGGCAGAGCGAACGTGACAACCTCAAGCAAGTGAATTTCCCCGCTGAACTGAGCAACGATCCCGATCCACGCCTGGCGCTGGTCCTGGAAGGCCAGCGGCAATTGTTCAGTAGCCGCCGCGAAGCATTTTCCCGCGAGCAGGCAGCCTTGCGCGCCAGTATCGAAGGTGCCGGGGCGCAACTGGCCGGGATGCGCCGCGCGCGCACGGACCTGACAGCACAGGCCAGTTCCCTGCAAAAGCAGTTGAGCAATCTGCAGCCCTTGGCGGACAACGGCTACATCCCGAGTAACCGGCTGATGGAGTACCAACGTCAGCTGTCGCAAGTTCAGCAGCAATTGGCGGAAAACGCCGGCGAAAGCGGGCGGGTGGAGCAGGGCATCATTGAATCTCGCCTGAAGCTGCAACAGCACATCGAGGAGTACCAGAAAGAAGTCCGCACACAGTTAGCCGACGCGCAACTCAAGAGCGTGACGCTGGAAGAACAATTGACTTCCGCCGGCTTCGATCTGCAACACAGCGAGATCATCGCCACCGCCGACGGCATCGCGGTCAACCTTGGGGTGCACACCGAAGGCGCGGTGGTGCGTCAGGGCGAAACCTTGCTGGAGATCGTGCCCCAAGGCACACGCCTGGAAGTGGAAGGGCACCTGCCGATCAACCTGATCGACAAGGTGGGCACCCACTTGCCGGTGGACATCCTGTTCACCGCGTTCAACCAGAGCCGTACACCGCGCGTCCCAGGCGAGGTCAGCCTGATCTCCGCCGACCAGATGGTCGACGAAAAAACCGGCGCGCCGTACTACGTGCTGCGCAGCAGTGTCAGCGACCAGGCGATGGAAAAACTCAACGGCCTGGTGATCAAGCCCGGCATGCCGGCGGAAATGTTCGTGCGCACCGGTGAACGTTCACTCCTCAACTATCTGTTCAAACCGCTGCTCGACCGGGCAGGCTCCGCGTTGACCGAGGAATAAGGATGTTCGGCTGTATGAATAAGCTTTCCATGCTCGCGGCAACCCTGGCGTTGCTGACGTGCAACAGTGTGATGGCCATGGGGCCGTTCGATATCTACGAGCAAGCGTTGCGCAATGATCCGGTGTTTCTCGGCGCGATGAAGGAACGCGATGCCGGCCTTGAAAACCGCATCATCGGTCGGGCCGGCTTGTTGCCAAAACTGGGTTACAACTACAACAAGGGCCGCAATACCTCCAAGGTCACCTATCTCAATGAGCGCGGGCAAAACCAGAGCGATGACCGCAACTACAACAGTTACGGCTCGACGTTGACCCTGCAACAACCCTTGATCGACTACGAGGCCTACGCGGCGTATCGCAAAGGCGTGGCGCAATCGTTGTTTGCCGATGAAGCGTTCCGTGGCAAGAGTCAGGAGTTGCTGGTGCGCGTCCTGGAAAACTACACCAAGGCGCTGTTTGCCCAGGATCAGATCGACATTGCGCTGGCCAAGAAAAAGGCCTTCGAGCAGCAGTTCCAGCAGAACGAGCAAATGTTCCGCCAGGGCGAGGGCACACGCACCGACATTCTTGAAGCCGAGTCCCGTTACGAGCTGGCAACCGCCGAGGAAATCGAGGCGCGCAACGAACAGGACGCGTCCTTGCGTGAACTGGGCGCGCTGATTGGCGTGCAGGCCATCGATATCACGGACCTGGCGCCGCTGGACCAGAACTTCCAGACGTTCAGTCTGCAACCGGCCAATTACGACACCTGGCACGAGATGGCCGTGGCCAACAACCCGAACCTGGCCTCCCAGCGCCAGGCGGTGGAAGTCGCGCGTTATGAAGTCGAACGCAACCGCGCCGGGCACTTGCCCAAAGTCAGTGCCTACGCATCGGTGCGCCAGAACGAGTCGGAAAGCGGCAACACTTACAACCAGCGCTATGACACCAACACCATCGGCATTGAAGTCAACGTGCCGCTGTATGCCGGCGGCGGAGTGTCGGCGTCGACCCGCCAGGCCAGCCGCACCATGGAACAGGCCGAGTACGAACTGGATGGCAAAACCCGGGAAACATTGATCGAGCTGCGCCGACAGTTCAGTGCCTGCCTGTCGGGTGTGAACAAACTGCGCGCCTATCAAAAAGCCCTGAAGTCCGCCGAAGCGCTGGTGATCTCGACCAAACAAAGCATTTTGGGCGGTGAGCGGGTCAACCTGGATGCGCTGAACGCCGAACAACAACTATTTACCACCCGCCGGGATTTGGCCCAGACAAGGTATGACTACCTGATGGCCTGGACCAAGTTGCATTACTACGCCGGCACCTTGAGCGAACAGGATCTCGCCAAGGTGGACGAGGCATTCGGCCAAGGCCCACGAACACAATAAAGCCCACGAATACCCCCGTAGGAGCTGTCGAGTGCAACGAGGCTGCGATCCTTTGACTTTGCTTTAAAGATCAAGCCCCAAAGATCGCAGCCTCGTTGCACTCGACAGCTCCTACACAGCTCCTGCAAAAAATAAGAAAAGCGAGAAGTGAACATGGACGTACAGATCAAGCCGGTTTCGGTCGGCACGCTATTGCTTTGGATTTCATTTGTGCCCGGCTCCGCCCAAGCGCTGTATCAGGAAACCGGCACCCTCGGCGACGCCGCCAGTTGGCGTTCGGCCGAGTTCCAGCGTGATTGGGGGCTGGGCCGCATGCAGGCCGATCAAGCCTATGCCGCCGGCATCACCGGCAACGGCGTGAAAATTGGCGAACTCGATTCAGGCTTCGATGCCTCCCATCCCGAATTCACCACTGATCGTTACCACGCTGTGCTGGCCAGCGGCAGTTATGTCGACGGCTCAGTGTTCAACGTCGACGGCACGCTCAATCCCAACAACGACTCCCACGGCACCCACGTTGCGGGCACCATTGGCGCCGCGCGCGATGGCAGCGGCATGCACGGCGTTGCCTACAACGCGCAGGTCTACGTCGGCAACACCAACAAGAACGACAGCTTTCTGTTCGGTCCCAATCCCGATCCGCGCTACTTCAAAGCGGTCTACAACGCCTTGGCCGATGCCGGTGTGCGAGCGATCAACAACAGTTGGGGCAGCCAGCCGCCGGACGTCAGCTATCGGACCCTCGACGATTTGCACGCCGCTTACGCACAGCACTGGAACAAGGGCACATGGCTCGATGCGGCCGCCGACGTTTCCCGACGCGGCGTGATCAACGTGTTCAGCGCTGGCAACAGCGGTTACCCGAATGCCAGCGTGCGCTCGGCATTGCCGTATTTACAGCCGGACCTGGAAGGTCACTGGCTGGCAGTCTCGGGGCTCGACCAAAGCAACCAGCAGAAATACAACCAGTGCGGCATCGCCAAGTATTGGTGCATCACCACCCCGGGCGCGAAGATCGACAGCACCATCCCGGGCGCCGGTTATGCGATCAAGTCCGGCACCTCCATGTCTGCGCCGCATGCCACCGGCGCCCTGGCGCTGGTGATGGAACGCTATCCGTACATGAACAACCAGCAGGCGCTTGAAACCTTGCTGACCACCGCCACCCAACTCGATGGTTCGATTACCGACGCGCCCAATACCCGGGTCGGCTGGGGCGTGGCCAACCTGGAGCGGGCGATGCACGGGCCGGGGCAATTGCTCGGGCGGTTCGAGGCCAATCTGGGGGCAGGGCAGAGCGACGTCTGGAGCAACAACATCACTGACAAGGCGCTGATCCAGCGCCAGAGCGAAGACGCTGCCGAACACACTGCCTGGCAACAGACGTTGCAGAGCAAAGGCTGGCAGAACGGCGTGCCAGTCGGTGCCAGCCAGCAGGATCAGACTGACTATGCGGTGGGCATGCTGCGCGATGCCGCAGCGGCCACTCGGGTCTACGAAGGCAGCCTGATCAAGTCCGGCGCAGGACGGCTGATGCTGACCGGCGACAACAGCTATCGCGGGCCGACCACGGTGAATGGCGGGTTGCTGTCGGTCAACGGTTCACTGGCATCAGCGGTCACCGTCAATGACAGCGGTACTCTGGGCGGCTCGGGACGAATTGCAGCACTCACCGCCAATCGTGGCGCGACGGTCGCTCCCGGCAATTCCATTGGCACCTTGCAGGTCAATGGCGACGTCACGTTTGCCCCGGGCTCGACCTACGCGGTGGAGTTGTCGCCGACCGCTAGCGATCGGATCGTCGCGGGCGGCATGGCCACGGTCAGCGGCGCGACGGTCAGCCTGTTCCTGGAAAACAGTTCGACCTTGCTCAGCGCGCAACAAGTGCAGAGTCTGCTCGGTCATCAGTACAACATCCTGCAAGCGGCCGGGGGCATTCAAGGCCAGTTCGGCGCGGTGCTGCCCAACTACCTGTTCATCGGCGGCAGCCTCGATTACGCCGCCACCGGCATTCAACTGAGTGTCGAACGCAACGCCACAACCTTCGCCAGCATTGGCCAAACGCCGAACCAGCGCTCGGTAGCGTTCGCCGTGGAAGGTCTTGGTGCAGGGAACCCGGTTTACGAAAGCCTGCTGCTGTCGCCCGATGCATCGTCTGCGCAACAAGCGTTCCAGCAATTGTCGGGGGAAATCTATCCGGCGTTGGGCTCGGTGTTGATCAACGACAGTCGCTACCTGCGCGATGCGGTCGGCGAACGACTGGTGGACGCCCACGGCGCTCAGAGCAATGGCTGGATCAAGGCGCTGGGCAGTTGGGGCACGACCGATGAGCGCCATGACACCGCCGGCTATACCACCTCGATTGGCGGCTTGCTCGCCGGGGTCGACGGGGCGCTCGATGAGCAAACACGGATCGGCCTGGTCACCGGCTACAGCGACAGTTCGATCAGCATGGGCTCGGGCACGCATTCATCGGCCAAGGTCGACAGTTATCACTTGGGCGCGTACGCCGGCCACGAATCCGGTGCCTGGCGCCTGAGTGCCGGCGGCGCCTACAGCTGGCATCGCGCCGACGTCAAACGGGACCTGCAATACGGCGACGTCAGCGCCAAACAGAAAGCCAAGGTCGATGCTGGCACCACCCAGGTGTTCGGCGAAGCGGCGTATCGCCTGAACCTGCAACCTGCGGCGCTCGAACCCTTTGTGAATCTGGCCTATGTGCACCTCGATACCGAAGGCTTCAACGAGAAAGGTGATGCCGCTGCACTGAAAAACAGCGGCGACAGCCGTGACGCGGTGCTCAGCACCTTGGGCCTGCGTGCTCTGAAAACGGTGAACCTGTCCGGCCAGCAACAACTGGACCTGAGTGCGAGCCTCGGCTGGCAGCACAACCTGAGCAACACCGATTCAGAGGAACACCGATTCAGAGGAACACCTGGCATTCGTCAGCGGCAGCACACCGTTCTCGATAGAAAGCTCGCCCATGGTGCGTGATGCCGCGCTAGTCGGCGCCCATGCCAGCCTCGCGCTGAGCCGCGACATTCGCGTGAACCTCGATTACACCGGCCAACTGGCCAGCCGCGAGAAGATTCACGGCGTAGGGCTTAGCCTCAATTGGCAGTTCTGATGCATAAGACGCGTGAAGATGAAAGTGCCTTCAAGGCAAAGGGATTTTGGCAACACAACTAAGGACGGTAACGGGATGACTAACAAGTACAACAACCTGGCCTTGCTCTGCGCATTGGCTTCGGTCGGCACCGCGCAAGCCGCACCCTATGTGGAAAACGGCCGCGCGGGCGATCCCAACAGCTGGCGCAGCGCGGAATTCAACGCTGATTGGGGCCTGGGGGCCATCAACGCTCAGGATGCCTACGCCGCCGGCTATAGCGGCAAAGGCGTGAAACTGGGGATCTTCGACCAACCGGTTTACGCTCTGCACCCGGAGTTCTCGGGCGCCAACAAGGTCGTCACCCTGGTCACCCGCGGCATTCGTGAATACACCGACCCGTACATTCCGGTCAAAGCCGGAGACGCGTTTGTGTATGACGGTTCGCCTTCGGTCGGCTCCGACGGCAAGCTCGGTTCCCACGGCACCCATGTCGGCGGAATTGCCGCGGGCAGCCGTGACGGCAACCCGATGCACGGCGTGGCGTACAACGCGCAAATCATCAGCGCGGACAATGGTGACCCCGGTCCCGAAGACGGCATCATCCTTGGCAACGACGGCGCGGTGTACAAGGCGGGTTGGGACGCCTTGATTGCCAGCGGCGCACGGATCATCAACAACAGCTGGGGCATCGGCATCACCGATCGCTTCGATCTGGGCGGGCGCGACCCTGCGTATCCGCATTTCACCGTGCAGGACGCGCAACTGCAGTTCAATCAGATCCGCCCGATCCTCGGCACTCGCCAGGGCGGCGCCTACGACGGCGCGATCGCGGCAGCCCGCAGCGGCATCGTCACGATCTTCGCCGCCGGCAACGACTACAACCTCAACAATCCTGACGCCATCGCCGGCCTGGGCTATTTCGTCCCGGAGATCGCACCGAACTGGGTGACCGTCGCGGCCTTGCAAAAGAACCCGGACCTCAGCAGCCCGGACCTTTACAACATCAGCACCTTCTCGTCGCGCTGCGGCTACACCGCGAGCTTCTGCGTGTCGGCCCCCGGCAGCCGGATCTTCAGTGCGGTCATCGGCGGCACCAATGCCGATAACCTGACCGTGGGTTATGCCAACAAAAACGGCACGTCCATGGCGGCGCCGCATGTGGCCGGTGCGGTCGCGGTGCTGATGGAGCGCTTCCCCTACATGACCGGCGGCCAAGTCGCCAGCGTATTGCGCACCACGGCCACCGACATGGGCGCACCGGGTGTCGACGCGCTGTACGGTTGGGGCATGATCAACCTGCGCAAAGGCATCGACGGCCCGGCGATGTTGGTCACCGAGCAGGACATTCCCGAGGAGTTCCGCATCCAGGGCGCCTACGGTTCCAGCCAGTTTGTGGCGGACTTGCCGGGTATCGGCGCGACGATCGATGCGGGCAAACCAACCGAGCGCGTGTGCAATGACGTGCATTGCGGACTGGACGTGTGGCGCAACGACATTGCCGGTCATGGCGGCCTGACCAAGCAAGGCATCGGCACGCTGGTGCTGACCGGCGCCAACACTTACGCGGGCCCGACGCTGGTCAATCAGGGCCGGCTGGCCATCAACGGCTCGCTGCTCTCGGCGGTCACCGTCAATGACAGCGGGATCCTCGGCGGTAACGGTCGCATTGGCGCACTGACCGCCAAAAGCGGCGGCACCGTGGCGCCTGGCAATTCCATCGGCACCTTGCAGGTCGCCGATGATGTGACTTTCGAGCGTGGCTCGACCTACGCCGTGGAGTTATCGCCGACCAACAGCGACCAGATCGTGGCGGGCGGTAAAGCCGTGATCGATGGCGCGACGGTCAGCCTGTCCCTGGAAAACAGCCCGACCTTGCTGACGACTGGCGAAGTGAAATCCTTGCTCGGCCACCAGTACAACATCCTGCAAGCGGCCGGCGGCATCCAGGGCCAGTTCGGCGCAGTGCTGCCCAACTATCTGTTCATCGGCGGCGCGCTCGACTACTCGGCCAATGGCGTGCAACTGGCGGTAGAACGCAATGCAGCATCCTTCGCCAGCGTCGGCCAGACCCCGAATCAACGCGCCGTCGCCGCTGCGGCCGAGCAACTCGGCGCGGGCAATTCGCTCTATGAAACATTGCTGCTGTCGCCAACCGCCGCCGTCGCGCAACAAGCCTTCCAGCAGTTGTCCGGCGAGATTCACCCGGCCATCGGCACGCTGTTGCTCAACGACAGCCGTTACCTGCGCGATGCCGTGGGCGAGCGCCTGCGTGAGCGTGATCTGTTCGATGCCGCCGCGCCTACCGATGACCGCAGCAACGCCTGGGTCAAAGTCCTTGGCGCCTGGGGCAAGAGTGATGGCGGGCACGACAACGCCAGTTCCACAAGCTCCATTGGTGGCTTGCTGGCCGGCGTCGACGGTCTGATCACTGAAGATACGCGGCTGGGTTTCGTCACCGGTTATAGCGACAGTTCATTGAGCCTGGGCGATGGCACGCACTCGTCGGCTTCCGTCGACAGCTACCACTTGGGCGCCTATGTGGGCCATGAAATCGACGCCCTGCGCTTGAGCGTCGGCGGCGCTTACAGCTGGCATCGCATCGATGTGAAACGGGAACTGCAATTGGGCGATGTCAGCGGCAAGCAGAAATCCAAGCGCGATGCCACGACCGCACAGTTGTTCACGGAAGCCGCGTATCGCCTGGACCTGCAACCGCTGGCGCTGGAACCGTTCGCCAACCTGGCATACGTGCACTTGAACAGCGACAGCTTCACCGAGAAGGGCGATGCCGCCGCACTCAAGGGCGGCGAAGACAATCGCGACGCCGTGCTTTCGACCCTCGGCCTGCGGGCGAGCAAAGCCATTGCGCTGTCGGATAAGCAGCAACTTGAACTGTCCGGCACGCTGGGCTGGCAGCACAACCTGAGCAACACCCGTTCCGAAGACCATCTGGCCTTCGTCAACGGCAACACCGGGTTCAGCGTGCAAAGCGTTTCCCTGGACCGTAACGCCGCCGTCATAGGCGCGCGAGCCGGTCTGGCGGTGGCGCAGGATGTGCGTTTGAGCCTGGATTACAACGGACTGCTCGGTTCCCGCGAGAAGGACCACGGCGTGGGTCTGACGCTCGACTGGCAGTTCTGATTTAACGCAAAGCAAGCATGCACTAGAAGCTCCGGTGCGCCTCGTGAGTGGGGCGTCCTGGTTGTGAGCTATCTCTGACAATTCCAAAAAAAGAGAGGCAATACCAATGGGTGTGTACGACTACAAGAACTTCGGCACGGCAGATTCCAAAGCGTTATTCACTGACGCGATGGCGATCACGCTGTATTCCTACCACAACCTCGACAACGGCTTTGCCACCGGTTACCAGCACAACGGCTTTGGCCTTGGTTTGCCGGCGACACTGGTCACTGCGCTATTGGGCGGCGCCGATTCCCAAGGGGTGATTCCCGGAATTCCATGGAACCCCGACTCGGAAAAAGCAGCGCTGGATGCCGTGCACAAAGCCGGCTGGACGCCGATCACCGCCTCGCAATTGGGCTATGACGGCAAGGTCGATGCGCGCGGAACGTTCTTCGGTGAGAAAGCCGGCTACACCAGCGCGCAGGTGGAGATCCTCGGCAAGTACGATGCGCAAGGGCATCTCACCGAAATCGGCATCGCCTTTCGTGGCACCAGCGGTCCGAGGGAAACCTTGATCAGCGATTCCATCGGGGACGTGATCAACGATCTGCTGGCGGCGTTGGGTCCCAAGGATTATGCGAAAAACTACGTTGGCGAAGCCTTCGGCCATTTGCTGGGCGATGTCGCGGCGTTTGCCCAGGCCAATGGCCTGTCGGGCAAAAACGTCCTGGTCAGTGGCCACAGCCTGGGCGGGTTGGCGGTCAACAGCCTGGCGGACTTGAGCAGCGGCAAGTGGAACGGGTTCTATCAGGACTCCAATTACATTGCCTACGCGTCGCCAACCCAGAGCAGCACCGACAAAGTGCTCAACGTCGGTTACGAAAACGATCCGGTGTTTCGAGCCCTCGACGGTTCCTCCTTTAACCTGTCGTCGGTGGGCGTGCACGATGCCCCCAAGGACTCGGCGACCGATAATATCGTCAGCTTCAATGACCACTACGCCTCGACGGCGTGGAATGTGCTGCCGTTCTCCATTCTCAACATTCCAACGTGGATCTCGCACCTGCCCACCGCCTATGGCGACGGCATGAATCGGGTCATCGAATCGTCGTTCTACGACCTCACCGGCAAAGACTCGACGATCATCGTCGCCAACCTCTCGGACCCGGCGCGCGCCACGACCTGGGTGCAGGACCTGAATCGCAACGCTGAAACCCACAAGGGCAGCACATTCATCATCGGCAGCGACGGCAATGACCTGATTCAGGGCGGCAAGGGCAATGACTATCTGGAGGGCCGTGACGGCAACGACACCTTCCGCGATGCGGGCGGCTACAACATCCTGCTCGGTGGCAAGGGCAACAACGTGTTGGACTTGCAGCAGTCGGTAAAGGGCTTTGAATTCGCCAACGACGGCGCCGGCAACCTGTATGTGCGTGATGCCCATGGCGGCATCAGCATCACCCGCGACATCGGCAGCCTTGTCACTCAGGAACCGGGGGGCTTGTGGGGACTGCTCAAGGATGAGGTGACCCACAGCGTGACGGCCAACGGGCTGTTGGCGGGCAATAACCTGACGCAGTACGTGTCCTCGGTGAAGGGGGGCTCAAGTGCCGATACGCTCAAGGCCCAGGCGACGGGCGACTGGTTGTTTGGCCTGGACGGCAACGATCACCTGATCGGCGGCAAGGGCAATGATGTGTTGGTGGGCGGGGCGGGGAACGACCTGATGGAATCGGGTGGCGGGGTCGATACGTTCCTGTTCAGCGGCGCATTTGGTCAGGATAGGGTGCTGGGCTATCAGGCCAACGACAAGCTGGTGTTTCTCGGGGTACAAGGGGTGACGCCGAGCGATGACTATCGGGCGCATGCCACGGCAGTGGGACACGATACGGTGCTGACGTTTGGTGCGGATTCGGTGACGCTGGTCGGGGTTGGACTGGACAGTTTGTCCGGCTCAGGGATTGTGATTGCCTGATAGTCCTGTGGCGCCGGTATGGGCCTCATCGCGGGCAAGCCCGCTCCCACATGCATTCGACTCAGAACCTGTGGGAGCGGGCTTGCCCGCGATGAACAATAACGCAGTCTTCAGTCTTCCTTGCGAACCGTCGCCACGTCGTTGGCGTTGACCTTCACTTTCGCGCCGGAAATATCCTCGAACTCGTAAAAGCCATCCTTGGACTTGGTTTTCGGCATGTCCTTGGTCAAATACTGGGTGCCGTTCTGCAAGGTCACGACCGTGGGTGTAGAGCAACCGCCCAGCGCCAGAAACGCTACCGCGGCCAGTGGCAAACTCAGAATCCTGATATTCATAAACACCTCTAACAATGCCAAAAAAAATCGTCTATGTCGGTTGGTGCCGTGGAACAAAGGAAAGTTCGATAACCCGCGCAAATTGCCAAATAGCGCCGCCGCTTATCCTTTTCTGTTTGCGCCGGGTACGCCTTGGCTGGTATCTGTACGCATAACCAGTACTCACTTTCCAATGGCCCTGTTTTTCTGTGACTGAAAATCCGCTCGACGATCCGTTCTATTACTTGAACAACTTCATGCAAGTACTTGATTGGCTTGAACATCGCTATGGCGATGTGCTCAGCGTCGAGGAGCAGGGCTTCGTCCAGGATTTCCGTCGACAACCTCGTGAGTCCCGCGCACTGCTGGTCAGGATGGTGATGCGCAAGGGCGTGCATTTCAGGGCCGGCAAACTGAGCTACCTGGAGATTGGTGACATCGCCCGCGCTGCCGAGCCGTTGTTGGCGGCAGGCTGGATCGATGAACACTCGCCCTTGCCGATTGAGGAGCTGTTCGATGTGCTGCTCAAGGCCGAAATTCTGCAGTGCTTCGGTACGGTCATCGAACAACCCAAAGGCAAGAAGTCCGATTGGCTACCGTCGCTGAGCGAACAGTTGTGCGATGCCCAAAGCTTCAGCCAATGGTGCCCGCAACTCGATGACCGCCTGTTTACCTTGACCATCATGGGCCTGTGTGACCGGTTGCGGTTGATGTTTTTCGGCAATCTTTATCAGGACTGGTCTGAGTTCGTGCTGGCCGATCTCGGCATTTTCACCTATGAGAAAGTCGAATTTTGCGCCGAGTCCCGAGGCCTGCGCTGCCGTGAAGACGTGGACGCCTGTGTGTTCTTGCACCAATGCCAGCAACGTTTCGAGGCGGGTGAGGCGGTGGCGGACATCGTTGAGCAAATCAACGCACTGGAACTCAGTAACCCGTGGCTGCAACGACGCCGGGGCAAGCTGTTGTTCCAGATTGGCCAGCACTGCGAACGCCTGGCGGATTTCTCCACCGCACTGACCATTTACCGCGACTGCGCCTATCCCGGCGCACGGGTGCGGTTGATCCGGGTGTTGGAGCGCTGCGGTGAGTATCAACTGGCCATGGACCTGGCGACTCACGCCGAGCAAACGCCGGAAAGCGCCGCCGAGCATCAACATCTGTTGCGTGTGCTGCCCAGGCTGCGACGCAAACTGGGCGGCCCGGCGATGAAACGGCCAGCGCCTCGAGACATGCAGCGCCTGGACCTGCAATTGCCCAGAGTCGATCCAGCGCTGTCGGTGGAATATTACGTTCAAGCACATCTGGCGCAGGATTCGGCGCCAGTGCATTACGTCGAAAACAGCCTGATCAACTCGTTGTTTGGACTGCTGTGCTGGCCAGCAATCTTTGCCCCGTTGCCAGGCGCTTTTTTTCACCCGTTCCAGCGCGGGCCGGTCGATCTGCTCAACGAGGACTTCCATGCTCGTCGGGCGGGGTTGTTTGAGGCGTGTCTTGCCGAACTCGATGACGGGCGCTACGTACAGACCCTGCGTGAGCGGTATGTCGCCAAGTGGGGCGTGCAGTCGCCGTTCGTGTTCTGGGGCGCGTTGAGCCAGGAACTGCTGGACCAGGCCCTCGATTGCCTGCCGCCCGAGCATCTCAAGCACTGGTTCAATCGTCTGCTGATGGACATCAAGGCCAACCGCGCCGGCATGCCGGACCTGATCCAGTTCTGGCCGCAAGACAAGACCTACCGCATGATCGAAGTCAAAGGCCCCGGCGACCGCTTGCAGGACAACCAGTTGCGTTGGCTGGAGTTTTGTCACGAACACCAGATGCCTATCGCCGTCTGTTACGTGCAATGGTCGGAGCAGAGCGCTTGAGCTACAGCATCGCGGTGCGGGCGTTGTGTGAGTTCACCGCCAAGGTTGGCGACCTGGACCTGCGATTTACCCCGTCGCCCACGGCGCTGGAAGGCATCGTCGGGCACCGCACCGTCGCTTCACGGCGCAGCGAGGGCTATCAAAGCGAAGTGGCCCTCGAAGGCCTGTACCGAACCTTGTCCGTGAAGGGCAGGGCAGACGGTTACGATCCTGCGCAAAACTGCCTGGAGGAAGTCAAAACCTATCGCGGCGACCTGAGCAAACAACCGGCCAACCACCGTCAGTTGCACTGGGCACAGGCGAAAATCTACGGCTGGCTGATGTGCCAGAAGCTGGAACTGGCCCGGATCAATCTGGCGCTGGTGTACTTCGACATCGTCAGTGAAAAGGAAACCTGCCTGGTCGAAGCTTTCAGCGCTGCGCAGCTGCAGCAGTTTTTCGAACATCACTGCGGGTTGTTTCTGCACTGGGCCGAGCAGGAAATGGCCCACCGCGATGCGCGCAATCACGCGGCGCAGCAGTTGGCGTTTCCCCATTCGAGCTTTCGTGCTGGGCAACGGCATCTGGCTGAGTCAGTGTTCAAGGCGGTCAGCACCGGGCGCTGCCTGATGGCTCAGGCGCCAACCGGAATCGGCAAGACCCTGGGCACGCTGTTCCCGATGCTCAAGGCCCTGGCGCCGCAGCAACTGGACAAGGTGTTCTTTCTTACCGCGAAAACCCCGGGGCGCAAACTGGCGCTGGACGCCGCGCAAGTGATCCTTCAAAGCACCGCTGCGCCACCGTTACGGGTGCTGGAAATGATCGCCCGTGACAAGGCCTGCGAACACCCGGACAAAGCCTGTCACGGTGAGTCCTGTCCGTTGGCCCATGGTTTTTATGATCGTTTGCCCGCCGCTCGCCAAGCCGCCAGTAAGCTGAGCTTGCTCGACCAGGCCGCCATTCGCCAGGTTGCCCTGGCGCATGAGGTTTGTCCTTATTACCTGAGCCAGGAAATGGCCCGCTGGGCAGACGTGGTGGTCGCCGACTACAACTACTATTTCGATTTCAGCGCGCTGTTGTTCGGGCTGGCTCAGGCCAACAACTGGAAAGTCGCGGTGTTGGTGGATGAAGCCCATAACCTGGTGGAGCGCGGCCGGCAGATGTACAGCGCCAGTCTTGAGCAGTCGACCCTTGATTGGGTGCGAAAAGTCGCTCCCGAGGCGCTGAAAAAGTCGTTACAGCGGGTCAATCGAGAGTGGAATGCCCTGCACAACCTGCAAACGGCCCCGTATCAGGCGTACGACAAGGCACCGGAAAAACTCCTCCAGGCGCTGTCTTCATGCAGCGCGAGCATTGGCGATTATCTCAACGATCACCCCCAGGGCCTGGACAGCGCCTTGCAGGGTTTCTACTTCGACATGCTGCAGTTCTGCCGGGTGGCCGAACTCTTCGATGAACAGTTTCTGTTTGACATCAGCAAGCGCGACCTCGACCGCAAGCGTCACCTGTCCCGACTGTGCCTGCGCAACGTGGTGCCCGCCGGGTTCATTCGCCCACGCCTGACGGCCGCGCGCAGCACGGTGATGTTCTCCGCCACCCTCAGCCCTCGGCATTACTACGCCGACCTGCTGGGAACCCCAACGAACACGGTGTGGATCGATGTCGAATCACCGTTCCATGCCGACCAGCTGAAAGTGCACATCGTAAGCCAGATCTCGACCCGATACGTCCACCGCCAAGCGTCTCTCGAGCCAATCGTCGAGTTAATTGCACAGCAATTTACCCAACGCCCTGGCAACTACCTGGCGTTTTTCAGCAGCTTTGATTATTTGCAGCAGGTGGCGCAGTTACTGGCCGAGCGACACCCGCAGATCACTCAGTGGTCACAGTCCCGGGGCATGGCCGAAGATCAGCGTCAGGCTTTTCTCGATCAATTCACGGCGCACAGTCAGGGTGTCGGTTTTGCCGTGCTGGGCGGAGCCTTTGGCGAAGGCATCGACTTGCCTGGCGCTCGCCTGATTGGCGCGTTCATCGCCACGCTGGGGCTGGCGCAACTCAATCCGGTCAATGAACAACTGAAGCACCGCATGGCCGCCATCTTCGGTGCCGGTTATGACTACACCTACCTGTTTCCAGGGGTACAGAAAGTGGTGCAGGCGGCGGGACGGGTAATTCGCACGCAGCAGGATCAAGGCGTGGTGATGCTGATCGATGACCGGTTTGGCGAGAGCAAGGTCAGGCAGTTGCTGCCACGCTGGTGGTCAGTCGAACAGGCGCCTTTTCTCTCGATAGCGTAGGAGTTTTTTACTTTTAAAACAGCGACATATCTTGAAAGACACGCGTATTTGAACAAACGCGGAAACAGCGCTTTATTCAGAGGACCGGCCATCACTTCCGCCAGCTCTTTGATAAGGAAATCAAGGTATGTCAGTTACGCCCAGTTATACCTACACCCCGGAGCAGGTCACTGCAGCGTTCAACGAAATCAAAGCGACCCTGTTTCGCGGTATCACTGCCGAGCAAACGCCGAAAATCCTGGTGGTTGCCGGGCTTCAAGGGGCAGGCAAAACCTTCCTGCTGGAAAAGCACCTGTTGCCTTCAAAGCGCTACGACAAATACGTTCGTCTCTACCTGCCCGAATACCGACGAAAACACCCTCAATACGCAGAGATGATCAAACTCGGCGTCTTGCACGCCTACGAGCACACACAAGCCTTTGTAGAGGAAGTCAGCGAAAAGATCTTCACTGAAGCCTTTACCCTCAAATACAACATCATCATGGAGTGCGCGTTCGACAGAATCACTTTCGCCACGTTTCCACCCCTGGCCACAGCCGCCGGGTATCAATTCGAAACGCATATCGTCGGCTGTACGCGGGAATTCGCCCACGTATCGAGCATCAAGCGCGCACTCAAGAGCCTGGAAAACCAGGAACTCGAACGCTTTGTCAGCTACGCGGTCCTTGATGCCAGCATGAGTCTTGCGCACGCGATCATCCTGGCCTGTGAGGTCGCCTCCAAAGCAGTCGACGGCTCACAAATCACCTTGTATGAGCGCGGGCCTGGATCGTTGAAAGAGCGCGTCCAACGTGCTCATTTCACCTACCCGAAAGCTGACACTCCTGCACCCACACCTTCAACGGCACCGACGCCGAACAGCACCTATGCCAACATCATCAATAACCATGTTTGCACCCCGCGAGAACGTGACGAGATGGTAAAAGACTGCCATTTGGCGTTGCTCAAAGCCCAAACCTACGACCAGCTTGTCCCTGCCGTTGTCTACAACGATTTGTACTCTTACATCGTCAAATACGTTTACCGATAAGAAGTCGGAGCCATTCAGCGGCGAACCGGTGGCAGTCTCCTGGCCAGCGAGCGGTCAGCAACTGACCATCACGCACAACGAAACCGCGGAGGGGTTCGTCCGCTGAATCACGGAGCGCCAGCAACGGGCCTCGCTGAAAATGCGCAGGGCTGGCGAGGGCGCCCGTGACTTCTGCTTCGACGGTTTGCGGATAGGTCCGGTAATAGCGTCCAAGCCAAGGGGCGGTGATTACCCAGGCCGGCAACTCCATGGTGCTGGCCAGCAAGGCAGTGACCTTGCGTCCATGCAACACCGAATGCCTGGTATCTGGATCGATGGTACGGGCAAGTAACAACACGCCGTGACACACTGCTGCCACCGGTTTGTCAGCCTTGAAAAAATGCAGGGCGATCCGTTGCGCCTGGTCTGACTCCAGCAGACTGCGCATGCCCTTGGCATGGCCACCCGGAATCAGCAGTCCGTCGTACTGATTGCAGTCGACATCGTTATAGGCCATCGGTTGGCGAAACCACTTGTCTTCGATCATGCGGGCGTAGTGGGCAAGATCAGTATCACGGGTCATCAGCAAAGGGTTCAACGGACCGAAGCCAATGTTCACCAGACGTGAGTCGGCGTAGGCGGGCAGACCTTGGGGTGTTGCAAAGCGCACCTCGATACCGGCCTGGCGCATGGCTTGCCATACAACGCTGCTTTCAGTGGGATCGTAATCAGACGTGGGCAGCAGAATCAGGATCATCGGGGTGCCTTGCATCGGCCAGGGTGGCAATAGGCGTCGAGAATAGGCGGTGTGAGCGTTATGCTCCAGTCCTCAACCGTTTTCATGCTTACCAAACCGACGGTTTGTCGCATACTCCATAACAATAACAATCACGGGTGTGATCGATGAGTGATAACCAGTCCAGAACCTATTCCGTCGAGGAGATGCGCTTTCGTCTGCTGATCGATGCCGTGGTGGACTATGCCATTTACATGATTGATCCAGACGGCATCATCACCAGCTGGAACGCCGGCGCCAAGCGTTTCAAAGGGTATGAGGAGGCGGAGATTCTCGGTCAGCACTTCTCGCGCTTTTATACCGAAGAAGATCGCTTGGCCGGTTTGCCGCAACGTGCGCTGGACACGGCAATTGGCGAGGGTCGTTTCGAAGGCGAAGGCTGGCGTGTACGCAAGGACGGTACGCATTTCTGGTCGCACGTGGTGATTGATCCGATCATCGATCCATCGGGCAAGCTGTTGGGTTTTGCCAAGATCACCCGTGATCTTACCGACCGCAAAATGGCCGAAGAAACCCTCAAGCAAAGCGAGCAGCAGTTTCGCTTGCTGGTCCAAAGTGTCACGGATTACGCCATCTATACGCTCGCCCCGGATGGACGCGTGTCCAACTGGAATCTGGGCGCCCAGCGCATCAAGGGTTATCGCCCCGAAGAAATCATTGGCCAGCATTTTTCGATTTTCTATACCCCGGAAGACCGCGCTGCCGGTGAGCCGCAACGGGCATTGGAGATCGCAACGCGCGAGAAGCGCTTCGAAAACAAAGCCTGGCGCGTGCGCAAGGACGGGACGCGGTTTATGGCCCATGTGGTGGTCGACCCGATCTGGGGCGAAACCGGCACGTTACTCGGCTTTGCCAAGATCACTCGGGATATCACCGAAGCCACGCAGGCGCAGCAGGCCCTGGAGCAAACCCGCGAGGCGTTGTTCCAGGCGCAGAAGATGCAGGCCATCGGTCAACTCAGCGGGGGGATTGCCCACGACTTCAATAACCTGCTGACCGTCATCCTCGGCAACCTGGAAATCGTGCGCAAGCGCGTGGGTGACGATCCGAAAGTCACCCGTTTGCTGGATAACGCCACTCAGGGTGCGATGCGCGGGGTGTCGCTGACCCAACGCATGCTGGCGTTTGCGCGGCGTCAGGAACTCAAGTCCGAATCAGTCGATTTACCCGGGTTAGTGCAAGGCATCACCGGCCTGTTGCGTAGCTCGCTCGGGCCTTCAGTGACACTCGAAACACGTTTTGCACCCGGGCTCGTTCCTGTCATGGCCGACCTCAATCAGCTCGAGTTGGCGGTGTTGAATCTCGCTACCAATGCCCGCGACGCCATGCCCAAGGGCGGCCGAATCGTCATCAGTGCCAAGACGGGAGATGCCAGCGATCAATCAGCCCTGCACTTGGCACCAGGCGATTATGTCTGCCTCACTATCAGCGATTCAGGTGAAGGGATGGATGAAGCCACACTCGCGTCGGCGAAAGACCCGTTCTTCACCACAAAAGGCATCGGCAAAGGCACGGGGCTGGGGTTGTCGATGGTCCATGGGTTTATCGAACAATTGGGCGGACGGTTCATTCTCAAGAGCCAGAAAGACGTAGGCACTACCGCCGAGCTCTGGATACCTGCCGCCACGAGCGCGTCGGTGGTCAAACCCGTCATGGAGTCGGCACAGCCCCCTCCCGTGGAGCAGTTGTGCGTGTTGGTGGTGGACGATGACAGTCTGGTGCTGACCAGCACCGTCCTGCTGCTTGAGGATCTCGGGCATCGGGTAATCAGTGCGACATCGGGAGCGCAAGCGCTTGAGCAGTTCGACAACGAGCAGCACATAGACCTGCTCATTACCGACATGGCCATGCCGAAGATGAATGGAGCGCAACTGGCACAGGCCATACGGTTCTTCAAACCCGGCCTGCCGATTATCCTTGCCACGGGCTATGCCGAGCGGCTGGAAGGCTTCGCCGCCAAACTTCCGCGCTTGTCCAAGCCCTTTACCCAACTCAACCTGGTGGAAGTCATCGCCCTGGCCATGAAGTGAGCAGGGCGGGAGGGCGCTTTGAGATTCGGCTGAACTTTGCCCGGGTACGTTTCTTCTAAACGTTTTCCCAGACTTATGTGATTGCCGTGCCAAGAATATTGACCGAGCCACCGGCCGAAGAGGCCCTGACCGAACATAATGCGAAGATGTTCGGCTCACCCAAGGAACGCCTGGATTTTTACCGCCGGGAAATCCAGTACGAAACCAGCATCCTCGCCAATCGAACCGACGCTTATCTGGCCGCGCAATCGTTTCTGGTGATTGCCTTTGCTTCCTGCATGTCCAACCTCAATCCGGAGTGGGGGAAACTCTTCACGCTGGTGGTACCGGCGTTCCTGGCGTTACTGGGATTGCTCAGTTCGCTCAACGCCTGGCCGGGCATCCGTGCCGCCTATGACATCATCGATCATTGGCATTTCAAGCAGAGTGAATTGCTGCGCGCCGAGCCATTGATGGGGTTGGCGTACGATGAGTCTCCGCTGTTCAGCGAGATGGAGTCGTCCCACAAGGGGTATCGCAAGTCGTTGCTGTTTTCCGTGCGCACGCCGTGGATCTTTGCCACGTTCTGGGTATTGCTGGGCATGTACGCGGTGTACATCCAGGTCACCAACCCCGGCGGCTGATCCGCACAATAAAAAGGCCCGGCGGTTGCCGGGCCTGGTGAATCAATGCACTTCATCACGCTGCCATGTTGGACGCGGTCAGTTCTTTCTTGTATTGAACCTTGAGCGTTTCCATCTGTGCACCCAGCTCTTCCAGAGTGGTCTTGCCCAGCAGCTTCTTGGCTTGCGGGAACATTTCCGTTTCCTCTTCTTCGATGTGGTGTTCCAGCAATTCCTTGACCACTTTGACTCGACCTGCGAATTCCGGGGTAGAAGGATCGGTGGCTTTCAAGTCAGGCAGTACCAGCGAATCCACGGTGCGATGTTCTTCCTTGGCTTCGTAGTACATGACGTCTTGTTCCTTGCCGCCCGCTTTTTTGAACGCGGGGTACAAGACTTCCTCTTCGAGGCGGGTATGGATGGTGATCTCCATTTCAAGCTTGGCCAGCAGTTCGGTGCGTTTTTTCACACCACGTTCGGTGGACTCGCTCAACTGGGTCAGGATGCTTTTTACGCGTTCATGGTCGGCTTTCAACAGGTCGATGGCGTTCATGGTCAAATCTCTCAGGTAATCTTTGGGGGTGCGCTATCGGTCTCAAGGCCGAAGGTCGCTTATGGTCCTGGAGCATTTGTCGTGCCTACTTTTTCAGTCACGTAATTTCTATGTAAAACAATGGGTTGAGCGCTCTGCTGGCGAACTGCATTCGTGCAGGCTGCATGAGTCTGGAATTTGACTCATGCACTTCGCGGCACCATAGATCCTGGCAACTAGACTGTTCACTTAAGAAAGTTTTGGGGTTGGGTTGGGTTAGGTTGGATTGGATTGGATTGTGGGCATATCCGTTACTTGGGTCACGGCGACTATTGGTTCCGCCCTGACGGCGGGTCACTTTGAAAAGCGCAAAGTAACCAAACGCTTTCGCCCCTGACGTACGGTGCCTCGCTGTGGCTCGGCATTCCCTCACTCCGGTCCTGCTCCGTGGGCCCGCCGCCATCGGCCATCCATGGCCGGGGGCGGCTAACCCGGCATCCATGCCGGGTTGCCCACTGCGCAGAACCTGCGTTCGGCCTTCCGATGGGGCAGATCAAGATCAAAATCAAAAGCGGAAGGCGAGCTAACGCTCGGCCTGATGAGTGGTGAGGAGCAACAGCGGTGCGCCGGCCTGCTCTGCTTTATGTGGGAGTGAGCCTGCTCGCGATGCTGTTGATCTTGTCGTTGATCGTTCCCATGCTTCGCGTGGGAATGCCGCCGGGGACGCTCTGCGTTCCGCTGTCGACACCGGCTTGAGTCTTGCGCAAGGGTGACGCGGAGCGTCACGGGATGCATTCCCACGCGGAGCATGGGAACGATCAGGACGCGTCAGCGTTGAAGAATCAGGCCGGCCGGCAGGCCGCCTCGCTTTGCTTTTGCGGTACACGCCCCCTCGAGAGGCCGAGTGGAGGTTCTGCGCAGTGGGCAACCCGGCATGGATGCCGGGTTAGCCGCCCCCGGCCATGGATGGCCGATGGCGGCGGGCCCACGGAGCAGGACCGGAGCGAGGGCATGCCGAGCCTTAGCGAGGCACCGAACGTCAGGGGCAAAAGCGCTTGGTTACTTGGCGCTTTTCCAAGTAACCCGCTGTAAGAGCGGAACCAATAGCCGCCGTTACTGCAGAAACGGATATGTACCTAATCCCAATCCCAATCCCAATCCCAACCCCAACCCCAACAACCAGGCCAGGCTTTTCAGGTCCACGCTCAGAGCTCAAGTGAATCACGCAAACGCTGGGAATGGTTCGCACACACCGGAATCGGCGGAAAATCTTCATTGAGCAATCGCAAGTGCTCAATCGCTTCCTGAAACTTCTCATCAGCTTTTCTGCGCATTGTCCGATATCGCTCAAACAGCTCCACATCCAGATCGCCGCCTTCAAGCAATTCAAAGGCACAGCGGCTCAGCAACTGGGCTTCTTCGAACATCTGCCGATTGCGTTCCAGAGCGAACGTGCGGCAGGCCTTGATCTGATCGGGGGACGAACATTGAGTCATGACGGGCACCTTATTGTTATCCGAGGTCCCTTTTGAACGGCATCGTTGCCACAGTGGAACCGTACACTGTCGTTCCTGCTTGCCTGACAAAACACAGACGGCATTAACGTTGTGACTGACGGGTTCCCCAGGGATTTAATTTTTTTTGAGATGAAAATTCGATAGGTCAACAACTAATTACACAGCAAAAAATCAAAAAAACCGTTTCTTGCTGCGTTCGTAATGGGCGAGGGTAGGTTGGGTACTGACCCCGTGAATCAGGATGCTCAAGGCAACCACCGACAACGTCAGGTCAGTGCACAGCGTCGCCACCGAGTGATCCAGCCCATGGTTCAAGGCATAGAACAGGTAATATAGGCTGCCGATGCCACGGATGCCGAACCAGCCAATCAACAGCCGCTGCCGCCGATCGAGCAGCCCGCCCCAGGGCATGACTGCGACACTCAAGGGCCGAATCAGGCAAAACAACACCCCGCTGACCAGCAACGCACGCCAGTCCCAGTGCGCGATCAGCACTACGCCAAGCAGCGTCACCAGAAACACTTCCATCGCCCGCTCCACCAGGCTGCCGAAGGCGAGCATGTCTCCCATCATGATCCCCGCTGCGACTTGGGTGTCTTCCAGATGCTCGGTATCGCCATGCACGGCGTGCTGCGGTTCAACGTTCTGATGACCGACAACGGGTTGAACCAGGTGCTCGGCGGGCGGTTGTGATTCGCCGGTGGATTTCACCTCGGCCTGACGCAACCCCAGGCCGGCAGCGAACACAGACAAGAAACCATAGGCGTGGATGGACTCGGCGCCGACATAGGCCAGGGCGATCAGGGCGAGGGCCAGGTAGTCGTTCGGGGACAGCGTGCTGTCATCATTTTTGATCCGCAGCGACAATGTTGCCCGTCCAATACCGCGTCCCATCCAGTATCCCGTCAGCAATCCGGCGGGAACCGCCCAGAGCACACTGCCCAGCGCCCAGTCGCCGAGCCATCCGGGGTTGCCATCGTGTTGCAGCAGTAGCAGCCCAAGGATCACGAACGGAAACGCAATGCCGTCATTGAGTCCGGCTTCACCGGACAGGCCAAAGCGCACGCTGTCGTCGTCCCTTGCGTCGTTGACCTGGACGAGGGCTGCGAGCACAGGGTCGGTCGGCGCCAGAATGGAGCCGATCAGCATCGAGGCCCCCCAGGACAACTGCAGCCCGTAATGCAGCAACAGGCAGAGGCCGCCGATGGTCAAGACCATGACCGGACCGGCGAGACCGAAGGCGATCCGCCAGTTCTTTTCCTTCAGCGGCGAGCGCAATTTCAAGCCGCAGACAAACAATGAAAAGAGCACCGCGACTTCCGTCAGGTGCTCCATCCAGCCAGAAGCGTCATCAATGTCGAGTTTCAACAGGCCGAGCCCTGCCGGCCCGATGCCGACCCCCAGCGCCAGGCAGACGGCTGAAGTGGTCACCGGCATCCAGCGCAGGTACGACGAGGTCAGTGCCAGCGTCAGCAGCACGGCGCCCAACACGGCCACCCATATAATAAAGCTCATGATCGGTACTCGTCAGGGGGCACGTGTGGGCGGGTTCAAGGTGATCAAACGAACGTTACGCTTGCCCGGTGAGGTGCAAGACGGAAACGACAGGCGCGATCACAACATCGGCTTGCCGCCCGTGACGCCATACCGTTGCCCCGTGATGTAACTGGCCTCGTCCGACGCCAGCAGCACATAAATCGGCGCCACTTCCACCGGTTGACCCGGCCGCCCCAGTGGGGTTTGGGCTCCGAAGTTCTGCACTTCTTCATTGGGCATGGTCGAGACGATCAAGGGTGTCCAGATCGGCCCCGGTGCCACGCAGTTCACCCGAATGTTTTTTGGCCCGAGCATCTGCGCCAGGCCGCCGGTGAAGTTGGCGATCGCGCCCTTGGTCGTAGCGTAGGCGAGGAGGGAGGGTTTGGGCATGTCAGAGTTGATCGAGCTGGTGTTGATGATCGAACTGCCGGCCTTCATGTGCTTGAGCGCGGCCTGGCAGATCCTGAACATGGCCGTGATGTTCACGTCGAAAGTCATGACCCATTCTTCGTCCGGGATGTCTTCGAAGTGCTCGTGAGTCATCTGGAAGGCGGCGTTGTTGACCAGAATATCGATCCGGCCAAAGCGCTCGACGGTCTTGTCGACCAGGGCCTGGCATTGCGCTTTGTGCGCAATGTCGCCGGGCAGCAGCACGCACTGGCGCCCGGCCTGTTCGACCCAGCGTGCGGTTTCCTGTGCGTCTTCGTGTTCATTAAGGTAGGCAATGGCGACATCCGCGCCTTCACGGGCGAAGGCAATGGCTACCGCCCGGCCGATACCACTGTCAGCCCCGGTGATCAGGGCGATCTTGCCGTCCAGCCGGCCCGAGCCTTTATAGCTTTGCTCGCCGCAGTCCGGGTAGGGATCCATTTTCTTTTGCGAGCCGGGAACGGGCTGGCCTTGTTTCTTGAAGGGTGGTTTTGGGTAGTCAATCATCGGGAAATCTCCGTTCTCGAGGCACAAGAGTCAAAGGGTTGACCTTGGGTTTTTGCCTTGAGTTCGGTTGGATTTCGGAGCCTCTTTCATAGATCGTTCCCACGCTCTGCGTGGGAATGCCGCAATGGACGCTCTGCGTCCGCTCTTGGGACGCAGAGCGTCCCGGACTGCATTCCCACGCAGAGCGTGGGAACGATCAACTGGGCAGGGTCAGGCCTTGAGGTTGAGCAGGCTGCGCTCCATTCGCGCCAGACCCTCTTCAAGCAACGCCCGCGGGCAGCCGAAATTCAGGCGCACGAACTGCCGGTCGTTATCGCCGAAATCCAGTCCCGGGCTCAGGCCAACCTTGGCCGTTTCGAGGAAGAACTGTTGCGGATTGTCCAGACCCAGGGCTGAGCAATCGAGCCACGCCAGGTACGTGCCTTGCGGGATGTTCATTGTCACGCCCGGCAGCCGGGTGCGAACCGCGTCCACCAAATAATCCCGATTGCTTTGCAGATACGCCTTCAAATCGGCCAGCCACGGACCGCCTTCGCTGTACGCGACGCGCGTCGCTTCCATGCCCAACGGGTTGACGCTGTCGACCATGCCGCAACGCGCATGATTGACCCGAGCGCGCACCGCAGCGTCCTGAATGATCATGAAGGAGGTTTTCAGGCCGGCGATGTTGTAAGCCTTGCTCGCCGACATCAGCGTGATGGTGCGCTGAGCGATCTGTGGGCTTAATGAAGCGGTCGGAATGTGCACACGCCCGTCGAAACACAGCTCGGCATGGATTTCATCGGAGATGATCCAGGCGTTTTGCTCCAGGCAGATGTCGGCGACCGCTTGCAGTTCTTCCCGCGGGAAGACCTTGCCCAGCGGGTTATGCGGGTTACTCAGCAGCAGCGCGCCGCCACCTTTGAGCGCCTGGCTCAAGGCGTCGAGTTGCGTGGCATAAGTGCCGTCGGCCAATGCATCGAATTCCAGTTCAACCTTGTGCAAACCCCAGTGACCCGGCGCATGGCGCAGCGGCGGGTAGTTCGGGACCTGGACCACCACGTTCTGCTGCGGCTCGACCAGCGCCTTCAGGGCCATATTGAAACCCGACTCCACGCCCGGCAGGAAGATCAGTTCTTCCGGCAATACGCGCCAGGCGTACTTGTTCCAGAGGTCGGCAATGACGGCCGCGCGCAGATCATCCTGAGGCACGCTGTAGCCGACCATCGGGTGTTCGAGGCGTTTACGCAGGGCTTCGACAATGACCGGCGGCGCGGCGAAGTCCATGTCGGCGACCCACATTGGCAATACATCGGCGGGGTAGCGGCTCCACTTGGTACTGCCTGTGTCGTGGCGGTCGAACACCTGATCAAAATCGAAGGTCATGCTCAGTCTCGTAGAAAGCGTGGTTGAACGTGGCGCAATGATAAACGCCAAGCCCTGTGGGAGCGAGACGCTAATGGTGCGAACAACACATTCCCACAGTGTCAGGTGTGATGGCTGACATCCGGCACTGCCCGATGGTCGGTTTCCAGGCAGTCAGTTCTCCCATTGGCTAAAGTTTCAGATGTCGGTAGTCACGCTGCCGCCACTGTGATCGTCAAGAAAAACCCGGCAAAAGTACCGGGTCTCCACCTGATCAGGAGTGCACGATGGACCTCAACCGTCGTCAGTTCTTCAAGGTCGCTGGTATCGGCCTTGCGGGCTCGAGCCTCGGCGCGCTGGGCATGCTCCCCGCGACAGCCTTCGCCGAGCAGGTACGCCATTTCAAACTCGCCCACACCCATGAAACCCGCAACACCTGCCCGTATTGCTCGGTGGGCTGCGGCGTCATCATGTACAGCCAGGGCGATACCGCCAAAAACGTTGCGCAAAGCATCATCCACATCGAAGGCGATGCCGACCACCCCGTCAACCGCGGCACCCTGTGCCCCAAAGGCGCCGGTTTGCTGGACTTCATTCACAGCCCCGGCCGCCTGCAATATCCGCAAGTGCGCAAGCCGGGCAGCACCGAATGGACACGCATTTCCTGGGATGAAGCGCTGGACCGGGTCGCCGACCTGATGAAGGCCGACCGCGATGCCAACTTCATCGAGAAGAATGCCCAGGGCCAAACGGTGAATCGCTGGCTGACCACGGGGTTCCTGGCGGCGTCGGCGGCGTCCAACGAAGCGGGCTACATCACCCACAAGGTCATTCGCAGTCTCGGCATGCTGGGGTTTGATAACCAGGCGCGTGTCTGACACGGCCCGACGGTGGCAAGTCTTGCCCCGACGTACGGCCGTGGTGCCATGACCAATACCTGGACCGACATCGCCAACGCGAACTTGGTCCTGGTGATGGGCGGCAACGCAGCAGAAGCGCACCCCTGCGGCTTCAAATGGGTGACCGAAGCCAAGGCGCACAACAAGGCGCGGTTGATCGTGGTCGACCCGCGGTTTACCCGCACGGCCTCGGTGGCTGACTATTACGCGCCGATACGCACCGGCACCGACATCGCGTTCATGGGCGGGTTGATCAACTACCTGCTGGCCCAGGACAAGATCCAGCACGAATACGTGCGCAATTACACCGACGTGTCCTTCATCGTCAAAGCCGGCTATGGCTTCGAGGACGGAATCTTCAGCGGTTACGACGTCGCCAAGCGCAGCTATACCGACAAGTCCGGCTGGGGTTATGAACTCGGTGAGGACGGCTTCGTCAAAATCGACCCGACCCTGCAGGACCCGCGCTGCGTCTATCAATTGATGAAGCAGCATTACAGCCGCTACACCATTGAACTGGCGAGCCAGATTTGTGGCATGCCGGTCGACGCCATGCAAAAAATCTGGGACGAGATCGCTACTTGCGCGCAACCGGGCAAGACCATGACGATTCTCTATGCGCTGGGCTGGACCCAGCACTCGATTGGCTCGCAAATCATCCGCAGCGCCGCGATGGTGCAATTGCTGCTGGGCAACGTCGGCATGCCGGGCGGGGGCGTGAATGCCTTGCGCGGGCACTCCAACATCCAGGGCCTGACCGACCTCGGCTTGCTGTCCAACTCGCTGCCGGGTTATCTGACCTTGCCGACGGATGCCGAGCAGGATTACAACACCTACATCGTCAAACGCACGCAGAAACCGTTGCGTCCGGGGCAACTGTCCTATTGGCAGAACTACAGCAAATTCCACGTCAGCCTGATGAAAGCCTGGTACCGCGACAACGCCACGGCCGAGAACAATTGGGCCTATGACTATTTGCCGAAGCTGGACATTCCCAACTACGACATCCTCAAAGTGTTCGACCTGATGGGGCAGGGCAAGGTCAACGGCTATATGTGCCAGGGCTTCAACCCTATCGCGGCGTTGCCTGACAAGAACCGGGTGATGGCGGCGCTGGCCAAGTTGAAATGGCTGGTGGTGATGGACCCGCTGTCGACTGAAACCTCGGAGTTCTGGCGCAATGTCGGGCCGTACAACGATGTGAAGAGTGCGGACATCCAGACCGAAGTGATTCGCCTGCCCACCACCTGTTTCGCCGAGGAGGACGGCTCGCTGGTCAACAGCAGTCGCTGGCTGCAATGGCACTGGAAAGGCGCCGAAGGCCCGGGCGAAGCTCGCACCGACATCCGCATCATGGGCGAGTTGTTCATACGGCTGCGCCAGCGTTATCAAGCCAATGGTGGCGCTTACGCCGAGCCGATCCTAAAACTGTCGTGGCCCTACAAGATGCCCGAGGAGCCGTCGCCGGAAGAACTGGCGAAGGAAATCAACGGCTACGCGGTCAGCGATTTCACCGATGCCACGGGCGCGGCGATCAAGGGCAACGCGCAACTGGCCGGGTTCGCCCAGCTCAAGGACGATGGCAGCACGGCGTCCGGCTGCTGGATTTTCTGCGGCAGCTGGACCGAGACCGGCAACCAGATGGCCCGCCGCGACAACAGCGACCCTTACGGCATGCATCAACATCAGGGCTGGGCCTGGGCGTGGCCGGCGAACCGGCGGATTCTCTACAACCGTGCCTCGGCGGACCCGCAAGGCAAACCATGGGACGAGAAAAAACGCCTGGTGTGGTGGAACGGCAAAGTCTGGGGCGGCACCGATGTGCCCGACTACAAGGCTGACGTGCCACCGGAAGCGGGGATGAATCCGTTCATCATGAACCCCGAAGGCGTGGCGCGATTCTTCGCCGTCGACAAGATGAACGAGGGCCCATTCCCCGAGCATTACGAGCCGTTCGAGACGCCGATCGGCATCAACCCGCTGCACCCGCAAAACAAGAAAGCCACCAGCAACCCGGCGGCGCGGATCTTCGATTCGGTGTGGGATTCGCTCGGCGTGGCCAAGGATTATCCATACGCGGCGACGAGCTACCGGCTGACCGAGCATTTCCACTTCTGGAGCAAGCACTGCAAGCTCAACGCGATTGCCCAGCCCGAGCAATTCGTCGAGATCGGTGAAGTGCTGGCCAAGGAGAAAGGCATCGTCGCCGGCGACCGGGTCCGGGTCAGTTCCAAGCGTGGCCATATCGAAGCGGTAGCGGTGGTCACCAAGCGAATCCGGCCGCTGCAAGTCAACGGTCAGGTCGTGCACCAGATCGGTATCCCGCTGCACTGGGGCTTTACCGGACTCACGCGCCACGGCTACCTGACCAACACCCTGGTGCCGTTCCTCGGCGATGGCAACACTCAGACCCCGGAATCCAAGTCATTCCTGGTCAACGTGGAGAAAGTCTAAATGGCCAGCCAAGACATCATCGCCCGTTCGGCCACCACCACCGTGCCGTCCTCGGTGCGCAATCAGGAGGAAGTGGCCAAGCTGATCGACACCACCAAGTGCATCGGCTGCAAGGCTTGCCAGGTCGCCTGCTCGGAATGGAACGAGCTGCGCGACGAGGTCGGCCACAACCTCGGCACCTACGACAACCCTCAGGACCTCAGCGCCGACACTTGGACCTTGATGCGTTTCACCGAGCACGAAACCGACGCCGGCAATCTGGAGTGGCTGATCCGCAAGGACGGCTGCATGCACTGCGCCGAACCCGGTTGCCTGGCGGCGTGCCCCAGCCCCGGCGCGATCATCAAGCACGCCAATGGCATCGTCGATTTCGATCAGGATCATTGCATCGGCTGCGGCTATTGCATCACCGGCTGCCCGTTCAACATTCCGCGGATCTCGCAGAAAGATCACAAGGCGTACAAATGCACCTTGTGTTCGGACCGGGTGGAAGTGGGGTTGGAACCGGCCTGTGTGAAAACCTGCCCGACCGGCGCCATCGTGTTCGGCAGCAAGGAAGACATGAAGGAACACGCCGCCGAACGCATCGTCGACCTGAAAAGTCGCGGCTTCGACCACGCCGGCCTGTACGACCCCGAAGGTGTCGGCGGCACGCACGTGATGTATGTGCTGCACCACGCGGACACGCCGGCGCTCTACGCCGGTTTGCCGGCCAGCCCGACGATCAGTCCGTTGGTGCACTTGTGGAAAGGCGTGAGCAAGCCCTTGGGGTTGTTGGCCATGGGCCTGGCGGTGTTGGCCGGGTTCTTCCATTACGTGCGCATCGGCCCGCAAGTGATCGAGGAGGATGAACTGCCGCCGTTCAAAGACCCGGCGGTGCATGAAGTCGATCCATCGGTGCATACCTATGATCCGAAACGGGAGGACCGGCCATGATCCGTAAACAGATCCTTCGCTACACCGCCAACCAGCGCACCAATCACTGGCTGGTGGCGATCCTGTTTTTCATGGCGGCGCTGTCCGGCCTGGCGTTGTTCCACCCGGCACTGTTCTGGCTCAGCAACCTGTTCGGCGGCGGGCCGTGGACACGCATCCTGCACCCGTTCATGGGCGTGGTGATGTTTGTGCTGTTCCTGGGCCTGGTGATTCAGTTCTTTCGGGCGAACTTCTTTATCAGCAATGACGGCTTGTGGCTCAAGCGCATCGGGCGGGTGATCCGTAATGAAGAAGAGGGTGTGCCCCCGGTCGGCAAGTACAACCCGGGGCAGAAACTGCTGTTCTGGACGTTGCTGCTGTGCATGCTGGTGTTGCTGTTCAGCGGGCTGGTGATCTGGCGCGCCTACTTCAGCGTGTACTTCGGCATCACCGCCATTCGCTGGGCGATGCTGCTGCATGCGTTGGCGGGTTTCGTGCTGGTGCTGAGCATCATCGTGCACATTTATGCCGGCATCTGGATCAAGGGCTCGATCAGCGCCATGGTGCATGGCTGGGTCAGCCGCGCCTGGGCGAAGAAACACCATGAACTCTGGTATCGCGAAGTGACCCGAGACGAGCATCCCGACCGGCCGATCAGCAAAAAAGGATAAGCCCTTGGCGACCATTCTTCAGCCTGGCGAGATCGAAGCGGCGGCGACTTCACCGCCGTTTTTGCACTTGCCCCCGATCAATCTGTTTGCCTTGCGGGCGCAGCGCCTGGAAAAACTCGCTGAAGGGCACCCACTCGCCGACTACTTGCGACTGGTGACCGACCTGTGCCGCATGCAGCAACAGCTGCTGGACGATCCACCCGACACCGCGCCGCTCGATCCCGAACGCCTGCGCATCTGTCAGCAACACGGTTTACCGCCGTTCGCCGCCGACAGCCTGGTGCGCGAGGACGCCTGGTTGCCGTACCTCGATGCCTTGTTGCAGCGTTTTCAACCGCCGGCCAAGTCCTCTGTGGAACAAGCCATCGCTGCGTTGCGCAATGCCAATACCGGGCAACGCAAGGCCTGGGCGATCGCCTTGGTCAGTGGCCAATATTCATTGCTGCCGGCAGCGCTTGTGCCGTTTCTCGGTGCCGCGTTGCAGGCTGCCTGGAGTCATTGGCTGCTGAGCACGCCCGACCTGACACTGAAACCCGGCGACAGCCTCAGCCAGTGCCCGGCCTGTGGGTCGCCGGCCATGGCCGGGGTGATTCGCCATCGCGGTAAATACAACGGATTGCGTTATCTGGTGTGCTCTTTGTGTGCCTGCGAATGGCATGTGGTGCGGGTCAAGTGTGTGTATTGCGAGCACAGCAAAGGCCTGGAATACGTCAGCCTCGATGACGACCGCCACGCCGCCAATCAAGCGCCGTTGCGCGCCGAAACCTGTCCCGGCTGCCACCACTACCTGAAACTGCTTTATCTGGAAAACGACGCCGAGGCGGAAGCGCTCTCGGCTGACCTGACTAGCCTGATGCTGGACATGCGCCTGGAGCAGGAAGGCTACTTGCGCGCGGCACCGAATCTTCTGCTCGCTCCGGGAGGCGATTAAGCACAACGGCTACACTCAGGCGCGACGGTCAACGTTTGCGGGAGCGCCTGATGTCTGCCAGATCCGCCAGCCCAGCCTTGCGGCTGCCTTCCATCGACAGTTTGTTGCGTCATCCGGCGTGCCAGCCATTGGCCGAGCGCTATGGGCGGGATGCGCTGCTGGCCAGCCTGCGGCAATTACTTGATGACCTGCGCGAGCAGGTGCTTTCGGGGCAACTCGACGCCGTTGAAATCACCCCTGAGGTGCTGGCCGGCAGAACCGGCGAACGCCTGGCGAACCAGCAACGCAGTCACGTGCGCCGGGTGTTCAACCTGACCGGCACGGTCCTGCACACCAACCTCGGTCGCGCGTTGTTGCCGGAGGAAGCCATCGACGCGGTGCAAATGGCCGCACGCTATCCGCTCAACCTGGAATTCGATCTGCACAGCGGCAAGCGCGGCGACCGCGATGACCTGATCGAAGGCCTGATCCGCGAGCTGACCGGCGCCGAGGCGGTGACGGTGGTCAACAACAACGCGGCCGCCGTGCTGCTGACGCTCAACAGCCTGGGCGCACGCAAGGAAGGCATTATTTCCCGGGGCGAACTGATCGAAATCGGTGGGGCGTTCCGCATTCCCGACATCATGGCCCGGGCCGGGGTCAGGTTGCATGAGGTCGGCACCACCAATCGTACCCATGCCCGCGATTACGAAGCGGCCATCGGCCCGCGCACTGGTCTGGTGATGCGCGTGCACGCCAGCAACTACAACATTGAAGGTTTCACCGCACGCGTGCCGACCGCGGAACTGGCGGCGCTGGCGCATAAACACGGATTGCCGCTGCTCGAAGACCTCGGCAGTGGCAGTTTGCTGGACCTGACTCGCTGGGGTTTGCCCGCCGAGCCGACGGTGCGCCAGGCGCTGATCGACGGCGCGGACATCGTCACCTTCAGCGGCGACAAGTTACTGGGCGGCCCCCAGGCCGGATTGATCGTTGGCCGCAAAGACCTGATCGCCAGGATCAAGAAGAACCCGCTCAAGCGCGCATTGCGCGTCGACAAACTGACCCTGGCGGCGCTCGAAGCGGTGTTGGGTTTGTACCGCTATCCGGATCGGCTAGCCGAGCGGTTGCCGAGTTTGCGCCTGCTGACCCGGGCGCAGGCCGACATCCTCGCCCAGGCTGAGCGCTTGCAACCGTCCCTGGCGCAGGCGGTGGGAGAGGAATGGAATGTCAGCGCGGTGCCGGCATTGGGCATGATCGGCAGCGGTAGCCAACCGGTGGCGCGATTGCCCAGCGCGGCGTTATGCCTGCGCCCGCTGGTCAGCAAGCGTCTGCGTGGCCGGCAATTGCTGGCGCTTGAGGCAGCGTTTCGCCAGTTGAGCATTCCGGTGCTGGGCCGGATTGACGACGACGCGTTGTGGCTGGATCTGCGGCAACTGGACGACGAAGCCGCGTGGTTGGCGCAACTCGATCAATTGCAGGTGCAAGGGTGATTGTCGGCACGGCTGGGCACATCGACCACGGCAAAACGGCGTTGCTCCAGGCATTGACCGGCCAGGCTGGTGACCGGCGGCGCGAAGAGCGCGAACGCGGCATGACCATTGACCTCGGCTATCTCTACGCCGCATTGGAGCCGGGCGCGCCACTGACCGGTTTTATCGACGTGCCCGGTCACGAGCGTTTCACCCACAATATGCTGGCCGGGGCCCAGGGGATCGACCTGGCGTTGCTGGTGGTCGCGGCCGATGACGGCGTCATGCCGCAGACCCGCGAACATTTGGCGATTGTCGAACTGCTGGGCATCCCACAGGCGCTGGTGGCAATCAGCAAATGCGACCGCGTTGATCCGGCCCGCGTGCAGGCGGTGCGCGAACAAGTCGAAGAATTATTGGCGCCGGGCCCCTTTGCCGACGCGCCACAGATTGCACTGTCGAGCGTGACCGGGGAGGGCGTCGAGACGTTGCGACAGGCCTTGCTTCACGCACAACGTGAGGTCCATCAGCGCAGCACCCTCGGTGGTTTTCGTTTGGCGATTGACCGCGCGTTCAGCGTGGCCGGCGCCGGCATCGTTGTAACCGGCACCGCGTTATCCGGACAGGTTGCCGTGGGCGACACGCTGACGCTCGGTCCGTTGGGCAAAGCGGTGCGGGTGCGAGGACTGCACGCGCAAAATCAAGCGGCAGACACGGCGGTGGCGGGGCAGCGTGTCGCCTTGAACCTGAGCGCGGAGCGGTTGGCGTTGGAACAGATTCACCGTGGCCACTGGCTGGTAGCCGAGTGGCTGTACGCACCGACCCAGCGCCTGGATATCGACCTGCGCTTGCTGGCCAGCGAGCCCAAGGCGTTTGAGCATTTTCAGCCGGTGCATATTCACTTGGGCACCCAGGATGTCACTGGGCGAGTGGCGTTGCTGGAGGGTTCGAGCCTGGCGCCTGGTGAGCGAATGTTTGCGCAGATCCTGTTGAATGCGCCGGTGCAGGCGGTGAAGGGCGACCCTTTGATTCTGCGCGCCCAGAGCGCGCAACGCACCCTGGGCGGTGGCCGGGTGCTCGACCCGCTCGCGCCGACCCGCCAACGCCGCAGTCCCGAGCGATTGGCGCAGCTACAGGCGCTCGCGACATGCACCGAACTGGAAGACGTTCTGCCTGCATTGTTGGTGAACAGCGACACCGGGCTCGATCCGCAGCGCATTGAGCGTCGGTTCAACCGGCCGCGTGACACCTGGCTTTTGCCGGCCGATATCCGTTTGATCAATACGCGCCAAGGGTCGTTGCTGTTCAGCGCAGCGCGTTGGGACGCCTCGAAGGCCGCGCTGCTGGAGCATCTGGCGCGCTTTCATCAACTCGAACCGGATCAAATGGGACCAGACCGGGATCGACTTCGGCGCTTCTGCGCAACAGCGCTGGATCGACTGACATTCATCCGCCTGGTCGACGAGTTGCTGGCCAGTGGCGCCATCCTGGCCAGCGGCCCTTGGCTGCATTTACCGCAACATCAGGTGCGCTTGAGCGAAGAGGATCAAGCCCTCTGGCAACGCCTGCAGCCGCTGTTCGAACAGGCCGGTTTCGATGCGCCTTGGGTGCGTGACCTGGGCCATGACGAAGCGGCGGTGCGCCTGTTATTGCGCAAAATGGCGAGGTTGGGGTTGGTGCATCAAGTCGTTCGTGACCTGTTTTACACCGATGCGATCCTGCGTCGTTTGGCGGCTATGCTTGTGCAACTGGCGGCGCAGAACCCGGTCATTCAGGTCACGGCGTTTCGCGATGCAGTCGGCCTGGGACGCAAGCGCAGCATTCAGATTCTCGAGTACTTCGACCGGCTCGGCCTGACCCGTCGCATGGGCGACAAGCGTCATATACGCCTGGACAATGCCTTGGCTCAACCCAACGATCACTGACGTCAAGGAAGGCAATCGCGCCCGGTGGCGCGGCCGGGCTTCAAACCCGGTTGGGGACGGCATCCGTTCCCGGGCCGGTTCGACTCCGGCTGCCTTCCGCCATTTTCCGCTCAGAGATGCCCCAAGTTCAGCGGGTACTCGATAACCACATACACCCTGTCGATATCATCGCCCGCCTGGGCCGCGTTGGCCCGATGCGACACATGGGACAGTTGCAGGGACAATCCCTTGGCCGCACCGGATTGCACGATGTAGTGCAGGTCAATGTCGCGTTCCCAATGACGCCCGCCATCGCCTTGTTGCGGCACGTATTCACCGGTCGACGCATCGAACGGGTTATAGGCGCCGCCCTGTGGGGCGTGGGTGCCGTCAATCTGGCTGCCCGTGACATACCGCGTCATGAATTTCAGGCCGGGAATCCCGAAGGTACTGAAATCGAAGTCGTACCGTGCTTGCCATGATTGCTCGTGGGCGCCGTTGAAGTCGGCGTACTTGATCGAGTTGGCCAGGTAGATCGAATCGCCGCCAACGAAATCGAAGGGCGTGTCGCCGTTGATTTTCTGATAGGCGAGGGTGAAGGCGTGCGCATCGACCGTGTACTTGCCCGACAGGCTGAACGCGGTGTTGTCGATGGCGCCGGCCAGCGCTTCGCCGGTGTCCCGCGTGTGGTAGAGATTGGCGTCGAGGAACACCCCGGGCTGTTTCAGATGCAGGTTGGCGTAGTACTGATACCAGGTGTCGGTGAGTTGGGACGCATAGAGCGAACCGCCGACAGGACTCTGGGTGAACAGGTCAGTGCCGACAAAGCTGATACCGCCGGCCTCGGTGTTGGCGCCGTAACCATAGAAGTTGCCCTTGCTTGAAGAGCTGTCCTGGTTCTTGAACGCCGTGAAATGACCGGCGACTAGATTGACCCCATCGATCTCGTGGCTATTGAGCAGAAAACCGGTGGCGTACTCTGGTTGCAGGCGCTTGTCCGCGGTGTCGAACACCGGGGTTTCGACCATCATTTCACCGAATGCCAAGGTGGTGCGCGAAGCCTTGATTTTGAGCGCGCCACCGCCACTGGAATAGTTGTCTTCGCTGCGGCCTTCATCGTCCACGGGCAGCAATCCCGTCCCGGAATGCCCCTTGCCGCTATCCAGTTTAAAGCCCGCAAAGGCATGGGCATCGAGCCCAAACCCGATTGGCCCTGGTGTGAAACCAGATTCAAAAGCGCCGATAAAGCCTTGAGCCCACTCTTGTTTGTAGCTTTTACCAGTCGAAGAGGGGGATCGGTAATCACTGTTCAAATAGAAGTTTCGACTGAGCACATCAAGCGTTGCGCCGTCGAGAAAGCCTTGTGCGGATTCGTCAGCCAGCGCTGTGCCGGCGAACAGCGCGGGTATCCAGAGGGACAAACCGGCGCGAAAGTCTTGCTTGCCAAACTTCATCGATCAATCACCATGGGCGCAGCGACTGCGTAAAAATCCGCAGCCGCTGGCTTTGTATGAAACCGCTTAGTGGCCTTCGGAGGCGCCGAACATGGTTTTGGCGTAGATCAGGCCCAGACCGTACGAGCCACCGTTGGCGATCGAGGTTTTCACGGTTTCGTCGTAGGTTTCGGTACGTGCCCAGTCGCGCTGCAGTTCGAGCAGGTATTGCAGCGAGGTCATCGGGCGGGCGCCAAGCTGGATCATGCGCTGCATGGCCATTTCATGGGCTTCGGTGCTGACGTCGCCGCAAGCATCGGCAATCACGTACACCTCAAACCCTTGGTCGATGGCCGACAGTGCCGGGCCGACGATGCACACGGACGTCCAAAGACCGGCCAGGACGATCTTCTGTTTGCCGAACTTGTTGACTTCGACGGCGATGCGTTCGTCTTCCCAGGTGTTCATGCTGGTACGGTCGATAACGTTGTGTTCCGGGAACACCGACTTGATTTCATCGAAGATCGGGCCGGAAAAGCTCTTTTCCGCAACGGTGGTGAGGATGGTCGAAACCTTGAAGCCACGGGCAGCCTTGGCCACGAGCGCGGCGTTGTTGCGCAGGGTAACGGCGTCGATCGACTTGGTCGCAAACGACATCTGCGACTGGTGATCGATCATGATCAGGGTGTGGTCAGTCGGGGTCAGCAGGGTTTTGCCAGGAACAGCTTTTGCGATAGCCATGACGATGTCCTTA
The DNA here is from genome assembly GCF_900103875.1 of Pseudomonas arsenicoxydans. NCBI lineage: Bacteria > Pseudomonadati > Pseudomonadota > Gammaproteobacteria > Pseudomonadales > Pseudomonadaceae > Pseudomonas > Pseudomonas arsenicoxydans. The sequence continues at coordinate 4,640,109 of NZ_LT629705.1, read as the reverse complement.
CGGGTGAATGAGGAGGCCATGGTTACGTAAATTCAAACGGCGGGATTGAATCGGTGTGCTGTGTTTTTGGCAAATCCGGGCCAGCACACGCGCTCAATAGTGCAGGCTCTCTTGCCGCAACCGTGCGAAGTGCGCCATTGCCGCGGCATCTAAGGCTTGTGCGGCCTGCGGCGCAGCGCCGTCGCGGATGGCTTGCCACACCGATGTCGAGCCGATCGAACCGCGGGTTGCCACAAGATTGAATTGAGTGGGATACAGCGCATGCAAGTTGACGAGCAATGACAGTCCCAAACTGGCGACGGGGCGTCGATCAGCGCTCTGGTCACGAACGATGCTGACGCCATGACACAGTTGACCTTGCCAGGTCGATTCGGAGGGGACGAAATCGATCGGCTCGAAATGCGCGCCAGCCTGCAGCGCATTCAGCGCGCCTGCCAACCGCGTTGCATCGATCCACGGTGCCCCGAGCCACTCGAACGGGTGCGGCGTTCCGCGCCCCACGCTCACATTCGCACCTTCCAGCAAGCCGACATCCGGGTACAGGTCGAGTTGGGCCAGCGTGCGCAGGTTCGGCGACAGCGGCACCCAGCCGAGTCCGGTGTCGGTAAAGGTCATGTCGCGCCGGTAGCCTTGCATCGGCACCACGCGCAGATCCGCCCCGAGGTGCTTGTAGCGATTGAAAAGGCTCGCCAGCTCACCGACGGTCATGCCCGGTTGCAAGGGCGCGGGGAAATAGCCGGTAAACGATTCGCGCTGACTGTCCAGCATGGGGCCGCCAAAGCGCTGCGCGCCGAGTGGATCGGGCCGGTCCAGCACAAACAACGGAATGTTATTCGCCGCGGCCGCCTCAAGGGCGTAGCCGAGTGTTGTTTCATAGGTAAAGAAGCGTACGCCGGCATCCTGGATGTCGAAGATCAGCGCATCGAGTCCTTGCAGTGACCCGGCCGGGAATCGCTGCTTTGCGCCGTAAAGACTGTGCACGACCAGTCCCGTTGCCGTGTCGCGTGTGTCGCCGACCCGTTCGTCCACATCGCTGTCGAGCCCGTGTTCAGGCGAGAACAGTGAGACCAGCCTGACGGCTGGCGCATGGGCAAGTACGTCGATGGTGCGCCGGCCTGCAGCATCGAAGCCGCTGCGGTTGGTGATCAGCCCGACGCGCTTTCCGGCGAGCGGGGCAAACTGTTGCGCCTCGAGCACGTCGATGCCGGTTTGAACCGGTCCAGTGGAGGTGGGCAGACGCTTGGCGGCCAGGAGCGCAGGCATCGCTGACGGCAGCGCCTGGCCGATCTGCATGGCGCTCGCTGGCGCTCCGTGACTGGCCAGCAACGCGAGCAACTGAGCACGAAGCGGTCGGGCGTCGCCACGATCGTCCGGGTACACACGATTGGTCAATATGACGATGAATTGGCGTGTGACCAGGTCGATCCACAGACCCGTGCCGGTGTAACCCGTATGGCCGATGACGCCAATGGGCGGGAGGCGGTCATGGTTGGGCACCAACGGTGCACTCAGCTCCCAGCCAAGTCCGCGCCAGGGTACGCTTGTGAACGGCGAGGACGCAGCCGCCAGCGCGGCGATACTGGCGGGCCTCAGTATCTGCGCGGTGCCGGCGCGGCCATCATTGAGTAGCATTTGCGCGAAGCGTGACAGGTCATCCGCGGTTGAAAACAGCCCTGCATTCCCGGAGACGCCCTGCATCCACTGAGCCAATGGGTCGTGCACACGCCCGCGCAGCAGGCCGGCCTTGTTGGCGAGGGTCGGCGCACTGCGCGGCACTCGCCCAGCGTCTGGCACAAAGAGCGTGTCACGCATGCCGAGCGGTGCAAAAATGTGCGTCCGGCAATAGGCATCAAGTGAAAGGTGGGTGATGCGTTCGACCAATTCCCCGAGGACCACGAAATTCAGGTCACTGTAGATGACCCGCGCACCGGGTTCGTCAAGCAGAGGCTGCGCCGCGATGGCGCTCAATACGCCTTTGCGCTCGCCCGACAGGGGCCGCGCAGGCAAGCCGGGGCGTAGTCCCGAGGTGTGCGCCAGCAGTTGGCGCACCGTCACCGCCGCTTTGCCACCCGAAGCAAAGGCTGGCCAATAGCGGGCAACCGGTGCATCCAGGTCGATACGGCGGGCTTCGGCCAGTTGCATGATCGCCGTGGTGGTGGCGATGACCTTGGTGAGCGATGCAAGATCGAACTCGGTGTTTAGCGTCATCGGTTCGGGGGAGGGCGTGGTCATCCGTTGGCCGAAGGCTTGGCGATAAAACACGTGCGTGGCATCGCCGATCACCACAACGGCGCCCGGCATGCGTGCGGCGGTGATCTGCGCTACAACCATCTGCGCAGCTTGCAGGCGCGTCGGCGCATCCAGATCGATGGCGATGGCAAGCTGGGCGAACATTGCCAAGCCGAGCCACAGTGCCCAGCGTTCAAGTGGTCCGATCAACGATGCGGCAGATCGGCGGCTTCGTAGTGATTGCGTGGGTTCCATAACATCCATCCATCAGTACCGGCCGCGTCGGCGGCGTCAACCTGAGCCTTGATCGCCGCCTCGTCAAACGGCCGATGATCGAACGCATAGTCGCGAAAAGCCTGCAACCACGGACGAAACCGTACACCGGGCAGCTTTGTTCGGCGCTTCGCCTCCGCCAGGGAACGCCTGACGATCTGAGCGGGATCCTCGGTCGGGTTGGTAAGGCCCGGCAGCCCCCAGGTGAAGCTGGAGGGGTACAACATCGGGGAAATGTAGTCGAGTGCCGCGCCGAGCAATTCGATTTGCTGGCCGATGGCGGTGTCGTCCAGATTCCAGCAGACGTAGCCGAAGATATCCGCGGAGATGAAAACGTTATACGGCGCGAGCCGTTGACGCGCCTCCTTCAGGAAACCGACGATCGCCGCCGTCCGGTTGGCCCGGGTGTTGGGCAGCTCAAAACGTAGACCGGCCTTGTCGGGAAAGCGCACATAGTCGAACTGGATTTCATCGAAACCCATGCGCGCGGCCTCCTCGGCGAGATCAAGATTGTGCTGCCAGACCTCATGTGAAAACGGATCCATCCATTGCAGGTTTTCACGATCCCGCCACGGCATGTCGTCCGCGTCATGCACGCTCCATTGTGGGTGCGCGTCGGCGAGAGGATCGTCCTTGAACACCACGATGCGTGCGATCAGGTACAGGTGTCGCGCACGCAACTTTGCCAGTAACCCGGGAAAGTCTCGTGCTTGAGGTGCGGGGCGACTTGTGTGGGCCGCTGCGCCGATCGCCTCGCGGGCAGCACTGCGATAAGGCGTCAAGCCGCGATCACCCTTGACGTCGATGACCAGTGCGTTGATGTCAGTGCTGTCGGCCAGGCTGACGGCCCTGTCACGTAACAGCGTACTGGTCACGCCGAACACCGACAGATAGACCGCTTTGGGGCGGAACGGGGTCAATGTGAGTACGCAGGGCGCGTCGCACGCCACCAGCGTCGCCTCGGTGCGCAGGTAACCCGGGGCTCTGGCCGCGATGCTTGTGGCCGGGGAAGCGGTTTCGAACCGACCCTGTTCGTCGGTCTGCGTGACTGCGGCCGAGGTCGTGACCGTTGCGCCGGCAATCGGCTTTTGGGTGTTGGCGTCCAGTACGACGCCGCTGACGGCCAAGGCCTGATCACACAGCAAGGCGGCCATGAGCAGCAACGTCGCAGTCGCCTTGCGCCCCGAGGCACGGATGAAGGTCATCGTGTGCTCCCTACGGTTGGCAGCGGCCGGGTGTCCGGTTCACCAAGCAGACGGGCGAAGGTGTTGGCACCGTAGGCGTCGATCATCAGATAGCGCGGCAGGGCGAGCAGGCGCGCGTGCCGGTCAGCCTTTTTTGCCTCAAGTGAAAAGGCCGCGATGTAGCCTTCGTCTGCGGCGAGTGTAATCAACTCGTCGTCGTAGAGGCCGAACGGCCAGGCGAGCATGTCGACCGTGCCTCCGGTTTGCGATTCGATCCGTCGCCGCGATTTGTCCAGTTGCAGGTGAACGAACTGGCGAAAATCTGCCGGGGAAAGACGCCGACGCTCGATCTTGAAATTGGGATGCCAATAGGTGTGCGACTGGATCTCGACGAGGCCCGTCTGCTTCAACGTTCGCAATTGCTCCCAGGTCAAGGCATAGGCGGCATTGGAGATCGCCGACGGATAGACAAACAGCGTCACGGGAAAATGCTCGCGCAGCATCACCGGCAGCAGCTTGTCGAATACCGAACGATGCCCGTCATCGACAGTGATCGCGACCGGTTTGTCCGGTAACGTCGCATCAGGATTTCGCAGCCAGTCGACTACCGCGCGCAGCGTGACGAAGTGGTAGCCATGCGAACGCAAGACACCCAACTGACTGTCGAACGTGCTCATGCGCACCGTCATCGAATCGTCCGCGGTGTCCGAGAAGCGGTGGTACACGAGGATCGTGACAAGCGGTTCGGTGGGGTGCGCTGCTCCCCAGGAAAATCCGCAGGCGCACAGTAAAGCGGCGCACAGCAGAAGCCGTGGCACGACGCGGCCTTCGATCCACGGCAGGATGTTCCTGTACATGTCAGCACCCGCGATCAAATGCACCATTTTCCCGCAGGAAGGCGGCGGTCAGGGCCGTACTGTCGAGTATCTGCAGGTGGCGCGTCACACAATCAGGGGGCAGACGAAACGGCGGCACGGTGTCGGTGATCGCGATGTGTTCAAAGATCGGCGAGTCGAACATTTGACTGCCCGTGGTAAACAAACCATGAGTGGCGGCGGCGAACAAGCGTCCGGCACCGGCCTGCTGGCAGGCAAGGCCGGCGTGTTTGAGCGTATCCCCCGTGCTGATCAGGTCGTCGAAAATAATCGCGGTCTTGCCGCGCACATCGCCGATCAAGAGGGTGCCCGTCAGCGTGGTATGGGCACGGTGTTTTTCCATTACCGCACTGCCAACCGAACGTCCCAGCTGTCGCTCCAGCGCCTGACGAAATTGCTCGGCTCGCTTGGTGCCCCCTGAGTCCGGGGATACGGCAACCACTTCAGTGTCGCCGACATGCGTGGCGAAATGCTCGGCGAACAGTTCCGCGCACTGCAGACTCCACGCCGGCCGGCGAAACGCGTTATCGAACGCGGCCGGATTGTGCACTTCCAGGGTGATCAGGCGATCCACGCCACAGGTTTCAAAAAACGCTGCCACGTAGCGCGTGATGGTCGGGTCCTGAGGCTGGCTGCGGCGGTCCTTGCGCCCGTAACAGAGGTAGGGCGTCACCACCTGCACCTGGCGAGCGCCGGCATCCTTGAGGGCGCCGCAGAAAAACAGCAGACGACACAGCTTGTCGTTAGCGCTCTGCCGTCCATCTCCATACAAGGCATGGAACACCACGACCTCGCGCCCGTTCACCGGATCCAGCGGGCGGCATTTATGCTCGCCGTCTTCATAATCACGCTCCTCATGGCGCGCCAACGGACAGCCAAGCCGCTGAGCAACGCGGGCGGCATACGGCTCGCTGCCTTGCAGGGCGAAAAGAAGCGGGGGCAGGGTGAGCATGCAAGACTCCTTTTAGGACGTTGCCAAGTGCGCATCATCTACCGTCAGCGGGCGGCGCCATGCCGCACCACCTCAATGCAAAACTCCCGCTCGAAGGGCGGCACGTTGCATTCGACGATGTCATCGGCGGCGACTTGCAGATGCACCCCGACAATGTCGGCCCGGATCGGCTGCTGACAGGTATGCCGGTCGACCAGCACGGCGGTGTGGACCCGACGAGCCCCCAGTTGTGCCAGATAGGCGCAAGTACGCAGGAGCGAATGGCCCTCGAAAAGCACATCATCGACCACCAGAAAAGTGGTGTTGGCAATGTCCAGCCTGCCCAGCCCCGGGTTCTCGGTCAATTGCGTGTAGGAATGCAGCACTTGCAGGTCGTCGGCATAGCGCTTGACCTGCAGCGGGAAAAGCGGGAACTCCGGCTGACCGGTCTGACGCGCAATGCATTGGCGCAACCGTTGAGCCAAAGGCTCGCCTCGGCGCTGGATGCCAATCAATACCGCGTGAGTGTGGGGCAGTAAGGTCGCGGCCTTGCGCGCCATCGCCTGCAGCACATCATCGAGCTCATTGCTGTCATACAGGCGCAACCGCTGACTTGCCAGTAGGGTCGTCATTGCTTTCTCCTGTCCGTTAATCATGGGTTATGCGCTGCTGGGGACGGCCGCAGGCGGGGGATATGCCCCTTGGCCCGCCAGCAAGTAGTGGCCTCCCGGGAGCCGCCACTCGCGCATGCGTTTTCGTTCAATGTAGACCGGTCGGCACTGGCGCGATTGATATTGATCAATTGTGATCAAATCGAAAATCGTTCCCATGTGGTTTGTTGATAAATATCAGAGGGCACCGCTGATGCCCCTTGGATACTTGGTTTGACCGACCTGATCAGGTCGGTATCCACCAAGGAGTCCATCATGAATAAGTGCTTGCCTGTTGCCTGGCTCGGCATTCTCCTGGCAACCACTGCCGGGTGCAGCGATAAGTACGCCCAGGAAATCAGTGCACGCTTGGAGTCGGCTGAAAACAACGCAGCGATGGCACGGGTACGAGCCGATGAGGCGTACACGAGGGCGTTACTGGCTGCGGAAGTGGCCCATAAGGCACAACAGACTGCCGATGAGGCCAACAGACGCACGGCCAACAAGGCGACACGCAAATGAAGAAACAAGCATCAAGCTCTGACAGGAACACAGGGTTGCCGCATCGCAGGTAAGCATGTTTGGTGAGGTACGAGATGTTGAAGCTCAAGCGGATTTTGTTGATTGCTCCCTCGGAAATGACCCGAACCCCGGCGTTTGATCGCGCACATGCACTGGCCTGCGCCACGGGGGCGTTATTGCACATCGTTGCGTTCGATTATGTCCAGGCGCTGGCGCTGGCCGGGCTGGTGGACCACGATGCAATGGCCCAGGCGCGGGAAGGTTATTTGCAAGTGCATCGTCACTGGCTGGAGCAACAGGCCCGGTTTCAACGAGGTATCGGATTGCCGGTGACCACTGAAGTGGTCTGGGCCAAACCGAGCCTGGCCCACACGCTGGAGTACGTGAATGATTTCCACGCGGACTTGGTGATCAAGGACACTCAGTGTGTGCATGCGTTGGGTCATGCATTCCACCGTCCTCTGGACTGGTGGCTACTGCGCGATTGCCCGGCCCACTTGCACCTGGTCACCGACGCCAGAAATCCCAAGCCATTGAAAGTTCTTGCCGCCGTCGATCTGTCTCACCTGGAGGATCTGACCCAAGGGCTGAACGACCGGGTACTCGATCTGGCGTCGACGCTGGCGGCTTCCTGTGGCGCCGTCTTGCACCTGCTCAACGTCAGCAGTTGGTCGGTGATGGGGGACTCGGTCGCGAGCGTGCCAACGACCACCTTGCATGGCAGTTTGCGTGACGCAGTCATTGACACGCAGGAGGAAGCTTTCGAGGTGCTTGCCGATCGTTTTGGCGTCGAGAAACAACACCGGCATCTGCTGTCTGGTATCCCCTATAAGGTCATCGATCAGTTCGTCCGGCAGAATGCCTTTGACATGGTGGTGCTGGGCACGCTGTATCGCCGTGGCCTCGACCGGTTCATCGGCAGTACTGCTGAAAGTGTGTTGAACCGGGCGCCGTGCAGCCTGGTAATCGTCAAGCCGCTGCCGTGGCTTGACTGAAACGGCGCTCCGTCGTGGCCGGGCTTGATAAATATCAACGACCGCCGGCCTGTAAAGAGCGTTCTATGACGTTTACACGAGCGATCCAGGAGACGGCCATGCGAATGACATTTCTCGGCGCCGCAGGCACCGTCACAGGCAGCAAATATTTGCTGGAACACCGTGACCGACATGTGCTGATCGATTGCGGCTTGTTTCAGGGCTATAAGCAATTGCGACTGCACAACTGGGACCCGTTCCAGCTTCCGGTTTCCAGCCTCGATGCCATCGTGCTGACCCATGCCCATCTGGATCACAGCGGCTACCTGCCGGTGTTGGTACGCAATGGCTATCGCGGACCGGTCTACGCCACGCCCGCCACCTGTGAACTGGTAGCAATCCTGCTATTGGACAGTGGACGCCTGCAGGAAGAAGAAGCCGAGTTCGCCAATCGGCACGGCTTTTCCAAACATGCACCGGCATTGCCGCTTTACACCGAGAAAGACGCCGAGCGAGCACTGAAACTGTTGCGGCCGGTGGAATTGCATCACCGAGTCGACATTCTTCCTGACTTTGCCATCCTGTTACGCGGTGCCGGGCATATCCTCGGCGCCGCCACGGTAGAGGTCACCGCCGATGGCGTCACCCTGCTGTTTTCCGGGGACTTGGGGCGTCCGGATGATCCGGTGATGTTCGCCCCGGAATCCGTCGAACAGGCGGATTATCTGCTGGTTGAGTCGACCTATGGCGACCGTAAACATCCGCAGGAATCGCCGCAAGCGCAGTTGGCCGACGTCATCATGCGCACCACGCTGCGTCATGGTATTACCCTGGTGCCATCGTTTGCGGTAGGACGTGCCCAGTTGCTGATGTACCACCTGTATCAGCTCAAGCAACAACATGCGATTCCTGACCTGCCGATCTACCTCAATAGCCCCATGGCCACCGACGTCACGCAGTTGTACCAGCGCTTCAGCAGCGACCACCGATTGTCAGCAAAGGATTGCGCAGGCATGTGCAGTGTCGCGCACTTCGTGCGAACGACCCGTGAGTCTATCGAGCTGGACCAGCAGCGCACCCCTGCGGTGATTATCGCCGCCAGCGGCATGGCCACCGGTGGACGGGTGATCCATCACCTCAAGGCGCTGGCCCCCAACCCGATCAACACCCTGCTGATTCCTGGGTTTCAGGCCGGCGGTACCCGCGGCGCGCACATTATCGCGGGTGCGCCTTCGGTGCGTATCCATGGCAAGGACGTGCCGATCCGCGCTGAGGTAGTTCCGATGGAAACCCTGTCTGCCCATGCGGATGCCGACGAAATCATGCAGTGGTTGCGCGGCTTCAAGCGACCTCCAAAACACACCTTCGTCGTGCATGGGGAGCCTAATGCCTCGGATGTGCTGCGCCGACGTATCAGCGTGGAATTGGGCTGGTCGGTGTCGGTGCCGGAGTATCGCGAAAACGTCGAACTCACCCGTAACGATTCATTGCCGTAACGACGTTTGCACTCGTCTGTACGGCAGGAGAGATGATGAGCAACGCCGTGGTCGCGCCCCCAGATCATCCAGCAATTGTTTCGCGCGGGCTAAACAAATGGTTTGGCGAAGGGAGCGCGCGCATGAAGGCTATCGATGAGGTGGCGCTGGTCGCGCAGTACGGGGAAATGGTGTTTATCGTCGGTCCATCGGGCAGCGGCAAGACGACGCTGTTAAGCATCATTTCCGGCATCTTGCGCCCGGATTCCGGGACGGTGACGATTAATGGTCAGGATATCTGGAGTCTCGATAGCGATCAGTTGGCGCAGTTGCGCCTTAATAACATCGGATTCGTGTTTCAGGACTATCACCTCTTTACCCGGTTAACCGCTGCAGAGAATGTCGCCATTCCGCTGATTCTCCAGCATCACGACTGGGATGATGCCATCGCTCAAGCCAGGGAAAGTCTTGATGTGGTCGGCCTCAAGGATCGCGGGGATATTTTGCCGGTCAAGCTGTCCGGTGGTGAACAGCAACGCGTTGCCATTGCTCGGGCGATCGTCGGCAGGCCGCAGATCCTGATTCTGGATGAGCCCACTGCCTCCCTCGACGGCGATACGGGGAAGATGATCATCGCCTTCGTCAAGGCGCGTATTCTCAATCAGCAGCGATGCATTCTGATCGTCACGCACGATGCTCGGATCAATGAATACGCTGATCGCATCATTTACATGGAAGACGGCCATATCACCGAGCCCGAGCGGACGTTGCCGTGAAAAAACCCGTACTGTTCGCGCTGGCGGTACTCGGCATAGTGGGCGGTTTAGTCGCCGCCTACCTGTTCGGACGCACACCACAAACATTGCCGCCAGCCTTCGCGCCAGCGAGCAGTACCTTTGACACGGCCATCTACGCCAACGGCATTATCGAAAGCGAGCAGTCCGGTGGCAGTAACATCGTGATCTACCCGCAAGTTGCCGGCCCCGTGACTCAGGTGTTGGTGCACGAGGGGCAATCCGTCAGCCGCGGCACGCCGCTGGTGAACCTGGATGACGCAGTCCCCAGGGCCAATTTCGAGTTGGCGCAAGCCAATCTGGCCACTGCCAGGGATCAGTACAACAAACGGCTGTCGTCCTATGCCATCGACCCCAAATCCATTAGCAAGGACACCCTCGACACCGCCAAAGACTTGATGGTCCAGGCGCAAGCCGCGCTCAAGGCATCCGCGGCGGTATTGGCCCAGTACGCCATCAAGGCGCCGGCGGACGGCGTGGTGTTGGCTATCAACAGCGCCGTGGGCAGCTATGTCTCACCTCAAGGCGCATACGAGGTTTACACCCAGGCATTCAGCCCGCTGGTGGTCATGAGTGCCAATCAGGATCATCTGGCCGTGCGCTGTTATGTCGATGAAATTCTGATCGCACGTATACCGCCCCCCGAACGCATTCGTGCACAGATGCTGATCCACGGCACGGATATCAAAGTGCCGTTGGAGTTCGTGCGGGTGCAACCCTATGTCTCGCCGAAAATCGAGTTGTCCAATCAGCGCCAGGAAAAAGTCGACCTGAGGGTGTTGGCGGTGATTTTCCGCTTTGAGAAAAAAGACCTGCCGATGGTGTATCCGGGGCAGTTGGTGGATGTCTTCATAGGTCAGAAAGAGTAATGGACACCACAGGCCGTTTTCGCCACGTAAGGGACTGGGGCCGGGTCCTGAATCTGATACTGCTGATCAGTGCCTGCACGGTCGGGCCGGACTTCTCGCGCCCTCCAGTGCCTCGGCAAGAGGGCTACCTGCGCGATCCAGTTTCAAACACCGTCGAGGCACAGGGGCAGTCGCAACATTTTGTCCCAGGCGGCGAGGTCACGCCGGATTGGTGGCGTTTTTTTCACTCGCCGTCACTGGATGACCTGGTGCAGCAGGCGATCGCTCACAACATGACGTTGCAGGCGGCAGAGGCCAGCCTGCGCCAAAGCCAGGACATACTCATGGCGGGCCATGGGGTTTTCTACCCACAACTGGATGGGCGCTTTGCGGCGAGCCGTCAGCGCAACTCCCTTGCTCAGCAGGGGCAGACGACAACAGGCTCTATATTCAATCTGCTGACCTTGAGCGGCACCGTCAGCTACACCCTCGATATTTTCGGCGGCGAGCGGCGAACCGTCGAAGGCCTGCAAGCGCAGGTCGATCAGCGGACCTGGTTGATGGCGGCGGCTTACCTCACCCTGACGGCCAATGTGGTCAATACGGCTATCGCCCGCGCGGCCTATGCGGCGCAGATCGAGTCAACGGAACAACTCATTGAACTCCAGCGCGAGCAGCTTAAATCCACTGAGGTTCAGGTGCGCAGTGGAACAGTGCCTTACTCCACGGTCCTGAGCCTGCAAAGCCTGATCTCCACCAACGAAGCCCAGTTGCCGGCCCTGAAGCAAAAAATCAGTCAGGCCGAACATCTACTGGCCACGCTCGAAGGCGTTGTCCCGACACAGGTGACACTGCCTGATATCCGCTTGGCGGAACTCTCGTTGCCAAGGGATTTACCCGTCAGTCTGCCTTCGGTATTGGTCCGTCGACGGCCGGATATCCTCGCCGCCGAAGCACAGTTACATCAGGCCAGTGCCGATATCGGGGTGGCCACGGCGGCCATGTTTCCCAGCTTCAGCCTGACAGGAACGTATGGCACGGCCGGAACCTCCGCCGGTTCACTGTTCGCCGGTGCCGGGCGATTCTGGAGTGTCGGGCCCTCGGTCGACATTCCGTTGTTCCAGGGCGGTCGTCTGTGGTTTGGCCGCCAGGCCGCGATCGATGCTTATCAGCAAGCTTCGGCGAATTACCGGCAAGTGGTGCTCGAGTCCTTCGCTCAGGTGGCTGATGTACTCAAGGCGCTGGAGTTTGATGCCGTGGCCCTGCAAAAACAGGCCGAAGCACAAGCCTCGGCTCAGGAGGCCTTGAGGTTGTTGCAAGCCAATTACCGCTCGGGGCTGGTGACTTATCTGGATCTGTTAGTGGCTGATGTGCAACTGCATCAAGTCAACATTGCCTACCTGCAAGCCTTGGCCCAGCGTCATCAGGACACCGTAGCCTTGTTCGTTGCGCTGGGCGGTGGGTGGTGGAACCGTCCGGACGCTGCCGGCAGCAGGCAGACTCCATGAAGTACGCCGGAATCCTGCGCATCGGTTACAAACTTCTGGTCAATGACCGCGCCAAGTTTTCCGCGTTACTGGTGGGCATCACTTTTTCGGTGTTCCTGATGATGCAAATGACCGCAATGTTTGCCGGGATCCTCAACAGGGCTCACTCGACAGTGACCAATATCGGGGCGCCGATGTGGATCATCGACCCGGCGGTGAATACGCCCACCGTGGTTATTCCTTTGCCTGACTACCTGCTCGATGCGGTGCGCAGCATGAAGCAAGTTGAATACGCCGTGCCGATTTTCATAGGCAGCGCGCAGGTTCGACTTTCCAATGGCACTTACCAGGCTGTCAGTGTGATCGGGCTGGACGATACGAGCCTGTTTGGCCGCCCTGCGCTTGAGCAGGGTGCGATCGAGGATATCTACGCCGAAAACGCATTCATCATGGTTCACGACACCGAATTTTCGAAACTGGGCAACCCCGTGATAGGCACCACGTTTGAACTCAACGATCATCGCGGCACGATCGTCGGCATTGCCAAGGTCCTGGTCGGCGGTTTGACCGGCGTGCCGACGCTTTACACCACCTACCGGCGAGCCATCGAATACATTCCCACGACCCGCTTCACGGTGTCTTATATCCTGCTCAAACCCAGGGGCAAGCAAGCTGTCGCGGCCATCAAGCAGCAAGTGGCGCAGCTGGGTTACATCGCCCTGACCAGGGCGGAATTCAACCAGCGGATCGCCAATTACTACATCTATCAAACCGGGGTAGGCACCAACATTCTGATGATGACCGTCATCAGTTTCCTGGTCGGTTTATCGATTTCCGGCCAGACGTTCTACAGTTTTATCCTGGAAAACCTGGACAAGTTCGCCGCCCTCAAGGCTATCGGCGCCAAAAGCCGGGAGCTGGTGTACATGATCCTGTTCATGGCCATGTTTACGGCGATGACCGGCTATGGATTAGGCATCGGCCTGGTGACACTGATGATTGCCCTTGCGCGGACATATCTGCCCAATTACGCCGCTATCGTGACCTACTGGAATCTAGGATTTGCGTTCGGGCTGGTGCTTCTGATCGCCGGGTTTTCCAGTTATCTGGGGATCCGCAAGGTATTGCGAATCGAGCCTTTTGACATTTTCAGGGGAAAAGGAGCGGGCCGGAAGACATGGCTCGGCGGCGACGCCATTGAACCCGGCGGCCGGCGTCATTCCTGCAAAAAAATCAAAGCCCCCGACCGGGTTCCGGCGGGGGCAGGGTGCGTCAGCGGTCAGTCATCCTTGATCGGCACCACGTTGTCCGCTTTGGAATCACAACGTCAGTGTTCCGGTCCACAGCATCCAGCCGGCAAACGCTGCCGCCGTCCAGATGATGATCAACAGACCCGTCTCGGGCCCGCTGAGCGGTTTTCCCTGGCGAGACTTTATAGTGGCCAGGTAAATCAACGAACCGGGGGCGTAAAGCAACCCGCTGAGCAACATGTATTTAGGCCCGGCGGCATACAGGAGCCACAGGCAATACAGCGTGGCGATCGAGGCAATCAGCATGTCGCGCAGTTGCAGGCCTCTTTGGCCAGCGTAGGTCTGGCCTTGCCAGGTCAACTTCAATGCGTACAGACCGCTGAACAGATACGGGACCAGAATCATCGAAGTGGCGAGGGAAATAAGGGCCAGGTAGCTGGCGCTCGAATACAGCGTCAGCAACAGAAACAGCTGAATGCAGCCGTTGGTGATCCACAATGCATGGGCCGGCACACCTTGAGTGTTTTCCACCGCGAGCGTCTCGGGCATGACCTTTTCCTTGGCCGGCGTAAAGATTGATTCAGCCGCCAGCAGGGTCCAGGCGAGCAGGGCACCGCCGACCGAAAGGATCAAACCGATGTTGATCAGCACGGCGCCCCATGGCCCGACAGCCGCCTTCAGCACGCCGGCCATCGAAGGGTTTTTCAGGGCCGCCAGCTCGGGCTGCGTGAGAACGCCCAGCGACAACAGAGACACGGCTATCAGCAGTAACAGCGTGATCACAAAACCAATCACTGTCGCACGACCGACGTTGGCCCGTTCTGCCGCACGGGCAGAAAATACGTTGGCGCCCTCAATCCCGATGAACACCCAGACGGTCACCAGCATGGTGCTTTTGACTTGATCGAGTGTGCTGCCCAGCGCTGGCGCCCCCCAAAAATCGACATTGAAGGTGTCACGCTGGAAGGCCGCAATCACCAGGCCGATGAACAACAATAACGGCACGATCTTGGCCATTGTCGTTAATGCGTTGGCCCGTGCTGCGGTGCGCATGCCCCTGAGAATCATCCAGTGCAAAAACCATAGCGCCACGGACGCCCCGGCAATTGCCGCTTTGTTGTTGCCTTCACCAAACATCGGGAAGAAGTAACTCAGTGCCGCAAACAGAATCACCAAGTAGCTGACGTTGCCGATCCAGGCACTGATCCAGTAGCCCCAGGCGGAGTTGAAGCCGAGGAACTCACCCCCTAATGCCCGGGCGTAGGCAAACACGCCGTTGTCCAGCGCTGGCTGGCGATTGGACAAGGTTTGGTAGACCAAAGCGAGCGACAGCATGCCGACGCCGGTGATCAGCCACCCTATCAGGATCGCCCCGGCCCCCGCACTGGCCGCCATGTTCTGCGGCAGGCTGAAAATACCGCTACCAATCATCGAACCGATCACTAAGGCAGTGAGCAAACTCAGGGAAAGGCGCTTGGGTTCTGTCTTGCGCAAGCTGCCTGCCAGGGGTTGTCCGGCAGCTGGTGGAGCGACCGGTTGAGTGCCATGCACGTGCGTAGCCATGAGAAGCCTCCAGAAGACGAGATTCTGAGTCCATCGAATGCGATGGTGCGACTGCTGGTTTTGATTCTTGCGAGAACGTCCAAAGCCGGTTTGATATAAATCAGAAACGGCGCAAAGACCTGATTTGCCCGGGGACAGTCATGAGCTCTTCTGCGACCATCGACTTCATGGCGACGTCTTGACCAACACAAAAGACGTTCAAGTCCTAAGCTCTACCTCGAAAGCGGCAGATGACTCATCGCGAGGGAAGGCCGTGTTTTCGAGGTGCCCACTGCAATGCTCAGTAAATGGCGGGACCCCATCCTGTTGCTGCTCACGACCCTGACGCTGCTGGCCGGGGGCGCTGCACAGCTTGCGCAAAAGTCTGACTGGGCCTCGATGAGCTGGGCCGCAGGCAGTCTGGTGATGGCGTTGGTGCTGCTCGTCGAGATCGCCGGGCGCCTGGCTCGGCGCGAGGCCGGTGTAGATCTGATCGCGCTGCTGTCGATCGCTGCCGCCCTGGTGTTTGATCAGACGCTGGTCGCGGCGGTGATTGCCTTGATGCTGGCGACCGGACGGACCCTGGAGTTTTTCACCCGGCAACGCGCCGAGCGCGAGCTACGTGCGCTGATCGACAGGGCACCGCGTTTTGCCTGGTTGCAGGAGGAGGGCGGCTTGCGCCAGATCCCCGTTGAACAAATCCAGCCACATCAAACATTGCTGGTACGCCTGGGGGAAGTGGTGCCTGTGGATGGTCGACTGCTGAGTCCCGCGGCCATTCTGGATGAGTCGGCGCTCAGCGGTGAATCGTTACCGGTGACCCGCCGAGAGGGAGAGCCACTGCCCAGCGGCGTCTCCAATGTCGGCGCCCCCATCCTGCTCATCGCTACGCGAACGGCCGCGCAAAGCACCTACGCTGCAATAGTGCGACTGGCCGAGGCAGCACGCCGTTCGCGTGCGCCTTTCGTGCGTCTTGCCGACCGCTATGCGCTGGTCTTCATTCCTGTGACGCTGCTGATCGCCGCGTTGGCCTGGCAACTGAGTGGAGATCCCCTGCGAGCGTTGGCGGTGCTGGTGGTGGCCACACCTTGCCCATTGATCCTGGCGGTGCCCATTTCGATCCTGTCAGGGATTTCCAGGGCAGCGCGGCGCGGGATTCTGATCAAGGACGGAGCGACCCTGGAGGCGCTGGCCGGGATCAAGCAGGTGTTTTTCGACAAGACCGGCACCCTGACCAGCGGGCATGCCCGTCTGCAGTCGATTGAAGTCAACGGACTGGCCGATGCGCAGCAATTGCTTGGCCTGGCAGCGTCGCTGGCACAGGCCTCGACGCACCCGATCTCCCAGGCGATTGTCGAGGCGGCGCTACAGCGCCAGCTGTCACTCAGCGTCCCGCAGGAGGTGGAAGAAAGTCCGGGTTCGGGTCTTTGTGGGCTGATCGATGGCCGGCGAGTGCGATTCGGCACGTTGTCTTTTGCTCACAGGGATGCCCCCGCGACCGATTGGGCCACTGCCATGCTGCGCCACATGGATTATCTGGCTTGCTCTGGAAGCTTCATCGAGGTGGATGGGCAACTCGCTGGCCTGCTGGTTTTTTCGGACAACGTTCGGCGCGAAACCCCGCAAACACTGCGTCGACTGCGCAACCGAGGCATCGAGAGGATCGTCATGCTCACCGGGGATCGACTGGAACCCGCCGAGATGATCGCGCTGTCTGCTGGAATTGACGAACTGCGTGCCGGGTTGACCCCAGAGGAAAAAGTGCGTGCCGTTCAGGAGGGTTGCCTGCGCACCAGCACGCTGATGGTCGGTGATGGTATCAACGATGCCCCTGCATTGGCAGCGGCGAACGTCGGCGTCGCAATGGGGGCCAGCGGTGCGACGGCTTCTGCACAAGCCGCAGGTGTCGTGCTGCTGGTGGATCGCCTGGATCGTCTCGTCGAGGCGCTGGACATTGCCCGACGCACCCGCCACATCGCTCGCCTTGGCGTACTGGCCGGCATGGGCATGTCGCTGCTGGCCATGGTGGTGGCGGCCCTCGGTTATCTGCCGCCACTGATCGGCGCCGTGGTGCAGGAGGGCATCGATGTGCTGATCATCATGAACGCTTTGCGGGCATTGGGCCCATTGTGGGGGCGCAGGCAGCAAAAGCTGACGGCGGAGCATATCGATCGTTTGCAAGATGAACACCAGCAACTGTCCAGTGTGCGCAGCGACCTGCACCAACTGGCCAGTGACTTCGCCTCGCGTCCGGTTGCGCAAGCGCAGACCGACTTGCTGGAACTGGTCGACAAACTGCAAACCTCATTGGCGGACCATGAGCGCGATGATGAGAAAACACTGTATCCGCTGCTGACGCAAAAGATGCCAGGCGAGGATCCGATGTCGGCCATGAGCCATGCTCACCGTGAGATTTTTCGCCTGATCCACCTGTTGGCGCGCATGAGCCGTGATTTCGCTGCTGATCCGGCAACGGCGTCCGCCGACGAGGTTCAGCATCAATTGATTCGGCTGGATACGCTGGTGCGACTGCACTTTGACCAGGAGGAGGAGTTGTTCCGTTTTCTTGATGGGCGTTAGACGTCTTGTTCCAGCACACAGCATTCGCGACCTGCGCTATTCATCTGGAAGCGCTTCGCCTGGCGCTGTCTTTCCTCGGTGCCCATAAGTTAAGGAAGAAAATATGAGTCGCGAAAGTCCAACCACCAAAGCCGAGCGTCTTCGCATTCCGCGCACGATCTGGGCGTTGGGCTTTGTCAGCCTGTTCATGGATGTATCTTCCGAGCTGGTACACAGCTTGTTACCCGTATTTCTGGTCACGACATTGGGTGCGAGTGCATTGACCGTCGGCGTGATTGAAGGTGTTGCCGAGGCGACCGCCATGCTCGTCAAGATATTCTCTGGCGCTATCAGCGACTTCATGGGTCGGCGCAAAGGATTGCTGCTGCTGGGATATGGTTTGGCCGCACTGAGCAAACCCCTGTTTCCTCTGGCGCACTCGGTTGAAGTGGTCTTTACCGCACGTTTTCTGGATCGCATCGGCAAAGGCATTCGTGGTGCGCCGCGCGATGCCCTGATCGCCGATGTTTCGCCGCCTGAGATCCGCGGGGCCTGTTTTGGTTTGCGCCAGTCAATGGACACCGTAGGGGCTGTTCTTGGCCCGGCTCTGGCCATCTCGCTGATGCTATGGTTAGCCGATATCCAGCTTGTGCTGTGGTTTGCGGTGATTCCCGCAACAGTCGCGGTGGCTCTGATTGTCGCTGGCGTAAAAGAACCCACCCACGCCTCCCGCGAACACACATTCCGGTCGCCGATTCATTGGAGAGTCCTCCACGATTTCTCCACTGGTTATTGGTGGGTCGTCATTGTGGGCGGGGTGTTTACACTTGCCCGTTTCAGCGAGGCGTTTCTGGTATTACGTGCGCAGGAGACAGGTCTGTCGGTCACCTGGATTCCGCTGGTGATGGTGGTCATGTCGGTTTTCTACACGTTTTCCGCTTACCCTGCCGGCTGGTTATCTGATCGTATGAGCCGTACGAAGCTGCTCTGCGTGGGGATGGCGTTACTTGTGCTGGCGGATCTGGTGCTGGCTCAGTCCAGCACAGTCATCACGATGATGCTGGGCGTTGCATTGTGGGGACTTCATATGGGATTCAGCCAAGGCATCCTTGCCTCGCTGGTAGCCGACACAGCACCTGGAGAACTCAAGGGCACCGCCTTCGGCATTTTCAATCTGGTCAGTGGTGTATGCATGCTGATCGCCAGTGTTCTGGCGGGCGGGTTATGGCAAAGCTTCGGATCAGGCAGCACGTTCTTCGTGGGGGCAGTGTTTGCCGCCACAGCGTTACTCTTGCTGCTACTGAAGAAACAGTGATTCTTCAGATGAAGAGCAAGTCACGCGCCCGCGCCGCAGGCTTCACTCAAAATACTTATCTCTCTTCAACCAAGACTCAAACTCTATCGCAGGCATCGGGCGTGCATAGAGATATCCTTGCCCTTGGTCGCATCCGATACTTCTCAGAAAAGAGCTCTGCTCGGCGGTCTCAACGCCTTCCGCAACAATCTTGAAGCCCAGAGCATGTCCCAATTCAACGACGGTTTTGGTGATGGCCACACCACTTTTGTCGTGAGGCAGATCGGAAACGAAGCTGCGATCAATTTTCAGACTGTTGATGGGCAGCATCTTTAGATAGGCCAGAGATGAGTAGCCGGTGCCAAAGTCATCGATCGCAGTCGAGATCCCCAGACTTTGGAGCGTGCTCAAGACTTCTCTGGAATGCTCCGGGCTCGCCATCATCAAACTCTCTGTGACTTCAACTTCCAAGACGCTTGCGGGTAAATCATATTTATCCAGCGCCGCTCGAAGTGTTTCGACGTAATCGGTTCTGTCGATTTGTATAGCCGCCACATTGACAGCGACAATCCCGCAAGCAATATCACGATCAATCCAGTGTCGAATGTCACGGCAGACCCTGTCGATAACTTGCTCACCTATCTGGATTATCAGCCCAGTACTCTCCGCCAAGGGAATGAAGTCTGCCGGGGAAATGAGGCCATGAACCGGATCCCGCCAACGAACCAGTGCCTCGGCGCCTTCAACCCTATCGCTCATCAGATTAATCTTTGGCTGGTACCAAACCTCAAACTCATGGTTTTTTACAGCACGGCGCAGGGAGCGTTCGAGGATCAAACGCTCATGTGCACGCAGGGTCATTTCAGGCTGATAGAAGCGATAGTCGTTACGGCCTCCTTCTTTGGCGCCGTACATGGCTGTATCCGCTTGACGGAGCAATTGCTCCGGCGTTTCGCTATCTTGCGGTGCCACGGCAATCCCGATGCTGGCTGTCAGGAGCGTGGAGTTGCCCCCTAGATCAAAAGGCTCCTGAAGAGACATCAGTAGTTTTTTCGCGACGACGATGGCATCGGTTGGCTGGCTGAGATTGTTCAAAATGACTGCAAATTCGTCTCCGCCGATTCGAGAGACCGTGTCCTCAAGGCGTACACACTGCGAAAAGCGAATCCCTGCTTGCTGCAGCAGTAAGTCTCCCATCGAGTGGCCAAGGCTGTCGTTTACCGTTTTAAAGCCATCCAGATCTACCAAAAGCACCGCAAGTGACTGGTCATAGCTCAATGAAAGATCCAGGGAGTGCTGGAGTCTTTCCTGGAAGAGGAGGCGATTGGGCAACCCCGTAACCGGGTCATAATGCGCCATGCGGTCAAGTTCGGATTGCGACTGATTGATAGCTGAAATATCAGAGAAGACAGCCACATAATTGACAGGCTGACTGAACTCATCGAACACAGCATTTATCGTCATCCACTTCGGATAAAGCGTGCCATTTTTTCTACGATTCCAGAGCTCACCGCGCCAAAATCCATTTGCCTTGAGCGTCTCCTGGATGTCTCGGTAGAAATCGAGATCTTGTTCCTCTGACATGAGGATATAAGGCTTCAACCCTATAGACTCTTCTGCGCTGAATCCTGTGATGTCAGAAAATGCTTTATTGATCGATATGATATGACCTAGAGCATTAGTGATAATGACCCCGTCGGCCGTATTCTCCAAGACAACGCCAGCGAGTCGTAATTGTTCGGTACTTTGTTTGATTTCAGTGATGTCAGTAGAAATGCTGAGCACACCTGATTGCTGACCATCATTGTCGTAAAGAACGCACTTGGTTGTAAGATAAATGTGATTAGTGTTGTTTCTGTTGATCTGTTCCTCAAAGCGCATGGCACTACCAGTGGCGAGAACTTGTTCGTCATTTTGACGTTGGGTGTCAGCTTCGTCAGACGTAAGAAAGCTTACGCGTGGCCTGCCTTTCATATCGGCAAATGGTAAGCCTGTCGCGCGCTCAAACATGAGATTGCACAGTTGAAGGTTGCCTTGAAGGTCGAACACATAAATCAGCGATGGCGCATTATCTACTACATCCTGAAGTAACGTCGTTTGAGTCAGCAATGCCTGTTCAGCTTTTTTACGGTCGGAAATGTCTCGAACTACCGCATAGAGCATCGGCTCGTTAGACAAGGTGACAGTGGAGAGGGTTACTTCAGCCGGAAATACCACGCCGTCGGCACTTTTATGTAGCCATTCAAAACGATGAACACCTCTTTCCATTGCCATGCTCAACATGACTTGTGCTTTCTTTGTCGTGCACTGACCATCACTTTGAAAGGGTGGAGAAATATCGGTGGCTTTGACTTTATGTAATGTTTCCAGGTCTTCATAACCGAATAACTTGAGTGCTGCGGTGTTGGCATCACTACAAATGCCTCCTCGACGCAGGATCCAGGTCGGATCTGGCGAGCGCTCAAACAGGGCGCGGAAGCGTGCTTCACTTTGCACTAAAGATAGCTCCGCAATCTCACGCTCTTCAATTTCCCTGGCGAGCTGCGCATGGCGCTGGCGAAAAAGGCGGTGACTTCGGCTGAGTTGAGCTGCAAGAAAGGTAAAAAAGCCAGTGCAGGTCAGCGCAAAAATAAACAAAGGTGAGCTGAAGAGTGTGCCGTTCCTCCAGCCTTCTCGAGGAATCGCCGCGAGCTGCCAGGTGCCGCCTGGCACATCGACAGAGGTTGTAATGGCATCTTCTGAAAATACTGCAGGATTTCCCCAAATCATTTTTCCATTGTTGCCTAATCCATCCGCACCTCGTAAGGCCAACTCAAGCGTCCCGCGCGCATTGATGCCACTGGCTTCAAGCAATGCATCAACATCAGCGACAACTGACGCGCTGCCCCAATAACGATCAGTACCGTCTTCGGTGGTGACAAACACTGGGCGCCGATGGACAAAACCTCGCCCTCCCTGGAAAAGGTCAATAGGGCCTGCCAGCACGGGAGCTCTTGATTCTCGAGATCTCAACACGGCAGCGTACTGACCGGGCAGATTGCGATAATCAACGCCTAAAACGCCTTCATTACCTTTGACGGGATAGACACTGCGAATGACGTCGTTGGGAGCAAGCGCGATGTGGTGGATATGCGATTGCAGAGCCATTGCTTGCTCTGCCATTCCTTCAAAATGCGCAGTTGTTATGCCGCCGTCCAACCTCAATAGCTGAGCAATACCTTCCGTTGCGTCAAACGTAGAGTTTATTTGACCTTCTAAATGAGCTCGGACGCCCGTCAGTTTCGAAGTAACTTGTGCTCTATCCTTACTTGATTCTTGCTGGATATCCAAGTGCCCTAGTGTTACGGAGAGCAAAGTACCTAGCAACAAGATGCTGATAGGGAGCAACATGGATCGAAGCGATCGTTTATGCGAAACAAGTGCAACTGGGTAAAAGCCTGGGTTTGCCATCCGTAATTCTTCCAATGTTTAAACCCCGGTTATTTTGTGATGGACAGGTCTTGATGTTTCTAACGTCCGCTTCGCAAATACGAATACAGTTGCTGATTTGCGTTCAAGGCCAGTATCAATACCTATACAAAATAAAATTAATGTATAAGGGGTGGAAAAGGCATGGCATTCAATCATGGGTCAGATAGAAACTCCTGATATAGGCTCCCTGGCAAATTTTCCAGAGCGCTTCCTGTAGTGATCTACTGGAAATCTTTCGCATTAACGCCCGATAAAACGTTTGAGGTCAGAGATAGCGAAAGGTGCATTTTTTCTCAAATAAGACGTTTCGTCGGCTTCCTTCACGGCCTCGAACTCTGCTCTGTGGTGACCAGATACAATCATCCACCCTTCATAGGCCCACTCGGCGTTTCGGTGATGGTGTCCACCTTTTTTGCCTATGCCAAACCTATGAGTCGAAATACCCGATGAGTGATTTTGAAGATACCGCGCGTGAAGTGCTTTCGTTCTTGCGGCACCGGCTGGGGTTCGATTTGTGGATGGTTACCCGGGCTGACGGCGATGACTGGACTGTTTTGCATTGCGAAGATCATGGCTATCAAATTCAGCCAGGCAAAATCCTCAGTTGGAGCGATTCTTTTTGTAGCCATATGGTCAAGGGGCTCGGGCCACGAATAGCGCCAAATGTCGGACTGGTGCCTTGTTATGCAGCGGCCCCCATCAGTCGCCAGCTAACCATCAACGCATACATCGGGGTTCCACTTCTCCTGTCCGATGGCTCCTTGTTCGGCACGCTTTGCGCAATTGATCCAACGACTCAACCTGAAAAAATCAGGGAAGACCAGGCACTCATTGAAATGGTCGCCAAGGTGCTCAGCAAGATTTTGCAAATGGAATTGAGGGCCGATGAAGAGGCGAGCAGGGCGGAGCGATTTGAAGCGCAGGCACTTAACGATGCCTTGACGGGCCTTTATAACCGTGCGGGCTGGGATCAGTTAGCGGCTTGTCAGGATGTTCGAAACCGTCGTTACGGAAATTCCTCTGCGGTTGTGATTATTGATATGGACGATTTAAAACTCATCAATGATGGCCAAGGTCATGCTGCAGGTGACAGTGCACTCAAGAGTGCCGCTGACGCCTTGAATCACGCTTCTAGATCCGGCGATATCGTTGCAAGGTTGGGTGGAGATGAGTTCGGAATCATCGGTGTCAACTGCGACAGAGTTGGCGGCGAGGCGCTTCGCGAGAGGGTGTACCAGTCACTTCAACTGTCAGGCGTCAGTGCTTCTGTCGGTTTAGCCATGGCTAACGCTTCGAACAACATAAGCTCGGCGATGACGCTCGCTGACCATGAGATGTATGAGCAGAAGCGCACAAAAAAAATTGGAGAGGTTGGTTCTCACATACTTTGAGATTTACCGACAGGTACTTTGACCAGGAAAGTGGTTCCACGAGCGCGGTCGGAGGTCACATCCAAAGACCCGGAATGTGCGGCCACAATCTCGGAGGCGATGTACAGGCCTAACCCCAGCCCGGCGCTCGGGCCAAGACCACTGGTAGTGGACAGCGAGACACGCTCCATAGGATTAAAGATGAAGGGCAGGATTTCTTCTGGTACAGGCTCGCCACGATTGTGCACAGAGAAAACGACGCTACCGTCGACTGGTGCCAGCGTGACCTCGATAGGAAACTGCAGATCTCCATGTTGAACTGCATTGCTGAGCAGATTGGAAATGACTTGCTCCATGCGGGCCCCATCGAATTCGCCACGAGTGGATGCACCTGCGTTGAATATGATCTTCGCGCGCGGATGAAACGTTCGAATCTCTTCCACTATGCGTGTGCACAGTGGCGTCAGGTCGATATATTCCTTTTTAATGGGAATACCCGGGCCCATTTGGCAGCGGGTCAGGTCCAGCAAGTCGCCGACTATCTGGCTGGCTCGTCTTACGCTGGTATATATCCCTGATGCAATTTTAGTCTCGCGCGCCCCCAGATCATCCGAGCGCCGCAACACATCAGCGCCCAGCAAAATAGCGCCCAGCGGCGTGCGTAAATCATGGCCGAGAATGCCCAAAAAGACATTGCGTGAGGCTTCCACGGCGCTCGAGTAGCTCGCAATAGATTCACCTAGCGCCTGGTCTATGGCTTCGTTGAAGCGGGTCATGTCGTCCACTTCAAAAGCGGCCCCGTCTTTTACCTGTCCCAGCCATTGGCTGACTACGCTCGTTCTCAGCGCACGATACTCAGACACCATTTGATCCAGCGTGAAACCCGCCATCAAACGTGTGACTGCATGGATTTCCGCGGCAGTTTCCAGCTCGTCTGCAGGGCTATTCCCATGGGCCTTGGCTATCTGTTCCTGGGCAGACTGGTAGGTGCGCATGTCTAACGCTATAGCGCGCAACATCTGTTCGGCATGATCGCGTAAAGCCTTGGAATCCAGAGCTTCGCCGGGCACCTCAATGGTTCTTGCAAAATCCTCCCAAGCTTGCAGTATCGGCTCAAGATTTTTGATGATGAAGTCTGACAAGCGCATGCCGATGATCCTGGTTATTCGTAGGCCTAGGTCAGGCGTAACACCTCAGGTGTAAGGGGGGAGGGCATGTCGAATTTCATCGAGCTCGTCCCAGGGGCGTGTCCTCGCCAAAGCCGCTTTCGAACACGTTGTAGTATGGGGAAAATCGCTTTCTCTATCGAGTTCCGATTGCGTCGCCTTGCATGACTTGCAAGTGACGGTAGCCTTCGAAAGACTCCAGTTTCCGTGCCAGGCGATAAGATTTTCCGAAGGAGACATGGTGATAAAAAGCTCTACAGATTTTGTACAACATTAGTTTCTTGTATAGCTTTTGGCGAGTTAATTTTGCGTTTTTACTTGCTTGGCTGCTCAGCGGTGATTGGCGTCTGCCACGTGGTTGTAAGCCGCGCTCTGCGGGTGGCTGATCGATACGATCCCATGCCGCCTGGAATTCGTTTATCAATGAATCAGCGAGCCAGAAACTAAGTTAGAGTGCTCATAAGGGCTCTCCACTCGATTCGCGTAGCCGCGCCAAGCGATTACAGTGAACGAACAGGGCAAGAAAAACCGTAAATCAATCGTTATGTGAAGAATGAATCGTGCGCTGTTTGTTTCTCTGGATGGGCCCAAGGGTGCCGGCAAAACCACATTGTTGGAGGCCGTCACGAAAGTACTGAGGGCAGATAACAAAAAGGTAATCCGGCTTTGCGAGAGAAAAAGCGATCCCTATCGAGGTGAAACAATGACCCTCGTGAACAAACTCGTCAGAAATCCCACCCGGGAACTGGAGTTGCAGGTTTGTGAGCGCCTTGCTGAAAGCCGTATCTGGATTTCACGGCACGTACTGGCTAAACAGCCACCAGACAGCATCATCCTGATCGATCGTTGGTACCCGTCCGATGCCGCGTTTCGCCGGATAATCCCGTTTGCAGAGATTCTGCAGTTGAACATTGATCGAAACGTGCGTGTGCCAGACCTGCATGTCGGCGTTGTCACCGCCCCTGATATTTCATGGGCGAGGGCAGCAGCACGAGGGCGTGGGCTGGGCAGTACAGTGATGCATAAGCTGGAAGAACATGTCGCTTGTACAAAGGCGTTCGAGGAAGCCATCGCAGATCACGGCTGGGTGTTATGCCGTAATGAAGGAACGCTTGAGGACGCAACGATGCAGGTGATTTCCGAGATCTATAAAGTCCTTCTCGGGCATCACGAGCATTGCTAGGGTCATGAACGTGCGATCCGTTGTGACGTGCTTAGCAGCTAACGCTATACAAGGCCGACAAACGAAAGAATAACGAGGACGATCACAACTGCCCCGACGATGTAGATAATATTGTTCATGAAAACCACCTCTCTATACCTGAACAGGATTACGACGAACAAGGTCGTCTAATACAGACGACACCTTGACTCGCCATTCCGTTCCGCAAACTGGTCTCAGCGGCAGCAGAGCTATCGATCGCCGAGATTGCTTGGGCTGTCCGCTCATCCTTGCGTGCCGGACGGCACCAGGCTCATCCCCCACTTACCTTCCAATGTTTAACATCATCTGCGAATACCATCTGTCGCATTTCATGAGCAATCCCATAGGACAGGGATTCGTGCGCGGCGATCACTTTTTCTTCCGCTGACAGGCAATGAAAAATATCGAGTTTGGTCTCTGCCTCAGCCGTTTCGAGCGCGTAGATTTGCACATAGCGCGCGAGGTCGTTGTCGAGACTGGACAGATATTCTCTCAAGCGTTGATGGTCGACCGATTTCTGGCTGAAGTACCAGTTCATCGGATGAATCAAAAATCTGGCATGAGGGGAGGTGATCCTGCGACCTGCTGCCAGAAACATGATGATCCCCATCGATTCGATGTTGCCGGCATTGATGGCGCAGAGCGGTACGGGCAATGACTTCAGGAACGTGTAGAGCGTGAAGCCGAAGTTGGTGCTCCCCCCACAAGTGGACAGGTTCAGTAGCAGTGATGTGGCGCCTTGATCGATGGCTTCAAGGCAGCAATCCCTGAAGCGCTCAGTCGTTGCCTGATCGATCTGGCAATGAAAATGAACGATGTGTTCTGTCATCGACTGACCCCCTGAATGGGATGCGTGGAGGGCTTCCTGCGAGTTTTCCATTCTAGTAAAAATCGACGATTCGATCTAAAGAAAAAGGCGGAAGGTACTTTTTAGGCCGGCAGGCCGCCAGTCGAATGGCCGCATTTTCGATGGAACCAAATCTCGAAATCCACTCGTCTGCGAGTTGGATATTTCGTTCAAACTTTCGATTTTCTACACCCTCCGAATTATACGGGCCCATGCTCGTACTAACGATGTAGAGGTGAATAGAAATGGCTAATACAGAAAATAAAAACCCGGGTAATTTTTCAAATGACCGGGACAAGGCATCTGAAGCAGGCAAAAAAGGTGGAGAAGCCTCTGGCGGGAATTTCGCCAACGATCCGCAACGAGCGTCTGAGGCGGGCCAGAAAGGTGGCCAGGCATCGGGCGGACAACCACCCCGCGATACTGATCGCATGTCGGGAGGCGGGCAGGGTGCGAATCGTGGAGGGGAGTTTGCTGATGACAATGATAGTGCCTCCAAGCCAGGCCAAAAAGGTGGTCAGGCCTCAGGAGGACGGCAATCTAAAGATGCAGATCAAATGACCAGCGGTGGCCAGGGAAGTGGGCGCGGTAGCAATGTTACCGATGACCATGCCAAGTCCGCAGATATGGGCCGCAAGGGTGGTGAACAAGGTGGCGGTGGAGGACGCAAAGCCTGATGCGGTTTGTTCATCAAGCCCCGAGTTTGTTTCGGGGCTTGGTTTGAGAACATTCGCTGATCAGGAAAATCTCAAGGGAGTATTCAACCGAGTGACGCATTGCGAGCAGAATCAAACCCAATATCGACGTACCGCGCCATGCAAGCCCTGAACTGGATCTTGCTCTGGAAATGGCAGCGTCTGAATTCTCGCCAATTGCTCTGAAGTCGGTGCTTCGCGACAGATGTCCGCGTGCTGGCCCGGGGGGTAGGCACCGACAACAAGAAAGTCACTGCTGGATTCGACATTGCAGTGACCTGTGCCGGCAGGCAAGAGCAACACATCCCCACCGCTGACCTCCAATATTCGACCACCCGGCCCGCCGAGCATCAAACGAGCATAGCCAGCAGCGACGCCGAGCACTTCATGGCCTTCGGTGTGATAGTGGTGATAGTCATAGACGCCGTAGCGCCATTGCGGCGGCCAGCCATTGGCACTGAAGGTTTCCTCGAACAAGGCCGCCGGGTCGCTCCCTTGAATGGCAATCGCCTTGATGTAAATGAGCACAGGAAGGCGGGGGTTGTTAGGCACCCAATCGTTACGTTCCAGGAGCAGGATTTGCACGGGGGCATCCACAACCTGTGACCTGACCATAAGAAGTCCTCCGCTTTCGAATAAGAGTCTTGAAGACAACTGTTAAAGCATCATCCATTAAGGACATTTGATGCTCTTCAAATGTTCAAGAAATCCAGGCAGCAGCGTCTTTGGCGGTCGCAAACCATGACCAGTGATGTCGAGCGAGGTTTCAGCAAGTGCAACGTGGATACTGCCAAAATAGTGTGGAAAGGCGCCCAACCACGGCTGGGCGCCATTTGACTCAGCCAGTGTGATGACTCGCCGCAAGGCCATAGACGGATGTGTCGATGCCTTCGAAGCGCGCCTTTAATTGCAGCGCCAGATACAGCGAGTAATGTCGTGACTGATGCAGGTTGCCACCGTGGAACCAGAGGTTTTCCTGCTGTGTTGGCTTCCACATGTTGCGAAGTTCGCCCTCGTACGGGCCAGGATCATTCGTGGTTCCGGAACCCAAGCCCCAGCAGCGGCCGACCTTGTCAGCTACTTCCTGGGAAATCAGCTTCGCCGCCCAACCATTCATTGAACCATAGCCTGTGGCATAGACGATCAGATCTGCCGGTAGTCGGCTGCCATCGTTGAGTACGACGGCATCTGCTTCGATGCGTTCTACACCCAGGCCTGGCGCGCTCTTGAGCTTGATCGTGCCGTTAGCGATCAGTTCGGAGGCACCGACGTCGATGTAATAACCAGAACCACGGCGTACGTATTTCATGAAAAGGCCAGACTCGTCGTCACCGAAATCGAGCATGAAGCCGGCCTTGGACAAGCGCTCGTAGAAGTCCTTGTCACGCTCCTTGATCGCATCAAAGATCGGTCGATGAAAGCTTGGCATGACCTTGTAGGGAATCGAGGCGAACAGCATGTCGGCCTTGTCCGTGGTCAGACCCGACTCCAGGGCGTCTTCAGAGTAGAGTCCGCCAAAGACCAGATCCATCAAACTGTCGGAACGCACGATGTGGGTGCTGGAGCGTTGCACCATGGTCACCTCGGCACCGTTCTCCACCAGGTCGGCGCAGATATCGTGAGCCGAATTGTTCGCCCCGATGACCACCGCGCGCTTGCCGCTCCAGGCGTCTCCGCCGGGATGGCGGCTGGAGTGATGCTGCTGGCCATTGAAATCCTCGGCACCCGGATAACGAGGAACATTGGGTACGCCAGACATGCCGGTGGCAAGGATCAACTGGGCAGGCTGTAACGTCATACGCTCGCCATCGCGCTGCACTTCAACCTTCCAGGTGCCACTTTGCTCGTCAAAACTGGCGCTCACGCATTCTGTACGCGGCCAATAAT
Source organism: Pseudomonas arsenicoxydans (assembly GCF_900103875.1). NCBI lineage: Bacteria > Pseudomonadati > Pseudomonadota > Gammaproteobacteria > Pseudomonadales > Pseudomonadaceae > Pseudomonas > Pseudomonas arsenicoxydans. Next base: position 4,610,582 of record NZ_LT629705.1, on the reverse strand, counting down.
TGAGCTCCATGACTTTGGTGTACATTTCCAGCCAGTCGCCAATCTGGTCTTTTGGAGTGAAGACCGGCCAGTGATCGGGGAAGGGCAGGTAAGGCATGTGGTCGTACCAGACAGGGTCGTGCAGGCACAGCGACTTGTAGCGACCGCGCCACTGATCACCAGGACGCTCGGCCTTGTCGACGATCAGCGTAGGCACGCCCATTCGCTTGAGCCGCGCAGCGAGCCCCAGCCCACCCTGACCGCCACCCACGATCAGGCAGTAAGGTTGTGTGGTGATGCCAAGCGAAGCTTCTTCATCGCGACGACGCTCCAGCCAGTTGCGTTTGTCGGCGTGGGCGTGACCATGACTGGCGCCCATTGGACGACGGCGGCCGCTGGGCTCTTCATAGCCTTTGAGCTCGCGCATGGCTGTCAACAGCGTCCAGCACAGACCGTCCTTTAGACGCACGTAGCCTTTACCTCGCGCCGCTTCGGTTTCCAGGCTGATCCAACCTTCGAGCACACCGTCATTCAGCGTCGCCTCACCTTCCAGTTTCCATCGCTCGGGACGAGTCTGGTCGAGGCGTGTTTCGAGCATGTCTCGGATGGCAGGCTTGTCTTCGAGGGTCACCAGGTTCCAGCTGAAAAGTAGCAGGTCACGCCAGTGACACTCGTCGGCAAACAGTTCCAGTACGCCGTCCACATCACGTTGGGCGAGGCGCTCGCCGAGGTTTTCGACCCAACCCGCGAGCTGAGCAGTTGGCGTTTGCAGAGGTGTTTCAACAGCGATGTTCATGGGGCATCTCCGATCTTGTTGTTTTTGTACCACTTGCCCCAGAGCAAGGCTCGGGCCACCTTCGCGAAAGCCCCGTTGCAGAGCGGCTGCCGGGGTGTTGCTCAGGCTTGGATTCGCAGATCTGTCACGTTTCTGGAAAGGGGGGGATGACAGAGTGTCACTCGGTGCAAAAAGCGCTGGTCGCGATCTTTTCATATAAGCTGCAAACAGACCCGTGTCCTGACCGTAACGGAGAACAAGAACAATGAAGCCGGCCTTGATCAACGCCCATGCACAGCAAGTGCTGCAAGCCGTGCAGGGCACTCACGCCACCCATGGCCCTATTGCTGACTTGGCCATCACACGATCCTGGCGCCGGTGCCTGGATCAGTATCAGCTCGATCCTGCCAGTCGCCGCGCACCTAACGTGGTTGAGCATCCACGCTTGCAGGATCACCGCGCGCCACTGGAGCACATCATCGCTGTGGCGCACTGGCAGATGAGCAACTTGCACCAACAGCTCGGACGTGATGGCCACGTGGTGCTACTCACCGATGCTCGCGGTGTGGCGATCGACAGTGTGTTTAACGAATCCGAACGAGCCGAAGTTCAGCGCTCCGGACTGTGGCTCGGCTCGGTATGGAGTGAGGATTGCGAAGGCACCAACGGTGTCGGCACCTGCCTGGTCGAGCGAAAGCACGTAACCATCCGTCGTGACGAGCATTTCCGTGGCAAGCACGTCGGTCTGACCTGTTCGGCCAGCCCGATATTCGATGCGAGTGGAGAGTTGCTGGCCGTGCTCAATCTCTCTTCCGTAAGGGATGACCACAGCCTTCAGCAACACTTCCAGGCCATGGCATTGACCAACCTGTCGGCCAAGTTAATAGAGAGCTGTTTTTTCCTGGGGCATGATCCTCAGCGATATTTGCTGCGCTTGCACCCTGAAGCAGGCTTCGTTGGGATGCTGGGTGAAGGTCTGCTCAGTTTTGACGAGAATGCCCGCATTTGTTCAGTCAACCATGCTGCGCTGGACCTGTTGGGCCTCAGCCGTGATCAAGTGATCGGCCAGTCTCTAACAAGGCTGCTGGAAACACCTATTGAGCAGCTGATGAGCCAGGCCAGCGCTCAGCCGAGTGTCTGTTGGCCGGTGCGGCTGCTGGACGGACGCCAGTTCTACGGGCAGTTGCGAGAACCCGTGCACCATGCGCCCTTGGTCATTCCCGCGACCGAAAAAATCAACGACGTGCACGTGTGCCTGGAAGACCCGCGCCTGCAACGCGGCTTTGCTCGCGCATTACGTGTTTTGGAGCGTGACGTCCCGGTGTTTTTGCAGGGCGAAACCGGTACCGGCAAAGAAGCTTTTGCTGCGGCGCTGCACCGTGCCAGCTCCCGAGCGAACCAGCCGTTTGTGGCGATCAATTGCGCCGCCATTCCAGAAACGCTGATCGAAAGCGAGCTGTTCGGCTATCGCGGCGGCAGCTTCACCGGTGCGCGTAAAGACGGGATGATCGGTAAGCTGGAACAGGCCCACGGCGGCATACTGTTTCTTGATGAGATCGCCGATATGCCACTGGCTCTACAGACTCGCCTGCTGCGCGTGTTGGAGGAGCGGCAGGTAGTGCCCTTAGGTGGCTCGACGGCACGTCCGCTCGATGTTCGTCTCATCAGTGCCAGCCACCAGGATCTGCACGCCTGCGTGGCCGAAGGGCGCTTGCGCGAGGATCTGTTCTACCGCGTAGCCGGGTTCGCCGTGCACCTTCCACCGCTGCGTGAACGTTCAGACAAGGGGCTTTTGCTCGACCTTTTGCTGCGCGAGGAGGGGGCAGGGGCCAAGGTTCGGCTGGATGCGGGTGTCAGAGAGCGCCTGCTGACGCAGCCTTGGCCAGGCAATGTCCGGCAGCTGCGGACGTGCCTGCGCACACTGGTAGCGTTGGCGTTTGAGGGGCGTGTCACCCTGGACGATTTGGCGGAGTTGCTGCCGGCAGCGCCAGCGACAGCTGCGCTCGCCGAAAATCCGCTGGGCGTATCCGAGCGGCAGACGCTGCTTACATTGATTGAGGCGGAACACTGGCATATCGCTCATGTTGCCGCTCGCCTGGGGATCAGCCGCAACACGCTTTATCGCAAACTGCGTCATCACGGTATTTCACGACCTGGTTGAATGCGCAATGGCATCGTCGCCACTGTCTGGATCGCGTTTATTTTTCACCCATTTGGGGCGCTCTGAGCCATTTCGTAGCACACGGCGAGTAACACGCTGATCAAAGACTCATTGGTTCCTGAGTCGAAACTCCCTTGCAATCAATATCTTGAAGCCGTACTGAGCAGAATGGCACGGCTTATGCTTTTTTGAATCCATGGATAATTGGATACAAAACTGCAAAAGGTGACTTTATGCAATTCGCTCCCACCTACGTTGAACGTCAGCCTCTGACCGCCGAGGAGGAGGCTTACAACTTTCTGCTGGAAGCGATCTGTGGTGGTCGTTACCGCAAGGGCGATCGGCTGATCGCGGAGGACATCGCCAGCGAAATCGGCATGAGCCGGATGCCGGTGCGTGAAGCCTTTCGCCGTCTCGATGCTCAAGGCCTGGTCACCCTGAGGCCCAACCGGGGCGCCATCGTCAGCGGCCTGAATTTCGACGAGTTGCACGAAGTATTCGAGATGCGCAGTGCCCTCGAAGGCCTGGCCATTCGCGTGGCCGTGACCAGGATCGGTGAGCGTCAGCTTGCAGCTCTGGAACGCATGCTGGACGAGATGGATGACTACCGCGACGAAAGTGCCGAATGGGTCAGACTTCATCGTGCCTTCCATGAACACCTGTGCAGCCTCAGCGGCCGTCCTCGGCTGATGAAGCAGATCTCGGCGCTGTATTCGCTGATCGAGGCGCCGATGCGCCTGTGGCTGCAACACAGCGAAAAACCCTTGAGCGCTCGCCAGGAGCACGCGGTGATCCTCGACGCCATCCGCTCCGGCGATGTCGAGCGTGCCGAGGCGGTGGTGCGTGAGCACATCGAGGGCACGGTGCCGGCGCTGATCCAGTTTCTGCAATCGGAAAAATAGAATCGGGCTTAAACCCGACAGTGTTTTGACTTTGAGTACTGCCCCGTTATCCAACAACCGGAGTATCTCGTCATGCATAAACGCCATATGTTACTCGCCGCTATCTCCCTCGGACTCTGTACACAGTGGGCGGTTGCTACGCCACAAGTGCCGGAGCGACTGCAAAAGGCTGACAAACTCACGTATTGCTCGGGCATGGATTCGCCGCCCCTGGTGTCTTTCGATGAGGCGCAAAAACCCAGGGGCCTGACAGTCGACCTGGGGCTGGAAATTGCCAAACGACTGGGAGACAAACCGGTGCAATGGCGGGTCATTCCGTTCTCCGGGTTGCTGCCAGCACTGCTTGCCCAACAGTGCGACATGATCGTGGATCAGCTGTTCGACAAACCCGAACGGCGGGAGGTGATCGACATCGTCAACTACATGTATTCCAGCCAGTCAGTGGTCGTTCCCAAAGGCAATCCCAAGGGCATCAAAACCCTGGATGGAATGTCCGGGCACAAGGTGGCAGTGCTCAATGGCTCGACGATCAAAACCTTGCTGGACGCCGAGAACGAGAAGCTGACCAAGGCTGGCAAGACCCCAATGAAGCTGGTGGTCTACAACACTGACACCGACGCCTTTCAAGCGCTGCGCATCAGTCAGGTAGATGCCTACGGCACCACCGTGGAAACCGCCGGTTACTACGCCGCCATGGCGCCCGATCTGTTCGAGGAAGGGGTGCCCGCCTTCAGCCGGATACTCACCGGTTTAGGCATTCGCAAGGATGATCCGCAGCTCACCGCAGCGGTACAACAGATCATCAGTGACATGCGCAGCGACGGCAGTTACGTGCAGTTGCTGAGCAAATGGCATGTTCCCAGCGACACACTCGACTGAGGCGAACACTCGATGAATTTCAATTGGGATGTGTTCTGGCAATACTTGTTGCAGCCCAGCGGGGTGTACCTCACCGGACTTTGGCTGACTTGCCTGATCAGTGTGCTGGCAATGGCGTTGGGCTGCGTGCTGGGTCTGGCAGCGGCGCTGCTGCGTCTGTCGCACAACCCGTTGCTCAACCTGCCAGTGCGGTTTTATGTATGGCTGATGCGCGGCACGCCGCTATTGGTGCAGATCGTTTTTCTCTATACCGCATTGGCGGCCGGCGGGATCTTCCGATTCGAGGACGTGACGCTGTTGGGTTTGGTGGTGCCGGGCAATATCCAGGCAGCGATCATCGCCTTGGGCCTGAACGAGGGCGCCTACATGGCCGAGATCATTCGTGCCGGGATCGGTGCCGTTGACAGGGGGCAGTACGAAGCGGGGCGTTCGCTGGGCATGACCTTCGCCAAACTGATGCGGCGTATCGTTCTGCCCCAGGCGTTCCGGGTCATCGTTCCGCCGTTGGGCAACGAATTCAACGTGATGCTCAAGAACACGACACTGGTCAGCGTGATTGGCGTGCAGGAGTTATTGCTCAGTACACAAATGGTCACGTCGGCGACATTCCGGGTATTCGAACTGTACCTGGTGGTGGCGATTTATTTCCTGCTGCTGACCACCCTCTGGGGCTTCTTCCAACGTTGGCTGGAAGCGCGTTTCGGACAGTCCGATCGACCCGCACCGCCAGCGGCTGGTAGTCGCATGTTCGGCCGCGGCACGCTGAAATTGCTGAGGGGGCGTTAAGCATGGCGCATAAAAGTGAAGAACTGATCATCGAGGCGCTGGACATTCATAAGTCCTTCGGCGACCTGGAGATTCTCAAGGGGATTTCCTTGCAGGTGCGGCGTGGTGAAGTCGTGGTGTTGATCGGTGCCTCGGGTTCGGGCAAGACCACCTTCATTCGCTGCATCAATCTGCTGGAGGACATTCAAGGCGGGCGCATTCGCGTCAACGGCCGAGCCATGGGTTATCGCGAGCGCGCCGACGGCAGCCTGGTGCGCGACTCCGAACGCAACATCGCTCGCCAGCGTCGGGACATTGGGATGGTCTTTCAACGTTTCAATCTGTTCCCTCACATGACCGCGCTGGAAAACATCATTGAGGCACCGATCCAGGTGCTCGGCGTGCCTCGCGCTGAAGCGTTGGAACAAGCGCGTGCCTTGCTCGCGCGGGTCGGTCTGGCGGACAAGGCCATGCATTACCCGTCGATGTTGTCCGGTGGGCAGCAGCAGCGCGTGGCAATCGCCCGGGCGCTGGCGATGAAACCTCAAGCCATGCTGTTCGACGAGCCCACGAGTGCCCTCGATCCGGAAACCGTCGGCGAGGTGCTGCAGGTGATGAAACAGTTGGCCGATGACGGCATGACGATGGTAGTGGTCACCCATGAAATGGGGTTTGCCCGAGAAGTCGCCGACCGCGTGGTGGTCCTCGATCAGGGCGAATTGATCGAGCAGGGGCCACCGGAGCAGATCTTCAGTCGACCGACACACCCACGAACCCAGGCCTTTCTCAGCCGCGTGCTGTGACCTTCTCAGTCGGGGCTTTTTTCACCCGGCATGGAACCGGACACCTGCTGCCAATGAATCCTTGTTTGGAAGAGCTTTTGCCATGTTGAAATTTTCCGCCCACGAATATCCCTATCCGTCGCAACGTCAGAGTGTGTTTGCCCGGCGTGGCATGGTCGCGGCCTCACAGCCTCTGGCCGCCGAAGCCGGTATCGAAATCATGCGCAATGGTGGCAATGCCATTGATGCCGCGATCGCCACGGCGGCAGCGCTGACGGTGGTTGAACCTACCGGCTGCGGCTTGGGCGGCGACGCCTTTGCTCTGGTCTGGAGCAAAGGCCAATTGCATGGGCTGAACGGCAATGGCCAGGCGCCGGCAGCGCTGACAATCGATGCGGTCAAGGCGGGCGGTCACGAGCAGATGCCGCTGTATGGCTGGACGCCGGTGACGGTGCCCGGTTGCCCGTCGGCCTGGGCGGAGCTCTCCAAACGGTTCGGCAAGCTGCCCTTTGCCGAGTTGCTGCAGCCCGCGATCAGTCTGGCCAGGGATGGCTTTCCACTGTCTCCGGTGGTCGCTCGACAATGGCAGACTGCTCTGGATGAATTCAGCCCCCATCGAGACCCAGTGCTCGACGCTTGGTTCGACACGTTCCTGATCGATGGCCGTGCACCCAAGGCCGGTGAAATATTCCGCAACCCGGCGCAAGCCCGAACGCTGCAAGAGCTGGCTGACACCGAGGGTGAAAGCTTCTATCGCGGCGCATTGGCTAAGCGGCTGGATGCCCATTCCCGCGCCACCGGCGGTTACCTGCGCGCCAGTGACCTGCAAGACTATCGCGCCCAATGGGTGGACCCGATCAGCATCAACTATCGTGGCTACGATGTGTGGGAAATCCCCCCAAGCGGGCAAGGATTAGTCGCCCTGATGACCCTGAAAATCCTTGAGGGCTTTGACTTCGATCACCGCGACAGCCAGCAGACCTGGCATCGTCAACTGGAAGCCATGAAGCTGGCTTACAGCGACGGCCTGCATTACATCACCGATCCACTGCACATGCGTGTGGCGGTGGCTGATCTTCTCAGCGATGCCTACAGCCGCCAACGTCGCGAACAGATCACTGATCAGGCGCGAGAACCTAATCCCGGTGATCCCCATGCCAGCGGCACGGTTTACCTGGCCACGGCGGATGAGGAGGGCAACATGGTGTCTTTCATCCAGAGCAACTACCACGGCTTCGGTTCCGGCGTGGTACTGCCAGACAGCGGCATCGCCTTGCAGAACCGCGGACAGGAGTTCAGTCTCGATCCTGACCACGCCAACTGCCTGGCACCGGGCAAAAAAACCTTTCACACCATCATTCCCGGTTTCATCAGTCAAGGCGACGCGCCGGTGGGACCGTTCGGCGTCATGGGCGGCTACATGCAGCCCCAAGGCCATGTGCAGATGGTCATGAACCTGGTGGATTTTGGTCTTAACCCACAAGCCGCGCTGGACGCCCCTCGGTGGCAATGGCTTGGAGAAATGAAGGTCGGCATTGAGCAGGGAGCGTCTCGGGATCTGGCGGCTTCGCTGGCGCGGCGCGGACACCGGATTCAGGTCGATTGCGACCTGATCAACTATGGGCGAGGGCAGATCATCATTCGGGACCCGGACACCGGTGTGCTGTGCGGTGGTACTGAGCCGCGAGCCGATTCCCATATTGCTGTGTGGTAACACATTTCTCGACTACTTCAGCGAGCGCAGCTTCGTCACGGTGCTCCACTGGCGAATGCAAGAGCTGCTGCGCGGCAGTTGCCGAGGATTCAAACCATAGAGAAACAGGGATCCGCTTCACTCTTGTTTACTGGTCTTTCAGGTTCTTCTTAAACCCGCGAAGGTTCATGAGGCACAGGCAAATCTGCAAGAGAATGAGCGCGTAGGCTTCAGCGTACGAACCCCAAATCACCCACAGCACATTGCTCAAAATGAAGCATACAAAGCCAGTCATTCGTCTCGACGGCTGTTGAGACCCGATCAACCATGCAGCAAGCACAGTGACAAGCATCGCCGGCCATTGAACCCAATCCAGATAAGTCAAAATCCCCTCCCATTAAGATGTGTTGTGACAACCACCGATATCAAAGACCAGCCTTCACAAAGTTTTAGATTGGCTTCGTTGGCCGACAACGCTTCCATGACTTGGGTTGTCTCGGTCATATGCATTTCCTGGCTCTCGAATCAAAGGGGGGCAACCGTTAGGCGCCGAGCAAGGATAGGGGGTAAGCGTCCGGCTAACACACCTTCCTGATCCCAGCGTTTAAGACTACGGGGTCTGTCTTTGCCGATGGCTACGCTGATTGAGCATCGGCTTTAGATAGATCTACGGAAGCTCTGATTGCATCAATTACGTCTTGAGTGAACGCCATAACTGTCGTTGTACTGACTTCAATCCGACTGATAATGTCTGCTCGCGGGCCCAGTTTCCAGGCAGCGCTTGCATAAAAAATATCTTGAGATGCTAGGCGATGGCTCTCGCTTTCATAAGAGCGAATCAGGTGATAGCTGTCACAATCATGTAATGAGCCGCCATAAGAAACGACATCTATGCCAGCTTCTATGTGAAGCGGAACACTTACATTCTGCATTATTCGATGAAAATCCAATCCCGATCCTGGCTTTAAGGTGTACATCAGGATTTCAATAATTCTAGTCATTCCAAGTCTTCCATGTGGAGTTTCAACGTGAGCATCCATATATCCCAGCTTACGTTATTTGGCGGGAGTCCAGTTATGCGGCAGCAGCTCGGTAATCTCACTCGCCCGCTGCGTCGGCAGGCGCGCTAGAACGTCCTTCAGGTAAGCATACGGATCATGCCCGTTGAGCCGTGCCGACTGGATCAAACTCATGATCGCAGCTGCGCGTTTACCACTGCGTAACGAACCTGCAAACAGCCAGTTTGAGCGCCCAAGTGCCCACGGTCGGATTTGGTTCTCGCACCAATTATTATCAATGGGCACAGCGCTGTCATCGAGATAGCGCGTCAGCGCTATCCAGCGTTTGAGGCTGTAATCCAAGGCCTTGGCGATGGCCGAGCCCTCGGGAACGAGCTGCCTTTGGGCCGTCATCCAGGTATGAAGTGCGTTGAGGATTGGCGCTGCTTTTTCTCGTCGTATTCGCTGCCGGTCACCTGGCTCCACTTCCCTAACTTCGCGTTCGACTTCGTACAACGCCGCGATGTAGTGCAGTGCTTTTTCGGCGATCAGGCTCTTGTTAGTCGCGTGCAAATCGAAGAACTTGCGGCGCGCATGAGCCATGCAGCCGATCTCCGTAACGCCCAGTTCGAAGCCTGCCTTGTAGCCAGCGAAGTCATCGCAGACCAGCTTGCCGTTCCATTTGCCGAGGAAGGCTCGGGCATGTTCGCCTGCGCGGCTCGGGCTGAAGTCGTAAACGACCGCCGCCAGGTCTGAGAACTGGCTGGTGGCATAGGCCCAGACATAGGCACGATGAGTTTTCTTCGCGCCAGGCGTCAGCATTTGCACCGGCGTTTCGTCAGCCTGAACGACGCCGTGCGTCAGCACGGCTTCGCGCAGCGCATCAACCAGCGGCTGTAATTGCACGCCGCAGTTGCCCACCCACTGCGCCAAGGTCGAACGGGCGATGGGCAGCCCAGCGCGGCCGAAGATTTTCTCTTGGCGATACAGCGGCAGATGGTCGGCGAACTTGGCCACCATGATGTGGGCCAGCAGGCCCGCTGTAGGGATGCCTTTGTCGATGACATGCGGCGGTACCGGCGCCTGTATCAGCGTTTCGCACTGTTCGCAGGCCCACTTTCCACGGATGTGGCGCTCGACGGTGAACACGCCGGGCGTGTAGTCGAGCTTTTCGCTGGCATCTTCGCCGATGCGCTTGAGGGCGCAGCCGCACTGGCAGTGGCTGTTGTCCGGTTCGTGATGGATCAGCGTGCGAGGAAACTGCGGTGGCAGCTGCGCGCGCTTGGGTTGCTGGCGCACTTTGGCTTCGACAGGTGCCGGTTGCAGCGCCTCAAGTTCGGCTTCGATAGCGGCGATATCCGTATCGATCAAGTCGTCGAGCAGGCTGGCTTGATCCGGGTTCAACTGCTCGCTGCGCTTGGCAAACTTGAAGCGTTTGAGCAGCGCGATCTCGTGGGCCAGTTTCTCGTTGACCGACTTGTGATGAGTGATTTGCTTGTCCATCGTCTCGACGCGCTGGATCAACTGCGCCGCCAAGGCACGCAGTTGTTCAGGGTTTAAATGATCGAGATTGGGATGCGAAGGCATGCCGCAGATTCTGCCAGAGAGGGCTGGTGGCGACGATAGACTGATGGGCCAATTGCACTGGCAAGCGCGCCATGGCAGACGAGTTAGAGCACCGTGATGGCTCCTCCGGAACCGACGCGTTGCCAAGGCAAACCGAGAACCAAAGCCTGAAGTTGCTCGGCATCCAACTCGACTTCAGAGCCGTGTCGCACGCCTGGCCAAATGAAGCGTCCTTGATTCAAGCGCCGGGCGGCAAGCCAAATCCCCACACCGTCATGCACCAACACTTTCATACGATTGGCGCGGCGGTTGGCGAACAGATATGCACAATGCGGCTTCGCCGCACCGAACACCGCGACAACTCGTGCGAGCGCGGTTTCAGTGCCGGCACGCATGTCCATGGGCTCGGTGGCGAGCCAGATGGTGTCGATGCGAATCATCGCAGCAGGTCTCGCAGGAAAGCGGAGCATGCCGCTGCATTTTCTGCCGGCCAACTCACCACGACTACGCCTTTTGAATGAGGCACTTCGATTCGAATCGTGGCCGGAAGAACTTGAGGTGCCGCTGTCGAAGGCAATGGCTTGACCGGAATAAAGGCAGTTTGCAGTGCCAGATTTTTCTGCGCATGCACCCGAATCCATTTATGGACGAGGTTGGCATTGAGATTGTGGGTCAAAGCGACATTGGCAATTGAGGTGTCAGGCTGGGCGCACTCGGCAATGACCTGAGCCTTGAAGGACTTGGAATAGGAACGGCGTTCTTGTGGCATGGGCGTCCGCTTAAAAAAGGCTAAAAATGGTGTCCACTTAAATTTAGGTGGACACCATCGCCTCAAGCGACGGTGTCAGGAAGGTGTGTTGCCCGGACGGTTACGATAGGGGTTCCTTTATTAGTGTCTTATCGACCGTTGCTATCTCAGCCACGTGCAGCAAGGGAAAACGATGACAACGCGCAAACTGACCATTAAAGACTTGCAGTTGAACGTTTCGATCAGTGGTCAAGGTTCGCCCCTGCTCCTGCTCAATGGCTTGGGTGGCTTGATCCGTACCTTCGATTCGCTGCGCGAAGAACTTGGGGACTTCATGACCATTACGTTGGACATGCCAGGAGTCGGCAAATCGCAAATGCCCCGCTGGCCGATGCGTCTGCCGCGCCATGCCGACTTGATCGCCGAGATGCTGAAGCAGTTGGGAGTCGACCAAGTCGATGTGTTCGGCGTGAGTTGGGGCGGTGCATTGGCGCAAGAATTTGCCCTGCGTCACCCGAGCATGGTGCGCCGGCTGATCCTCGCGGCGACCTCCGCCGGCCCGGTGGTGCTAGTGAAGCCCGCCGACATCTTGGAGTTTTTTGGTAGAAGCAAAAGTGCCAAGTCCCGCAAGCAGGAGGGATCCCGCAATTCAATCCAGGCGCTGCTGCGTTTTGGAGTAGTGAAAGGCATGCTCTCCGTTAATCCGCGAACCTACTACTATCAGCTCGCTGCCTTGGTCGGCTGGACAAGCCTGCTGCGGCTGTTCCGTCTGCGCCAACGCACGCTGATCCTCACTGGCGACCGCGACACCTTGGTACAGATGTACAACGCGCATATCCTGCGCCGCACCATCCGCCGTGCCGAAGTGCACGTCCTGGAGGGTGAGGGGCATTTTTTCGTAGTCACCAGTGCCCAGCGAACTGCCGAACTGATACGAGAATTCCTCTGCCAGCAGCACGATGATGAAGAACCGGCGCCGATGATTGCCAGCGGCAGGCCAAGGCCACGCCTGCTCTAATCCGGGAAGTTGGCCGCCAATATTGCTGCACCCTAGGGTCTCGATACTCCTGGTACATCCATATTTATCTTGCGCCAGAAAGCTTCAGAGAAACTGTAAGCCGAGAAGGCAATCAGCCCCAAGGCCATCACCATCAAAATCAGCCACCCAGCTGGTAGATTCTGACGTAGTGCCAGTCAGTACAACTGAACGGCATTACCTTCGGTGGAATTCGTGTTCTTAGTATCTTGAATATCCAGCCGTCGCTGCTATAGGATGAAATCAGGAGATGGCATTCCTCCTTTAACCGCCTTTGTGCTGATGATGCCTACGTGAACCCTGGACAGGGTGCGTAGGTGTGTCTCCCTGTCCTCCAATTTAGGACAGGATCGTGACCTCTATTCTCATATCAGCTCCCTCACTCCGCGTGCGGTTATCAGCACCTCCTCGGCACTACTTGCCCAGAGGAGACTTGCATCCATGCTGAAATCACTTCTAGTTATCGGCGTCGGCGCATCCCTCGGTGCTTGGTTGCGCTGGATCTTGGGCATGAAGCTCAACGCGCTGTTCCCTACGATTCCCCCAGGCACTGTGGTCGCCAATATGGTCGGGGGCTACATTATTGGCCTCGCCATAGCATTTTTGGCCGCATCTCCCTCGCTAAGCCCTGAGTGGCGTCTGCTAATCATCACGGGGTTCTGTGGGGGGCTGACCACCTTTTCCACTTTTTCAGCTGAAACAGTTGCCCTGATTCAGGAAGGCAGACTGCTGTGGGCGCTCGGCTCGGTTTCATTGCATGTCGTAGGTTCGTTGGCGATGACGGCTGCCGGGCTTCTGTCCTATCAAATGATTGGCACACGCTGAGGAGATGAACATGAAAGGTTATCTAGTAATTTTCTTTACCCAGCAGAACCGTCGTTATCAGGGAAAGATGTTGGGCGAATGGATCGTCGACGTGGCTAAAGAGATGGGGTTGCGCGGTGCGACCCTCTGCACAGGAATTGAAGGATTTGGGCACACAGGGAAATTGCACTCATCGCACTTTTTTGAGCTGGCGGATCAGCCGACGGAAATTCGAATGGCTATTACCGAGGACGAATCCGAGAGGTTATTCAAGCGATTGGAAGCTGAAGAAATCTCTGTGTTCTACATAAAAACTCCTGTCGAGATGGGCACCGTCGGCAAAAAGGCCAATCCCCCGAATCCTTCCTGACTCCTTGGAGATAAGACGGCCTATGGGATCAAGTTCATATCGCGCAGTTTATCGAACACATCGAAAAATGCTTGATCGCTCGCTTGGTAGGCGGTGTAACCCATAACCCGGCTCTTTGACATATCCGTGACAACTTCGATTGGTCGACCGAGGTCAGCGTCGGTGTGCCACGGGAGATCAGGCGCCCGATATCGGATTCTTTCAAGCCGTGTTCCGCTACGATTTGCGACCAGGCAACTTGATCGTCAGCCATTTGCTTTTCAAGTGGCGAGAGGGTGGCGGGGTAATCGGCCGGAGGCAAGCCGAAATATTCGGCGATTCTGCTCCACATCCATTTCCAACGGAATATATCGCCATTGGTGACATTGAATGCTTGATTGGCCGCAGCCGGTGTGGTGGCTGCCCACATTTGTTGTTTCGCCAGCTGACGCGCGTCGGTCATATCGGTGAGGCTGTCCCGCTGCATCCTTGATCAGGGAAACACAAAAGGGCGACCGGTTTGTTTGCAAACGGCATTCCTAGAATTTTTTTTGAGGTGACAGATTAGCCTTCAGAGATTCGCATTGCTAACCAAAGATAAATTGAAAAAGCTGAAGATTGAGTAGATTTAAGTGTTTTACATAAAAAACCATTAGATATCGGCTCGTTTAGCAAAAATGCAAGCTAATCAAGCCCTTGTTTAGCCCCGGCATCTTCGCGCGAAGGTCGATTCAGCTCAGTTTGGATACTAATCGATTGCCAGAAATCTTAGCTCACGAGCAGTGCGCCAACTTCTCGCGCCAGCCTGGGTGGAAAGCACAGCGCGATTAACCTGAACCTCAGCGTGTTAGCCTCTATTTTGCTGGCTTTAGTTGACCTCAATGCGTTTGTATTGACGTCCGTGACAAATTTTTTGGCCAAGCAGTTAAATGACCTGACTACCGAATTTGCACGAGAATGTCCGGGACAAATGTGAGACAAAATAAATCCATCGAATTAATTAGTATTTGTTTTCGAGAAAATAAAGTTAATTTCAATAACCTAATCAGCTATTTAGCGCAGTTTGAGCATAAATTAGTGAGCAGGCTGTGAGTGTTTGATCGGATCCAATGACTTATGCATGCTACGCTGCGTTTGTGCGTTGCTAAACTGAAATTTTCCGATGTACTGATTACCATTGAAACCAGGAGGTTAACAAATCATGGCGTCTTAGTATCAGAGACGCGTGTGTGTGGAGTTTAATTTTATGTTTTTTTAGATTTTTCAGCCTCTTGCGTGGCTACAACGCCATTACTCTCTCTGCTAGCAAAATAATTTAATTCTATAGGCTTTTTATGAAAACAAGAAATATTACCATTGCTACTAGGGCAACGTTAAGTTTTGGCATTATTTGTCTGCTTCTCATCATCTTGAGTATTACCGTTTCATATAAGCTAAATGATCTCCATACATCGGCTTCTGAACTTCAACACGATTGGCTGCCTAGTGTAAAACAGGCCGGCAAGATAGAAATTGCAGCGATGCGTTGCCGCCTGGATGCTAGGCGCTTCGTTATGGACAATGATAGGCAGAGTGAAGCTTCAATAAGTGAAATGAACGCGATGAGAAAAGACTTGGCCGAGGCTACTAAATCTTACGCGCCATATGTATCAAGTCCAAAAGAAAAAGAAATTTATGATCGAGTTGTAGCCAATGTTGCCGCGTTTCAAGCCAAAAATGATGAGCTTTTGCCTTTGAGCAAAACAAGCTCTGAAGAGGCGCTAGCATTGTTTATTAGAGATAATTCTAAGCCGCCAGCGGTGGTACTTCAGTCCTCTATAGAAGAGTTGATTGCTCTCAATGAGCTAGGTGCAGATCATTCAGGACTGGTCGCCGATGAAGGTTTCAAAAGTGGCATGACGATCACCATAGTGCTGAGTGTTATGGCTTTGTTTGTTACACTATTGGTGGCGTTAGTGTTTACCAGAAGTATCACTGTTCCCGTTCTATCTCTCTTGGGTGTGACGCGTAAAATTGCAGACGGGGACTTGCGCACTCAAGTGGTAGTTACTGGGGCGGACGAAATTACCGCTCTGCAACATGCAACATCAGCCATGCTGTCCAACCTAAAAAGCACAATTCAACATATATCTGACTCTTCTGGTCAGCTTGCTTCAGCTGCCGAAGAGATGAGTTCCATAACCAAAGAATCCAATGAAGGTATTCAGCGCCAGACCATGGAAACTGAGCAAGCCGCCACTGCAGTTAACGAGATGACAGCCGCTGTTGAGGAAGTCGCCCGTAATGCTGTCTCTGCCTCGCAATCCACTCAAGCATCTGAGTACTCTGCCCAGACAGGTAAAGAGCGAGTCGGGCAAGCCATAACATCGCTTGAAAAGCTTAGTTCTACTGTTGGACGAACTGGTGTGGAGGTCAAAGGCCTGGCTAATCAAGCACAAAATATTGCTAGTGTTCTCGATGTGATTCATTCAATCGCCGATCAAACCAATCTTTTGGCTCTAAACGCGGCAATTGAAGCGGCGCGCGCAGGAGAACAAGGTCGGGGGTTCGCAGTGGTAGCCGATGAAGTCAGAGCTTTGGCACATCGCACCCAGGCTTCTACTCATCAAATCGCGCAGATGATAGAAGATATACAAAAGGGATCATCGATGGCTGTGCAATCGATGAAGCAAAGTAGCGAGGAGGCTGAGTCCACACTGTTGATTGCTCATGAGGCAGGTATCGCTTTACAGCAAATTACAGTCGCAATTTCTGATATTAATGAACGTAACCTGATGATAGCCACTGCATCCGAAGAGCAGGCGCAAGTTGCCAGATCCGTAGATGAAAATCTTGTGAGTATTCGGGATTTATCTATACAAAGTTCAGCAGCTGCACATCAAACATCCGAAGCAAGCCACGAATTGTCGAAGCTTGCTATTGATTTAAATAAACTGGTTGCTCGGTTCTCGATTTAGAACGGATGAGCTAGAAGGCGTTAACTAACTTCTTATAGCGCAATAAGAAATGGAGGCTTTCTTGCTGAAATATATCGCGGTGTCTGAACTACGTTTAGGTATGTATATACACGAGTTTTGTGGCTCCGGTATAGAGCATCCTCTTTGGAAAAATGGATTCTTTCTACAGGATCTGCATGATCTGCAACGAATCTATGATTCGAAAGTTCTTGATCTCTGGATAAATATAAGCAGAGGTGTCGATATAGAATCTCGTTCGGTTGATGAGCCGCCTCCTTTTGCAGCTCCTCAGTCGGCTCTAGATCAAAAGGCAAAAGTTGTTACTTATTTTGATCAGGAGGTCTCTCTCGCGTTAAAGCTATGCGCTAGATCTAAGGCCGCTGTTGAAAAGATGTTCAATGATTTGCGTATGGGACGGGTTACTGAAAATCCCCAGGTCACTGAGTTGGTAGGCGAAATTTTCGATTCTGTTTCAAGGCATCCAGATGCCCTGATAAGTTTAGCTAGATTAAAGACTTCTGACGAGTACACCTACATGCACTCTGTTGCTGTATGTGCGCTGATGATTGCTCTAGCTCGTGAGATGAATTTATCTCCCGATTTGGTTCGTGAAGCAGGCCTTGCTGGACTTATGCACGATGTTGGTAAATCTATGATACCCATCGCGATCCTGAACAAACCCGGGAAGCTATTAGACGGAGAATTCGAGACTATGCGTAGGCACCCTGTGGCAGGCGCGCATATGTTGCAAGGAAACCCCCACTTCACCCCACAGGTGCTAGATGTTTGTCTTCACCATCACGAAAGATTCGATGGAAGTGGTTATCCGCATAAGCTGGTTGGATCGCAAATTAGCTTGCTTGCAAGAATGGGGGCTATCTGTGATGTCTACGACGCCGTGACTTCTGATAGACCCTATAAAAAAGCGTGGGGGCCCGCAGATTCGATCCACCGAATGGCAGAATGGCAAGGGCATTTCGATTCGAATATTTTTCATGCATTCGTCAGATGCGTTGGAATTTACCCGGTCGGATCACTTGTTCGTCTTGAAAGCGGAAGGATAGGCGTTGTATCGGAGCAAAACAAAAATGCCCTTTTGACGCCTAAGGTAATTGTTTTTTTCTCTACTCTGTCCAAGAAGTCCATTCCTCAGGCTATTGTTGATCTTGCAATATTGGTCGGGCAAGACCGTATTGTCCGCCGCGAAAGTCCTGAACGTTGGAAGTTTAAGGACATAGACCAACTATGGTCAGGCCTATCATCCGTTAAAAAATCTCACTTTGATTAAGTAGAGATTTTGTTGTTGAAGGGTAGGGTTTTCCTAATGTGTAGTGTTATTGATGCTATAAATGGGCTTGGTCGGATTGCAGAGTGATCGGCTATGTTTTTCTGATGTTGGTAGAAGGGCGGATCGCGTGTTCGTTCAGGAATTTGTTCATCCGATCCAACGACGAAGGGGCACGACTACGATGCCACGGATAGTTGTTTGGCGGAAAATCAACGGCATTAAGCTCACCATAGTGGTCTGACCAGTCAGAAACTCGATTTGCGCAATTTTTGTTGTGCCAGGATTGACTGGTTCAATACATCAGTAACTATATTTAATTGAGAAGCAAGCCTAATTGCTAGTTTTGTAGGCCGTTGGCTGAAGATTTGAAAAAACCGCCAGGTTGAAAAAGACGCAGTTGGATTGGCAATAAGTGTTAGTCGGCTGGCTTGTTCGATCAAATCATCGATAATTTAGTTAGCAAGCTTTGAAAGCATTTAAGACTATTGGATCCATGATTTTGAAAAAAATTATAATTGGTAATCGCTTTCTTAGACTAAAGTCTCATGCGTTGAATAAAACATAAAAATCATGGAGTTAGAGTTTTTTTTATTTTTATTTTTGATTTTCTGCGTAAATAAAAATGTCCCTATCATGTATTTCTTACATTTTCTTTGTGGTCGTGATATCAAAGTACCACTAGATGTTTCTGTCGAGATAAATCAGTCAAGACAGGAGGAGCGAGAATCATTGCTACAAGCAAAAGTCTAGTATTAGCATTTTCCTGCGTCTCGCTCCTTGAGTGCTATCGCTCGTGCACTCTTGCCTATTTGCGGACAGAGGCAACTGATCCTTAAGAGGGCTAGAATGGTCTAAATAACAGACGTTTTGTTATTGACTCAATAAGCGGGAAATTTAGGTGAAAGTTACGCTGACTGTACTCTTGCACCAATTTACTGTTGGAGGATTTTTTGACAATTAATATTTCTCGGTTGATGACTTTGTGTGCGGCAGGCTTGGTCGCGACAGCCGTTGCTTTTACCATATTCATGTATACCCAAATTAACATTCTTGATGCTATGGGACACAATAGCGAGCGGCTGGGAAACGCCCTAGAGTCAACCCAGAAATTGCGCTACGACAGTGCTCAAATTCAACAGTTTTATACCGATGCCAGCCTGACCCAAGACCATGAGCCAATTGAAGACGCGCAGCAACATTACGCGTCCTCTCTTCAACTGCTTGACGAAGTAATCTACTTGGTTCCGAGCCTCTCTGACCGTAGTCAGGCTTTGCGCATTCCACTTGAGCAGCTTAATAGCACCGGCAAGCTGATGGTGCAGGCCTATGCCCGTAATAAAACTGAGGGCGATAAAGTCATGGAGGACTTTGACCTACGTTCAGCGAAAGTTATTGCCGATTTTTCCGCTTTTAGTGAGCCATTGGACAAGCTGTATCGTCAGCAGATGAGCGACAGCCAAGCTGAGCGTAAAAGCATTCAGGTCACCAACCTCATAGCATGGGGCACGGTATTGATAATCATGCTCGGGGTGTTGTGGTTGATTGCCAGTAGGGTGTTACCTCCAATGCAGCACTTGAGGAATGCTCTGAGTGCGTTGAATGACGGGAGTGGCGACCTGAGCCACATTATCGAGTCAAATCGTAATGATGAGATTGGCCAGGTCGTTGGACTGTTCAATGCTTTCCTCGGAAGCCTACGCATCAAAATCACTACAGTTGCAGATGTTTCAAAGGGGTTGGAGCTATCTGCCGAACAATTGCTGAGTGACGCCGGGGCGTCTGAGAGGAGTGCTACGGATCTACAAATCGAAGTAGAGCAGGTAGCGGCGGCGGCCAATCAAATGGCTAATAACGTGCAAGGTGTTGCCACCAACGCTCAAGCTAGCGCGGCCCAAACTCAAGATGCTGATAGGCAGGCACAAGCGGCGATTTCTGTAGTCAATGAAACGATAGTTGATATTCGTACCCTGGCAGAGGAGGTAAGCCGTGCGGCGATTGTCATCGCCAATCTAGAAGGGCATGCACGCGAGATCGGTGGAGTGCTGGAAGTTATTCGTACTATTGCCGAGCAAACCAATTTGCTGGCTCTCAACGCAGCCATCGAAGCCGCTCGTGCCGGAGAGCAAGGTCGTGGTTTCGCCGTGGTAGCCGATGAAGTCCGTTTGTTGGCTAGTCGCACGCAAAAATCCACACAAGAGATCAACGGCATGATTGATCGTCTCCAAAGTGCTTCGAAGCAAGCGGTAGAAGTAATGGACGATAGTCGTGTATTTGCAGAGCGTGGGGTGCAGCAGGCGCTTAGCGCCGGTGAGGCGCTACAGCGAATAAGCGGATTGGTGTCTTCTGTGTCAGATATGAGCTTGCACATTGCTCAAGCTGCTAATGAGCAAGCTATGGTTACCGATGAAATTAATCGCCGTATTAGCAGTGTTTCGGTCGTTGCGAGCAACACTGTGGCACTAGCAATAAGCACCCTCAGCCGTGGCCGAGCGAGCGGTGGAGATGCCGATAGATTATTGAAGATTGTACATCAATTTAAAGTCTAAGCACTTTTAAGTAAATGTATAAAAAGCGTGAATTCAGTCGAGGGTCTGGCAATAAAGCACAAACATCGCTACTGTACAGAGTGTGAGCCAGGTATCGAATATTGAAAGTTAATCATAGATTTTTTAGTCCGGCTGTAGATTTGAAAGTGTTCGCTGCTTAAGCATAAATTCTTCATGGCAATAAATGTAGAGGCTAGCCCCTGGCGCCCATACCTGTAGCTATCCGTCTGATTATGTTGGTTTAGTTTTTCGCAGCGTTGCCTCGAAATTAACGATGGCAATTCTGTATATAAAGCAATGGCCAGCTGTGTGAAAAAAGGTTAAGTGTCTAAGTTATAACCGTTTTATGATCTGGTGGTGTTGTTTTTAGTTTGAAAAACGTGCATTTATCAGTCGGTGAAAGTAATTGAAGAATAAACTGCTATAGTGAAGGTTTCCGGTCGATGCATTATAAATGTCTCCACGATTTATTGTTGTTCCGATGCTTAGACCTTAATTAGGAAAGCTGCCATATAAATGGCAACTAATTTTTTCTGGAGCGCGACATGACCGTTTCCTCAAACGCATTGACTTCGTCAAATGGTTGTCAAGGTTGCAAAAGTAATGTTGATCTGGGTTTAGATTTTACTTTCGCCTTTCAGCCAATTGTGGACGTGCGCGATCAATCGGTATTTGCACATGAAGCGTTGGTAAGAGGTATTAATGGAGAGGGGGCTCTGTCGGTGCTGGAGAAAGTAAACGACAATAACCGTTATCGATTCGACCAGCTTTGCCGCATGCGGGCCATTTCGACTGCTGCGAACCTCGGAATGACTGAAAACCTTTCGATTAACTTTCTTCCTAACGCAGTTTATCGTCCAGAGCATTGCATTAGAAGTACGTTGGAAGCCGCACGAATTCATGATTTTCCGCTCGATCGACTGATTTTCGAAACCGTCGAAAGCGAATACATTGATAGCATTTCAAAGCGATTGAAAGAGCAGAGGTTGAACTCGAACGCTCGGCTTATCTCGCAACCCATGATGTTCTAACCCAATTGCCGAATCGCTACCTCCTCGCTGAGCGTTTTGATCAAGCCCTCTCGAATTGGACATCGAGCGGGACTGCATTTGCCGTTCTGTTGGTCGATCTGGATCATTTCAAGGAAATTAACGATAAGCATGGCCATGAGGTCGGTGATCAGGTTCTCAAAGCAGTCGCCAATCGCATGCTTCAGGTCACTCGTTCTTGTGACATCGTCGCGCGCTATGGGGGAGATGAATTCGTGATTCTGATCACGGAACTTATCAGCCCAGATAGTGCTGAGCAGTACGCCGAGAGGGTGCTGGAAGCCATTGTGCAGACAGTAGCGACAAGCGCAGGAGAGCTATCACTTTCGTGCAGTATCGGAGTCTCTCTGTGCCCCAATCATGGTCAAAGTCTGGGCTCCTTGCTGAAAGCGGCGGATCAGGCGATGTACGGTGTTAAACAACTCGGGCGCAAAGGAGTTGCTATGACTGAGTCCCAGTAGCTTGAGATTTACACATACTACATTGTTCCCTAGCACCGCTAGTCGCATAGTCAAGGCCTCATGAAACTAAGGAAACCAGCGCATGTGAATATCCTTGAGGGCGCCGTTGGCCTCGATGCGGCGATAGCCCTCGTCGTACATTTCCAACGCCCACAATCCGTCTGGATGCGCCAAGCTGAAGCCTATTGTTGAGTTTTCCACTCCGCAATTGAAGGCGAAGCGCACTGCATCGTCAGTGCCTGATTGTTTGGCCTTTTGATTCCTTGGCTCAAGGTCATTACTCATGACCAATACCGCCTGAAAACGCCGAGCCGCCAGCTTTTGCAGGCTGGTTAAGTCCGAGAGGGAGTTTTTAAAGACCACCCCTGAGGTCTGGAGCGCCGTCACCTGGGCTGAGTATTCATAATCTCTGGTTATGCCAACGACAGTGCCGGGGGGCAAATCACATTTAGCGTCTGAAGGCTTCGGCAAGGGAGCATTGATATGTTCGAAGATGTCGTTGTGTACTTTGAAAATCGGCTGTGCAGCCAGCTTGATCTTACCCTCGAATTCGGACTGCCAGCTCATGTTGAAGCAGGCGGCGACTTGGCCATTGAGCACCATGTACTTACAGCGTGAATACGGCACTACTCTTAGCCTCACCTCTACCCCCATCTCCTTGAAGGCGGCTACAACTACGTCATTGGCGTAACCCGTGCCATCGCTCTTTGACCAAGGTGCTGCGGCATCTTCCACCATAATTGTCAGTGTCTCATGCGCCTCTTGTGCGATGCAGGTGCTAGCTACCAACAATTGTAGTGTGCAAATCAGAAAGCTCGACGCAACATGTGGCCACATTCGGAAATGAGTCTTTTTTTTATGCATGGGAGGCTTTTTTGAATCGGTGAATTCACCGCAGGTGGATAGAGTTTTTGACTAAATTCTGAAACCCTAAGATCCGCGGTTGATTCGGCCACTTACAGCCAATATCAGAAGGGGTTTAGGGAGTCTAATGCTTGGTAGCCTTGCACTGGTGATTGAATTTCTAGCTCCAGTTTCCATCGAGGGCAATGCCTCCCTAGCGCCCCAGTTTACCCGATCACATAGTTAGAGGAAGAGTGGATGTGAAGATGATTTCGAGTTTTGTTGTTGTCCCTCGATCCCAACAGAAACGGGATCAAAGCGAAAAGGATCGCGCTTCTACTACAAGACAGCGCCAACAGGCTTCAACCTCTATGACAATCAGGAAAAGCTACGGCTTAAGATAACCTATCAGACCCGAGAGGAAGCTAAGAGTGAGTGCCAGCGGGTTAACATGGAGTGGTTGCAAGGCGTTCTGTCAGATAGGGAAACCATACCGACTCGTTAGCATTCACCGATGCCAAATGGTCGCCCGGCCCTTGGTTTTGGATAGCCCATAGGTTAGTGGTTACTAAGCGAAACGGTGCGACGCACTCGATATCTCTGGATGCTTCGCGTTTAATGCCAAGCAAATGCTCTGTGCTCGATTCCGCGCGTTATGTTGCGCCTGTTCTGGAAAATCAATGCTTGAAAGATCAAACTCACATGGGTATCAAATGTCAGGGCTGGTCTCGTCGTTGCACTGGCCCTCATCCCCGAAGCCAGCGCATTCTCCATTATTGCTGGTGTTGACCCTAAGGTTGGCCTCGATGCTTCCTTCTGTATCTTTAGGGTAATTGCCTTCTTAGGCGGCCGCCCCGCCATCATCTCAGCGGCCATCGCCCCCACTTGTGAATTCAGTCGCAGCCGTCACCTTTGTAGCGGCTCGTGCATGCTCGCCAATGCCAGGGCCAGGCGCTGACGTTGCTTGGTGAAACCAAGCGCGCACGGCTGGCTCAGGGGCACGGGATGGACGGGCTGTAGGTGCTGCGGGAGGGTAACCAGTTCAGAGAAATATGCATTGTCGGCGGCCAGATGCAGGTGCAGATTAAGACGCGGAATGCCATTGACGCTTTATTTCCTGCCACTGCTCGTCTGACAGCCACTTATCTGCCAACGGAAAGAAAATATTTTCCTCCGAGTCCATATGATCGAAATATTTTTTGATAAAGTCATCGATAGTGTCAGCAATTACTCTTGTTTCCTGAGTTGTGTCCTCCAACATCTTCAACTGTCCAGCAATGCGCCCAAATGCTTGATGGTCTCGCTCGATATCCTTGACCCGTTGGTGGATCGGTGCATCAGTCCCTAGCAAAGACAGCCGAATAAGTTCTTCATTTTCATGGTGGTATTGTTCTGCATCACCATGCATGGCTTCCAGCATCTTGAACAACAACTTGCAGTCATCAGCACCATCGGATTCATGCCTTATCTTCCTCAGCAACTCTTTGATCTGAGTGATTTTTATAGCTGCCTCATGATGATAGGCATGAAGTTCTTTCAACAAGACGTTCATATCAAAACCTCGTCACGACACCAAACCATCACACAAAAAAGTTCTTAACTAGCAATCTCCAAGGTAACCAGTTTTTTAAATCTCCATATATATCAATAGCTTGTTAATCGAGCTCGCCAACATGACTTGACATTTTTAGTATAGGCGAGCACAGAGCTCTCATCCCCGAAATTTGCCGCCCTTGAAAGAATTAAATATGGATAATCATATGCACCATTTAGATCTTCTGAATGTCGTCCCGCGAATACCGAGGGAGAGAGCAGTGCCGCCCAAAGGTAGATCCCGAGCGTTTTTTACGAAGCGTCCAATCAACTCATGTCTGCTCGTGCTCATCATCGGAAATTGACAACGGTCGCTGCGATGGTGGCTTATGGCCGCCAATAGCGAAGGGGGCTTGGATAGGGCGTGAAGATGATATCGAGAGCTGTTGTCCCTGCAATATGAACGGAAAGGGGATCCATGCGATACAAAACGGATTTCTACTGCGAGACCACGACCAGAGCTTCTAATCTCTATGACTAATGTGGAGAAGCTGCGACTGAAGACCACCTACCAGACTCAAGTTGAAGGCGTAGATCCTCGGGTGCTTTGAGTCCCTGCAGGAGACGTACGCTTATCTGTTTCACATTCTCAGCATTTAATGCTTCTGCGCCGTTGGCAACGCTCCGAGCAGTAGCGCACCTCAGCCCAGCAGCGCGCCCATTTCTTGCGCCAGGCGAAAGGCAATCCGCAGACTGCACACGCCTTCAGGGGCAGTTCACTCTTTTTCAAAACGACTCACCGGCATCGAGTTTGGCGAGCAGTTTCTGACCACGCTCCCAGAGCGCTTGCTGCTTGGGTTCAGTCATCCGATCGAGGTTTTTGTAGACCATGCCGATGCGCTGATTGCTGCGCAAAAGATCGCCGTGACGCATCAGAAAATGCCAGTAAAGCGAATTGAAAGGGCAGGCGTCGTCCGTCGTGCTTTCAGTGACTTTGTACGCGCAGTTACGGCAGTAGTCGGACATGCGCTTTATATATTGGCCACTGGCGCAGTAAGGCTTGGAGCCCAGGTAACCGCCATCGGCGTGCATCACCATGCCCAATGTATTGGGCAGTTCGACCCAGTCGAACGCGTCCATGTAGATCGCCAGGTACCAGTCGCAAATCTGGCTCGGTGCGATGCCTGCCAGCAGCGCAAAGTTGCCGGTCACCATCAACCGTTGGATATGGTGGGCATAGGCATGTTTCAAACTTTGGCCGATTGCCTGGCCCATGCAGTTCATCTTGGTATCGCCTGTCCAATAGAACGGTGGAAGCGGTCTGCTGTTGCCAAACAGATTGCCGCCGGCGTAGTCGGGCATTTTCAGCCAGTAGACGCCGCGTACGTATTCACGCCAGCCAATGAGTTGACGGATAAAGCCTTCGGCGGCATTTAATGGAATCCTGTGCGACCAATACGCATCCTCGACGTCGCTGCACAATTGACGCAGATCCAGCAAGCCGATATTCAGCGCGGCGCTGATCCGTGCATGGAACAGGAAAGGTTCATCACTGGCCATCGCATCCTGGTAGTCGCCGAAGGCTGCCAAACCCCAGTCGAGGAAGTAGTCCCACAGCGCTTGGGCATCGGCGTGAGTCACCGGGTAGTCAAAGGTGTCGAGGGCGCCATAGTGGCTGGAAAAGTTTTTTGCGACCAGCGCCAGCACGTCCAAGGTGATTGCATCGGCCGAAAAGCGGATGGGGGAGGGGGCTCTCACGCCTTTAGGCAGTGCCTTGCGATTTTCGGCATCAAAGTTCCAGGCGCCGCCGACCGGGCTGCCGTCGCCGTTGAGCAGCAAGCCACTCTTGCGTCGCATCTCACGGTAGAAGAACTCCATGCGCAGCTGCTTTTTGCCTTCGGCCCAGGATGCAAATTCGAGTCGGGTGCAGTAAAAACGGGTATCGGTATGCCATTGAATCGCCAAGCCGCAATCTTTGAGCGACTGCTCAAGGCGCCAGTCCCCGCACTCTGTCAGGTGCAACTCATCCGGTTGCAGCAGCGACTGCCAGCGGCGTAACTCGCCCGGCACCGATCCGCTATTTTGCGGGTCATCAAGCGTGACGTATTGCACGCGAATACCGCGCTGTTGCAACGCCTTGGCAAAATGGCGCATAGCACTGAAGATCAGCGTTATTTTTTGCGGGTGATGGGGCACGTGGCTGGCTTCCTCCATCACTTCGACCAGTAATACCGTATCGCGCTCGCTATCCAGCTGCTTCAATGAGGCCAGTTCAAAAGATAACTGGTCACCCAAGACCAGGCATAGTCGGTGAGTCTTGTTCATTCGACAGGATCCAACGGAATGAGGCTCACCAGGGCGCAGTCAGTGAGAAAGGAATGCTTAACGACCCAATTGGCCCTTCACGTGAACCGCACATCTCGTCATGGACGCAATGCTGCACGAGCGCGCAGGGAAATGGCGGGACAAGCTGCAACAACTCACGTAGGTGATTGATGGAACGAAGGTGCATAGGCTTCGCCGTTTCGTCCAGCAGCGTAAACTGGCCATGATCTGTCCTGACTCGCGCTAGATAAAAACCGCCCTCCAGCGATAGCAACTCCAACTCGCGTACTTCGCCATTCGCGGCCCGTTCGGTCAACGCTTGCAGATTCAAAATTCACTCCCTGCCTACCAAGGTAGGCGTTCTCCGGTATAAGCAAAGAAATTGCCGCTGTCGGCAGACGTCAAACGGTCAATCAGTGATAACAACTCATGGGCGGCAATGCTTGCCGGCCTGGCTGCAGAGGTGCCACGAAAGGGTTGAGACAGGCCCGAAATGACGGTGCCGGGATGAAGAGTAAATAAGCGGGTCTGAGGGCGTGTCCGCGCTAGTTCGGTCGCAGCCGTTTTAATCAACATGTTCAACGCTGCCTTGGAGGCGCGATAGGCATACCAGCCACCCAAACGGTTGTCGCCGATACTGCCCACTTTGGCGGAGAGCACCGCCATCGCGCCACGAGGTTCAAGCAAGGGTAGAAAGTGACGCAAAACCAGCGCAGGCCCGAGCGTGTTGACTTGGAATATCGCCTGGAGCGCGTCCGCTTCAATCGCGGAGTAGCTTTTTTCAGGTTTGATGTCGTCGCGATGGAGCAGCCCGGCAGCATGCAAAATCAACTGGTATGGGGCTTCTTCAGCTAATTCGGCAGCCGCCCAGGGGATACTGTCGGGCTTTTCCAGATCCAGTCCTGGAACACTGTTGCGCCCCAGCTCACGAACAGCCGAGCATCGTGGATCTTCATTGAGCAACTCACAAAATGCCGTGCCGAGCGCTCCACTGGCGCCTATCACCAAGGCACGGTAGCCATCGCCAAGGGAGTTCATCTTGAAAGTACTATTCATTTAGCCTCTCCCGCAGACAGTCGCGATTTTTGGCGCTAACCGAGTCGGCCTATCAATTGCAGGAACTCGTGACGCGTAGCGGACGAGTCGCGAAAGGCGCCTAGCATCACCGATGTGGTCATCACCGAGTTTTGCTTCTCCACGCCCCGCATCATCATGCACATGTGCTTTGCCTCAATAACCACGGCCACACCGGCGGCATCGGTCATGTGCTGAAGGGCGTCAGCAATTTGTTTGGTGAGGTTTTCCTGAATCTGTAAGCGACGGGCAAACATATCGACTATTCGTGCGACCTTCGACAGGCCTAATACCCTCCCTGTCGGGATGTACGCGACATGAGCTTTGCCGATGAAGGGCAGCATGTGGTGCTCGCACAATGAATACAGCTCGATGTCGCGTACGATGACCATTTCGTCGTTTAGCGATTCGAACAGTGCGCCGTTGATAACTTCCTCCAGATTCATCGTGTAGCCGTTGCATAGGTACTGCATTGCTTTGGCTGCGCGTTCGGGCGTGTCCAGCAGACCTTCACGCTCTGGGTTCTCGCCTACGGCGACGAGAACTTCCCGGTAATGCTCGGCTATTGATGGGTTCATTTAGACTCCTCGCAGCCATGCTGCGCTTAATGTGACGGCAATCCTTGGCAGTAGGGGAGTGCCTGCTGCTCACCAGAAAAAACGTTGTTCACCAGATCAGCTATGACCCAGCTTCTTCGTCCGGCCATGACAAAGCGAAGCTTCCTAGGTCTGCTTTGTTTTCAAAGTAGGCCGCTCGTCAGGTGCGGGTTTTGACTCCGGCACCCCGCAACGGTCGTCGACACAGCGACGGCGACCATCAGGGTGTGGAAGCCAAGCCAAATGGGGGCGTAAGCGGCAGAAGAGGCGATAACCTAAAGCAAGCAGCGGTCGGATGGCACGCCATGTCAGTGGAGCTGCCCAAAATCCCAAACCGGCGGCTCGCCAGCTCCATAAGGTGGCGTCCAGACCAGTTACCCAGCGGCCATCGGCGAAACGGGCGTGCAGCGTGGACTGCATTTGCTCGAACGTGAACCCCAGTGCCTTGGCGTCGAACTCACCGCTGCTGATGTCAATAAATAGCAGTCGACTCTCTGCGGCGTGTCGATTAAGGATCTTGATTTCGCGCGCACACAGCGGACATTGACCGTCAAAGTACAGCGTTAGTGGCCAATCCTTTTTATTGTACATTTCTAGCGGCCTTGTATAGGTTTTGTACAAAGTATGTTGAAAGAAAAGGGCTGACAATAGGCCAGCCCTAAGCCACGCTGAAAAATGCGACCTTATGGGTAAGACGATCAGCAAGCTGCGCTAACTCCTGGCTGGCCGTTGCAACTTCACGAGAGCCAGTTGCCGATTGCACCGTTGAGCTATGGATGCGCGTGATGTTTTGCGCAACGTCTTCGGCCACGGCGCTTTGCTGGATAGATGCGCTGGCGATTTGGGCATTCATGTGGTTTATGGCGCCGACTTGCTGGCTGATTTTAGCTAGCGCCGTCTGGGCGTTGCGGGTTTGCGCAACGGTGTGGCTGACCAGTTCGCAACTATTACGCATGGTTTGTGCAGCCGTTTCAGTACCGCTCTGCAGTGTGCCTATCATTTCTCGTATTTCCCGCGTCGACTCCTGGGTACGATTAGCTAGAGAGCGCACTTCATCGGCCACAACCGCAAACCCTCTGCCATGCTCACCTGCTCGGGCCGCTTCGATGGCTGCGTTTAGCGCCAACAGGTTAGTTTGCGTGGCAATTGAATTGATTACCTCGATCACTATTTCGATCTCTTCGCTACGCTTGGACACCTGCTCTACCGTATTGGTGGTTTCAACCAGTGTGTTCGCTAACTGTTCGATAGCGAGTGTGGTGTCCGCAACGACGCGATTACCGCTTACAACTTCAGCATCGGCTAGACGCGTTGCGTCCGCTGCTTGAGATGCATAGCCCGAAACTTCATTGACCGTTGCCGCCATTTGCGTAATGGCAGTTGCCACTTGCTCGGCTTCGCGGGTCTGCAGGCTGATTTGATTGTTATTGGTGGACGATGTGGTCAACAGCAGCCTAGATGAATTGTTGACCTCTTGGGCCGCAATGCGTACTTCGCTAATGGTATCAGCCAAACGGCTGAGGGCAGTTTTCAGGACGCCCATAACGCTGTTCGGATAATCGGTAACAATCATTTGTTGCAAGTCACCTGCCGCCAACCGTTGGATCGCCTGGGCAACCTGAGTCGGCTCAGCACCCAGTGTTGACTTGACGAAGCGAATGATAGAGACAGCCAGGATGATGCTTAGCAGCAGCGATATCCCGCTGGCCATGAGCATCAGTCCTCGAAACTCACTAGCGGTGGCTTGTACCGCACTGAGTTGGCTTTTGATCGAGGCTTCTTCGTAGTCAATCAGTGCATTCACGCGTTTCAACCACTCACTGTATTCACCGGAGGTTTGGCGCAGCAGCAAAGCCTGTGCACCTGAAATATCTCCGGCGCGACGCAAAGCAATTACCGACTTAGTGGAAACTAGAGTTTGCTTCTCAATGTCTTTAATCGCCAGTAACAGCTGTTGCTCCTGCGATGTTACCCCTGCAGTTGCGAATAGCTGATCCATTGGTATGGCTGAATCGGAGTAGGCCTGTTCTAGATTGATAACTTCATTGAGGTGGACGGTTAAGTCTTGATCACTATCCACCAACACTGCGTCCCGAATACTAATGGCTCGGTTGTGCACGCTTCCGCGAAAGTTAATAGCGTAGCGTTGAATTTTTGCCGCATTTTCGCTTACGTTTTCCAGGGTGGAGTCGATAAAACCCACACGTTGGATGCCCACGGCGGTGATTAGTATGAGCAACGACACAATTACGGCGAAGCCAAGGCCTATGCGCGAGGCTAGTGAGATTGAGTTTTTCATCGGCGGAGCTCTTAGATAGACCCTGTACGGGCAAAACTTGCTGGTTACTTTTTGCTATCCATGCCAAGGGCTACTTGTGTGCCTCTACCACCCATTTGGAAGTGAAAACAGACTGGCGAGGCACGAGCGCGAGCAGCTGGTGATAGCTGACTGATGGCAGAATGGCACACATTGCAGAAAACCTATACACGAATTTATTTTTGTATAGGTTTTATCGCTTTTCGCAAAGTCGAGCCACTGCTGGCAGTCGCAGTCTGGTTTCGGTGATGCACCAAGATGGCGAGCGAATCGGTTCGTAAAAGCTAGGTGGCCCGATGAGGGAACTGGGATTAGATAGAGAGAGCCCGGGCTCGTATGCTTAAAAGCGACGGTGAAACGACCAGACTGACCATGGGTCGACAGTCCGCATGAGAGGAGGGGGCCCAGGTACCGATTACCGCAGCACAGGCGCTAAACATCACCACTGATTTGATGCAGAGCCAGCCTCTTTCAAGCCCGGGTAATCATCGAGCGCAAGGCTAGACTCACCATCGTCCATGGGCTCGCGCACTGATTTATGTATCACTCCGGCTTCAACATCCGCACGCATCTGATCGAGCTCCCTGTGAAATGCCTTGTCCTGCACCGTGGGCTTACTGGTGTATGGCTTTCGTTCGGGTTCAGGCTGTGCTGCATAAGTCGTAACCGCGTCAGGGTCATGCTGTAGCTTTTCTTGAACTTGTGATTCCAGCATCGCACGTAGCGCATCTTTGTCGGGCCGAGTCAGCAATTTGTCATTCCTATTAAGAAACCAGGCACCCAGTAATCGACTGAGCAGGTGGCCGGTAGGGAAACATCCAATCGATCGTGTCGAAAATTTGGGCTGCAGTCGAAGAGAAGAGGCGAATCATCAAGTTCTTCCAACACGGCGGTCGTGTCAAATTGGGAGCATGCTTGGGATGATTTCGTAATCGACAGGAACGCTGGACGTTCTGCTCATGGACTTATGTATGGCTGCTTGCTGTACGTAAGGATATGCTGCCCCCCGACTTCATATATGCCAATAAAAAAACTAACCATAGTGACGTTATGAGCCAATCAGAAACACGTGCGACTGCCCTAACGCTGTATCCAGAGGACTCCCGCGAGGCGGCGGCTCTGCTGAAGCAGGCTGTACCACTGATGGTGCGTCACAACATTCCACCAAACCCCGTCCACTATGCTCTCTGGTACACCTACAGCAAAGGTCAGGAGCCAGAGCTTAATCGCCATCTGGACAGGGTGGTCAAAGACTTCGACTGTTTCCCTCCAGAATCCGCTACGAAGCTTTTTCGCGACTACATCATTCGTGACGAATTGGAGGAGGCGCGCGCGGGGCAACAACAAGCGATCAATCTGGTTGACGACATGGAACGTAATGTCTCGCGTAGCGTGAATGGCAGTGCCAACTTTCAAGCCAGTCTTGGCCATTGCATGGAAATGCTCGCGAAGCCGGTTGACCAGAGGCTGCCCGCCATTCTTAGTGAGCTGCAACAGAGCACTCAGGTCATGCAGGATCAGCAAGCGCTTTTCCTCTCCCAGTTGCACTCAGCGCAAAATGAAATTAAGAGTCTGAGAGACAAACTCGAACGAGCCCAACTGGCGGCCTCTTTGGATGGTCTGACTAAGGTGTTGAACCGAGCTACCTTCACTCGCTTGCTGGAGCATGCATTGATCAACGCTCCTCATGGGGTGGCATTGGTCATGTTGGATATCGATCATTTCAAGCAGTTCAATGACCGGTATGGCCATCCTTTGGGCGACCGCGTACTTGAGCATGTTGGTCAGGTGTTACGGAACTCAATCCCGCCTCAGGCCCTGGCGGCACGCTATGGTGGCGAAGAGTTCTGTGTAGTCCTGCAAGAGTGTTTTGATCTCACCAGTGCTCACACTTTTGCTGAGCAGCTGCGCCTGAAAATTCAGGCGCTGCGGATCAAGCTTCGTGGCACGGATGAGGTGCTAGACACTGTAACTGCGTCTTTGGGTGTTTCCCTCGCCAAAGCGGGTGACGATGTGGAAAGCCTTCTGACTCGTGCCGATGATGCGCTCTATCTAGCCAAGCGCAGCGGGCGCAACCGAGTGGCCTGAAACTGGCGTTCGCGCTCTAGCTGCAATCACATAGCCCCACAGGATAGGGTGATTCGATTCGCGCTCATTCCGCATAGCAGCCACTTCAGCGCCGATATTGAATCGCGGCGGCGAATTCCCTGGAGCGCTAAGCGATCACAGTTTATTGAAATTTAAGCTCAGATAGCTGATTAAGAAAGGTGTACCAACCGGGGGGGGGGTGTGAAATTTCGTTCGTAGGTTAGCGGAAATAGACATCACCCTAGAAAGGTCCCACCCAGACACATGATTTAACAAGTGGGCGATGTCAGATGTTCATAAGCAGCTCATGAGCCTGAGATTACTGGCTAACTGCTCTAAAAATTAACGCAAC
Organism: Pseudomonas arsenicoxydans; assembly: GCF_900103875.1. Taxonomy (NCBI): domain Bacteria; kingdom Pseudomonadati; phylum Pseudomonadota; class Gammaproteobacteria; order Pseudomonadales; family Pseudomonadaceae; genus Pseudomonas; species Pseudomonas arsenicoxydans. The sequence goes on along the minus strand of NZ_LT629705.1, from coordinate 4,577,716 downwards.
TGTCCATAGATTGATGTTCATAGATCTAGTTTCCCGCGGTCCTCAGTTGCCTAACCCCCCCCCCCCGACCTGTGACGGTCCCAGTCCAGAAGGTAATGAATACTGGTTTTCAGAAATCCATGCTCTGGGGTCTGGTTGGAAATCGGGAAGTCCCTGGCAGGCTCAGAATTGAGCAGTGTGGTTTGTCTGTGGACGCCGGCGCCGAATTGACCCACGAGCTGAAGCTAGACTGACCCACCTCTAAATCTGCACAAATCCCGCATAGGCAATGGTTCAAGAGGAGAAGACTGGGTCAGTGACATCTCGGCAACTGGGTAAATTCGGCATCGGTTCCAACAGCCTGGCCAACTTTCGACTACACCTATCTGATAGGCATTCAATACCCGCCGTTGGGGCGCAAGTGTAAACGGTACTTAAAAATGACGACTTGTCTTCGTGCGGCACTGTTGGTGATTCTTTTGGTTTGGCAGGCAAACATACTATTTGCTGCGGAATGCAAGCCGTTGAAAGCGTCTGGCAGTAAATGCGTAGCGTGCACCCATATACACTGCGAAGCGGATAGTAAACCAGCAGCTCAGCCTAACATTTCGGTCACCGTAATCTTGCCGACGCCACATGAAATTCAAAAAGACAAAGAAAAAAAGAGTAATGACAAGTCAGCCACAATATTGAGGATGTCCACCGAAAATCTCATCCAAACCCTTTTGCTAATTACCGCCATATTGGCATTCTTTATTGCGGCCTTTCAGTTTATGCACGTCAAGAAGCTGGAGGCCGACAAACTTACATTAGAGCTTTGGAAGCAATACTTGGCTGATTTTGGCAAATATCGTTCGGCTTTCTTGACGATGAACAATCCCATGAACACATCGGTCACTGATTTTACAAATATTCAGAGCCTTAGGAGCTGGATAGACGGTGTCGCGACGCTCGGCACCCATAAATATTTAATAAATAAAAAGCTAATAATATCCTTCGGCCTGGACGGCCCAATTGATAAATTCATGGCTCTGCTTCAGCAGAGTACCAACGAATTGCAAAGACTTGCTCTTTTGGGAGTGCCAAGGGCGCAGGATCTATTTTTGAAGTACCAGAGGGAAATAAACTTATCCGCCAATATATTTAAATGGTTAAAAACCCTGTGAGCAAATAACATGATAAACATCAATAGGCATCAACTCTACGAGAAATTCGATAACGCCTTGAAAGAAGCAGGATTGTTGGAGGACGAAAATTTTCTAACGGACCGTAAAGTTGAAAATGCGCTAAACCTGGCAGTGGGATATTTTACAAAAGTCGTTAGTTCCCCCGATGTGAATAACGAAGGTTATGTGCCTGACGAGGTGGTGTTTACGACTAATACAGCGACTGGCACGGCGCTACTGTGCCCGCACTGCAGGCTAAAAATTGCTGTTGTTAAAGCCTAACGACTAAACCCGCAATCGGGTCGGCAAACCGCCGACCTGACCGGTCTTTTGTGGATGCTGGGGACCTCAGCCGTGGCCTCTAGCATCGCTGTATGTTCAACGTTATTTTGCGCTTGCTCCGACGGCTACAGCACAGCCAATCTTCTCAGGCAATTTTCCCCGCTTTGACTTCAATGCAATCTGTACATCCTGCGGCAGATCGCTCCACAGCTTCAGCCCAGAGCGCTCCTCAATATCATTCATCGTCACCTGATAGTCGCAAAAGTTCGCTGGGCGCGGGGTGCTTTGATCCATTGTGCTGCAATTTACCCGCAAACCATAAACAATTCGATATCTAAAAAACTTTACAGCAGGCTCCAGGTGTCAACCAGCTATTCAGCGGTAACTATATCCCCGTCTAATAAGTATGTTTTAGGGTGCAACGAAATCTACAGAAGCGACTTTTCAAATCAAAACTAATTTATAACAATGTTTATGCGGGTTAATTTCGAAGTGGAATAATGCATATTTCAAAGATTTATAATGGCAATGTTGATGCGAGCTAGTGTGGGATATGCGCATATAAAAATATTTTTTGAGACGGCTTTAGTAAGCAAGAATGCTTGGCGAATAAACGTTGTGTATTGTTGGCGCAACAGGTTGAGGTCAAAAAAAATGAATAGGTATCTGCGCGTACTTGCCATATTTTTGCCTATTATCATAGGGCATACAGATTATGTGCACGCAGATACCCTTAAAGACCGCATGGCCTTCTGGGAAACTAAAGTATTTCTCTGTTCAGAAGGAGGCCATAGTTTCCCTTCAAAGTACCAAACATCGAGTCCGAATGAACCATCGGAATGCGACGATGGAGACATGACGCTTTTTAATGGGCTACTTTGCGCGGCTGGAGATGTAAGAGGCTGCGAGGGGGTAAGGCAGGCGCAGGACACTTCCGGGCGGTGGTGGCGTTCACCTCGGAGGATTGGTATGCAGGCCCCGAAATATGACGTTTCTTTTTCTCCTGATATGGCACTTGGGGTGCTGCTATACCTGGCGCAGACGTCCGACAACGCAGCATTTAAATCATGGGTTCGCTGGGTCGATGACTCTCGACCGTGTATAGCGGAGCTGGCTGGCCAGTGCGTTGTAAAGGGCTGGCCACGTATATGCACTGATGACTCTCAAGACAAAAGATGCACGTTTCGACCTAGCACATGTAATTATTTTGAATTAATGGGAATAAAACTCGGGGTGCCCGAGGGAAATCTTTGCAGAAGAGTTCTTCAATCTTTCGGTATTCGAGCGGATTACATACTCCCCACCACCGAAATGGCGATGTCAAATGCTGTTTTCAATGAGCCGGGATATCCCATGCACCTATCGGCGGCTGAAATTTTTCTTATTGATAAATTACAGATGACATCTGTTGCCTCTCGCGCAGGCGCCGTTGCTTTGGCTTTACGGGACAGCAAAAATCCTTTTTTTCTTTTTTTGGCAGAGGGAGCGTCACAAAAAGTTAGAGATTTAGTACTAGAGCAATGTCCTTCACCTCAACATCCCTCCCGGAGTCGAACGCAATGGGCGTGGGAACGTACCTCTTCTGATAAAGCCTATTTAGATAGCATGTATTGGGACTGCATATTTATGGGAAGGCTTCTAGGAGCTTAGAATGAAATGTATAACAATGGCAGTTTGCTACCATGGGCCGCTTTTTTACACGCCACATTAATGAAAATGAATTGTTCCCCTATTTAATGAGGTGGAGGACTTCACATGGCGAACGATATAACAAGACTACACTCTAGCTTCATCGAGTTTGCGAAAGGAATGCCAAGTGTTGGTATTTCGTGGCAACTGGTAAACAGAGACGTACAGGCGCTACTTAAGACTCTCTCGGGCGTCAACCCTAATTCCCCATCTGCGTACATGGGGAATATCGAGATGCCTGTCTACCAGTTAGCATACTCAGTATTCGTGGATACGCTAACTGTAAGTCCTACAGGCAGCGGCGCTAGTTTGTATACCAAGCTAACTGCTAACATCCATCCTCTTGGCAGGCCAGGCGAAGTTATTCGCTCATATGAAATCGAGACGAGCAATCACGCAAAGCTGAGTTTAGGGCTTGACGAAGCAACCAATGAAGTTTTTTGGCGACAACAAGGTGGTGTAATTCCAAGAATCACTCCGTCATGGGGACCCGATGCCGACAACATTCTTTCCTCAACGACCATTCCTGCACCTCAGAAAGATAATTATCTCGCTGAGGTTGAAGCGCAGATCATCTGGATGACTGGGCCTACGTTTGTAAGCTTGGTAGCAGGGGTGCTTCCAAGATACCAATTAACAGAGATCATTCCGTGGCTTCGTTTCAGTGCACCACTTGTCGTAAGTATAGAGCCGTCACATATTCTTATTACTGCACCGCGGGCTAGAATGACAATCGGCGATTGCATGCCCGAAACGATAGATATCATCCCAGACCCTGCCTTTCCCTATGGAGAAGCAATTCCTACGGCCATAGTGAATTCAGATGATATAGATTTGGCTGTATATGCACCCAGGACTCGTTTGCTCAGTTTTTTTGCCGACAAGATAAAGCCTGCCATTATGGTATCTGATTCCGGAGGCGGAGTTATTAAATGGAGTGCTAATGGAAGTATTGGACTTACGAGTCTGGAAGTCGACATCACGACTTCTCGTAGTTTATCCGGGGTGATAATTGTTAAGGCGGTTATAGATTTTCACGCAGATGCACGTGCATGGATTGATGGACCATGCGGGACGAAGGCGTCGTTAGCAAGTGCTAATGTGGACGGCCAAGGGCAATTTGAGGCTGACATTAAAATTGATGTCGACTTGAATCTCAGAATTATTGAAGCCACCCTGGTTATCTCCAGAAGTGATTTGACAGTTGATTGGGATATTAATACGCCGCTGGGTTGGCCGATAAATGAAATAGGAGGGGAAATATTAAATCGAATGTCAAAAGATGAAGTGAGAAAGCTTAATGGGAAAGTCATCAAACTTGGGCGATGGGATATCTTAGGTTTACCTATCTCTTATCTTGACTCGCTAGGTAATTACTATTCGCCTATTCCCGTCAACGAAGGGCTTTCTAAGGTTTCGGCCATGTTTGGAGTCGTTAGAAAAAATGTTGGACGGAGGCGCCCGTAAGAAAAACAATCCACCGTTTGGGTGGTGAGGATCAATTGGCTAGGTACAACCGGAATCTTGGGATTGCCTGAATGCACCAAGCATACGAGACACCTCAAGAATGCGTCTTGTGTTAGTCCGAACGACGATCCGTCTCGAGACCGCGAATAGTGACCACGAGGATGGGTATATGCGGGCCATTGCCATCATTCATTTCGGAGTCGGCAGGGGGCGGGTTATTTGGATGATCATTCCAAAGCTTGAGCCCCGCACGGCTTTCATAGCCTGATGTGCGCAAGTATTCCAACTCCTCTTCCATGCCCCAGCGGCTCTTTCGAAAAAACAAAAATTTAAAACGTTCCTTCAATCTAGAAAAAACCGACCGGTGCCGCAGGAACGGCACACTTAGTAAGCACCATTCCCGCCACTGGTCGTTCGTCCTGAAATTAACGGTTTGGCTCTCATACATAGTTGAAAAGATCAAATACGGCGACTTCACACTATCAGTAGAGGTCGTCACACGTGGTTGTCTGTCATATCCGTTCATAGTGACCGGCAGATATTTTCCCTGAAGATCATTTACCATTTTCGTCCAGGCGCAGTCGGATGTGGCGGTCCCGATGTCTATATCTCGCCCCAGTTTCGGTGCGATACCTGACACCATCCCTATGACAGCGTCTAAAAAACTCTCGGGTGGATAGATCTGTTTTTTTCCACTAAAAAATGGCCAACCGACTTGTAGGGGGGCGAACGCCTGGTCGACATTTTCCCATCGTTCCTTAGCCATCAACAAGAAACGTGCACAATCGTGAAGGCCGTAAACCTGTTTGCCAGAACCAGTATCAAGTTGGTATTCCCCAATCGGATTTTCCCGCTTGACTCCGGGGTACAACGTGATGCTTTGTTGGCGATCGCAGTCTTCAAAGAGCAGACGCTCTTTCTTAGTAGATTCACCCCCTGGCAACTGATCATAGTCAGAGGCAACTTTGGCCTGAATCAGCATTGCTCGTTCGCGTTGAAGCTGACCGTTGGATGACTCCAAGCGCACACACACTAGTAGGTCTGCCAATTCACATTGTGGCCGCTCTTCATGAGGCAGATGACCTTTGGGGCTGAACGCAGCCTGAGGTGTGCCGTCAACCCAGATCGATTGAACACGTACTTGGATGTTTTGACCGCCGGCCATGAGATGTTCCATGATTGCTAGGGCAAGCCGGTCGACATTTTGCTGTTCATGCAAATACATCAAGAGCCAACGCTCAAGCGCCCATTTACCCTTGGTGCTGTTCACGCGAGCAACCCATGCGGGCCAGTTGAGTTGCAACATACCTAAGTCCTAATTGTCCAGCAGGGCCCGAATCCGAACTGTTTTGGTTTTGAAGGTCAGCCTGCATCTATACGAGTCAAAGGGCATGCAGCGACTCGCCGCTGCCATTAAAGAGTGCATATTCAACCAATCGACTGCGAGATGGCTACTGTTGACGTGGCAGTATGCCATCCCCTATCGTCTTCGAGCAGCGGCAATCTACACGGGCCGTCAGGCCAAGGAACAGGCAGACCTATCTGGACTTGAAGAGAATTGACCATATCGAATGTGGATAGGTACCGAAAAGACTTGGACGCACTTATCGATGAAGGCGCCTTAGTAAAATCTTCACTCGCCAAGCAAACGTACGGAAACACCAGTCGTCCAAGCACTACGTTTTTTTCATCGCTGCACGATTGCGGTGATGTCGCCAGTGATGATACAGCCGTACTCATGCTCTAGTCGGTAAAGGGATAGGCCACATCGCCTCCGCAATATGTCAATGTAGGAATTCAGGTAACGATCATCTCGCGAGGTTTCGTTCATGAGATCGCGGAATGCGCTGATCAAATCATTACAGATGTCCCGAAGCCTGTTATCCAGATCAATCTGTCGCAGGCATCGTAGAAGCCTAAGCCTAATCTGCTTAATCGATGCGATGGCGGCCGTCGGGTCCTCCATAACGTATGGTTGAAACATAACGCCTCGGTGAGAGAGCGTATCGACCATATTTTGTGCCACCTTCGTATTTGCACTGAATCGTCGCACCAACGGAAGCGGGCTACGGTGGGTTCTGAGTAGCACTGACATTAATTCTTCGTGAGAGCTCTTCCAGCCGCGAAGCTCAGACGTCTTATGGTCCACACCGTTGTTCTTGTCGATCAGCGTGTGACATGCGACGCAAAGCCAGAGGCCATTCTCAGCACTTCCAACCTGTGCTGTGCCAATATCCTCGTATCGCGCAGCACCAGGCTTTTCCCCCACGATGTGAGCTGCCTCTCCTTTCTTGGTGCTCAGCTGCGGATCGGAGGTCGCTGGCCCTATCGTGAGTACGTTGCACTCTGGGTTATTGCAGATATAACCAGAGCGATAGGCAATGAGGGTCGCGACTTTTGGTGAAAACGCCATGAAATTTCCAGATAGTGGTTGGACGGCATTTTGTACCAGATATTCGGAGGAATTGGCCCATTCACTGAACTTTTACCGTTCATGCTCGTGGAAAATTTCTTCTGGGCGGATATTGCCAATGAAGATATGCCTACGTTGGTATGCATCGGAAGGTCGAACAGATGTGCGGAAATTGGCCTAGAAGTAGGTATCCAGCTGGCGCGGTGCTGGGTACATTCCAATTGGTAGCCCAACAACAATGCTTTTACAGGGGGCGCTGGCGGCGGCGGAGTCTCTGGGTTCGCAGGGATCGGTGACCATCGTCCGCGAAGTCCAGGACATGGTGGTGGCCGTATCACAGCGTGGACGTGCTGAGGAAAGCATTTGTGCGGCGTCTTGGCGTGAGTCCCAAAGAGTATGCGCTGAGTTTTTCTCCCAGTGGCGAGATGACTTGATCCAACTCTCGGCTTTTGGCGCAGGTGTAGAATGCCTGAATCGCAAGCAGGTGCGCTGCGGCGGTGTTGTATGCACAATGCCTGAGCTTGAGTTGAACGTAGATGAACGGGACAAGCATGGGTAACGGCGCCGCATCTACGGTCTGCACGAGCAACGGTAAATGGGTGTCCAGTTTCATTAGACCACTACTCTGTTCAACGGTGAGCCCCGCTCCTGGGTGTTTGAGTTCGAGCAGGATCAATGGACTTTGCGCGAAGCGGTGATGCACTTGCTCCTGAAGGACGTTATCAATCTACTGGACCCGCAGCGCCCCGGCAGCTCAGCAGCAGACGGGTTCACGCAAGCCCCGTCAGGTCAAAGTTTATAAAAACCCTCATACAGGCGAGGTTGTCGAGACCAAAGGCGGCAATCACAAAATTTTGAAAGAGTGGAAATCCGCGCATGGCGCAGCGACGGTTGAGTCCTAGTTGGGGCAGTGATTGTGGGGTAAGTGAAAAGGGTCCTTTATGGGCACTTTTTTTTGCGGTCGATTCAATACGCATAAGGGGCTGATCAGAGAGCACATTTTTTTGGCGATTCGAATGTTATGCCCGTTGATTGTTTGCTTGCTAAAATATAGTTCTCGTCGCCTAGTGATGCTTGGCGATAAGTTAAACCCATCTTGCATTCTGTGCCTGGATACATATCGAACTCGTATATCGATTGTCCAATAGCCCATTCTATTTGTTGGTCGTATCTATTTAGCAGAAGGAAAAATGTTGCTGGTGTCAAAGTCCAAATCGCCAAATAAAAAATTACCTGAAAAATAACTGTAGCAACGGCGTAGCGACTGCCTTTGTCATTAACCTTAACTCCAAAAATCCATTTCGTAAGTCGTGGTGCTTTTGTCGCAAAAGTCGATCCGTAAATGAAAAATGGAGCCATTGCAACGGAGACAGGAATAAAGATTGCTCCCGCAGCAATAAAAAGAAATGGAATCGCGAATATTGCTAAAAAAGCCAAAGTATGAGGAAAGGTTGTAGGGGGTACATGAGCCATTCCACCGATTATTTTTCCCGAGACGCTGAGCGCGAGATTGGAGCCAACAGCAAATGCGATGGCGATCAACCCCTTGCCAACCGTGGTTTCATAGAGGATTGCGTAGATGCGATAAACATCATGCGCAGCCACGCCTAGGCAGTAAATAAAAAATACTATCGCGGTCGGTGCAAATAAACTGCTGGGGTCCAGCAAGTAAAGATATCCCAGAAAAGGGAGGAACAGGATAACATTAAGGTAAAGTTGATGATGGCGTTCAAGATTATCGTACCAGTTTACTATACCTCCCAAAAAAACAGTGAATTTATTGAGATCATATTTTTCCGGGTGGAGAATTTGCATCACGCTAATTGCGATCGCGATACCAAGAAAGATTACAGTTGTTGAAAATGATACAAGTCGCCATTGAGCCGGAGTGATGCAAAGGAAAAAGAAAAGAGCGATTCCAACTAATAAAACTCGCTTCGTAAGCTCGAGAAATTTTTCTCGCCTAGTAATGGCAGTGTGCTTCCCGAAAGCAGTTTTCGTAGTTCGCTTTGTACTTCTCATTATTACTAAGGTCCTGCATGAAATATTGTGATTGCGATGAGGTAGAGTTACTGCATTATCGGAATAAGAGCAAGAAACTTTAATGTTCTCCGCTTAATTCAGCATTGGCCGCCCGACCTAAACTGAAATACCTTTCTTTCACCTACGCCAACTAGCCTTGTCTAAAAGTCAGATGAGCTTTCCAATTTCGAACAGACCGGTATGGAGCGCCTGGGCGCGGTTGGAGGTTCAGGAGAGGAGCCTGAGCAAGGTTCAGGGTGTGGAAGCGGTCTATGTGGCGCCGGGGTCACTCTACGAGCGGAATATGGGTTGGTTGCCTGGGGCGAATAAGGTTCATACCCTACCCAGTGGGTACTGGAAGGTGATCTCCACAGGAGGTACGTCTGAATCGTCCCTGGTTTCCGAGAGACAGCGGCAACGGGCAGGGTGGCGATTAACACACTAGCAGCAATGGCTCCAGGCGTAATGGCGCAAATCACCGAAATACCCGATGCGCGGATCAAGGCCGCGCGCTGTACTCTGGGTATGAACACCTGCGACTCGTAAGAAGTACTCCGTGGCTGGGCATTTTGCCGTGTAGGGGGCTCTGCAATGATGTCACAGTGCTGTGAGGCATTGACGGTTGCTCAAGCGTGCGAAGAAAATGCTGATCAACAAACTACCCATCTGCGACCGCACCGGTTGTGGGTGTTGCGCGATCAACTGATGGATGCAAGGAACGCAAGTGAGTGATTTCAGAGGAGCTCGAGGTTCCAACACCGGCGACGACTTCCACGAGTTATGGGCCGCCCGGCATGCTATCCGCCTTCTAGACGACCGTGATCCGCTTCAAGCGTTGACTGTAGAAGGGATTGCTCCAAGTGACGAAGCTGGGTCATCCCCTTCTACGTGGGATGGCGTGGATTGCGCGTTGTACGAAGGCGGCGGCGACGCAAAGGAAGCTGATCGTATATTGCTGGAGCAACTGAAATATTCCGCCGCGAATCCTCGCAGTTCGTGGACCGTCGCACGTATGGTGAGCGGCGATAAGCGCGAGGACAGCGTCCTGAATCGCTTGGCAAAAGCCTGGGCAGGGATACAAGCCCTGGAGCCAAAAGGAACAGTTGAAGTATCACTGGTAACCAACCAGCCGATCGCGGCTGAGTTAAAAACTGTTACAGCAAAGCTCGCAACAGGTAGCGTATCCGCTCCACGAAAACGACCTGGAAAGGATGAGCCAAACGAGCGAAAAATGGCGTTCGCCGCCGGACTGTCCAAATCTGTGCTGCCCGAATTTGCAAAGGCGCTTCGATTCAATGGTGGAGCAGGATCGCGCTTCGCGATTGAGAAAAAGTTGCTCGCTGATATTTCTGGATGGACCGATCTTGAGTTACAAGCGCCAGTCTCTAATCTTCGCCAGTTCATTCGTCAGCGCATGCGTCCCGAATTTGCGGGCGAGTTAATAACGAAGGAGTCAGTTTTACTCGAACTCGGCGTCTCTACGATGGGCGCATTGTTCCCTTGCCCACCTGTCCTTGAACGAGTTGATGCACCGGTGCCACGGAGCAGCGTCGCTGACATTGCGACCGAGATCGCTGCCGGCAAACAGCGAGTCTGTCTACATGGTCCTGGAGGGGTCGGCAAGACGACTGCGCTGCAGCAAATTGAGGCGATGCTCCCGCCTCATTCGATCATGGTGACTTACGATTGTTATGGAGGTGGCACCTATCTAGATGCCGCTACTTTGCGTCATCGACATGTGGACGCGTTTTTACAGCTATCCAATGAGCTTGCCACGAGGCTGCGGCTGCCAATTTTGCTTAGCCGTCACCAGCTATCAGACCCTCCGCGCCTGTTCTCGAATCGCCTAGGCCACGCAGCCCAGGCGCACGCGTCTGAATATCCGGACGCGCTGATCGTCATTGCCGTTGACGCCGCCGACAATGCCGTTACGGCTGCGACAACACGCAAACCGCCTGAGGCTTGCTTTGTACACGACTTCATGGAACTGGGCGACTTGCCGCCTAATGTCCGGTTCATCGTTACGGCAAGGACAGGCCGTCTCGCTGAACTTGCCCTACCGTCTAGTTATAGCCTTTCAGAGATCGAGCCGTTTACCCGTGGTGAAACTGAAATCAATGTACAGCGGAAGTGGGCTGCAACAGATGATTGGATCGATGCGTTTCACAGGCTGACCATGGGAGTACCTAGAGTCCAAGCTTATGCTATGGATCTGGGTGATGCACCTCCCGAAAAAGCGATTGACCGCCTCTTGCCCGCAGGCCGGTCTCTGGACCAAGTATTTCGCGAGCAGTTTGAGCGAGCCCTGGGGAAAAGCGGAATCGCAACAGACCTTCCAAGGTTTTGTGCAGGACTCATTGCTCTTGCGCGGCCGGTACCGATAGAAGATCTCAGCGCGATCATTCGTATCCAGGTGCCAGCGCTGATTGACATCTGCACCGACATGGCACCAGCGATTCGGCTCACAGAAAACACTGTCGCCTTTGCGGACGAAGACTTCGAGCACTTCGTCCGCGAAGCGGGGGAGTCAATGCTAAGCGAAGTAACCCAGAACGCTGCTGATTGGCTGATGAGCCGCTGCGAAAGCGATTCTTATGCTGCGCAGCACGTCGCAGGTCTACTCGCTGCGTCTGGCTTGGGCAATAAGCTGCTTGATCTCGTTGAACACGAACCTTCTCCGGCTGCAATTGATGATCCGGTGAAGCGGCGAGAAGCGGAACTTACGCGCTTACGGTTAGCTATCTCCTTCTGTCGGAAGGCGGGCGATAGTCAACGCGCGCTGCGTTTCGTGCTCATCGGAGGCGAAGGGCTCAAGACTGAGCGCGCGCTACGGGCACTCCTGTCTAATAATCCAGACCTTGCGGTGCGATTCGCTGCTGACACTGCTGGGAGGCTCGTCCTTACCGATCCGAAACAAATCGGCTACCACGGAGCTTTCCTGCTTCACAAACAAGTGATTGACTCGCTCAACGGCGATCGAATTTCGTTGCATGAGGGGCAGCGATTGATCGAAGCTTGGATGGCTGCACGTAAAGCCCTCATTCAAAAGGCCCAGCATTGCGACTGGCGGCTTGAAGTTACAGACGTTGCGGCCAGCATCGAAACAGCGCTTCGCAGTAATGGGCCAGAGTCTGCTTTGCAGTCGCTGTGGAAATGGAAGCCGAAGCGGGTTCGGCTGCTGGTGGCGCGCTGCCTGATTCCGCGGCTGATTGCGCAAGATGGCTCGGGTCTGCTTCAGGGAATACTGGACACACGTCATCTCAAACCCTGGGAAGAGCTTTTTGTACTCGTACCCTTGGCGGTGTCCGGTGCTCCCTTGGATACCAAAAGGCTCACGAGCAGCCTGAGCGCCTTTTGCAAGCGCTGGATGTTATCTCCCAAGCGTCCCTCTGCACGTCTCTACCCATTCATGCTGTGACTCCCGCCGATCGGAGACAGTCTGCGCGGGTTAGAGCCTTCACCGACTATTGAGCATTTTTCCAGCTGGCGCGATGTCCAGCCAGTCAACGAGTGTTCGGAACGAAACATTGATTCAATGTTATGACTTTTCGAGCAGTTCCTCTATCGACCGATGCAGGACGTCTAATGTGCACGGCTTAGTAATGAATCGGGCATTTTCTGGTAAGAATCCGGGTGGAAGCAGAGTGTTTCCCGAGACGATGATCACTGGGATTCTCGGATGCGTTGTCCAAATTTCTTTGGCTAACCCGAGACCATCGACAGCCCCGGGCATTTGAACGTCTGTAATGACTAGTTCAAACGGGTGTGCCGTGCCCAATTCGCGCAATGCGTCGCCTGCATTGGCACATTCAGTGACCAAATAGCCTAGATGTGTCACAGCTTCTGACATCAGCCAGCGAAGAATTTCGTCATCTTCAACCACCAGTACACGAATTGGCATACATATTTCCTCAGATTCTCCTCCTTAGTCACGGCACTTGGCGAGTCGTTTCATAATGCGGACGGATAGCTCAATGCTACCTGCTTTGCCCTCGGGGCGTATTCGGCTAGGCTGCATGATACGTCAAGATTAGCGGCAGGGTTGAGGGATCGCGATGAGACTCTACGACTTCATTGATAGCAGCATGGAAAAGATTCTGCAGACATGGGAAGACTTTGCGCGCTCAGTCGAAACTCCGATGCCCGATCTTGATGCGAGGGGGTTGAGAAACCACTCCGAGAAAATCTTGCAAGCCGTTGCCATCGATATGCGAACGGCGCAGTCGACGTGTGAGCAGTCAGAAAAGGCAAAAGGTCAAAGGTTACAAAAGTCCAGTGAAAGTGCTGCACAAACGCATGCGATTACCCGGTTAGTCGCTGGATTTTCCATGGATCAAATGGTTTCCGAATACAGGGCGTTGCGCTCAAGCGTTCTATCGCTTTGGCTCGCTGGCGAGACCTTTGAAGAGCGGTATCATGTTCAGGACATGATCCGCTTCAACGAAGCCATAGACCAAGCGCTTGTGGAGTCTATAGCGGCCTATGGCGAGGAGGTCGAATCAACACGCAAAATCGTTCTCGCCGTGCTCGGCCACGATCTTCGCTCCCCGCTAGGGGCCGTTTTAATGGCAGGTGAGCTGATCCAGCACCAAGAGGGTTTAGACACTAAAGGAAAAATGCTCGCCAATCAGGTTTGCATCAGCGCGCGGCGCGCCAACAACATGGTGAATGATCTGCTTGATCTCGCACGTTGCAATCTTGGCACAGGTATCCCGGTAAACTTTGAGACTGCTGAGTTGAATGCCATCTGCCGGTCAGTAGTCAACGAAATGCGCATAGGTTTTCCCACGGCTCAGATCGTACTGAATGAAAAAGATCTCGTAGCTGGTCAATACGATCCGACGCGAATGGCGCAGGTCTTCACAAACTTGATTAGTAACGCGATTCGCCATGGTGATCCCTCGCGTCCGATCTATGTGACCTTAAGCCAGCGACCGAAAGAAGTGCTATTTAGCGTTCACAATCAAGGCGAGCCGATACCGCCTGAGGCTATGCCTCATTTATTTAAGCCCGGGGGACGTTATTCAAGCTCTGCAATAAATGAAAAAGGCTCATCAGCGGGGCTCGGACTGGGGCTCTTCATCGCAGGAGAGATTGTTGCCGGCCACGGCGGCACGATCGACGTCGAGAGTTCGGTAGAAAGCGGAACGGCTTTCCATGTGTCATTGCCCCTCGGTAAGCGAATAATAGATCAGGGCGGATCCAGTTGCAGTAATACACCAAGTATTGGTTGATGTCTCGCTGAGCTTGCTGGCGAGTCATGTAGCCAGTGGTCGGTATCCTCAGCCACGTCTAGCGCCTTCACCACCAGGCCTTCATCCTTTGCTGATAACGCCCAGCCCACCACTTGGCGAGAGTAAGGATCCAGAACAACCGCAAGGTAGTGCCATTTCTCCTGTGCCCAGTTATAGGTGATGTCGCCACGCTGGTTGGGGGCTTCGACATCAAACTCCCGGTTTCAGATGTTTGGGATATTAGGCCGCTCGACTGTCGCCTTTTTGTAGGCGTGTGATCACGGCTGCTGGCTGACCAATTCTAGTTCACGCATCAGCCTGCGTACCTTGACGCTGCCTCTGAGTTATGCCCAACAATCGGCTATATTCGGCTATATTCGGCTATATTCGGTTATATTCGGCTTACTCAGCCTGCTCGGCAAACTCCTCAGACCACTTCGACACTGCGGTCTCTCCTCATCTATTGTCGATGGTGCCGCTTATACCCCGAAACAGTGCCAAGCTTTCCGTAGGTAGTCCGTCAATCACTATCATCGCAGCAACATTTTTTCCAACTCCTCGGTCTATGCGTGATCAATCGACTACGTATAACAAACGCGCTCACCTGCGCTAGGGGCTCGGACGGGATGCAACCTCATCCAGGTGCTGCAGCAGAGCCCGCGGATCTTCGTAGACTCTAAGTGCACCGGCACGTTCGAGCTCACCTGTGTCGTATCCGCCAGAAAGCAGCCCTATTCCGGTTGCCTTACAGCGTCTGGCGGCGAGCATGTCCCAGATGGCATCACCAATCACCAGGCATTCTTCGATGGGCACAGCGAGTTTGTTTGCACCCGCGAGGAACAGGTCTGGATCTGGCTTGCCATATTTGACGTCATCTCGGGTGATGAGATTAACGTCCGCGATGTCAAGTCCTAGTGCCTTGAGATTTATTGTTGCAGTATCCATCCCTCCGCTTGTAGCAATGCACCACTTGAGCTTGTCGCGGCTCAGGGTATCCAGAAGCTCAACCGCGCCAGGGAGAGCGCTGATCTGCCCCTCCAGCTCCTTATAAGCTTTAGCATGTATATCACTAAGTCTTTTAGCCTGATCTGGGTGTATCTCCAGTCCGATTTCACGGGCTAACATCTTAAGCATCAGCCCACCGCTCATACCTATCTTTCTGTGAATTCGCCACATGGCCAACGGAATGCCTTCTGAATCCAGCGCAGTTTTCCACGCAAAGACATTCTGGTAAACGCTATCAGTCAACGTGCCATCAAGATCAAATATGAATGAGGTTTGCTGGCGCATGCGTGGCATCTCCATAAAGCAAAGTTCAAGTAGTAGATGTCGTATTTCGAAATATTGTTCACGCCGATACCAGGCCGAACCGGCTTTAATCCTTCAGTCTTTCCAAATCGGCTGGGCCGGGTTCCACACGTGGTTCGTCGCCAAGGAATTTATCTTCCCTAACGACTCGTTCGTCATCTGTTAATCCTGTTTCTGATAGGTCTGAGACGAGTGCAGAATCCTTCGGCCCTTTACTTTTTATTGAGGAAACGGAGCTTTTAGCAGTCATGAGATCTCTCCTCGCATCTCGAAATTTGAGCGTTCAATTTTTCGAAAGCATAGGCTCTGAGTCGTTCAGTCTTTCGCGAATCATCGAACGGAGGAGCCGCAGAACACGAACGCCGCTGCGGTTTTATCGCCTTTCGCTTCTACTTTTCGCAGAAGGTTATCAGCTCGAACATGAGCACTGAATGGCCGGTTATCCTTGTAATTGGCCTCGTTGTGTTTCTCGTTGCACGAGACAAGGTCGTTCAGCGTGAAGCAATCGTGGGCGGTAATGAAGTTAACGGATGAGTCAGGCATACGGCCACATCGATTGACTGGTCAATATCTTGGCAAAGTAACCCACCATTTCGTCGTCGCCTTTCCAGAAGGCACGAGAGATGCCCCTGAACTTGTCATTCCACTCCATCCAACCTAGCGGGAAATTGCCGACCTGATAGCCCCCTGGGCCACAGACAGGGCTCGGCTATAAGCTTCACCGTAGCGAGGACTGGGTCTTGGCAGGTGCTGTACGGCAAAAAATTACACGTGCAGATCGCCTACCGCACGTCGCGTACATGGAAACCCTCAATCCCTGCAGCCTCTATTGTTTCATATCAATGTGGAGATTCGATCATGAACGACGAAGCCAAGGTGCAGGCCTTTTCCACTTGGCATGAGCTGCTGGTGAACCCTGAAATTCGGATGGATACGCAGGAGCAGTACGACGAATTACTACGTCTGGCCGACAATTTTCGGGAAAAGGGAATCATTGATCCGGAAGAGAGAAAAATCTTAATACAGGTGGCGACGGTGGCTTATACGCGCTCTGTGGAAGATAAGAGTGGCGGAGGTTTACCGCCTGTCTTTAGTCAAGCCGTCAAACCGATTTAGAACAAAAAATTATATCCTCATCCCAAATCGCTATGAGCGGAAGGATGATTTGGAGGGCTTTCCAATGATTTCGCACTTGGAACTACGTCACATAATTGAATCAGCATTCCTGCCAATGAAATGCATTTGCTCCATATGCGCGGACAATCGCATGACTGTTCAGTTGCTCGACGCCGATACGGAAAAGAAAGAGCTAACGGTCATCGGAGTAGATTCGACTAAACTTGTCAGCAGTCATGCCATCGCAACCCTAGTAGCCGAGCTGAAAGAGGAGGCCAGAATGAAACGCGTAACTCCCTGCAAGACGTACAAACGCGCGTCATAGTAGAATTTAAAAGCCTAGCGGTATGCCGCGCCGGCTTCAATCTATGGCGATGATGGTTGCGTTAGCGGCAGCCTCTGGCCACCACTGCCATTGAACCCTACCTCGCCCTCATCACGCTCTTCAAATAAAGAATGCGCCGGCTGTCCATTTTTTCTGCCTATGGGCCGATATCGCTCCAGCTCACTTCGCTTAGGACTAGGCTGAATGAGCAGCACCTAATAACGAGTTGGAGTTCATCCCATGGCATATGACGCAAGCATTAACAAACGTTTCAAGGATGAAACAGACGGTCTGACAGGAGAATACTGGGTCGAATCACTGCGGGATGGTACTCCCTTGCTGATCCGTGAGCTGATGGACTCTGATCGAGATCGGGATTTAGCCTTTTTTAACGACCTAGGCAAAGGCAAGCCGCATTTTCATTTTTTAGCTTCGTTCAGCAATTTAGTCGAGCCCCACGATCGGCTCATGGACATCAACCTGCACGATCGGATGGCCTACATCGCTTTGGTTTACGAGGGCAATCAGCTCGTTGAAATCGGCACTGCGCGTTACGGGGCTTACGAAGGCGATGCTCATTGCGAGTTCGCCGTTGCTGTTTGCGACCGCTGGCAACGACACGGTGTCGCTACATTACTGTTACAACATTTGATGGATACCGCGACACGTCAAGGCTTCAGCAAAATCTCATCGTTAGATTCCTCTGGTAACGAGGCGATGCACGGATTGGCGGTTAGCATGGGATTTACCAGTAATATCGATGACACCCATGGGCCAAAAATCTTTCATGAATACATCCTAGCACCATAAATTAGGGGGTTAACTAGGTCAGGTTTTTCAGGGGGGGGGCAGCACCAACTCACTGGCAATAGGGAAGTTTAGACGCATGTAAACAGCCAGCATCGGTTCGAACTCGCTTGCGTCAGTCTCCATGGTGAAGGGCACGGGGACGGATACCACGAGATAATGCTGGGCGTCGTAAATGTAGACATCATCGCACAGATAGCCGCGCTTGCTCCCTTGGCACAGGATCACTATGCCGGGGTCGTAAAAAACCGGAGTGCGTGTCAGCGGACGGTTCGAGCGCAAAAAACGGATGTCGTCCAAGGGGCTTAGATTATAGCCCTCAACCGGCGCGAGCTTTTCCATCAACTGCACCATGTGTGATGTGCCTAAATCGACCTGGGTCATTGACCCCCCTCGTTTGCTTACTACTCAGCAGTCGGTTGAACGGGTCAATTGTTCCAATTGATCAATCGTTGGCAGCACTACTGAGTTTGTCAAGCACCAGGCTCAGTGCATCGCTACCTAAAAGCAAGTGTGCAGCCGGCGTGGGCTCGCAATGATCTGCAACATCGCTTGCGCAGCTTTGCGCGGGTCGCCAAGCTGCTTGCCGCTCTTTTCTTCGCGCGCTTTACGTACCGAGTCGAAACTGGCGTCGTAATCGGCAATGCTGCGTGGAGTGCGCAGCATCGAGCGACCTGCCCAATCAGTGCGGAACGAGCCGGGCGCCACTGCGGTCATGAAATGTTGAACGGCAGCAGTTCTTTGCTCAGCGTATCGGGGAAGTCGATCCTTCGGGCAAAGCCCGGCTCACGACTGTGTGACGGTCAGATAGGCTGATATCGCAGCAATCGAGGCTGAGTTACAGGCGGTCAACCCGTCTGCGGCACCGGCCAAACCGCGTCAGCAGCCCAAGCGTGCACCATTGCCACAGCAGTTTCCACGCACGGTGATCCGCCACGAACCTGAGAACACCCAGTGCGCGTGCGGCTGCCAGCTACAGCGCGTCGGCGAAGACGTCAGCGAGAAGTTGGATTACACGCCGGGCGTGTTCACGGTCGAGCAACACGTACGTGGAAAATGGGTCTGCCGCGAGTGTGAAACGCTTATCCAGGCACCAGTGCCGGCGCAAGTGATCGACAAAGGCATCCCGACCGCAGGCCTGTTGGCTCATGTGATGGTGGCCAAGTTCGCTGACCATTTGCCGCTGTATCGGCAAGAGAAAATCTTTGGCCGTGCCGGCTTGGCTATTGCTCGCTCGACACTGGCGCAATGGGTCGGCCAAACCGGCGTGCAGCTCCAGCCGCTGGTCGATGCGTTACGCGAAACGGTACTTGCCCAAGGCGTGATCCACGCTGACGAAACGCCAGTGCAGATGCTCGCGCCGGGCCAGAAGAAGACCCATCGTGCCTACGTTTGGGCCTATTGCACTACGCCGTTTCAGCGATCAAGGCAGTGGTTTATGACTTCAGCCCGAGCCGTGCGGGCGAACATGCGCGTAACTTCGTTGGCCAGTGGAATGGCAAGTTGGTGTGCGACGATTTCGCTGGCTACAAAGCAAGCTTCCAGCAAGGCATCACTGAAATCGGCTGCATGGCGCATGCCCGCCGTAAGTTCTTCGATCTGCATGCGACCAACAAAAGCCAACTGGCCGAACAGGCGCTTCACTCGATTGGCGGGTTGTACGAAATCGAACGGCAAGCGCGGGACATGACCGACGAAAATCGCTGGAGAATACGTCAGGAAAAAGCGGCGCCAATACTCAATGCACTACATACCTGGATGCTGGCCCAGCGTGATCTTGTGCCCGAAGGATCGGCTATCGCCAAAGCACTGGATTACAGCCTAAAGCGCTGGGCCGCACTGGCTCGATATATCGAGGACGGGGCAGTGCCCATAGATAATAACGCGGTCGAAAACCAGATACGGCCGTGGGCGCTCGGCCGCTCCAACTGGTTGTTTGCTGGGTCTCTACGCAGCGGCAAACAAGCAGCGGCAATCATGAGTTTGATCCAGTCGGCGCGCATGAATGGTCATGATCCGTATGCCTATCTCAAAGATGTGCTGACGCGGCTGGTAACGCAGCGAGCGAGTGAAATTACCGAATTGCTCCCGCACCGATGGTGCGACCGTTCCATCACGCAGAGTGTCGGGTAGACGCTCACCATAAATTGAAGCGCTTAACATTCCGTTGAATGCCAATTACGCTGATCGCCTAAGCAGTTCATTTCCTTGACGATCATTTCGCCAATCATCAACGCCCAAAGATCTGCGCTGAGGATTAGCAGTGAAAGCAAACCCCAATACGCAGACTCTAAGCGACGCGAATTCATCACAGGTGCCCGAGCTGCCAATATCCTAAGGGCATCGCGAAGGTCTATCTGGCTCGTTATCATCGCGCGTAACTGCTCGTTGTCCAGCCGCCGAGTTTGCATCGCTGTTACTCACCGTCGAAGTCAACCTTCATAGTGCCACCAGCCAGAGCCCATGGCGTTGAGTTTTTGATCCTCACCAAGCCATACGTCGGTAACATTCCGATCACTCGCGTGCGTTGATCAGTGGCGATGGCGTGTTCGTAACAAGTAGACGTTGGAGTCAGAAAGGTGTGTTACCCGGACGCATACCTAATAAGGCCTGAGGCGCCGAAGCGCGTCGGGAGCCAGATAATGAACTCCTCTCTCCGTCGTCAGCCTTGTTGAGAGTGTCGTTGACTGCTCGTCAGTCGTTGTGAACCATTTTGGGAATCCGCTGATCCACCATGAAACATCCGATGAGCTCGAGATGAACGCCTTTAAAGATTTGCTTACGCCGACCTGGGCGTTGAGGATTCGGGCACTTGATGCGTGGCACCGAACGCTGGAAGACAGGCCCCTACGCATGAATTGCCCTGATGCCTATCATGACGAATTGCTTCGTCAGACCGATGAGATGGATCGTCTTCACATCGTGACCTGGATTGAATGGCGGGATTTACGCATCGAGGCTGACCAAGCGTATCTACGTGCGGTTGCCGGAGAGGACTATCACTGAGGGATTTCGTTATGTCGGCGTTTTCTTACCCTGTCATGCTGTAATTTCGTGATTCCTGCTCATGCCTATCGCTGACGACACTGTCGTATACCTGCGCGATAACTCTTTGGTACTGACAACGGCCGAATCGTGCACGGCCGGAAAAATCATCACGCTATTGTCGGAGGTCGAAGGCAGCGGCGAGTTCATCGAGTGCGGTTACGTGGTGTATTCGCCGCAGGCCAAACAGCGCCTTTTACATGTCAGTCCGCGCACCATCGAAACATTTAACCTGACAAGTGTGGAGGTCGCACGCGAGATGGCGATGGGCGCCCTGCGAGACAGCACCGCCAACGTCGCCGTAGCCACCACTGGTATCCTTGGGCCGGAGGATATCGACGGTATTCCCGCCGGCACCATTTGCTTCGCGTGGGCTTTTCAGTCCAAGGGTAAGCAATGTGTCTTCAGTCGCGAGCATCGGTTTGTCGGCACTCGCTGCCAGGTGCAACTAGCCGCTACAGAATACGCAATGCAATGGTTACCGCATTTTCATTGGCGCGCATTAGTGGCGGGCAGAGGTGAAACCTGATGAACGATGATCTCGAGCATCCAGACTTGAGCAGTCGTAAATGTCCTGTACGCGAGGACATGGCCTATCAGATGAAGGTCTGGCGTTTTGAGCGCTGGGGATGGTACGTGCTGGTTTTACTGATGGTATTGGGGCTGTCGGGCCTATTTTCTCGGGGATTACTCAGTTCCCGAGACATCCGCAGTGAGGATGGCAGGGTCAGGGTGGAATACGAGATGTTCCACCGCAACGGCTCGACCAACTCGATGAAAATCAGCCTGGGTGCTGCTCCGGAGTCCACCGTGGAGTTGGAGTTGGCTGGGGAGATGCTGGAGGGCTTCAGCATCGAGACGCTACAGCCTGTACCGCTGCGCGCAAGGAGTTCTGCTGAAGGGATTCGACTATGGGTGCAGACCGACACCCAAGGTCAAGCCGATCTTTTCATTACTCTGCGGGGCGATGGACTTGGTTGGTTCCGCAGCCGCATCGTTTTGCCGGGGACAAGTGATGTGCCCCTTAATCAGTTCATTTTCCCGTAGGTGACCTATGGATTCCGTATTGCGTGCGGCGGTGATGTACATGGCGCTCATGGTGCTATTCAAGGTCGCCGGACGAAGATCACTGGCCGAGCTGACAACCTTTGATTTCGTCTTGTTGTTGATGATCGGCGAGGCTACCCAGCAAGCGCTACTGGGAGACGATTTTTCGCTGACTAATTCGATGCTGGTCATCGTGACCCTGATCGCCATTGATGTCGGGCTTTCCCTGCTCAAACAGCGTTCCGGATGGCTGTCACGGCTGATCGACGGCGAGCCTACGATTATCGTGGAGAACGGCAAACTTTTGCATGGGCGGCTGCGTCTTGCCCGCTTGGTGGAGGCCGATGTCATGGAGGCCGCGCGCTCTAGTCAGGGCATCGAGAAACTGGAAGAAATCAAATTCGCGATCATTGAGCGTAACGGTAAGATCTCGATTATTGCGCGAGAGAACTGATGCACCCTAACGCGTCACTCCTATCCCATTTGGCCCTCGTCATGATGGAAAATGACGAAACATTTCGGAATCCCTTATTTCAGCGCCGAACCTTTCGTCGATCGTAGTACAGAAACGTTGAACACCTTCATGCGAGCTATGTCTTCGCATCAGCTCCTTTCAAGACTATGCCTCCCTAATAGGTGTCATAATCTCCCAAGGATTTACAAGTTTCGCCTAGAATTCTAACTTCGCGTATTAATGACCCCGAGCTCAACGAGCACAATGCCAAGATGTTCGGATCGCCGAAGGTGCGTCTGGGCTTTTATCGTCGAGAGATTCAATACGAGACCACCATCCTCGCCGACCGCACGAGTGCCTACCTAAGGCCCCGTTGGTCTGACTGCTCTCCCATCAATGAAACGTTTTGCCATGGACAAATCTCAAACATGTACGAGCAGGATGCTCGCGTGAGTGACCTCATTAGCCCGCTGAAAAATGCGGGCTTTTTTTGGACACAAAAAGGCCCGGCGTTAAGCCAGGCCGATTCGATCAATTCAATTATGCCGCCAGACTTGAGCTCGAAAGCGATTTTTTGTATGCCGCTTTCATTTCTTCCATCTGCTGCCCGAGTTCATTCAGCTTAGCCTTACCGAGGAGTTTGTTCGCTTGAGGAAACATCTCTGTTTCTTCTTCCTCGATGTGATGTTCCAAGAATTCCTTGACCACTTTCACACGGCCAGAAAATTCTGGAGTGCCAGGATCGGTCGCTTTCAAGTCTGGGAGCACCAGTGAGTCTACTGTTCGGTGTTCTTCCTTCGCTTCGAAGTACATCACTTCTTGTTCTTTACCCCCGGCTTCTTTGAACGCAGGGTAGAGGATTTCTTCCTCCAACTTGGTATGAATGGTGATCTCCATCTCCAGCTTGGCCAGTAGTTCGGTGCGCTTCTTGATGCCGCGCTCCGTTGACTCGCTGAGCTGACCGAGGATGGCCTTAACACGCTCATGGTCTGCTTTCAAAAGGTCAATGGCGTTCATGTCGGATTCCTTCAGTAATCACGGTTAGACGCGCGTCGATCAATGTGCCAACGCTACGCGGGAACCAAGAATTTGCATAGGATGTGCCAATAGCCCTCACCTGCGAAAATTTAGCCAATTCAATGGGTTGAGATATTTCACGACCTGTTTTGCTCGGGTATTTTGCATGGTTGATATTTTTTCAGGTTGCAGATTACGGGATGTGCCGTTGTAGCTGATTCAAGATAAAGAACCTCCTTAGAAACCCTCGAGGCTGTTGCGCGATATGCGGCATTGGCTTTCTCTTGGCGTTATGAATCATTGCGAATGGCGAGAGTCAACCGACCAATACTGCATTGGATGTCTGTGATGCTTACCTACGGGAACCTGTCTAGCTATCTATCCAGCCGTTGTTCTTCTGAAAAAGCGGTCGACTCGCTTACGTCTTTGCAAATGGTGGGTGAGTGGTATGGACTCGATTGACTCAGCTCTGGCAGCAGCGCGTGCCCAGTTCGCGATTGCCATAAGCTTTCATATCGTACTGGCGGCCTTCACCATTGGCTTGGCGAATTTTCTCATGGCGCTGGAGGCACTGTGGCTGTGGCGCAAGCAAAGGGTCTACCTGGATGTTTACCTTTACTGGCTAAAAATGTTTGCGCTCAACGTTGCGGTAGGCACAGCGTCGGGCCTGATCTTGGAGTACCAATTCGGATTGAATTGGTCACGCCTCTCGACTCAGGCAGGCGATATCCTCGGCCCGTTGATGTTCTACGAGATACTGGCGGCATTTTTCCTGGAAGCAGGTTTCCTCGGCATTATGTTGTTCGGGTTGAAGAAGGTGGGCCCTAGGCTGCATTTTTTCGCCACCTGCTCCGTTGCCCTCGGATCGTTAATCAGCGCCTTCTGGATCCTGTCGGCCAATTCCTGGATGCAAACACCTGCCGGCTATTCAATTGGAGCCGGTGGACGTTTTATTGCCGAAAACTGGTGGGCGATCATCTTCAATCCTTCTTTCCCTTACCGGCTTGTGCATATGTCATTGGCCGCGATTATAGGCAGCGCCTCGCTGGTGGCCGGTATTAGCGCTTGGCAGTTGTTGCATGTGCCACAGAACCCGCGAGCCCGGCTTGCCTACTCCATTGCGTTGTGGGTGGTTGCGTTGCTGACGCCTGTGCAACTACTGGTGGGCGATCTGCATGGTGAGCACAGCCTTAAAGTTCAGCCGCAAAAGGTTGCCGCCATCGAAGGCTCCTGGACACGACCGGCGAAAGGAGAGGGGGAGCCATTACGTTTATTCGCCATTCCAGATATGGCTGAGCGACGCAACCATTGGGAAGTGGCGATTCCACGAGTCGCGTCGTTGTACCTGCGACATGACCTGAGCGGCACTATTGCAGCGCTTGATGAATTCCCACCTGGGGACATACCACCTGTGCCACCCGTGTTCTTCGCTTTCCGTGTCATGGTCGGATTGGGGCTGTTGATGCTGGGGCAGGGGCTAATCAGTCTGGTATTACGCTGGCGACATCGCTTGTACTCGGCACGCTGGATGTTCCGAGGGTGTGTGCTGATGGCGCCTGCTGGATTTCTGGCGATGCTGAGTGGGTGGGTTGTTACAGAGGTTGGCCGTCAGCCCTTTACTATTTATGGGTTGATGCGCACTGCTGACAGCCTGTCTTCGGTGTCTCGTCAGCAGGTCGTAGGAGCAACGTGGACAATCCTGTCATTTTATCTGGTGATCTTCGGCGTGGGTCTCTGGGTGCTGTTGCGACTTTTGCGGGAGCCACCTCACGAAGATGAGTCCGGGCCACAACCCACTTTGGCTGATGAAACGGGTAAATCCCGAGGGTAAACATCCATGATGGACTATGACTGGGTCACGCTATTGTCCGCAGCCGCACTGGGGTTTTCGGTCTTGAGCTACGTGCTGTTGGACGGCACTGATCTTGGTGTGGGGGTGCTGCTTGGTCTTACTCGATGCAGTCAGCACCGACGTGCCATGGCTGTGACTATCCTTCCGATTTGGGACGCTAACGAAACGTGGCTCGTGCTCGGTGGCGGCGGTCTGCTGGCGTTGTTTCCGCTGGCTTATGCCGTCCTGCTGCCGGCGCTTTATTTGCCGTTTATCGCGATGTTCCTGGCATTGATTCTTCGCGCAGTAGCACTGGAGTTTCGCGACTACTCGAAAAGCTCTCGTATGAAGCGCATGGTTGATGGCTTGCTGTTGATCGGTTCACTGCTAGCCGGGGCAACTCAGGGGATTGTGTTGGGAACGCTTATACAAGGCGTGCCGAATCAAGACGGGCAGTACAGCGGGGACGGCTGGGAGTGGTCGGACTTGTTTCCACTGTATTGTGGCGCGGTGCTCGTAGTGGGTTACACGTGGTTGGGCGCGTGCTGGCTGTATTGGCGCGCTGAAGACGATCTACACCGTCGGTCAGGTCGACAGGCACGGGCGTTGGCCATCGTGACCATGATGTTGTTGGCCGTTTTGGTGATCTGGACAGCGACGCTGGATGCTCGATATGCGCAACGGCTTTCCAATCGACTTATCTGGTTGCCGGCGGCAATACTGCTCACTGCATTGCTAATCAGTTTCGCCTTGGGCTTTCGAAGCCGCCGGCACTATCTGCCGCTATTTGCCGCGCTGGGGATTTTCATCTTGGCGTTCGCCTTGATGGTCGCAGTGCTCTTTCCATTGATTGTCCCGCCTAACCTAACCCTGCAAAAGGCTGCTTCAAGTCCCACCAGTCAGATATTCATGCTGGTTGGGTTTGCCGTGCTGATCCCAGTGACGCTCCTCTACAACACCTACGGCTTCAAAGTGTTCAGCGGAAAGGTTCGCGCCATCCGTGATTGACTGCAGTATCTTAATCCTGTCCAGTCCAATACCGATGTACGGCGCCTTGCACCGGATCCTGGTCGGGAAACGACAGTGTGTCGATGCTAGCCAGTTGAGCCTTGGTGGGGGCCTCGCGGCAGATATCTGCACGCTGCCCCGGCGGATAAGCACCGACGACCAGAAAATCTTCACTTGAATCCAAATTGCAATGGCCGGTGCCTGCAGGCAGTAGCAACACATCGCCTGCTGTGACCTCAAGTACGTGACCATCCGGGCCGCCCAGCACCAGCTGAGCCCGACCGCTGGCGATGCCAAGCACTTCATGACCTTCGGTATGGTAGTGGTGGTAGTTATAAACTCCGTATCGCCATTGTGGTGGCCAGCCATTGGCGATGAAGGTCTGCTCGAACAGCGCAGCCGGGTCATCGCCCTGAACTGCAATCGCGGTGGGGTAAATGAGTACCGGCAGGTGCGGGTTATTGGGAACCCACTGGTTGCGTTCAAACCTCAGGGTTTGGACAGTAACTGTCTCAGCTCGCGGTTTGTTCATTCTAGGATCTCCGAACCCTGATGTGGCGGTGGAATTTCATATATCGATCTGAAACTCCAAATCAGCATTTTCCAGTCTACGGACGTGGGCCACCGTGCCGTTCAAGCGTTCTCCTGAAGAAAGAATTATGGTCAGGGAGTGAGCCTTGTGTAGATCATCAGGTACTGGCGATAGTACCTGCACCTGAAAGGCATCCGGCGTGATGGACGTGATGAGTACGTCGCAATCAATAGTTTTAGCGATTGGGCCGAAAAGGGTGTCGTTTAAGTAATTCAAACGTGCGCGGTCGGTCATGGGTATGTCCTTTAACGCCAGGGATTTAAGCCTCAATTTTCTATCCACATCTATGTGCTAGACGGTAGCCATAACAGAAGAGTTCAACGTCAAAGGCTGACGGCACCTGGCGAGCGCAGGCCGTGTCTCAAGGAACATAAAGCCCCCTCAATAATCAACTTTGGATCTGCAGTCGAGCTAAAACTGACCTTCTGGTCAGGTTTTTTGATGGCACCCAATAGGAGAAACAAACCATGCGCATCTTCAAGATTGAATATCTGTGCGACGGCGAGCCCCGCCCTCATCAATTTGAACTCAAGCAGGTTCAGTTGCCCGCTCATGAGTCCGCGATGCACCTGTTACAGCTGCATTTCGGGGACGGTGAGAGTAGCTTAATCATGCCCACTGCTGACGCGACGCCGAGGGAGATTTTAAAGCAGACTGAGCTGGTAAGGCTGACACACATAACCGTCGTCGACCAACCAAGCTGAGGCCAGATGAGGCGACCACAATGGCGCCGGGCATGTGGGGCCGTTCGGCCTGCCATGAAGATTTACGCTAACCATCGATTAAAAACTTTGAACCATAGTCGCACGATCTAATTCCAATAAAGTGGATGCGCGAAGCATAGGCTTTCTGAGTTGCTTTCCTCCAGACGCGTGGCCCGGAGCGGACGCGGGCTTTGAGATTGGACGGCGACGAAGCGTGCCCACTGGGTCTTTTGACTCGCCCGAAAATCTACAGCGACTCCATCCAAGAGGAATGACATCATGATCGAAGATTGGAAAGTCCGGGAAAAAGCTTACGAATTGTGGGAAAAAGACGGTCGCCCGCAATGCGCTGACGAGTTTTATTGGCGTCTCGCTCAAGATCAGCTCAAGGTTAAGCAACCGGAGATCGACACCGCTGAGCCAGAACCTAACGAATGGGAAAGCAGCTCAAGTCAATCACCTCTCGCGAAGAAGGAAGCTGAAAATAAAGCACGATCAGATGATAGTGAATGGCCAGCCAAGGGCGAAGCCAGTCGCTACTAACTAGAGGTAGTGAATTTAAAGTCCGATGGGCGGTCAGGTAGTAACGATATAGCGCTCATGATCCGTATGCTTATCTCAAAGATCATGACGCTTCTGGCCACAGAGCGGTGAAGCGACACCGATCAACTGCTTCAGCATTTGTGGATGCTTGGCCACCATCGACGGGGTTGCTGCGTCAGCTGATTGCAAGGATTGTGATCACTATCGCGCGGGTAACGCAGAGTTTTAGCAATATTTGCGCCATAGTTCAGCGCGCGAGAGTTCTTAGGGTTTTTTGCGTTGAGCTGACGCTAAAGAGCTGATCTTCAGGCAGGCGCTCGGACGGAATCCGGTTGAGCGATTAAAATTGCTTACTTACAAAGTGACGCTACGAACGCTAGGCGGATTATTAGCCCTTCCGAATTCCATTCACGAGTAAGTTCGCCGTGAAGCTGCCCGCGTACTGTCGATTTAGTAAGAAAAGTACCGAAGCCAGCACTGTCAGGTTCGCGCTCAATTTTTGGGCCGTTTCTCTCGCACCAAACGAGGGTGAACACCCCCGCATCCTCGCTGCAGGAAATATCTACAAACCCCTCAGGTAAGGAGAGGGCTCCATATTTCGCTGCGTTGGTTGCTAACTCATGCAGGAGAAGAGCGAAGCTCGTCACTGTACTACCAGTAATCGTTAAGTCAGAACCTGTTACGAGCGCGCGAGACTGGCTGTTGTAGCCGGCGGTGGAATAAGGCGCGAAGATGGTCTGGATAAGTGTATGCAAGGTCGTAGCCTGCTCGCTACTGAAACCATTCGGAATAGTGAGTGAGTGGGCTTGTGCTAACGCGGTAAGCCTGTCAGTAACGGCGATTGCGAGTTCACCAGATGTTTTGACCGAACGGGCACTCAATGCGATAACGCTGTTAGCAAGCGTGAACAGATTTTTCACCCTGTGATCCAGTTCTTTGATCAGCAAACTTTTCTGTGCCTCAGCCTGTCGACGGTCGGTAATATCTCGAGCAATTTTAGCTGCTCCGATAATCCTTCCTTCCCGATTTCTGACAGGCGAGACAGATAGAGATATCTCAACCAGGCTGCCGTCTTTGCGCCGCCGGATAGTTTCATAATGCTCGATGCGCTCACCTAAACGAATGCGCTTTAAAATTCCGGGCTCTTCATCTTTTCTATCCAAGGGGATAAGCATCTCGATGGGTTTGCCGATGGCTTCCTCTCGGGTATAGCCGAAGAGCCGTTGTGCTCCGCTATTCCAGTTGGTAATAATTCCGTTTAGATCTTTGGCGACGATTGCATCATCAGATGACTCGACAATAGCATCGTGTCTCCGCGCGGCTTCGTCTGCGAGTGTCCGGTCGGTTAGATCGATCAGCATATTGACCGCGCCACAAAGAGCTCCGGTCGCATCAAAGATCGGTGAGGGGCACGCTAGGAACCGAACACGCGATCCATCTGGACGCTCCGCGATGGCCTCCAATCCTCTGACCGGTCGCTTTTGCGCTAACGCCATGGACATAGGACATTCATCGTGGGGCAGATGGGTTCCGTCGGGCCAGTAAAGCTTCCAAGACCCGCAAAATTGACTTTTACCAAGCGTCGGATGCACACCCCAAAGCAACACGGCCGCTTCGTTGTAAAAAGTTATCAATCCATTGGCATCAGTCATATATATGGCCTCGGGTAGCGCCTCAAGAACGTTACGCAGCCCCAGGTCGAGGGGGGACGGCGAGGACTGATGTCGCTCTTGGGAAGGGATATCGACCTTACTGATGGCAGAGTCATCTTCCTGGCCAGATCTGATGCTCATATGAAACTCCGCTGTTATCGGCACGCCGAGATTCACGTAGACCGACGGTGACAAATGCCAAATCTTACAAATGGCGAGATTTAGCAAGAAATCCATTACACACAGCCAGCGTCCTAGCGTCGCTTAGGTATTAGGCCGTAGTACGAGGACATGAGATTGATGGCCACCGTCTTCGTTCCTTTGCAAGGCATGAAATCCCTCATTCGAAATGCATGAACAGCGTTTGATGATGGAAAATTGGAAGGTTATCTTCCCTTTCCTCCAGCCGGGCAGAGGTGTTATTCGCGTTGGGTCGCTGCTTGCCTTACCTTTGCGTCCATGGGCATTCTTCCCAACTGGCTCGCGCTCACAGGGGTTTCCAAAAAATTTTCTAACTCCATGAAAAAATATTTCGTCTGTTAGCGCTTCAGAAACGCTGCATCACAAGCGGCTCGCTTCTCCTAGGCGACCGTCGGTCGAATTGAATCGCGATTGTTCGTTGTATTACTGGCGCTAGCTTCAGGTATCTCGCGGAAGAACCTGTAAAAATTCAGTGCGCTTCAAATCGAATACTCCATACATTCAATACTTCTGGTAATCATTGCTCAAGGCCTCGTATGCCGCCAGCAGGCGAGAGGATCAAGCACGGTTTCCTGGGTCGGCACCCTAAGATTGGAACGGCGGGTCGCTACAGAAAAATCAATAGCTTCCCAAAGTCGAAAGCGCACATTCGACAATGCGCGCTATCGCAGGTCTGCCAGCCGTAACTCTTCATCTTCATCTTCATCTTCAGCTCGAGCTTTGACTACCATCGATTTATTTTTTCAGTCGCGGCAGTAGAGTCAGCTCGCGACGGCGCATTTTCGCTGCCTAGCGTTGAATCAGCGGTGGAACTATCAACATCCTGTTCGCGGGCTAATTTTTCTTCATTGAACCAGTGCTTTCGGTCTAGTCCTTCAGGTTCCGTTCTTTTTCCCAAAGCCGATGCGCAGCTGCTCAGATTTTTTGTTCATCCATCGTCGAATTCGGCCCATTTTTCACTGAGTAATTTCGGGGCGAGACGAGAGAACCAGCGTCGGCCCCCGCTTTGACTATCAGCATTAATTGTAGTCGTCATAACAAGTTTAACCATCGCTGTTGATCGCATACTCTGCACGCGCCCACATAGACGGCCTTGCCGCTGATTTGGCCCGCTCCTTGTGACGCGGGCGTGACGACCCCGAAAATCTGAGCGCTCATGACGTTGCTACTTCAGTCCATTTCAACGTCGCCGACTCTCGCCAGGTGACATCGCTCAGTCCGTACTTTTCGGCTTGAGGTTTGGATACTACCTTCAATGGCGGTCTTCCAGGTTTGGGGATGGGTGCCACGCCGGCGTCACAGCTCGCCCAGTGCCAAGCATCCACACTGCGCATGGTCTTTGCGCGGATGATGAAAGACTTTGGCTCTCCATGGAGCTTGTACTCAATAATGTAAAGTCCGGTATTCATAAGGCTTCCTCCTTTTTTCTCATAGACAAAGGAGTGGCTTATTCAGAAAAAAAATCAAAGCATTTTACGCAACTGCTACCTGTAGATTTTTGCACAAGTGAACGCTTGGAATGGCGGGCAACTACCCGTTTGGTTGAGTCGAATAAGGGTATGCAAATTTTGGAATGAAGCCGTCCGCACCATGCCAACGATCTAAGACCTCGATGGGTAAATTCTCAGGTTCATTGCATACCTCACTATCGCTTACCTGCGATAAAACGGTCTAAGGATTCTCGGAACAAGTCCGCAGGTGTGCTGAAATACCCCTGACTACCTTATCCGCGCCGCCCACGAGCCAGAAGTACCAAATGGTGTGACGCGGGCTTGGCAGCGGACGTGTTTGTCTGAGTCACGCGCGGGAGCACCGTCAGGCAGCTGAACGGGATAAATTTGACGTTCGCCGGGCTCCGCTTCGGGAGATACAGAATGACTATTGACGTTGGCACACGTTACTTTGTGATGTCCCGCTAAAATGCACATCCAATTTTTGAAACGCTGCGACGCGTTAGGCATCAGCGCCAACCATCGGCCCGATAAAACGTGATCAACGATCGTCGCAACTGTCCGTCATAATTTGGATACAGGCACGCGCCAGAGGGCGCCGTAGGCTGTCATTTGTCGAGCCAGAGAACGACTCCGCTGAATGCACTGGGTATGCTGACCGTTTTAAATCGCTACCGTTCTACCGGTCGTGTAGTCTCTCCAGCACTTCGTCGCGTCCAACGCAGCATTTCCTCGTTGAGATCCTTCCACTTACTTAACGGGGAGCTAACCATGCGCCTAGCTGATTTTATCCTTCAAAATATCGAGCCTATCCTTCAGCAATGGGAAGACTTTGCCAAGACACTAACTCCTGCTGCTGATGGAATGGATTCCGTTGCATTGCGAGACCATGCAGAGCAAATGCTTCGCACCATTGCTGCCGACCTTCGAACGAAACAGAGTCATGAAGCGCGGATCCTTAAATCCCATGGAGCTGCCCCAGCATCAGACGACGTTACTTCTGCGGAAACGCACGCCGACCTTCGACAATCATCTGGATTCACGATTGGACAAATGATTGCGGAGTACAGAGCCTTACGTACCAGCGTGTTGATGCTCTGGATGCCACCTGAGCACGTGTCTAAGACCGACGAGATTGCAGACGTTGTCCGATTCAATGAAGCTATCGATCAAGCGCTCGCTGAGTCTGTAGTGACTTATACCAATGCGGTGGATGCTTCACGCAACGTGTTTCTAGGTGTGCTCGGTCATGATTTGAGGAGCCCTCTCGGTGCAATTTCGTTAAGTGCTGAAGTTTTATTGCGTTCTGGGGATCTTCCGCCCAAGCCCACCAAGAACGTCTCGCGTATTTACACAAGTGTGAAACGCGCCATCAAGATTGTGGGCGACCTTCTAGATTTCACACGCTCTCAACTGGGTTCGGGTATTCCAGTAAGAGTTGATCTAGAAGATTTAGCCTTAGCGTGTGAAGGAATGGTCGAAGAGGCTCGGGCCTATCATCCGGATCGACAGATCGATTTTAAATCTCCAGCGAGCCTTGCCTGGCGATTCGATAAATCGAGAATGGAGCAGGTGATCGGAAATTTGATAGGGAATGCGATTGAGCATGGACAACTTGGCACTCCGGTCACCGTTGCTCTGAAGGTCGTCCAAGGACATGCATTGCTGTCTGTCCATAACGTTGGTAACCCAATCGAAGATGGTGCCAAAGCCAGCCTATTTAACCCGATGGTTCGACATCTGCAAAACGGAATTTCAGAGTACGGCGCCGGGGCGGGTCTTGGCTTGGGTCTTTACATCGCTTCAGCAATTGTCAGCGCCCACCACGGAGATATTGATGTCGACTCCAATGCTGAGCGCGGTACCACGTTCACCGTGCGCATCCCTTCGAATATCAGCTGATCTTCTCGGATGACGAGCAGGCGGATCGGTTACGCTTGGCTAGCCATCGCTGTCTCGAGTGTACCTGCAAAAAAATGCATGCCTTCCTGATTGCTCTGTTGAGCTCAACGAGTATGAACTCCGAGACAGTAGGAATAGCTGTTGACCAATCAGGATAGCTCCGGTGTCATGAGTACCAAGCGGCATGTTGATAATTCCTCATTTTTACTGATCGCATCCAAAGCACCGCGAACATTACCGGCGACGTCCAGCAGGTGAGAAATACGGAATCCCGATCCTGATGGCTGGCGGCCGCCAGTGAATCCCGAAGCTCGCAAGACATTGGTAAAAGCGCTGTTCGGTAAAAAGACGTTCGACTACCTCTACGACTTTGGTGACAGCTGGGATCACCGAATCAAAGTCGAGAAAAGGCTACCCGCGATCACAGCCCCTCAACTGCCGTATTGCATTGAAGGCGCCAATGCTTGCCCACCGGAAGACATTGGTGGGGCCCCGGGCTATGAGGATTTTCTAGAGGCCCTGGCAGACCCCAAGCATCCAGACACGACGACATGGTGGGCTGGTACGGCGAGATATTTGAGCCGGCAGCATTTAATTGCGAGCGTGAGAATCAGTGGTTGAACAGGGTCAAGGTCTGAATTCCAATGACGGCTGTAGTTCATCGGAAATGCTCGCGATGGCTTGCGAAGGTGGCCTTTAGCCGCTAAAGATGTCGTGGACTGGAGAGGGCATAGAAATGATTTCGAGATTCGTGGTTGTGCCTGCAATTCCAACAGAAACTGGTTCCATCCCTAGCGGCGCACGCTTTTATTGCGAGACCGCGTCGATTGGTTTCGATATTTATGACAATGAGGGGAAGCTCCGGCTGAGGAAGAATTACCAAGTCAGAGTAGAAGCCGGCGATGAGTGCCGGCGGCTTAACCTTGAACTGCTTCAAGAGGTTCTAATGGCGAGAGAATCCTAGCCAGCCCGATGGCTGCGTTGAATAGAATCACATTCGAATGCCGCTGACACAGATTGAAATTCAGTATTTGATATCCCGAGCTCGCTCTCGACCTTGTTGCTTTGTCTGCCGCTTATCCTGCCGGCATTGGGATTTTTCTTCTGATCGGCTGCACGACAATCTTGCTTGGTCTGGCGCGCATCCTGGCGCGTTTCCTGTCGAACATCCCGTGCCACACGACGCTGCTGACCTTGTTCAGTAGCCCAGGCTGTTCCAGCCGAGGCCATCAGGCACATCATTGCTATCAATGCTGAACGCCGAAGAATTGGCATGACTGATCTCCTTTGCCCAGGTACTGGGATGATTAAGCACAGCATACTCTTCTTCCACTTGGGCGCTCGCGAGCGCTATGTCAGCAAGAAGGTTTCGCCCACCTCGTGAACCTCTACAAAATATCGATCCGCGTACAGCAATTCAGGCCGGTTATCCGATTTAGGGGCCGCTGATTGAGCAACCCGTTGCGTCACTCCGCCTGTGCGCTATGGTGAGGTTCGAACATATAGGACTAAAGTCGTAGGAGGACGAGGCATGAGAATTCGCGGTGATGTGTTCTGGCAATGGGCTGATCCGTCGCTTCACCATCGCACTCATGACGAAACGTTGGACGACGGCACGTTTATCGATGTCCAAGTAAGGCTGTCGTCCACAGGCATCACGCAGATGTTCATCGGAGTGTACGCAGCGAGCGGCATGGCTATACATGAGGAAGTGCCTGATTCTAGACCAGGTGAATCCATGACTCGTGCTTTGGCGTGGGGAGTAGGGTGCGCAAGGCGGCTTGCGATCGATCTTCAACCTGCTGTAAGGCATGCGGCATAGACCAGCCGGGGAAGTCGTCGCCACGTAATAGTGTCGGGCGCCACAGGTGTGAGATTCGGCAGGCGACTTCTCGCACTGCGCAGGAGGCAACATGGCCTATCGCTCCTTCGGGCTTTAGCCCGGCTTGAACTCGAATTTCTCATGCTTTGGGCTGAGTTATCAGCCCGCATTTCCTCAATGGGTCTGACGACAATTATCAGATGGTTACGTGCAGGCCCTCGCGGACGACGGGAGGCGCGTGGCCCATTGGGGCTAAACACACCACCTCGACTGGCTTATCGTTTACCTCCAGCAAGGCGCCGGAAGGCGGCACGCTCGGCATAACTGATGATCGCGTTCATCTGCTGGGCCTCGTCATCTGTCACCGTATTACCAACCTGCAACGCCCATACGAAGCCTTGAGCGGTCGATACATGGTGCAGGATCAGCAGCGTATTCGTAGCCCGACCTATGCCTGACAATGCTTCTTGCCACGCACATTGCAGGGGAAGGGTGGCCAACTGCACAGGCGGCGGATGAATTCGTTCAAGCGGGTCGCCAGAACATGGCATAGGGGTAATCTCCTTTCGAACCACTCACCGGCATTGCGTCCAAACAAGGTTCGCATTGGTGCAATCAGACGGAAGAGCATCATTGCACCATCTTAAAACAAGAGCCCTCGGTGTTTGAGTACTGAGGGCTCGTTATCGCTAATAGCATCAGGTGGTTTTGACAATTTGCGGTGGAGTCCAGCTGCCATCAAGAATGGATGGGGTCTTTTCCTGTGGCCAGTACATGCGCAGCATCGGCAGGAAATCACCTTTAGGGGTCGGCAGCCAGTTGGCTTCCTTGTCCTTGCCTGGGGAGTCGTGCTGGAAATACAGGGTCACGGAGCCGTCGTCGTTGTACTTCAGGTTGTCCCGAGGGCTGACGGTAAACTTGTTCAATGCATTCGGTACGAACCACCAGCCTTGATCGATCATGTACATGGTGATTGACCAGAAGCCATTCACCGGCGGAGTTTGCCCTTTGGCAAAGGTCAGGGTGTAGTTGTTGGCACCGTTAAGTGTTTGACCTTGGCTGTCGACTTCGGTGTAGGGATACACCGCATCCTTTTCCTGGTTAGCCGGCCAGCCAAAGCCCGCGACCATTGCACGCTTCAGGTAGTGGGTACCGTATTGACCAAGGCCGGTAGTAAAGTTCCAGCCGTTTACTTCCTTGCCCAGTGACGCCTTGCTCGCACCTATTTCAGTCAGCACCGATTGCGGCAAATCTTTAAGCTGCGATTGCAATGCAGGTTCCAGTTTGCTCAGCTCAAACGGCTTGCAAGGCACAATGCCGATGCTAGCCATGCGCGCTAATATCGGCGCATCTTCGGCCGCAGGTGGCGCGTCCTCACACATCAGACTGGCGAGCTTGTTGAAGTACGTCGAGGTGTCCATGCCGAGAATCACATCCTGCGGCTTGGCGGTCATGCTGAAGCCCGGATCTGCATCTACTGCAGGAGCCTTCGGTGTGTAAGGTTTGCCCCACGCCGATAGTGGCGTGACCTTCAGTTGGTCTTGCAGAGCGTTAACGGCTTTGTAGTCCTGCTCGGTGCCGTCGGCATAGGTGCGGCCAAGGATCAGCATTTTGTTGGTGGCGGCTTTGACCTGGGTCAGGCCCTCGGGCACCGTACCCTTCCAACCTGGGCCCGTCAGCAGATAGTTGGCCGCTTGGTCGCCCGTGGTGCGCGCACCTGGCGAATGGAAGTCGGTCATCCATAGGTTGTACATCGGCATGAGGTAATAGCGCTTGCCCATATCAGGATGGCTGAAAACCTGCGGCTCCTTGCTTAGATCAATCCACGCAATGGAGTACAGCGTGTCGGCGTTGGGGGCCGAGACACCACGATAATCGCCCGGCGGGTAGCGCTTGACGTTGAGAAACTGCCCCATCGGTGCATGCAAACCTTCGATCTTGTCGACATTGGTCATCTGCACTCGGGTGACTTCAGTCGTCAGGAGCGAGTAGCCGTAGATGTAGGCGTCTTTGGCAATTTGCAGATTTTCTGCCGTGGTGCTGGCGGTCGACACATTGGCCAAGCCTAAGCCGAGGGCTGCGGTCATGGCGGCGTAGCTTAGTTTCATGCTGAATATCTCCTTGAGAAAAACACCAATACTTTATAAGCGGCGACCGCACATCTGCCGAATATCGCGGGGTAATAGTAGATGATGCGCAGATACCTGCAGTTGATATCGTTAGTACCTACAGGCTATACGGCCAGAGAGGGTAGAGCCGGCGACCTGGCATGCCGGACAGGAACGACCATGAGGTTGATGAGGTGCGCTACGTCAGCTGCCGTTGGCGAAAATGTGACCAACATTTTGGTAAGGTTGTGGATCAAGATATCTTGGTCGACACGATTCAAAGCGTTGCGCTGCTCTTGATTGATGGAAGTAGATAATCAACTTGGTGGCCGAGGCTGACCGTCCGCTTGCGGGGCGCTTTCCCAGCCAAGTTCGCGGTAGGTGGCTTTGTCTTGCTCGGGAAAGTCCGACTGGTATTTCCCCCAAGCCATGTACGAATAATATTGAGTCATCGCTTCGAAATAACTATCAGCTTCGACCTGCCAGATAAGCTGGGCGTCTGCATGAAGCAGAGATCGCGCCTCCTCTCCATGAATGCCCGCAACACAGAACATTCGACGCCCGTCCGGCTCCAGCCAAAGTTCATGTTTCATGGTTATCTCTCTTATGTGACGCTGCCAATGGAACGACTCCGCACCAAAAGCAGCGAGCCGTCGAGTCCTGTTGACTCCGTTCTTGATTTGTCCTGCTGCCGGTATCTGTGAGTACAGCAGATTATTTTTGGCTTCTTGGTCACCGGCAATCGGATATTGCCTGGGTTTACCGTACGTGCAGCACCCGGCAGCGGCGTAATTCCGGCAGTGCCGCCGTCGATCCCCCCTCAGTCTTTCGTCAGCCGCATGCAAGGTCTGCGGAGCCATCTCGAATAAACGAATCCCCATTGGTCGTCAGCGTTGAACACCACGACATCTCATTGCCTCTACCTACAAATAACGGAAGGGGCAAGGCATGTTCGATCAACTCAAACGTGAAGCGCTTTCTGAGTGGAGAGAATTCATGGCTCATCCGCCAATCCGTATGACGGCCGAGTAGCACTATGACAACTTATTGTGGATGGCCGATGCCATGGAGCTTGACGGGATCATTACTGAAGTCGAATGGCGACAACTGATCCGAGATGCGGGAGGAGTGTTAGGTCGAGCATGAGAAGGGCTGGAAGGGGAGACGTAGGAGCAGCAGTTGTTTGCGGGCAAAGAAAAGCCCGCTTGGGGGCGCGGGCTAAAGAGATTAATAGGAGCTGGGTTGAACAGTAAGCTGTGAGTTGTGAAAAAGTTGTGAGGGACTACCACGTCGGGTTACGGCAACCGTGTTGAGGTTCCAGCGTTGCCTGCCGGCAAGCCCAACATGTGCTCAATCAATGAGTTCAAGCCAGAGGTATTCTCCCAAGGGGAAACCGACATCAGTCGCCCCCCAGCCATACTCCCGTTGGAATCTGAGACGCTGCCAAAACTCATCGCCTATCCACCGCTGGCCGAACCGCTTGCGCGTGGAGTGGTCATCATCCAATACCGGACAGAGCACGTCAGGATCATGCCTGTTTTTGGAAAAACTGCTGGTGACGTATCACCACGTCTTGGCCACCTGCAAGTAACCGTCGATGACTGGAAAAGTACGTGGGCGCACAGCAGTGAAGATCCGATCATTCTGGTCGGACTGACCCCCAGCACGCATAAGATTCTGCTTGAAGTAGCCGATCCGACTCACAAAATCCTCACCAGTACGACAATGAATTTCGAGGTTCCCGAGAAGAAACCTGCGGACGGCCCAGCTATGGACGACGGTCACGCGGTGAAGCACTGACTGTGGAGTGCCCTAGCCAACCGCGCATGATGCCGGACATAAATCGGCTGATTCTGTTAGTTCTGCTGAAGTCATCGCAATCGGAAAGCTAGGGGCGTCTTATTCTTCATAGGCTGATAGCGGTGCATTGATGTCAATTTCAATCCCACCGGCCAGCGAGTTGACGCGCCCTACAAGCCTCACACCACTGCTCGCAAACGCTCTGGGTTGGCTGCGATATCACGTTCCAAGAAATCCAGAAAAAGCGGTAGCTCCGGGTCATTATCCGGTGCTTCTGTGCATGCCGGCTCAACATCGCCGTCTGGACGGAAGGTGGAACTGGATGAGGTGAGATGATGGTCATTCATAGCTGGACATTACCCTTGACCTGACCCGAAGGCAATCGAGGGGCTGCGCTTTTATTTGGCGTTATTGGTGAGCTGGTCAGAGCGAGCTCAGCAGGCGTTCAAGCTGCTCATGCTCCCAGCTACTCAGGAGGCTAACTGGGTCGGTGCCATGACGCTGCCAGTCTTCGAAGGTGCCAACTCTCCCGTCTGGAGCCACGCAATCGTCACAGTAATCGAGGCTGTCGCAGTCATTGAAAAGCGTGAGTAGCCATCCATCGACGTCAATGCGTCCAGAACCTGGTAGACCTCGCGAGCGGTGAGAGGAGAGGTTTTGTTCAAATCATTCTGGGTTCCAGACATCACTTATCGATTGCCTAGCTGTGCTGAGTCAGTATAGATCGCTTGGCGGAAGAGGGGTGCGATGAAGCGTTGGTCGGAGTAGGGCGAGTGACCTACGCAACGGCTGAGCAAAGGGAATGGATGGGGTGGGTGATGTCGGTCGCGCCCATTGTCACGGGGCCTGAGCGGCTAATATATGCACTCTGTTGAGCCGGGTCGAGCCACTGATACCCCCCCGCTTCGGGTTAGGGAGATGCGCCGGGAGATGAGGAACCAGAGCTTTACGACGTTGGTTGATCAGCTGTAGACGGTGTACTACTGTAAACAGGGGGCGAACACGGCCCCAATGACGGGCACGCTAGCAGCAAATGAGGAGTAGCTCGTTGAGGATATTCCTAGATTGCGAATTTACTCATCTCACTCTGCACTCAAAGCTGATATCTCTAGCGCTGGTGCCGGAGTCAGGCGAAGAGTTTTACGTTGAGTTAACGGATACCTATCCGGTCGAGGACTGCAGTGATTTCGTTATCCAAAATGTTTTACCGCAGCTTGATCCTCTGCGATATGGTCAGTCGCTCGTCGAAGCTCGGGCCTCGCTTCGAAGCTTTCTAGGCTCCTTCGACGAAAAACTTGAGGTGTGTACAGATGCGCCGCATTTGGATTGGTTTTTTTCTGTGATCTCGTTTCTGCAGATCATCAACCCTGGCCAGTCCAGGTTGTGAGTCAGCCTACCAACTTTAAAAGCCTCTTTAATCAGGTGAGTGGGGACGCTCTTGATCAGGTAGAGCTGTCTGATCTGCCGCACCATGCATTGCTAGATGCGCGAATGCTTGCAGAGCTTTTCAAGGCCTTGGGCTCTCTGTTTGTTTTGTCACCATAGAGGCGCCGCGCGACGCAGGCCGACCAGCTTTGGACGGTATGCTGCGGGTGATTCGAGGATCAATAACAGCGAGGAAATGGCAAAATTGGATTATTCCGAATTATGGCTCAGCCATAATTATTATTGAGCCATAATTTTTCGCTTCAAAAAGCCGCTGTAATCGGAGCAACACGACGTCATCTAAATAGGTGAGATTCCTGCTGGTGCTGCGACGTCGAAAGCAGGTAAGGTTTGATCATGAATGATCCTCGCATCCCCAACATCACTGCTGATAACCGCGTTCAGAGCAATACCGCTGAACCGATGGAAGCTCATCACTCCGTATCCCGAACTCTTGAACTATTGGCTGCCGACATGAATGCGTATCCGGAGCGCATGCTGCCTGTGGATACGCATCTGTTCGATCGCATCACTTCGTTAGTCGGTCATGTGGATGTTGACCTCAATTCGCCGCTCTCGGCGGAAGACGAATGAATTAAGCGGCGAACCTAGGCTCGCATGCTTTTAAAGAGTGAACTGCAGCGACGTTCCATTTCGTTGGAATCGCTGACCATTAATCCAATTGAAGGTTTTGGTGTATCGTTAGACGACTAACTACGAAGAGACTCAAAATGTCTAAACTTGCTGAATTCCGCCAGCTCGAAAAACACCTAGCCGAGCAGCTCCAAGCGCTCGAAACCCTCAAAGGCGATGCTGGCCTGAAGCAGGAGATCGAGTTTGAAACAAAGCTCCGTGCCTTGCTGGCTAAGTACGGCTACAGCTTGAAAGACATCATCAATTTGCTCGACCCACAAGCCGGTCGCCGTGCTCCTGCTGCCGAGTCGAAATCTGGCAGCCGTAAGCCACGCCAGGTGAAGATTTACAAAAATCCAAACACTGGTGAAGTCGTGGAAACCAAAGGCGGCAACCATCGGACGCTGAAGGAGTGGAAAGCGAAATACGGCTCGGACAAAGTCGAGTCTTGGCTGACCAAGTGAGTTCGGTTTGAGTACAAAAGGGCCCTGTGAGGGCCCTTTTTATAGTTGGCATGGGGTACAGACCTTATCTCTCAGTCGAGTTGTCACACGGGGCCAAAGTGAGAAGCAAAGGGATTGGGTCGCATGACGTATTCCCGGATTACGCTTTGCTACTTCGTTGTCTTGATCCAGCACCGAGCCATCCGATCTGAGGGTACGGGTGGATTGCCGCACGATACCGGTCGATAAACGCCGCGTTAGACGTGAAACTGCTCGGCTAGTGCGTGCTGTTTGTCCGCTAAGGTATTCAAGTGCTCGCTCAGCGTCTCAGAGGTGCTCGCCTTCTCATTGAGCTCTTGAGTCACTAGGCGGATATTGCTGATATTGCAATTGATGTCTTCCGCTACTGCACTTTGCTCTTCAGCCGCCGTAGCGATCTGGTGAGTCATGTCCTGAATTTTTGAAACAGCTTGCGTGATGTCATTTAAGGAAACGACGGTCTCATCCATCTGTTTCGAGCTGGTTGTAGCTTTTTGCTGGCTGTCCTGAATTGCCGTTGTCACCGTCATTGCGCCAGCTTGCACTTGCTCTATGACTACACGGATCTGCTCCACGGAGTCCTGGGTTCTCATGCGCGTGCAGCCTCAATCGCTGCGTTAAGTGCGAGCAGATTGGTTTGCTGCGCGATACCACGAATCACATCCAGTACGTCACCGATCTGCTCGCTGCTGACTGTAAGTTGTCTGGCATCGTTTACCGATGACGTTAGGCAGTCGGTCAGATCTACAAGCCCCTTGTTCGTGCGTTCTAACATCGTGTGGCCTGTCTGAGCGGATCGCTCTGCGTCTTGGGCCGCTTGCGCGACCATCGCCATTGTTTGCGACTTCATGCGCCGTAGTTGTCCTTAATCATCTCAGACGTGAGGGAAGGGTGTGCTCATTCAATCTCGGTGTAGGTTATCGCGCCCCTAACTCAAACAGGGTAATCAGGCCTCTAATCGCTAATAGGACAGGTCGATCCTTCGAGCAAGGCCCGGCTCACGACTTGGTGATGGTCAAATGGGCGGTCGGATATGACGAGGCTTGCTGATTCAGCGTCAATGCTCAATTCGATTCGTGAGTATTGAACATCAAATGGCAGGCGTTGAAGGTTGCCCTTCATTCGATGCTGTTGGTGACAACCTCAATCCCGGGTAGTCATCGAGTTCAAGGCTGCGCTCAGCCCCGCAAAGCCAAGGTCAGGAGCCGGTGAACTCAACTTTCCGGGCATGGTTATTTAGAGCCTGTCTGTACAATCCGGCCGGTCGGTTTTAACACATCGAGTCTGAGAGTATTGCCTGCTGCTTAACAAGGTGCTGCTGGAGTCGCTCGGCGTAATCGTCCACCCTGCGTTTCGTTAAAATATTCGCAAATGGCCATGCTCTCGAGCAGTATCGTGTCCGCTCTATCCGGCAGCTCCACCCTTAAGTAACGGCACCTTTCCCATCGGCGAAAGCGCCAGAAACCAATCTGGCTTGGCGGCGAGGTCGACGTCGACCCTCTCAAAGGGCACATTCTTTTCCAGCAGCACGATGGCCGCTCGCTGAACGAACGGGCACAACGGATGGCTGATGAGCGTAAGTTGAGCGTGCGGCATGATGGTCTCTCGATAGGGCTGTGACGGGATGGAATAAATGCGGCTTTGGCTACAGCAACTGCCCGCCCGAGATGTCAAAAGTCGTCCCGTTAGCCCAGGCCATGTCATCGGACAGGATCGCGGCAACCGCACCGCCTATATCGTCCGGTAGACCGACACGGCCCAGCGCGATGCCCTGCGCTACGTAGGCGTTCACATCCTTGTTGTCGCGCACTGCACCACCGCCAAAATCGGTTGCGATGGCACCTGGGGCAATCGCATTCACGCGAATTTGGCGCGACCCCAGTTCCACGGCCATGTAACGGGTGAGCACTTCAACTGCGGCCTTCACCGCTGCATAAACGCTATACCCCGGCAAAGTAAAGCGTACGAAGCCGGAGGAAACGTTCAGGATGCGACCGCCGTCTTCCACGAGCGGTAACAGCTTCTGAGTCAGGAAAATCGGCCCGCGAAGGTGCGTGGCGACCAGCAAGGCAAACTGGTCTTCGGTCGCGTCAATAAAGTTAGCGAAGAGGCCATTGCCGGCATTGTTGACGAGGAA
Source organism: Pseudomonas arsenicoxydans (assembly GCF_900103875.1). NCBI lineage: Bacteria > Pseudomonadati > Pseudomonadota > Gammaproteobacteria > Pseudomonadales > Pseudomonadaceae > Pseudomonas > Pseudomonas arsenicoxydans. Next base: position 4,534,054 of record NZ_LT629705.1, on the reverse strand, counting down.
GTCGAAGCGCTCGCGGCCGAACTCGGTCTTCAGCGTATCAGTCAGTGCGCTTGAAAAAGCCTGATAGCTAGTAGTGTCGGTGATGTCGAGCGGCAACATCGCGGCCTTGCCACCCTGCGCCTCGATCTCCTGCTTCAGCGTCTCGGCTTCTGCAGCGCCGCTGCGATAAGTGCCGATGATGTGGACACCGCGCTTGGCGAGGTGAAGCGCCATGTTGCGGCCAAGGCCACGGCTGGCGCCAGTAATGAGTGCGATCTGGTTGGTCATGGGCTGTCTCTGCTAGGTTAGGCGCGCCTTTCGGCGCTTTCTTGACCTGCTCAAGATAGGCAATGACTGGTTTGTAACCCACGCCCAATAAGCTCAATTTATTGCCTGATTGTATCAATCACATTGCGTGGTGGCGGGGTGTAGGCATAATCGGCTCATGAACAACGATCTTGCACCGCATCTTGATATAGCCCTGCGCCATGCGCCACCGGGTTTGACTACCACACGGATCCCGCGTGTAGACCTCTGCGTTGGACAAGGCTCTACAGACAAGGCGCCGTGCCTGTATCGCTCGATGATCTGCTTCATCCTACAAGGCTCGAAGCGCGTTGCGATTAACGACAATCTTCTGAGTTACGACAGTGAACAATATCTCATCAGCGCCCTGGATCTGCCTCTGATCGGACAGATTCTTGATGCTGAAGGGGGACAGCCCCACGTTGCGGTATCGCTCGTGCTGGATCCGGCCATACTGGCGGAATTGGCGGCGTCCATGCCGCCGGTTCGCGAGAGCGAACAAAAGGGCATTGGCATCATGATAAACCCGATGACCGCTTCGCTCCGCGACACGTTACTCCGCTTATTGTCGTTGCTCGACACGCCTGCCGATATTCCGGTACTCGGCCCCATGGTCGAACGGGAATTGCTCTATCGTCTTCTGCAGGGCCCTCAGGGGCGGCTGCTGCGTCAGATTGCTCAACCCGATGGCGCGCTGGGCAGTATCCGGCGAGCTGTTGCCTGGATCAGGGACAATTACAACACCCGACTTCGCATCGAGGCGTTGTGCGGTGTAAGCGGCATGAGCCGGGCAAGCCTGCATCGCCATTTTCTGTCGATGACAGGACTCAGTCCTATCCAGTACCAGAAACAGCTCAGATTGCAGGAAGCTCGCCAGCTTTTGCTTGCTGGCGAGCATCGCGCGTCTGACGTGGCGTTCGTTGTCGGTTATGAAAGCGCATCACAGTTTAGCCGGGAATACTTACGGCAATTCGGCGCAGCGCCTGCCCGCGACGTGCGCGAGATACGGCAGGCGATCGGCACTCCAATAAGGGGGTAGACGGCGGACTTACTTATCGATTGCCGGTGTTAGCGATATCGTCGAGCTCATCCCCACGGCGCATTATCAGCACCGACACCTCGTAGCCGAGAACTCTGTTAAGGTCAGCAGTGAATACTTCAACCGTAAAAACGACCCAACCTCGGTCATCTTGTCGATAATGGGCGGTTGAGCTGAGCACCTTTGCGCAGATGCTAAGGGCATCACCAGGCACTACGGGTGACAGCATTCGGAATTTATCAATCTGCCCACCTGCTACAATGCAAGTGTTGAGGTATAGGGCTTCACACATGAGGCGCTGCGCCACAGCGAATGTTTGGACTCCACTTGCGCAGTGAACGCCGAGTGGGCTTTCTCGAGCTCGCTTTGGATCAATGTGAATATCTAGGGGATCATATGCCAAGGCAAACGCAATAATTTCCTCTTCAGTTATTCCTTTAGGCCGTGAAGCCGTCCAGGTGTCCCCTAGCTTGAAGTCTTCCCAAAACAAAACTTTCTCTGTCATACGTGTTTCCAGAATCGTAATCAGGACAATTGCGATGCCGACCTCGTAGCCCGGACGCTCATAAATTTCGAGCTGAGCTATCCATCTTGTGAGAATTGTCCGGTCAACAGAGTTTCTTTACAACGGAGACATTGTCTTGGCATGAGTGGCAGGAGCGTGTCGTGCACAGATGCTCACGGATGCTCTCGGCGAGTGACCACGTTCATCAGCTTAAGAGCGTGGTAACTGCGCCTTTCAAATGTCTCAAGCTAGAAGCTCGACAGCTACTGCAGTTGCTTCACCACCACCGATGCATGCAGAAGCGATACCGCGCTTCATTCCTCGCCTCTTAAGAGCATTAATCAGGGTGACCACAACCCTTGCCCCAGAGGCGCCAATAGGGTGGCCCAGCGCGCACGCACCGCCATGGACGTTCAACTGCTCATGGCTTATGCCAAGGTCATGCATTGCAGCCATTGGTACGACAGCAAATGCTTCATTGATCTCGAAAAGATCCACGTCATTCAGCGACCAGTTACTCCGTTCCAGCAAGCGCTTGATTGCGCCAATAGGTGCTGTGGAGAAAAGATGGGGTGCTTGCGCAAAAGAAGCGTGCCCTACAACACGAGCTATCGGCTTTAGCCCCCGACGTTCTGCTTCGGACAAACGCATCATGACTAACGCAGCTGACCCATCGGAGATCGAGCTAGCATTCGCAGCTGTAACAGTTCCCCCCTCGCGGAACGCTGGTTTCAATGTTGGTATTTTTTCCACCATTGCTTTACCTGGCTGCTCATCGTGGTCGACAGTGAGTATCTCCCTCCCGGCACGCGCCTTAACGTGGACGATTTCATCATGAAATGCACCAGAGGCAATTGCGTTCTGCGCGCGCATTAACGAGCTAATGGCAAACTCATCCTGAGCCTCACGGGTGAACCCATAAGCCTGCGCGCACTCTTCAGCGAAAGTGCCCATGAGCCGACCTCGGTCATAGGCGTCCTCAAGCCCATCAACGAACATGTGGTCGATCATTTTAGAATGCCCCATCCGTAGTCCAGTACGGGCCCTGTCTATAAGATACGGCGCATTTGACATGCTTTCCATGCCACCAGCCACGACGATATTCACGCTTCCAGTCGTTAGTGAATCGTGTGCGTTCATCACCGCCTTCATGCCCGACCCGCACATTTTGTTTACGGTGGAACATACGACGCCGGTGGGAAGGTCAGCCTTCAATGCGGCCTGGCGAGCTGGAGCTTGACCCTGTCCGGCCTGCAGCACACAACCCATCACCACCTCTTCAACGTCTTCTGAAGTGAGGTTCGCACGTTCTACCGCTGCGCGAATGGCAACCCCACCAAGCTCCGCAGCGGTGACTTCTTTGAATTGCCCGAGGAAACCTCCTAAAGGTGTGCGTGCCATACCGACGATTACGACCGGATTGTTAGAGCTCATGTTGACTCCTTATGCTTTGACTTTGATGGGCGTTGCGCTATCCGCATCAGCGATGCGGGGCTCATTTGGCAGCCATTCGCAAAGCTCCATCTAGGCGAATCACCTCACCATTGAGCATCGGGTTCTCAATGATATGTCTAGCAAGTGCCGCATATTCAGCGGGCCGGCCGAGGCGGGGAGGAAATGGAACATGCGCGGCAAGAGCCTCCTGCACCTCTTGAGGCATTCCTGCCATCATCGGAGTTTCAAAAATACCAGGGGCAATACACATCACGCGGATACCGGAGCGTGCAAGATCTCGGGCTGCTGGTAACGTCATGGCTGCTACGCCGCCCTTGGAGGCTGCATACGCAACTTGTCCGGTCTGACCGTCATATGCGGCTACCGATGCAGTGTTAATGATTACTCCGCGTTCGCCTTCCCGGTTAGCCTCGCCTCCCGCCATGGCCTCGGCGGCAAGGCGCAGCATGTTGAAGCTGCCGATTAAGTTGATTTCAACAGTACGCCTAAAACTCTCCAAGCCATGGACGCCCGACCTGCCCAACACACGTTCTGCCGGTGCAATTCCAGCACAACTGATGAGTCCCTGCAGTCCACCAAAGACACCGACCGCAGTGGCTATTGCATTGCGAGCCTCTGTTTCGTTGGTGATATCCGCATGGGCAAATGCGGCGTTCTTGCCCAGCTCATCGGCGCGTGCAGCACCAGCCGTTTCGTTGACTGTTGGCGCTGATGCGATTTTGACCCAGACGGCTGATTTTGACTGCCCCATATGCAACCTCTGGAATCACCCGCAAGACCATCGCTTGCTGAGTATTCTGGCGGGGCATTGAATTCCGGCAGCCCGGGTCAGAATCGCACCAGCGCCAACAGTCTTACCTCGCTCGTGTGGTGGCCAAGACATTTATTGAAGCTAATAGAGCTTCAGATGCCTTGGCGGCGATTGATAAGGTACCCCAAGACCGTGTTGATCACTGGGTACTCTATCAAAAGACCCGGGCTGAACTGGCCTTGGGCACCCCAAAGCTTGCAATTGAATCTGCGAAGCTGGCATTGGCTCTGGTTGAGCAGGATAAAAAGGCACAAGGCAGAAGGAATATTTATCATGTTCAGCAAAGCCAATGCTGGGAGGCCTTGGGTGAAATAGAAAAGGCCGTAGCCAGTATGGCAGCGGCATGCGAACTCACCGCTGACCCCAAATACCGCGAACAGTTGGAATCTCAACTCCAAAAGCTGACCGCGAAATTGCCATAGCATCATCGCCCTGCTTGCGGCTCACACTGCGCATGTTATGGAGCAAACCCACCGTGCTCACCATCGACCTAGACCACCAACACCTACAACAAACCCTGCAAAACATCGAATGGGCCATCGGCGACCTAACACCCTTAATGCAAGGCATCGCCGCCGAACTCGCCAGCCAGACCGAACAAAACTTCGAACACGAAGGCCGCCCCGAATGGCCCGAACTGTCCGACACCACCACCTACAACCGCGCCAAACACGGGCATTGGCCCGGGCAGATTCTGCAAGTCAGTGCTGCCGGCCTGGCAGGCATCCATCACCACCCAAAGCACACATAGCTCTGCACTGGTCGGCAGCAATAAACCGTATGCGGCCATGATGCAGTTCGGTGGGGACCAAGCGGACTTTCCGCATTTGTGGAGTGACATACCCGCACGACCGTACCTACCAATGGATGCCAAAGGAGAACTACAGCCCGACGTACAAGCAGCGATCTTGGAATTAGCCTTGGTTCACTTTCAAAAAGTGATGAATCGCAAAAAGCGTTGACCTTGGCCAGAACTGACCCCGGGATCCGCGCCGTGGCGGAAGTTAGTATTGTTGCTAATCTACAGGCTATAAATGAACCCAGCACTCAGGGTGATGGCTATGGAGCTCGAGAAAAAAATACCCAAGCAGCACTGGCCATTAATATCAGTAATAATCGCCTCGATGATTGGGGTAATAGTATTATTCTCAGTAAATGAAGTGGCGCAGCTGGGTTCCCCAGCACCCGAGCGGCCAACTGCAAATCCGCAGACGAACCCTCCATCCGCATCGGATAAAGGGGAGCACTCGGGCTCTCTAGAACCCCCGCAGCCAAATACAGAACCGCACCCAGGGCCTTCATCTGCATCAGTGGCTACGGATATTCCCTATATCGTTTTCAATAGCAAGGCGGCAATTTCTGACACACTTACCGATAAGTGGGGTAATGACGACCGAAAAAATACAAATGCCTTTACCTTAAATGATACGTCAACTTTCAATACTTATGTTTTTCGGCCAAAACTAGACTTTTCCACCATGGATGTTGTTGCCAATACTACATCAAGCACCAATGACAACACACTGACAACCTGGCAAGACACACGTATGACAGATACTTCGGGCTATCGTGGAATCCGAGTAAACTTTGCGACAGATCGCCAATACATGGTCAACGACAACAAAATTATTTTCACGTCAGATCCTGGAAATGTCAGCTACGGCTACTGCTACGTAAGTATTCCACCTCGTCACCAGGCAGGAGTTATCGAGTCGCCGTCAATACTGAGGCTCGAGTTTGATGAAGACCCACAAAAGCACGTTATGATTCTGAAAACAGAGTTGTTATCCCATGAAGCCTTCACTAAAGACATTAATTGGCTCGCAGAAGTATCCAAATCCGGGAGTGCCTTTGTTTTTATACATGGTTTTAATGTTGGGTTCGATGATGCCGCAAAGCGAACAGCGCAAATGGCTTACGACCTTAACTTTGATGGTGTGCCTATTTTTTATAGCTGGCCTTCCCAAGATTCAGCCACACCTTTCGCCTACGCGGCAGATGAAAGGAATATTGAGCTTTCAGAAGATAAAATCAAAGATTTCCTGGTAGACATCCTTTCAGATACTAAATTTTCAAATGTTTTTGTCGTAGGTCATAGTATGGGCACGCGAGGGCTGTCAAAAGCGATTGGCGCAATAGCAGAAGAAAAGCCAGCGCTAATTGGAAAATTGAAGGCAATCATTCTCGCCGCGCCGGATATTGACGCCGACCTATTCAAACAAAAAATCGCCCCAAGGCTTTTGAATACGGGTAAGAGCGTAACGCTGTACGCTTCGTCTAATGATAAAGCGCTATCCCTATCGCAAACTGCCCATAGATATCCACGCGCAGGGGATAGCGGTGCAGGGCTTGTGATACTAAAAGGCATGGACACTATCGATGCATCCAACGTGGACACCAGCTTTCTGGGCCATACGTACTATGGGGATGTGCGTTCAATCATCGATGATATGCACTATATCATCCAAGAATCGCTCCCGGCTGACAAAAGGGCTGGATTGAGCCCTACAGGATTCGAGCCTAACAAGTATTGGCGATTTAAACCATAAATCATCACTAGGCAATTGCGTGTAAAATTGGTGTGCATAACCAGAAAATCTACATTTTCTGGTTATGTCTGGTGCAAGACATCGCTTTAAAATTTGCTCTATTTATCGCTTGACTGACTTTCTGAAGGTGCTGACCTTGCTTTGGAATCGAATAGACCTTTTACCTTGTCCAAGGAAGCGTGTACCGTATTCATCGATTCGACAATATAATTAAAGTCGTTGTTCATGTTATCCTTATGCCCAGGCCATGACACATCCTGCTTTAGCGCCTCAAGAACACGATTTAGTTTTTCGGATATCTCATATCCCTCAGGTGCCATTTCTTTCACTGCATAATAAGAAAGCATATATCGATCATAAACGGACTTCACTCGCAAGCAGGCCAGCGAGGCATCAACATAATGTCTATATTGCTTCAGGAACCATGCCGCCAGAAATTCGCATACTAAAAACACGACTGAGCTAGCAAACATACCAATGTACATTACGCTAACTTCAGGTTCACCATACTTTGCCCACATTTGCCAGCCGATGATGGCCATGATATAAAAAAGTATGCCGCCAAACAAAAATAACAATCCTCTATCAAGAAGATTTGATCCTTTCTCTTCAGTGAGTGAAATATGCTTATCCAGACTTTCAATTACACTAAAAACATACACCTCATAGGCAGTGCCTAACACTCGCTCACGCTCAAAAGTTTTGTATGTCTCAGGCGATTCCTGCTGCGTCCCCTTGGCAATTTCAATTATTCTCTCTCTCGGCGCTCTTATATCTATGCCGCCTGGATACTCCACGCTATCTGCAATTACTTGCGCCATCGAACGCATTGCCTTCCCCACAAAGGAGTTTGACTCTGCCCTGGCCTTTCTATCAATTGAAACAAATGAAGAGCTTGATATTTTTTCGATAAGTGTTGCAATCAAGCAGAAAAGCACGAAGCCAATCGTCAAAATCCCTAGCGTGCCTGATATATTGTTTTTAAAAATAAAAATGAAGTCTGGCGAAGAGAACGAAAGAATACCGTAAAGGCCAAATAGAAATACAGCATATCCGCCAAGCAGCATAGAGAACTTATGAAACCCATTTGGATTTACTAAATAGCTCGATTTATTTTGCTTGCTTAGGGGTTTATCCTCGTCAACATATTCTTTATTGCTTGTGGCGCCTTCAATGCTTTCCTTAACACCCATATCTTCCTCGAAAAACTCTTGAGTTCGTCAATTAAAAAATTAATTTTTCTTTGCTATTGATGCTGATCTTTTTGGGGGCAGATGAATGTGCGAAAGATCAAGGGTTCACCCGCTCACAATCACCGTGCTGATGGCTCAATGCTATCCGTCTTTCGCGAGCGTGTCTCCGGGAAAAATGCCCCTTGGCGAAATAGTCGTTTGATGCAGCGATACATGGGTTGAATGCCAGGCACTATGAGCCGTGAAAGGCTGGTCAAGTGCAATGCAATTGACTGTTTTTAAAGGTTTTTTAATTTAATATGGAACTACTTTACCATGGTGTTTCTGGTCTCATCGTCCGTTGTTACGGCGTTATCAGAACGGATCAGGGCCACCTTCAACGCCGGTAAAAGTGATTTCAGGTGGTTCGCCTTCTCGCTGCCATCCGAACTGGTAAAGCAGCCATTGGTAAGTACCTTCCTGACGATCAGCTATGAGCAAAAGCGTCCATCCAACCCGTAGGAGTAGGTTCGCGTTTTCTTCACTGCGGGTACTGGTCAATTTAGTCGTCTTGTCGATACTCATCTGGCGCCCTCATGCTGAGACCATCGATGAAAGATAGCCTTGAACCCGCCTGACCACATCCCGAGCGGTTCGGGTTACGCTGATCGATGTGGCGGAAGCGAGGCCCTTCCACTCGCCATATCCCACCGGAACCAGAGTGTAGTAAGCCAACGCTCCGGTATTAAGCTACTGCCAATCTGTCGTCCAGACCTACAATGCTCAGGCTGTTCGGAGGGTCAAGGGCCGTTGAGAACCCGGTATACCCCAGATCACTGCAAGCGCGGCGTCTCACGACAGTCCAAGTCTGGCTGGCCTCCGCCGATGTTGACTGGCTGTGCCCCACACTGCTCAACTTCTTACACCTCTCAGAGCACGACAATTTCGTCTGCCTTCAGCCAGCCGGCTTCAATGACGCTCGCTTTGGCAATCTCTGGCTGGGCGCTGTAAATCACGATCGCCAAGCTTTCCTCAGCACGACTGCAGGTCACATATAGAAGCCTGCGCGTGCGTGACAAGGAATCATCCTTGCCCGCGCGCTGATTCTTCACGTCGGTTGGCGAAGCAGGCGTAACGCCGAGCAGCTTCTCATAGCTAAACAGAAAACCGCCTGCCTCTTCATCGTTCAGGATGACCATCACACGCGGAAACTCTAGGCCTTTCACCCCCTGGTGGGTGCCGAACGGTGAAAGCCCATTTGCGTAGCCAGCGAACGCCTCCATCTCCGAGTAAGAGCATCCTAGGACGATCCGATAAGCATGAATCTCAAGCGCTTCTCGATCCGATATTTCCGGGGCATCGTCAGCCGTAGCGCCCAAAGCCATCGCTTCGACGAAGCGGGCAGGCAGCTCAAGCAGGCCAGTCCTTTGAAGAACTTGAGCCACTTCCCCAATCAATGGATCATTGTCCGTAAGCATCTCACAGAGCAACTGGGTCGCTTTTCCAACAGACTCCAGCACCTCCAGTTGGTTGGTGCCAGCCGACTCCAAGTATTTGGGATCAAGTAAGGGAGAGCGCAGCCGCACCGCTTCCATGACCGTGAAATCATCCGCTCGAGCCGCTTCTACTATTGGGGCTACCCCCTCGAAGAAAAGCTTGAGTATGGGTAGCGTTCCGTCCAGTAGGCCCGTGTTTAGGTGTTCAACGGCATACAACGGCGTGAATACACCTTCAAACCCCATACGCCGCCCAGCCATCTTGTGTTCCAGGATGAGCGTCTTGCGGCCTTGCATACCGGTTGCCCACTGAACATCGCCGGTGACGTCAGCCATTTGCTTGGCTATCTGCTCCTCCAGGCTGAAATCCTGACCCGGTACCTGCCGTGTGCAGAACATTCGTACTGTGCCTCTGGCAGCCCCCGGCTTAGGTATTTGGTGATGACCGTCAACGCTCGCACGGATCACATTGATTAAATCGACAACTCGAGTTGGGCAGCGACGGTTCATGCGTTTTTCTGGCTTGGCCCAATCCGCAGGAATGGCATCATCCAACCCAACTTTCCCGTCGTTGTAGATGCGTTGCATCGTGTCGCCGAGAAGCCCTAGGCAGAACCTTTCAGGGATTGCAGCTTGAGCCTGCAGAAAGGTATCCATGAGCGGGCCGTACGTATCCTGACTTTCATCGATCAAGAGCACCGGGTGCCGGTCAGCCATCACATCAAGCAAGGGCGGCTTCGGGATGAACGCCGCGGCCATCTGGATGACCTCGCTATGGTTCAAAGATTGCCTGCTTCGGTTGTCTCCCGTCGGGCTATAGGTGAAGTCGGTGATTTCATCCAGGCTCGTGAGGCGACGGGCCTTGCTGTCCCGGCTCGCCCGATTAGCACGAGACGTCTTATTCTCTCCTTGCGCCCTACGGAGTTTGTCATCCAGTTCGTCAATGTCGGCGGCGAGCTTAACGCGCAACCACTCACGAATGTCATCGTTGAAGCCCTTGATCATCCTCCAGGAGAAAGCGTGGATCGTTGAGACTTCAACCAGAGGATCGTGCTCGAGTCGGCGTTCGATTTCCTCGCAGGCCGCATTGGTATAGGTAATGATCGCGATCTGCCGGCCTTCAAATGTGAGACGCTGTCGCTCGCGCCCTTTGAGCGATTTCACTGCTTCTACGAGCGAGTGGGTCTTGCCAGAGCCGGCCCCGGCGTAAAGGAAGAAGCTACGTGGCTGCTCTAAGTTCAGGCATGCTTTGATAACCTCATCAGCAGTCGGCTTCACTTCATCAACAACCTCGGTAATAGCGCTCATTGTCCAGTCACCTCGATGCTAGCCGTTGGAATTATCAGAAGCTCCTTACTCTTTTTCTTGAGCTTGGTCTCTAACCAGGTGAGCCCTTCGCGGATGTACTCCGGAACCGCCAACTTCGCAAAGTCGGGATCTCCCAGTGTCTGTAAAACGAACTCCGCCTTGTCGCCATCCCTAAGAGCGTCGAAAAACGCCTGACCTAGATCGTCCGCCGTTTCCGACTCACGCAGCGCTTTGGAAACTGCCTTGGTCAAACCCCGGCCTTGCTTAGTCGCAAAATGCTTCACGTTGCTCAGTACCAGGCTGTCCTCGAAGGTATTGGGCAGGGCCTCTACTTCACCTTCAATCCTAGGAAGGCGGATGGTGATGGGCGTCTGGTACGCCACTTTGATAGCAAACAAATCATCGATCTGATCAGCTTTTTGTTCACTATCCAGATCCAGCAAAGTGTCCACGTCATGACCAAGTTTTCGGGCAGCCATCCAGTGCCGGAGGGTAGGGTTATTGGTTGACTGCTCTGCCTGGCGCCTAACCGGTACCGCTGATTTCTTGTGGCCAGCGTCCAAATCAGTGATCACCAGGGTCACGATGCCCAACGCGTCTACCAGAGGCCGGAGTCGGTGTGCGTGGCTGCCCCCGATATCCAAGATTGTGATGTAGCACCGATCCAGGAAGGGGAAGTGGTTTCGCAGGAAGTGCGGCAGCATCATTCGCTCTGCAGCACCTTCTACCAAAATGACCGCGTCGGCAAAGAAGAGATCGGCATGTTGCGCCCGGAGGTAACGGGTCACAAACTCCTTCGTGTGCTTGTGAGGGTTTTTCTGCCCGAAAACAGTGCTTAGGTTGGAGACGGTGGACACTGGAATAGGTACGTCGGCCATTCCCGCGGGCAGCCTACGGAAATACCGAAGATTCGCATACTCCGTCTCATGCGCGACGTGGCTCGAATGAGAGCTAACGATCAGTTGAGTTTTGAGCTTCGGATATTTCTTAAGCAGCGGGTCATTACATAGGACGTGATAAGCATGCTTGATGAAGGCCTGCTGCACCTGGACGTGCAGGTGAGCTTCAGGCTCCTCGATCAGCACCAAGTGGATTGGCTCGACACCAGCGTCAGACTGCTCCTCCGCGTTCTTGTACTTCCTAAGCCATTCATCTCGAAACGCCATCAGCTGGAAAATCATCGAAATCAGGTTTTGGTAACCCAAACCGTTGGACGTCTCGGGCAAGCGCATGGGAGGAGCGCCGGGCGCGCCTGCGGCTGAGTCCAGCTCGAATAGAACTGCTGCTTCGTGGTTCATCCCGTCCGTAGGAGACAGCCGGGTTTCTACCCTGATAGCAGGGTCAGAATTGTTGGGGTATCCAAGGCCTGCGACTTCTTCGAGAGCAGGGGCGAAGCTGGAAGTCAGTCGGGAGTCGAATGCAGATTGGGCTGCCTGGATGGCTGTCAGTGCCTCCAAGTCCGAGATGTCTGGACTGTCACCCGGATCCAGATGCCGGTTGTAGTAAGCGCGCAATTGCTCCGTCAACTTTTTCCCCGAAACACCTCTGCCTTCGGTTACGGATTCTTCCGCGCTGTCTCCAAAGCCCCGTTGGGCGTTGATTTCGTGAACACGTATGAGATCTGTCAGGGGGTTGCTTTCCAGCGGAATAGCGGTCGCGGACAGCCCTTGAAGTTTGGCGTGACGAGTTTTGGGATCTGGTGCGCTGAGTTGCGCAGGGTCGAGACGGTACCAGCGAATCGCGAACATCGTTCCCAGACGCCGGTTGAGGTAATCGTGCAAACTTTGCGGCCACAATGGCAGGGGGGGCGGAGTCTTTCCCGTCTCGGTCCGTTTTTCAATTTCCTCTTGCAGCAGCTTCACGCGCTTCCGCTCTTTCCGGTAATCAGTAAAGAGCTTGGCCATGTCCTTCGGCTCGAGTCGGAAGCGCATGCCAACGTGGCCGCCTTTCCAGGCAAAATTGGGAATCAGATCTCTGATGTGGTGCAGTTCGCCTTGCGAGGCTTCCATCCAGAGATCCAGGGTGGGTAACCAGTGCGCCCACTCGTTCGCCGCGGGGGCTTGGAGACTTTCATCAGCAGCTTCCCAATCGACACCAATGGCATCAATAGTCCTGAGATGTGAGAGCGTCAGATCTTGGAGCCGGAACGCGGTCGCTTTAGAAAGCAGGAACTTGCGTAGCGCCAACATCGCGGAGGACTTACCGCTATTGTTCGCTCCGACCAGAAGGGTAGTGGTGTTTGCCAGGTCGATTCGAACTGACAGGAGCTTACGGAAGTTCGCGATCTCTAGGTGCTGGATTTGCATAGCCTCTTCCTTGTGACCGCACTATGGCGGTTCGCCAACCCGATAGATGTGTGGAGACGACTCTAGCCCAATTACAACAGGACTCCTTTAGAAATGTCATTTTGCCACTGCAGAGGGGGCCGATTCACGGCTCGCTCAGCGTTGTCTGGGATAAGGTCGCCTAGCTCACATGTTGAATAACTCTGAGCATGGTTTTGAATGCGGCTCAACGCACATCACCCGCCATTTAAAGTTTCAAAACGTCATGATCACCAATTCCAAATTAGCTCGAGAACATGAAGATGAAGCTCGCTTGTGAGGCTCTGCATCCCAGCGATGCCAAGTCGTACAGAGCATGCAAATCGCCGTGGATTAAAGCTGTTGAATCTCACGCGTTGAGACCGCAAGACTAACGGCAAGGTGATTTAGGCCAGAGTTCCAAACGCTAGCGCGCCGGCACGAAGCGATGTGATAGAAGGGGCTCGGAGGCGTTTGAGCGACGGTTCCAGCGCTTGGGAGGTGAGGTCTGATAGGAGCCTGAACACCGACGCTAGGGTGTGGAAGGCTAGAAAAACTAACCCCCTGGTGCGCAGTACAGATCCTGGGATCTGCCCGAGGCGTGGGGGCTATTCTTGCCATGGATGATAACACGACGTTGTCGATAGCTGCAGTCAGTTCTGAGAGCGGGTCCCCTCCGCCGAAAAAAGAAAGCACTAAGAAAGATGTTTTGGTTAAAATAGCGACTTACGCTAATAAATCAGCCGCAAATACTAGATTTGTAGCTTTATGCGCAATTATGCGAAAAACCATAATTTGATTCGTAACAAGCTTGGACGGAAAAACCGTGTGCCCGGGGCTATTCATACTGTGCGGGTGCACCAGATTCTCAACACTCAAGGCCTCGGGTTGACTCTGCCGGTCTGGTCTAAGAAACGTACTGGTCATTTCCTGTGGCCAAAGGTTGACCACTATCCGTAATTATGACCTCGTTGGATGCTCCGAAAATCTTCTGGGTTTTCAAGGAGAGGGTGTGACGTGAATGAACAAGTAGTAAGCCGGAGCTCCGAATTCTCGCACCATAATTTACATCTCGCCCACACCCTTGACTGAGTGAGTCGACGAGGCTGAGCGAGATTTCAAAAAGGAAGCTGCTTACTCATTGGAGTTCGTGAAGCTCTCGCGTAACGCGTTTCAAGAGATCAGTCAGGTCACCACCGTCAACAAGATAACTACGGGCGAATAACGTGACTGGATGAATCCCCAAGACGCTAGCTAACTCATCAATTTTTTCAATAGAGGGGCTTTTTCGGCCATTTTCAACCTCGCTGACATAGGCCTGACTAGGGGCGAGAGCTTCCTGAGCCAAACCTTTTTCCAAGCGCGCCTGGCGCAGCGCTATCCCAAATGCTTCCTTCAGTTCCATTTGCCTGACTCGCAAAAGGAATGATGAAGCCCGTCACGTCGAAAATTAACTATACTCGATAGCGATATTTTCGGAGGGCAGCTGATGTTTCGAACCTATGAGTGGGCGGAAGTGCCGTTAGTCCCTTTGCTGGGTGAGACCTTTCGCACATGGATGTGTGTCGAGTACGACATGAGTCTCGGCTGGTTTAACGTGCTGGTTGAGGAGCGAAAAGGGAAACGACGTGTCCCTTTCATTCTCATGGTCGTCGGTGAACGTGCCCTATGCTCGTTACTCACGCAGCAATCGAAAACGTTTGTGGTCCGGAGTGTTCAATTCGTCAGTTCAGAAAAAATAAATCAGTCTGGTCGCCAGCGGATGGAGCCGCTACTTAAAATTGAATTGCTATCCCAGCACGGTCTCGAAGGACTGCTGTACGAGGTCGAAAAAGGCACGACTTATTTCGTTGGTGATACCACTTTGCAACCGTTCACCGGGACTTCTCGGCAAGTTATTTTTGACACTTCTATGTGCATGGGTAGTCACTAAGTCACCTCACTTTTCGTGTCGCGCGTGCATTTTGAGTAATATGCGTTGCTAACCTCACTGACGCTTGTTTTCGCGGGAAGTGGGAGAATAAAGCTGATTTCCGGCGACGAACAGTCGCACCAGATTCCAAGGGACAGCTACGAGTAGACGGATATCCGGCCAGAAAAGTAAAAAGCATGGTCGCACTCTTAAGGGGTTTGGCGCCTAACGCCTGCGTAAGGAAGCCAGCATTTCTTCCACATCAATCCCTTTCACCAAGCAGTTGTCCGCGATTACTGATAGCGCCTCGAAGAGTCGATCTCGTTGCCGGACTAAGTCAGCATTCTCTGCCTGCAGGTGAGCTATGCGCTCTTCAAGACTTCTACGGCGCCGGGCTCCATCTGGATCTCTGCCACTCTCATTGAGTTGTGCGATACGAGCAGACTCGATTCGTCTCCCTCGGTCCCCCACTAAGGTAGCTCGGCTAGTCAGGCCCAACCGACGCTGCACTTCGGGGCGTGAAATAGGCGCGAGCTCCAGCCCTAAGCTAATCATTTGAGCGAGGAGGGCGTCGATCGCCTCGTCCAAGGTGCCGCCCCTCAAGGTCTGTCGTTGCGCCATGGTCGCCTCTAATCATCCGAAACCGAACTGTGCCGCTTACCTGTGTCCGCAATCGTCATTGGATGCCCATCGGGAAACACGCGCTGCCCACCTACATACGTATCGCGCGCGAGCACGGACTTTAGATTGTTTAGCTTGTCCTCCTGGTCCGCCAGCCAAACATCGCTACCTGCTTCTTCGGCGCCGGCATTGCGCATAATGCTAATTGCCTTCGTCATATTCTCGGCTTGTTTCTCTAGGTTGGCCCGCTCCGCTGGAGTGCCCATCAGATGGAGATGCGAGCAGCCATTCCAGCACTGAAGATGTTTAGGGCAGGGCGCTTGGGAGAAATCGTGAATGCAGCCGCCAAAGGGTGTTACGTGTAGTGCGGTGGCGTGTACGGTGAGGAATGCTTCTGCAGTGGTTGTGCCTTTATCTGATAGTAAAGCATGGTAACTGTCGGTCAAAGCGCCCTGAATGCGCTTATCTCTTATGCCTGTATGTAGAAAATCGATGCGCTGGTGATAGCTATTGAACGCCAGGAACTCCTGATGGGCGGCGGTGCTTTCTTCAATGCTTGTGTGTTGGTAACGGGTATTTTGGTCGAGGCGTTTTCGCCCCAACGCCAGCGCTTGCTGAACATCGCTCATGCCGGTCAAATGATAAATTGTATTGCGCCAATGCCGTGGTTGGTGGCTAGTCAGCTTAATCGGAGCTCCATCGGACTCAGTTAATGAACGACGCGAAAAAATGGACGCATATTTGTCATTACTGCCCAGCGCATTATTGATATCTCGCAGGGTCACCCGACGCGGGATCGCTCGAAATACATTCGCCTCCCGCCCGCCGAGTCGGAATTGGCCATCAAAAGCGATGGCTAGTGTTTCGCTGGTTTTCAGGACAACCCGAATCGAGCCACCGACATTTTCAACCAGCGCTGCATGGTCCCGAAGTTTAGGAACAAGAAAGCGCTCGATATCACCGGCCAAGTATCTGTTCAGGTCCGCCCTACGGCCGGTCTCCCTGCAGGGGGCAACTCCGTGCCGGGAAAGGTACTGACGTAGATTTCTGTAGGTGTCTCGATTTTCGCTAAATCCGATCCAACACAACACTTCATCTTGCGTCATTGAGGTCTGCGGGGAGTAGGCCCAAAGACGACCCGGGTGTTCCTCTTGCCACCTGGCAAGTTCTCGCTGTTCTCGGGTCAGCGTCTTCAATCGTTCAACCGAGCGCCTGGCTAAAGGAACGTCGCTTTCTGCTAACCAATGAACACGAGACTGAAATTGCTTTTCTGCAAAGTACTTGATCCCACATTCGACTAGAGGTTTGCCATTGGCATCTGTAACCACCTCTCCTGTCGGATTCTTGATCGGCCTTTCGACCCAACAGTCATAGGGAATTACTGCTACCTCATTTCCCCTTTGCCCGGTCGCGATCAGTAAATCGATCACACGAAGCAAGATTTCTTCCCCGTCACTAAGCGGGTTGTTTGAACAAACAGCGTAGGCTTCCATCGCCTCGCGGGAAGGCAACCTGTCATCAGACTTTCGCTGTTTTACAACACGATCAGGATCATGCAATGAAATGTAATCGTGACGGCGTTTTTCTGGTTTTGCAGCATGCTTAAAGTGGATGGCGATCTCGGTTAATTGCAGTTTATCAATCGTCTCTGCGATCACCTGAAGATGAGAGATCGCGTCGTAAAGGTTCTTGTAGCCACTGTCGCGAAGAAATTCCACGACGCGTTCAAAATCGCCTCGCGTCAACTGTGTGGGGTCGGACACGCGTCGTTCAAATAAGGGATTGTAAAGCCGCCGGATGGCAATATTGTAGGCCGCAGCCATGGAAAACTTCAGGTTCCGGGTGCGTTGCAGATACACAATCAAGGCCTTGCTAAAATCTTGGAAAGTGCAGGGGAGTGGCCCCTTGGGCGGGGCGGGATAGCCTGTCTTCTCTAGGGCTTGCCGGTGTGTCTCGAAAGTAAGTGCATTCTGTTTATCCCGTTGTGGCAACCAACGTCCGACTCCCCACAACGGTGCCGCCCACGGTGTTGAATTCGGTAACGAGTGAAAAATCGCTTTTTCCTGTGTAATAAAGCCCTCAAGGCTCTGTCTTGCCCTAGACAGCGTCATCTGCGGCGCCCTCCGTGTGCTGCCGGCAGCGTTCGATCGTAGCGCTTACCGCCAAGATGGTCGTTTGATGCTGGGCGAGAGGCCGGTTGTGAATGAGGTCACCGGCTTGTTCTGCCATATCAATGAACCGCTGGGCTTCTCGTTGCAACGCCTCCTTCACCTGCTCATGGCGCCCGTCAGCAAATGGATGAAACTTCTTGCAGGTGTAGCAGGCATATACGGGATTGTAGGGACAGTGCGTATGAACTGGCAGGGCACAGGCACCGATGTCTCCGATGAACTGCGTATCGATGACGCCGCGGATGGCTCTTTCTGCAACTGTATTTCGACGCTGGACGATTTCCCCGGTTAATAAACTGCGCATAATGCGTTGATAGGCCGGGCTCTTACCCAGCGCTTTCTCTTTGATCCGGGCAATGTTGGGGGTTGCCGTTACGTAAGCACGCGCCGCAACCGTGCTGTTGTGTCCGAGCAGTTCGGCAATCAAGTCTGCCGGAGTTCCCTGGTCTGCCAAACCTTGCCCGAGGTGATGACGCAGCAACATGGTTACCTGGTTCGGCTTGTCTATCCCGGCTTCACACAGCTCGTGTTTTAGGCCCGCACCGATTTCGATGACAGATAGGCGATCTCCTGTAAGACTGACAAACAATGGAGTGCAGCCACTGCCAAAGCGGCGTTGAATCTCAGAAATATGTAGCGCGATTTTATTACCCAGTCGCGTGGTAATTTTTCGAGGTCGTCGTTCAGGTCGACGTTGGCCGACCTTTTTGGCCATGGGTAGCCATAGGGTGTAGTAGTTCTCACGATCATGGGTTTCAACTACTTCGAAGTCTGCGACGTCCAACGAGTGGAATTGAATCGAGCGCGGCCCCAACTCGAAACCTAGGTGGAGCATTATATTGAACTGGAGTTCACTCCAGTCATCCATCGGAATATGGCGATCAATACGCCGAAGCAATTGAATTTCCTCGTCAAGTTCTAGCCCTGACTGAGAGAGAAAAATTCGCGCGTACGGATCAACCGGGCTCGATCTTATATCTTTAATTTTTAGATAGTTATTTCGATCGAAGCCTTTAATTCCTCTATCAACCGCCCAGCGGTATAACGTCCGGAACCCTACAAGAATACTCCTTGATTTCTTCAACTCTTCAAGAGTTGTGTTTAATTGATCAGAGCTCCAGGGGAGACCAGCGGCGAGATCGCTACTAGATAAAAAGCGAAGGGTATCTGCAAACATTACTGCGGTTCGAGGCGCATACTTTTCGAGTGCATAGGCCATAAAGCCTTTGCCAATTTCTCGGAGTGCAGGGCTTAGGTTTAGCGTGCCCCAATCAATCTTCAGGGGGAGTCCACCGTCATACCATGTCCAAACGCTCAATCGAGTATCGACGTACCTTGGCTGATCATCGGTGCGGGTTCGTATAGCGACCCGGTTCGGACCCTCAAACTTAAAGGTCGGCAACGACGGGGAGGGGGACGCGTGTTCTTGCTCATCTGATTCGTCCACAGCAAATCTCCTTACGTGTCGAGCCGCCCCCAGGCTGCCGAAGTTCGTCGGGCGTTGTGGCGGTTGGCCGACGCGGCTAGAAAACGACTGGCATAACGGCGGGGCATAGCTGAGGTTTCAGACCAGCCACAGACTCGTCGGAGTTCGTCCATGGCCCGCTCTAGGTCAAACCCTCGTTCCTCGACCAGGTGGGCCAAGAAGCGGTCGGCAAAGGTGTGGCGAAAGTCATGCGCGGAAAGTGTAGGCAACAACCCCGGATGAGCCAGTTCAATGGTCAGAAACAGCCGATCAAGGACGTTTGACAATGCTCGGATCGACAGCGGACGACCTCGATCCGAGATAAATAAATAGCGGTACGGCAATTTCATAGGTTTGCCGTTACGCTGGGGGCGGCGTTCGCTCTGTATATAACGCTCATAGACCTCATACAGCTGAGTGGAGAGACCTACGGTCCGTGCGTGTGTTTTCAATGCAGGCTCTTCGGCGCGCGGGTCGGCTGGGTCATGTTCGCGGTCATTGACGCTGAGATAAGCATGCTCAGAGCCTTGATTGATATCCGTGGTGTAGAGCTTGAGAAGCTCTCCGCGACGGATACCGGTCTCCAGTAGCAATTCGATCATTAGCCAATTGCGCAGCTGCAGCCTTTCTGGGAACGGATTCTCCTGAGCGCCGGGGCGAATCAGTGTGTGAATGATCTGTTGTTGCGTATCCGTGAGGCTGCGGTAACGAGTGCGGTCGGGACGAGCATTGATGATATGGCTCTCAAAGCGTCGTTCAATGACGTCGGCGACATCTGCAAATACGATCTCGATGTTAGCCAAGATGGTTGAGTTCTGACGAGCGCGCGGGATGTATCGGGTGGCACACCAGGACAGGTACTGCTTCAGCAGCTGCAAGTATTGGTCACGGGTGCGCGGATCGATCTGAGGAAAAGGTGTTGTTGCAGCCGTGCCAATTCGGGCGATCAGATTATCGGCTTGACGGCCACTTTGGAGCCAGATGGCGTAACCATCCAGCAAAGCCAGAATCGCCTCAAAGCGACAAGCCAAGATGGCCTCATCGATATCCAGATCTCGGCTTTCGGCATAGCTGTAGAAAGCCTGAATCGCACGCAGATGTGCCGCCGCCGTGTTGTAAGCAAGGTGCCTGAGTTTCCGTTGGACGTAGATGAACGGAATGAGTACGGGCAACGGCGCTGCATCACCAACTTGTACCAGCAACGGTATCCGCTGACCTGAAGAGAACCGGCACTGAATCAGCTTCATCGGCAGCCACCTCAGTTAAGAATTAGCCATGAACACGGAGTACATGGCCCGTTAACAGAGTGGACGTCAGAAGCAGGTTTGTCGAATCAGTGGCTTAGACAGCTCATGAACATCTATGACATAGCCTGTCGTTTAACATAATATACATTACACGTAACATGATGTTTCCAATTGAATCCAGTTGCGCGCAGATCTTCCTGTCAAAGCGTTCGGGAATAAATCCGCTAAACGATGGTTTCACCCCCAACCTTAAAAAGTGCCTCCGTGCTCGCTAACCTGTGCGGTTCGCCAGCGCTGACGGCCCATCACCCGTTCATTGTGGTCCGGTATGAAAACCTCACTGTCCAAATGTGGCACGGTTCCTTGCAGGCTCCAAATATCGTGCTTAGTTGACGTGGCCGTGCACCAACCCCGAGTTCGTCATTTCATTGGATTGATAGAGATGCTTTGGCGAGCGACTGTTCTTTGTGGTTTCACTAACTTCGCAGGTCTGCCTCCGCGCATGGTGCTGTGCGAAATCTGCAGATTTCAACGTGGTGTGGGTACAGAGATTTCACGGACAGTCATTTCGCGGCGGCGACAAATATGCCCGTAGCTACGAATTCATTATGAGTTTCCGCAATGAATGGGTTAATGCGAAAAGACAAGCCGCTGCTCAGGAACTGATTTTCAGAATGCTCAGACCTTGACGCCTTTGAAATCAAGTAGCTGTTAGCTGCGAGCTCCATGCCCGTGATGACGTCTTTTTTAGCGACACCGTTGATTGCAAATCTGTACTTCAAGTCTGTCCAGGATTCAAATTAGGTGCTCGAAAAGTACAGCTCAACTAAACACCCATTTAGTAGAGTTATTGCTCTAACATTTTTTGAAGTAGACCAACGTCAGACCTGTCATCGCTTTGTAAGCCCGCCTCTATCTCCCAGCAAGATATTCCTCCTCCCTCCCCCTTGGCCGGCCTCACGGCCGTTCCGAACTCAAATCAAAGCTGACGTGATAGCGCAGGTTTTTCATATCTTTCGCTTGCTAAAAAAGCGTCAAAATAACGTTTATCTATGAAAACACTTCCCAACCGCTGATCAGTAATATCGGTTTATTGACGCTTCTCCGATGCGCGGTCAAAACTTTTGCGCGTCTCTGGGTCATAACACAGTGGTCGTCGATGGAATATTGGCATCTGCTGCGATTTAAGCCTGATACGGAGATAAGCTCATGATTTTTAACGTACAAAATTTTGGCGCCAAAGGAGATGGCCTCACAGACGACACGGCGGCGATACAAAGCGCGATTGATGCGGCCGCCGCCGCAGGCGGTGGACAGGTGTATATGCCGACCGGCACGTACATCGTTTCGGGAGGCGTGGAACCCTCTGACGGTTGCCTGATGCTCAAGAGCAACGTCTACCTGTACGGCGACGGCATGGGTGCCACCAACGTCAAGGTGGCTGATGGCTCCGACACCAAGATCACCGGGGTTATCCGCTCCGCCTATGGCGAGGAAACCCACGACTTCGGCATCAGCAACCTCACCATCGATGGCAACCGCGATAGCACCACGGGCAAGATCGACGGTTGGTTCAATGGCTTTATTCCCGGCAAAGAAGGCTACGATTCCAACGTCACTCTCGACAGTGTCGAGACCAAGGATTGCTCCGGGTACGGTTTCGATCCCCACGAGCAGACCGTCAACATGGTCATCAAGAACAGCGTGTCCCACGGCAATGGCCTGGACGGCTTCGTCGCTGACTTCCTGAGCGACAGCACCTTTGAAAACAACGTCGCCTACGACAACGACCGGCATGGTTTCAACGTCGTCACCAGCACCCACGACTTCACCCTGACCAATAACGTTGCCTACAACAACGGCGGCAATGGCATCGTGGTGCAGCGCGGCAGCGAGAACATCCCCTCCCCCAGCAACATCACCATTACCGGTGGCGAGGTGTACGGCAACGGCGCCGAAGGGGTGCTGGTCAAACTCTCCAGCGATGTGACCGTCAGCGGCCTCGACATCCATGACAATGCAAGCGCCGGGGTCCGCATCTACGGCAGCAATCACGTCGAGATCATCGACAACACGCTCAACAACAATTCCCTGGGCAACCCCGTACCGGAGATCATCCTCCAGTCCTACGATGACACCCTGGGCGTGTCCGGCAAGTACTTCAACGGCAGCGACAACACCATCCAGGGCAACATCATCAGCGGCAGCAACCTGTCGACCTACGGTGTTGCAGAGCGCAATGAAGACGGCACGGATCGCAACGCCATCATCGGCAACACCATCAGTCACACCAGCAAGAGTGCCACGCTGGTCTATGGTGACGGCAGCTACGTCAGCGACACGGTGCCGATGACCACCGTGCAAGGTACGGCAGGCAATGACACCCTGTTGGGCAGCGCCGACAGCGAGATTTTCTTCGGTGGTGCCGGCAACGACTCGATCAATGGCGGGGCCGGTAGCGATATTCTGGTGGGCGGTGCAGGCATCGACAAACTCACCGGTGGTACCGGCGCCGATACGTTCCGTTTTGCCGCTCAGTCCGACAGCTACCGCAACGCAACCGCAAGCTTCGATGACACCGTGACCGACTTCGACGTCACCCAGGACAAGATCGACCTCGCCGGTCTCGGTTTCACCGGCCTGGGCAACGGTCGTGGCGGCACCCTGCAGGTCAGCTACAGCGCCAGCAACGACCGCACCTACATCAAGGACTACGATGCCGACGCCAGCGGCAATCGCTTCGAGTTGATTCTCTCGGGTAACCTCGCCAGCACCCTGACGGCCAGCAATTTCATCTTCAATCGGGTGATCACCGGCACCAGCGCCAGCGACTCATTGCAGGGCAGCGATTCGGCTGACACGTTGCTTGGCCTAGCGGGTAACGACAGCCTCAGTGGCGGCGCCGGCGATGACAAGCTCGACGGCGGTGCCGGCATGGACAGCCTTTCCGGTGGCGCCGGAGCGGACACCTTTGTGTTCTCCAGTCGCCTGGACAGTTACCGCAACTACAATACGGGCGGTGCCAACCTTAGCGACGTGATCACCGATTTCGATATCAGCGCCGACAAAATCGACCTCTCGGCCATCGGTTTTACCGGCCTGGGGGATGGCAAGAACAACACCGTGTACCTGGCGCTCAACAGTGCTGGCACCAAAACTTACATCAAATCGCTGAACGCCGACGCCGAGGGCAATCGCTTCGAAGTGACGCTGGACGGCAACTACCTCGACAAACTGACCAGCGCTAACTTCGTCTTCGCCACCGCGTCTGCGACCAACCAGGCGCCCGTGCTGGCCACGCCGCTGCTGGATCAGAAGGCGACCGAAAGCACGCCGTTCAGCTATGTCGTACCGGCCACCAGCTTCACCGATCCGGATAACGACAGCCTCAGCTATACCGCCAAACTGGCCGATGGCAGCGTCCTGCCCGGCTGGCTGACATTCGATGCCGCCACTCGTACGTTCAGCGGCACACCCAGCGACACCGCGTCGGGCACTTACTCCATTCAGGTCTCCGCGAGCGACGGTAGCAACGCCACCGTCAGCGACAGCTTTACCCTTGCCGTGCAGGACGTGCCCGCCGCACCCACGGTGATCAATGGCACGCCGAACAACGACACGCTAACCGGCACCGCTGCCAACGAACAGCTGTTCGGTGGCGCCGGTAACGACACGCTGAATGGCGGCGCGGGCAACGACATTCTGGTCGGTGGCGCCGGGGCGGATAAACTCACCGGCGGCGCAGGTGCCGATGTGTTCCGCTACACCTCTACACTCGACAGCTACCGCACCAGCTCCGCCAGCGTCAGTGACCAGATCCTCGATTTCGACGTGACAGCGGACAAGATCGATGTCTCGACGCTCGGCTACACGGGCCTGGGCAACGGCCTGAACGGTACGTTGCAAGTCACCTACAGCGCTTCGACCAACCGCACCTACCTCAAGGACCTCACCGTCGACGCCAACGGCAACCGTTTCGAATTGTCGCTGGCGGGTAACCTGGTGAGCAGCCTGACGGCGAGTCATTTTGTCTTCGACACCCACCAAAACATGCCGAGCAATGTCGCGCCGGTGGTGGCCATTCCGCTCCTCGATCAGAACGCCACCGAAAACACCGCGTTCAATTACACGGTGACCCATGACAGCTTCACCGATGCCGATCAGGATGTGTTGGTCTACACCGCGACGCTCGCCGACGGCAGCGCCCTGCCGACCTGGCTGAGTTTCAACGCCACCAGCCTGACGTTCGCCGGCACGCCGATCAGCACTGCTTCGGGCAATTACAACGTCCTGGTCAAGGCCACCGATCCTTCAGGTGCCTCGGTCAGCGACAGCTTCGCCCTGGTGGTCGCCTATGCGCCGGCCAACACCATCGCCGGCACCAATAACGCCGATACCCTTAACGGCACGGCCGGTGCTGACCTGATCCTCGGCCTCGATGGCAACGACACGATCAAGGCCGGCGCCGGCGCAGACATCATCGACGGCGGTGCCGGACGCGACTCGCTGTACGGCGGCGACGGGGCCGATACCTTCCGCTACAGCAACTCGCTCGACAGCTACCGCGACTACGACGCCGGCGGCATCACGGCCACCGACACGATTTATGACTTCACCGCTGGCGTGGACAAGATCGATGTGTCGGGCCTGGGCTTTCTCGGCCTCGGCGATGGCAGCAATCACACGCTGTACATGACCCTCAACGCAGCCGGCGACAAGACCTACGTCAAGTCAGCCGATGCGGATGCCGATGGCAACCGTTTTGAAATCGCCCTCAATGGCAACTACCTCAACACCCTGACCGCCAGCGACTTCGTGTTCGGCGAGCGTGCCCAACAAGACATCCTCTACCTGCCCACCCTCGGCCAATCCAATGCGCGTCTGCTGCGCATGACGGAGGACGATAATCAGTCAGGCACATCGATGCTGGTCAATGACCTCGATCGCTACACCACCTATGACGTACGCAGCCAGTTCACCGATGCCGATGGCAATGGCATCGACATCGCGGTGGGTGGCAGCACGGTCAACGGCCTGTCGACCATGGGCGCCGATGAGCTCAATTTGTGCTGGTGGTTGACCGACACCAACCAACCCGGGCCTGCGCTGTTGCGTGCCGTCGCGTTGCTGGGGGACCAGCTCACCGAACTGAAATCGATCGATAACGTCACCATGGGCATCATCTGGGGCCAGGGCGAGGAAGCCGCCCAGGAGATCGGCCGCGCCACGGACAAAACAGCAGCAGCGGCAGCCTACAAGGCCGCGACCCTGAACGTGTTTGATTACCTGCATGCCCAGTTCGGCAATTTCAGCGTGTACATGATGGAAACCGGTCACTACCAGGAAGATGCGGCGAGTGCTCGGGGTTATTCGGCAGAAAAGATTGCCTCGATCGTCGAAGGGGTTGGCTATGTCCGCGCCGTCCAGGAGGAGATCGCCGCCGAGCGCGCCGACGTCAAGCTGGCGGTGGACTACACCGACCTGCCCTTGCGCTATGAAGTCGATCCGCTGGTGTATCCCGATGACGTCTGGCACTTGCACGAGGAATCGGCGGAAATCGTTGGCCAGCGCCTGGCCGACTACATCGCCGGTGACCTTGGTTTTCAAGGCAACGCCAACGACAACAATAGCGTGCAGGACATTTTTGACAACGCTCAAAACCAGGGCGGGATGATCTCCGGCACCGACCAGGCCGATACCCTGGTGGGCAGCTCGGGCAATGACACATTGGATGGCGACCTGGGCGCCGACTCCATGACTGGTGGCGATGGCAACGACATCTATGTCGTCGACAACGCGGCCGACAGCGTGGTGGAAACCAACGCCTCGCCTTCGCAGATCGATACGGTGCAAGCCTCGGTCAGCTGGACCCTGGGTGCCAATCTGGAAAATCTGGTACTCAGTGGCGTGTCGGACATCAACGGCACCGGCAACGAGCTGCGCAACTTCATCACCGGCAATGCCGCCGCCAACGTGCTTGATGGTGCCGCAGGAGCCGACAGCATGAGCGGCGGCGATGGCAACGACACTTACTATGTCGACAACGCCAGCGACACCGTGATCGAGACCAACAGCAATGCAGTGCCGGGAGGGATCGACAGCGTACACAGCAGTTTGGCGGCCTATACCCTCGGTACCAACGTCGAGAATCTGTACATCGATAGCCCAGGCGCCGCCAATGGCACGGGCAACGCGTTGGACAACACGCTGTTTGCGGGGGCAGGCAACAATGTGCTGGACGGGCGCGAGGGTAATGACATTGTGTCTTTTGAACGCGCCCTGTCCGGCGTCACCGTCAGCCTGTCGACGTCAGCGCAACAAGACACCGGGGGCTCCGGGCTCGACACTTTGAAATTCTTCGAAAACCTGACGGGAAGTGCCTACGCCGACAGTCTGTTGGGCAACAGCGCCGCAAACGTTCTGAACGGTGGTGCGGGCAACGATACGTTGGTGGGTGGTTCGGGCGATGACCGATTGATCGGCGGTGCAGGCACCGACACCCTCACCGGAGGCAGTGGCGCGGACACCTACGCGTTTGCGGCGCTGTCGGACATGGGCGTTGGTGCGTCGCGGGATGTGATCAACGGCTTCAAGAGCATCGAGGGCGATCATCTGGATTTCACCGGTCTGGATGCGAACCCGCTGACTGCTGCTGTTGATGCCTTCACCTTCATCGGCAGCAACGCCTTCGACCCTGCCAACGCCACCGGCCAACTGCGCTTTGCCGACGGCATTCTGTACGGCAGCGTCAACGCCGACGCCACCCCCGAGTTCGAACTGCAACTGGTGGGCGTCAAGGAGCTGCACGCCAGCGATTTCTCCGCCTGAGTCAATCCACAACCTGAGGGAGCGGGCTTGCCCGCCCCCTCAGGATTAGGTTCAAAGACCGGCGCCTATCTCTCCCCCGCTTCATCCCTCAGAACAGATTTTGCACTTGTTCCAGGACCGCACGGTTCATCTGGCCGGTGTGGGTGTGCAGGCTGACATAGCTTTGCAGCATGTCGAGCTTGGTGTTGAGCAGGTCTCGGCGTGCCTGGAACACCCGCTGCTGAGCATCAAGAATATCCACCGTGGACCGCACTCCCCCCTGGAAACCTTTTTCCGTGGAGGTCAGCGCTCGCTGATTGGACTCCACCGCCCGCAGCATCGCCTTGCTCTTGGCGAACCCGGCCACGACGCCCAGATAGTCGGTCTCGATGTCCTCGGCCAACTGTTGGCGCTGTACGTCGTAGTCGGACTGGGCACCGGCCACCTGCGCTTCGGCCTTCGCCACCGAGGCGCGTACCGCACCGCCGCGATACAACGGAATATCCAGCTGAACCCCGACGTAATACGAATCCTGCCGCGGGTCTTGCTCCTGATACTGACGGGTTTCCTGGCGGCTGAGCTGGGTGGTCAGCGACAACGTCGGATAATGCCCGGCGCGCTGGCTGTCGGCCTGCGCTTCGGCGACTTTCACCGCCGCCAGCCGGGCTGCCAGCTCGGGGTTGGCATCATGGGCAATCGCTGTCCAGTACGGCAAATCCCGTTCCGGCGGAATCGGGTTGCCAGTGGGCAGTTCTTCGCGCATCGACTGGATGTCTTCGATGGCCACACTGGCGCGACCGGACAACGCCCGCAACGCAGCCACGCGGCGAGCTTGGGCTTCAGCCTCCTGGGCGTCGACGAGATCGAGCCGCGCCTGGGCTTCATCAATATCGGTGATCGCGCCCTGCCCGCCCTGGTATAGCTTTTTGCTCTGCGTCACCAACCCATTAATGGCGGTCTTTTGCTGGGCGATCAACTTGATCTCGTTCTCGGCCCGGGCGACATCGAAGTAGCCTTTGGCAACCCTGTCGTACAGGGTCTGGCCGGCAACGTCGAATAGTTGGGAGCCCAACTGTCCCCGCGCCTTGCCCTCCTGATACGCGGCCCATCGCCCCTTGTCGTAGAGCGGTTGTTGCGCCGCCAGGGTGACATTGTTCGCCTGGTAATCGTTACTGTTGACGTAGCTGGTGTCGCTGCCGCCATCGGTACGACCGCCGTATCCATAGCGCGACGTCAGCGACACTTGCGGATAGAGGCCGCCGCGGCCAATCGCCTCTTCATGCGTCGACGCATCATAGGCATGGGCGGCCGATTGCACGGTCGGGTCGTTGACGCGTGAGGCATCGTACGCGGCGGTCAGGCTTAGCGCCTCCTGGCTCGCCCAGACAGAATTGGAACTCATCGCCCCCCAACCGGTAAACAGACTCAGCAACAGGCGGGCGCTATAGCGGAACCGTACGGTCATGCTCATTCCTCTTTGAAGGCTGCGAGCAAGCGTTCGCGTAAGGGTTTCATCAGGTAGTTCATCAAGGTGCGTTCCCCCGTGACCACCGTCACATCAGCCAGCATGCCGGGGCGCACCAACAGGCCAGCGGCCTGTAGCGAGGCCACGGTGTCGGCGGGAATTTCGACCTTGGCGGAAAAGTACGGCTGGTGTGTCTGCTCATTGATCAACTGATCTGCCGACACCGTGGTAACCGTGCCGATGACGGTCGGGGTATCCACCCGTTGCAGCGCCGTGAAATGCACATGCACCGGCAGCCCCGGGCGCAACTTGTTGGCCATCAACGGCTCGAAACGCGCGGTAATCGCCATCGGCGCATCCAGCGGCACCACCTGCATCAGGGTCTGGCCGGCCTGTGCAACGCCGCCGACCGTGTGAATGCTGACGTCCATGACCTGCCCGGATGCCGGCGCGCGGATCGCTCCGTTGTCGACTTCAAACTGAAAAGCATGGATCTGGTCGGCAAAACCTGACGCTTCGGCAGAGACTTCACTGAGCTGAACTTCGGCATCGCGACGAAATTCCTGTTGCGCCTGCAAGGCCTTGAGTCGGCTTTCATTGATCGACTGGCGAGTCCTGCCAACATCGCCGACCCCGGAGGCAATCTGTCCGGCCAATTGAGCGGCGTTGCGCTCGGCCTCGAAGAGTTTGTTGCGCGGAACGTAGCCCTCACGCGCCAAATCACGCAGGCCTTCCAGTTCCTGCTGCTGGAAACGCATCTGCGTGTCGTAGTTGCGTTTGACGCCTTCATAGCCGAGCAATTGCTGCTGCAATGCCGCGGCTTCGTGTTCGATGATCTGCAAGCGGCTGCCCAGTTCTGCGCGACGAGTCACAAACAACTGGCTCTGCAACGCCATGGCGGCCTTGACCCGCGGCTCCTCGGCGTGTTCCAGCAGTTCGGCGGGCCATTGGATCTCGGCTGAGCCCAGGCGCTCGGCAATCAACCGGGCCTCGACGCTGCGATCGTTGAGCAGCTTGCCCCGGGTCACGTCCAGTTGTGACTGCGCCTGCACCGTGTTGAGCTGCACCAGCAACTGCCCTTGGGTGACGCGGTCGCCATCACTGACCAGCAGTTTTTCCACCACGCCACCGACCAATGACTGCACCGCTTTGCGTTCGCCCGCCACCACCACGGTGCCGCTGCCCACGACGCCTTGGTCCAGCGGTGCCAGACACGCCCAAAGCAGGAAGCCGCCGAGCGCCAGGACCAGGAATCCCACGCCATAACGTGCCGCACTCACCGCGTCGGTATTGGCGCCGGGCGATGTTGCGTTGCCGCGTACGCTCGGCCTCTGCTCGCTGTACGTTGGTTTCCCGGGGGTCAGATCATGCATCTTCGCCAGTCTCCTTGACCGCTGCCGGTTTTGGCCCCGGGATCAATGCCTTGAGCACCCGATCCCGTGGACCGAATGCGTGTTGAGTGCCGTCCTTGAGCACCAGAATGTGATCGACCACCGCCAGCACATTAGGCCGGTGGGTAATCAGCACCACGGTGCTACCAGCAGACTTGAGCGCGCGGATGGCCTGAACCAGTGCCACTTCTCCGGCTTCATCGAGATTGGAGTTGGGCTCATCGAGCACGATCAGCGACGGCAGCCCATAGAGTGCGCGAGCCAGGCCAAGGCGCTGTTTCTGTCCGCCGGACAATCCAAGCCCACCGGGGCCCAGCGGCGTGTCGTAACCCTTGGGGAACCTCAGGATCATTTCGTGAATGCCCGCGTGACGTCCGGCGGCGATAATCTTGTCGGCGTCCTGTTCACCGAAGCGGGCGATATTGTCGGCCACACTGCCGTCGAACAGTTCGATGTCCTGCGGCAGGTAGCCGAGGTACGGGCCCAAGGCGTCGTGAGACCATTGACTGATCTCGGCGTCGTCGAGGCGCACCGATCCGCCCATGGCCGGCCAGACCCCGACCAGCGCCCGGGCCAGTGTGGATTTGCCGCTGGCGCTGGGGCCGACGACGGCGAGCACGTCACCTTTGACCAGACTGAAATTGATTCCGCGCAGGATCGGTTGCGAGGCGCCGGGCGGGCCAACATGCACCTGCTCCAGACGCACCGCGCCGGTGGGCGGCGGCAACGGCATGCGCAGACGGTCGCGTGGGTGCTGGGCAAGGAGTTGGCTCAGGCGCTGGTAACTCTGGCGGCCAGAGTTGAATTGCTTCCACGAGCCAATGGCGATTTCCACGGGCGCCAGGGCGCGCCCCAGAAGCAGCGACATCGCGATCATCATGCCTGCCGACAACTGGCCTTCGAGCACCAGCAACGCTCCCAGGCCCAGGGCCAGCGATTGCCCGGAGATGCGCACGAAACGGGTCGCCGATGTGATACGCGCGCTACGGTCGCTGGCATGGGCCTGAGCGGCAACGATGCGTTGTTGCAGCAGGCTCCACCGTTGGCGCAATGGTCCGAGCATGCCCAGAGCCTGGATGACTTCGGCATTCTGGAACGTGCTGTTGACGTAAATCGACGACTGCACGCTCAGTCGATTGGCTTCACCCAGACGCGTTCGGGTCGCTAGCTCGCCCCATAGGGCCAGCCCGATCAGCACCAGGGCCAGAACCAGCGTCAGTACGCCGAACCAGGGATGAAAGATGAACGCCACCAGCAGAAAGATCGGCAACCACGGTGCATCGAGCAACGCAATCAGGCCCTGGCCGGTGATCAGCTGCCGTAGCGTCGCCAGATCGATCAGCACCTGCGCCGGGTTGGCGTTGTGCTCGCGCAGGCTGCGGGCGAAAGCGGCGTCGAAAATCCGCTCGCCCAAGGCATCGTCCAGCCCTGCGCTCATGCGAATCATCACCTCGCCGCGTACCCACTCGATCAACGCGCTGAACATGAACAGTCCCAGGGCGATCAAAGTGAGCATGAACAAAGTGGTTTCGTTGCGGCTGGTGAGGACTCGGTCGTACACCTGCATCATGTAGAGCGACGGCACCAGCACCAGCAGGTTGATCACGCCGCTGAACAGCGCCAACGACCAGAACACCCGGCGATAGCTGAGTAAAGCGGCATCAATGTCATGACGCGGATCAAGAAGCAAACCCATGGAAAATCGCTCATAAAAGGATTAGTCGGTCCAGGACGCAATCCATCGCGAGCGCTTTGCCAAAAGAGAAAACACTAAATGCAGTCAGACGTGCGTCTATCAGAGACGATCCTCGTCGCTACAGGCGCCAATAACTGACAACGCATCTACGGGTTAGTGCCGATTCTACGGGCTGTGTATCCAGGCGGGGTGACGGGCGGGAATGTTGCACAGTGCCAAGGTCGCTTGGCGCTCGACCCTGGCAATGCACTTTTTGCACAAACTCAATCGCAAGGCATCAACTCATCCAGTTGCCACCGTCGACATTGTAAGTCTGAGCCACAACGTACTCGCTCTCCGATGACGCGAGAAAAATAGCCATCCCCGTCAGGTCATCGGCGGTGCCCATCCGTCCAAAAGGCACTTCTTGGCCCACGAGTCGTTTCTTTTCACCCAGGGGGCGATTCTCATAGTTGGCAAACATTGCGTCGACGCCATCCCAGTGCTCGCCGTCGACAACCCCTGGCGCAATGGCATTCACGTTGATCCCATGCTTTATCAGGCCCAGGCCTGCCGATTGTGTGAGGCTGATAACGGCTGCCTTGGTCGCGCAATACACACCGACCAGCGCCTCCCCTCTTCGCCCCGCCTGGCTGGCCATATTGATGATCTTGCCGCCATGTCCCTGACTGATCATCTGACGCGCCGCTGCCTGAAGGGTGAAAAGCGTTCCGGCCACGTTGATCGAAAACAAGCGCTCAAAGCTGTCGCGGGTAATATCGACAATGGGCGCGAGGTCGAACAGTGCAGCGTTGTTGATCAAGATATCGAGCTTGCCCGTGTGCGCAACGACGGTGGCGATAGCCGCCTCGATGGACGCCTGGTTCGTGACGTCCATCTCGACAGCATAGGCATTAGGCCCCAAGGCGCTTGCCGTGGATTGCGCGCGTTCCAGGTTGATGTCCGCGATAGCGACTGTCGCCCCTTCTCGAATGTAAGCCTGAGCAAACGTACACCCGATGCCTCGGGCTGATCCGGTGATGAGCGCGCTTTTGCCTTCTAGTCTTTTCATTGATTGATCATCCAGTTTCTAAATATCAGGAACGCCAAAACAAGGCCGGTAGTTGGAATAAAAGTCAGGCTGCGAGCCGCATCAGGGGCGCTATGGCCTTCCCCTCTTCGTCGAACAAATGACAGTGCAGAACGTCCAGCGCCACCCATCGCTGTTCTCCGTAGGCGACGTCACAGTCACCATTGACCCTTACCGTCAGCGCTTCACCCGATTTGGCAACAACGTGGCAGAAGGTATCGCTACCCAAGCGTTCAGTGACATCGGTGGTGATGGGCAATTGTCCTTGGTCATCCAGACGCAGGTGTTCCGGGCGTATGCCAACAGTCACTTCGCTGCCGACTGCCAAAGCGCTGCCGTCGCGCGGTATGAGCAAACGTCGCCCGGAGGCCAACTCGACCTCGACACCTTGATGACTGCTGGACGTCACTGTGGCCTTGAGAAAACCCATTTTCGGCGTGCCCAAGAATCCAGCCACGAACAGATTGGCGGGTTGGTGATAGAGCTCCAGTGGTGAGCCAATCTGCTCGATGCGACCGCCGTTCAGCACCACCACTTTGGTGGCGAGCGTCATCGCCTCGACCTGATCGTGGGTCACGTAGATCATCGTTGCTTGCAGTTCCTTGTGCAGGCGCGACAGTTCCAGGCGCATCTGCACGCACAGGGCGGCGTCGAGGTTGGACAGGGGCTCGTCGAACAAAAAGATCTTCGGGTTACGCACGATGGCGCGACCGATGGCTACGCGCTGACGCTGGCCGCCGGACAGTTGCTTGGGCTTGCGCTCCAGCAGACGTTCCAGCTCCAGAATCCGTGCGGCTTCGGTCACCTTGCGCTCGACGTCCTGTTTATTGTCGCCAGCCAGGTCGAGGGCGAAGGACATGTTCTTGCGCACGGTCATGTGCGGGTACAAGGCGTAGGTCTGGAACACCATGGCCAGGTCACGCTTGGCCGGGCTGACTTCGGTGATGTCGCGACCATCGAGTTCGATGGTGCCGCTGCTCACCTCCTCCAGCCCCGCGATCAGCCGTAGCAAGGTGGATTTACCGCAACCCGAGGGGCCGACAAAAACGACGAACTCTTTATCGCGGACTTCCAGGTCGATGCCCTTGATGATGGACAGACCTTCGAAGCCTTTTTTCAGATTCTTGATTTTCAGGTTGGCCATGATGATGGGCCTCCGCTTGTTGTTATTCGGTTTAACCTGTGGGAGCGAGCCTGCTCGCGATGAGGCCGTGTCAGTCGACATCATTGTTGAAGGACATTCCGCCATCGTCGGAACTCCGCCCGGAGCAAGCTCGCTCCCACAGGGATTTGCGTTAGGTCAGGTTCTAGGGACGGTTCATTTCACGGCGCCGAACGACAGGCCGCGGACCAATTGTTTCTGGCTGATCCAGCCGAAAATCAGGATCGGCGCGCAGGCCAGCGTCGACACCGCCGACAACTTGGCCCAGAACAGGCCTTCAGGGCTTGAGTACGAGGCGATCAATGCGGTGAGCGGCGCGGCTTTCGAGGAGGTCAGGTTCAGCGACCAGAACGCCTCGTTCCAGCACAGGATCAGCGACAGCAAAACCGTAGACGCCAGACCACCCTTGGCTATCGGCAGCAGCACCCGGACCATTTCCTGCCACAGCGTGGCGCCGTCCAGGCGCGCGGCTTCGAGGATGTCTTTGGGGATGTCCTTGAAGTAGGTGTAAATCATCCAGACCACGATCGGCAGGTTGATCAGCGTGTAGATCACGATCAGCGCGATGCGCGTGTCCAGCAGGCCGAAGCTCTTGGCCAGCAAGTAGATCGGCATCAGCACGCCCACCGGCGGCAGCATCTTGGTGGATAGCATCCACAGCAGCGTGCCTTTGGTGCGCTGGGTTTCGTAGAACGCCATCGAGTACGCCGCCGGCACCGCGATCAGCAGGCACAGGGCCGTAGCGCTGAACGAAATCACCACCGAGTTCCAGGCAAAGCTGAAGTAGTCGCTGCGCTCGTTGATGTGCAGGTAGTTCTCCAGCGTCGGCGTGAAGATGAATTGTGGCGGCGTGGCGAAGGCGTCGATTTCGGTTTTGAAACTGGTCAGCACCATCCAGAAAATCGGGAAGAAAATCAGGATCGCGATGGCCCAGGCCAGCGTGCCGAGCAGCAGGCTTTGCAGGCGACGGGATTGTTGAAGAGTCATGGCGCAGGCCTCAGGCTTTGTCTGTCAGGTTTTTGCCGATCATGCGCACCAGCACGATGGCCGCGATGTTGGCAATCACCACCGCGATCAAGCCGCCGGCGGACGCCATGCCGACGTCGAACTGCACCAGCGCCTGGTTGTAGATCAGGTACGCCAGGTTGGTCGAGGCGTAGCCGGGGCCGCCGTTGGTGGTGGTGAAGATTTCGGCGAACACCGAGAGCAGGAAGATGGTTTCGATCATCACCACCACCGCAATCGGCCGCGCCAGGTGCGGCAGGGTCAGGTGCCAGAAGATCGCGATGGGACCGGCGCCATCGAGGCGCGCGGCTTCCTTCTGTTCCTGATCGAGGGACTGCATGGCGGTCATCAGGATCAGGATCGCGAACGGCAGCCACTGCCAGGACACGATGATGATGATCGACAGCAACGGGTAATGCGCCAGCCAGTCCACCGGCTGGGCGCCGAACAGCTTCCAGACGTAGGCCAGAATCCCCGAGACCGGGTGGAAAATCAGGTTCTTCCAGATCAGCGCGCCGACCGTGGGCATGATGAAAAACGGCGAGATCAGCATGACCCGCACGATGCCGCGACCGAGAAACTCGCTGGCCTCCAGCAAGGCACTGATCAACACGCCGAACACCACGCTGATCAGCAGCACGCTGCCGACCAGCAACAGGGTGTTGGTGGCGCCGGGCAGGAAACCCGAGTCGGTCAGAAAATAGGTGAAGTTCTCAAGCCCCACGAATTCGTTTTCACCGGGATTGAGCAGGTTGTAGCGGATCATCGAAAAGTACACGGTCATGCCCAGCGGCACGATCATCCACAGCAGCAACAACGCCACCGAGGGGCTGACCAGAAACCAGCCGGGATTGGCCAGCCGGCTTTTACGCACCGGTTGGGGAACTTCCATATGAGCTTTGGCAGTTGAAGTATTCATGGCGTTAAAACCGATTAAGAGCAGGCAAATGAAGATCCACTGTGGGAGCGCTGATTACTTGGGATAACCGGCGCGCTTCATCTCGCGTTCGGTGGAGGTCTGCGCGGCAGCGAGTGCTTGCTCAACCGACATCTGCCCTGTGAGCGCCGCCGAAAACAACTTCCCAACGGAAGTGCCAATCGCCTGGAACTCGGGAATGGTGACGTACTGGATTCCAACGTAAGGAACCGGTTTCACGGACGGGTGCGCCGGATCGGCGTGCTGCATCATCTGCAAGGTCACTTGCGCGAAAGGCGCGGCCTTCAAATAGGCCTCGTTGTAGGTGGACCGCCGAGTGCCGGGCGGCACATTGGTGATGCCATCTTTTTCAGCAACCAACTGAATGTAGGCTTTCGACGTCGCCCAGGTGATAAAGGCTTTTGCGCTGTCTTTGTGTTTAGAGGTTGCCGGTATAGCCAGCGACCATGCATACAACCATGACGAACCTTTGTCGGTGACCTCCATCGGGGCAGGAGCAAAGCCCACGCTGTCGACGACCTTGCTCTGTTCCTTGTCGGTGGTGAACGAACCCGCGACGCTGGCATCCACCCAGATCGCACACTTGCCACTGTTAAACAGGGCCAGGGTTTCGTTGAAACCATTGCTCGATACGCCTGGCGGCCCATACTTCTTGAGGGTATCAACGTAGAAATGTGCGGCGGCCGTCCACTCTGGGCTGGTCAGCTCGGGCTGCCATTTTTCATCGAACCAACGGGCGCCGAAAGCGTTTGCCATGGTGCTGAGTAGAGCGATGTTCTCACCCCAGCCGGCCTTGCCGCGCAGGCACATGCCGTACTGGCCTTTATCGGGCTGGTGCAGCTTGGAGGCAAACTCACCGAGCTGCGTCCAGGTCGGATGCTCCGGTATGCTCAAGCCTGCGTCCTTGAATAGATCAGTGCGGTAATACGTGATGGTGCTTTCGCCATAGAACGGCAATGCGTAGAGCGAATTGTTGACCGACAGCCCCTGACGGACTGACGGAAAGATGTCCTCCAGGTCGTACTCCGGTGGCAATGCGGTGATCGGTTCAAGCCAGTTTTTGGCGCCCCACAAAGGCGTTTCATAAGTGCCAATGGTCAGCACATCGAACTGGCCGCCTTGTGTGGCGATGTCGGTGGTCAGGCGCTGACGCAGGACGTTTTCTTCCAGCACCACCCAATTGAGCTTCACATCGGGATGCTGCTGTTCAAAAAACTTGGAGAGGCGCTGCATGCGGATCATGTCGCCATTGTTCACCGTGGCGATGGTGATTGTTTCGGCGGCTTGAGTGACGAAGGCGAAGGACAGGCCAGCGGAAAGGAAAAGCGCTTGCGGGATTTTCATCGTAGTGCTCTCCGCTCCGCGCCTTTAACGACGGGAGCTATTATTTTTGTTGTTAACCACCGCTGGGCAAATACAGCTTTGCAGCAATGGGGGACGAGCTGATTACAGCATCTTGAAATAGCCCGGACAAACGCGCAGAGGACGGCCAACTGATACTTTTTTAACCCGACCAGAGAAACCGGCCGAGGATCAAAAAAGTATCAGTGGTGCGCAACCCTGAGCTAGCAAGCGCCTGCACGCAGGGCGTATGTTGTGTGCATACAAACAAGAAATGACCCTTTGGGTTTTGCCATGACTGATAGCCGAACAGCACTTTTCGAACAGCGACACGCCGAACTGGAAGTCATCCTTCCTGAGCCCGAGCATTGCTTTCGCTGGTATGAGCACGACTACCCCTACCCCCTCGCTCGCTGGAACCACCATCCGGAATTCGAAATTCACCTGATCCGCCAAGGCAGCGGCAAGCTCGTTGCGGGCGACTACTTCGGCGCATTCGGCGCGGGTCATGTAGCGCTTATCGGCCCCGACCTGCCCCATGACTGGATAGGCGATCTGAGGCCCGGCGAGTTCTTGAAGGGACGCGACGTTGTGCTGCAATTTGACGGTGCAGCCATTCTGGCGCTGCGCAGCACCCTGCCCGAGTTAGGCGAGCTTCAGCACCTGTTTGAACGTGCGCGCCGTGGCTTGGAGTTCACTGGAGCAACCGCATTGCAGGCGGCGCGATTGATGGAAGACATCGGTCCTGCGCGAGGGCTTGAGCGCCTGATTCTTTTTCTGCAGTTGATCAACACACTCATTAAAGCGCCGGTCCAGGAGGCCCATACACTGGCCAGCGCTTGCTACGCGCCGACCCTGGACGACCGAAGTTCCGAACGCGTCCACAAGGCCTTTGATTACCTGTTGAACGAGCTCACCGGCGACGTTCGCCTGTCGGTGATTGCACAGCGCCTGGAAATGAGCGAGCCGGGGTTTTCGCGTTTCTTCAAACGGGTAACCGGCCATGGCTTCATCGACCTGATGCGCAAACTCAGGGTTCAACGCGCATGCCGACTGTTGTTGCAAACAGAGATGTCCGTGTCGGACATCTGTTTTGAAGTCGGCTATGAAAACCTGTCCAACTTCAACAGGCACTTTCGCATCGAGATGGAACAGACACCGAGTGAGTATCGTCGCGGAACGGCGATGAACCTGTTCAACCGCAACGGTCTCCACGCCTCCCTGCCGCACTCTAAAGCCCATTCAATAGTCGATGCCTGACCGATTGGGTCAGGCAGCCGCATCCCACAACAAGAAGGAAATGACAATGGTGTTGCCTCGCGCAGTCGTATTTGGCGAAGCCCTGACCGACCTGGTACAGGGTCATCCTGGACAATGGAACGGTTATCCGGGCGGTGCGCCATGGAATGTCGCCCGCGCACTGAGTCGTTTGGGCGTCAGCACGGCATTCGCAGGGTCGGTGAGCACTGACTCACTGGGCGATGAGATTGTCCGCAGCTCGGCAGAGGCAGGTCTGGACATGAGGTTCATTCAACGGGTAGAGCGCGACCCACTGGTTGCCATCGTCCCCTCAAGTCGTCCGCCCAGGTATTTCTTTGCTGGAGACGCCGACCTGTTTTTCGATCCGCAACAGCTGCCGGACGATTGGACCTTGAACGCTGAAATCTGTCATTTCAGTTGCATTAGCCTGGCCCGCCAGCCATTGGCAGACACCTTGGTAAATGTGGCCCAACGAGCGAAACGGGCGGGCAAACGGATCAGTTTCGACCCGAACTGGCGTAACTTGATGGGCCGCCAGTACCGGGAACACACGTACCCGACGGTGACCGCGCTTGCCGACATGATCAAGCTCTCCGACGAAGACCTTCGGCATATCTATCCAGGGCTGACCGAAACCCAGGCAATCAACGAGATTCGTGCAATCAACCCGCACGCACACATCCTGTTGACGCGCGGTGAACACGGCATGGCGTTGCACGCCAGCGACAGCTATTACGAACAGGCCGCGTACGTTGTAGAAGTCGCCGATACAGTCGGTGCCGGCGATGCTTCCATGGCCGGTTGGCTCGCCGCCGACTTGCTCGGGATCAGCGATCTGCAAGAGCGCCTGCGTTTTTCTGCCGCCTGTGCGTCTGTATCGTGTCGTTATTCCGGCGCTCATGCGCCCGCAATGGCCGAAGTGGAAACGTTGCTCGGTTCCGTTCGCAGAACCTGACAAATGGAGCTAAGTTGCCCAACCCGATGGGCTGGGCATGCCAGTTAAAAAGGGACCGTCAACTTCATCCAGTAGGCATTACCTTCCGCGCGGTTACGAACCTGGGCCTCCTGCTCCCACTTGGCGGTTAAAAACCAGCCTTTATCGCTCGTGTATTTCACCGACGGACCAATTGCGATCGCCCTGCCCTTATTGTCTTTGACCGTTTCACCGTTTTGCCGGTCGTCCGTGGTCTGGTAATCCAGGTAGCCCCCCACGCCGACCACCCAGCCGTTACCCAACCCCCAACCGACTGCGTAATCGGCGTGCAGCTCGGAACCGGAAAGGTAGTCGGTGGCGTTATTGCGCTGGTTGAAGTCATACATGATTTTGGCATCGACATTGAGCCCGTTCGGGTCGACGTAGGACACGGCCGCCACCGGCTCAACGACCCAGTAATTGCGCCCGATGTTCGCCAGGTCGCCGCGATTGTATTCGCCCGATGGCGCGATGAAATCCAGGGCGAAAATACTGTGTAACTTATCGCTGTAATGGTAGCCGAGCGCCGGCCCGAAGATGATGTCGCCCAATCCCTGTTTACTCTGCGATTGACCGTTGAGTTCAACCTTGAGGTCCACCAGCGGCACGATGGCGTGGAAGGCCAGGCTTCCTCCCAGCACCTGCTGCTCGGTGACCCAGATCAATCGGGGGGCCACCGAGTTGGCCCTTACCCTGAAGTCCACCGGCACTTTCTCGCCATGATTGCCGCGCAGTGAGTCGGCTTCGTAATGCCCGACGTAGAACTGCGAATACAGGCCCGGTGGCGGCATGGCGCCGGACATGTAGTTTTCTGCCCCCATCGGGTACGAAGATCCACCGCCTTCGGTGGCTTGGACGCC
Organism: Pseudomonas arsenicoxydans; assembly: GCF_900103875.1. Classification (NCBI taxonomy): domain Bacteria; kingdom Pseudomonadati; phylum Pseudomonadota; class Gammaproteobacteria; order Pseudomonadales; family Pseudomonadaceae; genus Pseudomonas; species Pseudomonas arsenicoxydans. The sequence continues at coordinate 4,493,749 of NZ_LT629705.1, read as the reverse complement.
AGCACTGGCAGCTGCCAGCAGGCTCAATCCAGCTCGGCACAGATGACTCGCACGCTTTGTTCGCAATACAGCTTTCATAGGTTGATGACCTTTTGTTGTTTTTTTTAGGCAGCCGACGCCGTGCCGACCGTCGGGAGGTCAGCCAGGGTCGGCAGGGTGTTGCGGGTGAACTCAGATGCGCTTGAATAGCGCTGAACGGGTGGTTTCGCTGTCACCATCGGCGGCGCTGTAGAAACGCTCCATGAAGATGTCGCGCTCAAACAGTCGGCCTTGCATCAGGCACGTGATCGCCGAATCGATCATTATCGGCGGACCACACAAGTAGGCTTTGCGATTGCTGAAGCGCCCCTCGAAATGCTGCTTTGCGGCGTCATGCACGTAGCCTTTGAAGCCGGTCCACTCGGCATCCTCCACCGCTTGGCTGAGCGCGGGCACATAAATGAAGTTGGCGTGGTCGCGTGCCAACGCCTCGAACAGCTCATGGTTATAGAGTTCGGCCCGGTTGCGTGCGCCCTGGAACAGCACGATCTGGCGGGTATCGCCCGTCTCCAGCAGGTCGAGAATCATCGATTGCGGGCTCGACAAGCCCGAGCCGCCAGCGATGAACATCAAATCTCCGCTTTGCGAGGTGCGCACGAAGAATTGCCCATACGGACCGGACAGCTCCACGGCGTCACCGACCTTCAAGTCATCGTGAATCTTGCCGGTGGCCAGTCCGCCCTCGACCCGGCGCACGTGCAATTCGACTTCATCGGCGCGGCTCGGCGGGTTGGCCAGCGAAAATGCCCGCGTGCCTTCAACCCCGGGCAATTGCAGATTGATGTACTGCCCGGACTGGAACGCCATCGGCCGATCAAGCTTGAGGTGCACGCCCTTGATGGTGGGCGACAAGTCCACCAACGCACTGACCACGGCGCGGTAATCCTCGACCGGATGCCCGAGAAAATCCGGGTCGGCGTCGATATCCGCCTCGATCACCATGTCGCTTTGCGGAATCGCACAGCACGCCAGAACCTTGCCTTCGTCACGTTCGATGTCCATCAGCGCAAAAGACGAGGCCGCGCCCAGATCCGCCTCACCTTCAAGGACCTGGACTTTGCAGGTGGCGCAGGTGCCATGGCCACAGGCGAAGGGCAGCCAGACACCCTGGCGCAATGCCGCCTGGAGGATGGTCTGGCCCTCCTCCACTTCAATTTGTTCGCCCGTAGGTTCGATGGTTACTTGGTAGCTCATCGCCGTGTCCTCAGTTGAAGCTGCCGGCAATGCCGTTCAAGCCAGGAGTATTGAGATGCAGCAAGCTTTTGTGGTCGATGCCGTTGGCGATCAGGCTCGCGCTATTGTCTGGAGCAAACGGCTGATCGTTCAGGCGCCACAACGCCTGGCTGAAATCAACCTTCGATGCGTCCGGGTGCTGGGAAATCGAGGGCTTGACCACCTGCTCGATGAAGTCGGCGAACGGCATTGAAGGTGGCAGCGGAAAGGTAAACGGCGCACAAAACATCAGGTGTTTTTCCCAGCACAGGTACACCAGTTGCAGGCCATGGAAGTTTTCCTGGCGATCCAGGGGTTGGGCCTCATAGGCACCGATGGAAGTCACGGGCATGATGTTGTCCTTCTTGTAATGTGGGGGTTGAAGCGGACCGACAGGGGCCCGCTTGCGCACAAGGCGTCAGCCGGTCTTGAGCAGGTCCGGGTCAACGGGCGTTGAAGGCGCGCTGTTGCGATCGTTCGGGTGCCAGTCCTGCCAGCGTCGATGCTCGGTGGAGCCCAGGTATTCGAAGTTGTCCTGACCGGGGTTGATGTTGTAGTAGTCGCGTACCACCGACTCCACGTCCCCGCCACCGCAGTTGCCTTGCAGAATCTGGTGCACCGGCAACCAGGCCTGGATGTACTTGGTTGGCTCGTACTCGAAAATGTCGCAGCAACCCTGCGAGCAGAAGTGATAGCGCTCGCCTTCGTGCTCGGTACTGCGATGGCTGAGCGTGGTCTGGTCATCCGGCTCGCCGAACGACAGCGGGATCTGGCAGATCTGGCACAGCATCGGCAGGGTCGGGTTGTAGAACCGCTCGCCCTTCTCTTGCAGCGCACGCCAATGCTCGAAGCGCGGGCGGTAGATCTTGTCGAAGGTGTCCGGGTACTTTTCCGAAAGCCAGTCCAGCTCCTCGTCGGTTGGCATCCAGGTGTGGAAGTTGGTCGCCTGGCTGTACTGGTAGAAGATCGACCAGGCCTGATGACTGACATGATCCTTGGCGATATTGGCTTCTTCGACATGCTTGGGTGGACGAATGCCGTAGCGCTCCAGGTCTTTGAACAGCGCCCCGCCCGCCTCTTCGAAATACACGCCCCAGGCTTCGGACCAGGACATCACTTTGTTGGGCAGCATGTAGTCCATCATCATCCCGACCAGCGTCAGCAAGCGGTAACCGCGCCAGAACCACTTGTCGATCCAGCGCTGAATGATCGGCACGTTGTCTTCGTGCTGCTCCAGAAGGAACTTGATCACCTCCAGCCCCAGGGTCATGTGTCGGGCCTCGTCGGACTGCGCGGAGAAGCCGAAGGTCACCGTGGCCATGTCACCGTTGAACGCAGCGCCGGACATGAACGGCACGAACAGCAAGTTGGTCAGCACGTACTCGAACGAAAACGAGATCGCCGTGAGGAACTCGAATGGGCCGGCCGTACGCGCATCTTCGAAGAACGACTTGGGCACCGAGAGAAACCACACCCGGTCGTGCATGTGGGCAAAATCATGCAGGCCGTTGAAGTGCTTGTTGTAGTGACTCATCGCATGAATCTGAGTCTGCACATGGCGCAGTTCGTCGATCGCCTGCATCTGGCAGGCGATGCGCGCACCGGCGCCGCTGAATTGCCGACCGACCCGGGCGAAGCCTTGATAGGCCTGGTATTCCAGCGGCGTGACGCCCGAAAGAAACAGCTTCAATGCGTTGACGTAGCGGGCGTCCGACAGCGTGGTATGCCCGTTGTTTTGCGAGAACGCATCGAAGATCGCGTAGAGCTTTTTCTCTTTCTCGGCCTGGTATTTCCAGTAGGTGTCCATGGTCAGGCGGAACGGATCTTCCCACTTGTCCCAATCGGTGATCTTGATCCCTTCAAAACGTTCGTGCGGGTAGATGTCCTCGTGGGTCTGGTAGCTCGGCTCCCAGTCCAGGTCACGGGTCATGCAGCGGTATTTTTCTTTGGCATTAAGGCGTTTTTTCACGGCCATGATGGCGCTCCCGAATTCTTGTAGTGGATCAAACCCTGGCTTGAAACCGGCGATCAGCTGTTCCAGTAGAGGGAGAAGCTGTCGTCCTCTTCCACGACGTTGCCACCGAGGGTGATGACGTACATCAGCATTTCCTGGATGTCCCAAGTGCTGCCGGTCAGTTGCTCGACGGTTTCGCGATGAATGTCGAGTCGACCCTTGGCCTCGATGCGGATCATCGACGGCTGGTGCTGGATTTCGGCATGCGGGTTGTCCTGGACGATCGCGTCGACGATGGAGCGCGCGTAATCGGTGTCTTGCAGGTTCATGTAAACGAGGGAAGTCATGCGTTGGCTCCTGTCAGGCCGATTTTCTTCAGGCGTGCGCTGAATTCGGTGCAGACGGCATCCAGCGCGGAGGCATCGAGACTCATTGCCGCCAAGGGCTGCAGCGCCTCCACGGAACGGGCACTCCACTGATCGACCCAACCTTGCACTAGGGCCTTGTTGGCGGGGCTTTCGTTAATCACGGTCTTGAGCAAGGCATCGACCCAGCGCTGGCTTTCGGCGAACCACAGACGCATGAACTCGGTCAGCATGCCGACCTGACCGGCACCGTTGGCCGACAGTTGCTCATCGAGTTTGTGGAATAGCAGCGGGTACACCAGGCCGTCGCTGACCAGGTTCTGCGCGACGGTCAATTCAAACCAGTCGCGGACCACCAGGGTGTCTTCGACGTAGCGGCGCAGGCCTTGCCAAGCTGGGTCGTTCAACCACTGTTGCTTGGCCTGGGCCAGCAGCAAGACATCGCCGTCATCGAGCATCAGACCGATCCGCGACAGGTACTGGGCGATGCCCAGGCGGTCCATGGCATGGAACATGTGCATTTGCGTGACGCTGGTGCCAAAGCCGTCGGCGGCAATGTTGCTGTTGTTCATGTTGGCGCCCATTTCGGCGTGGCGCAGCGGCAACAACAGCTTGCTGATCAACTCTAGGTTCCGGGCGTTAAGGCCGGCGAGCATGTCGCGCTTTTCGCAAAATGCGTAATCATGCTCGGCGTTTTCTTGCATCTTGGCCCGAGCCTGGACATAAGCGCCGTAGTAGTACTGGCGCGGGTCGCTGACGGCGTACCAATCAGCCATGACCACCGCCGTGCGCGTTGCGTCGTTGAGCAGTTTGTCCGGCTGCCAGAGCGGCCGGTAATGGAAATTGGTCGCGGACTCCAGGTCGAAACTGGCTTCCTGATAACGGCTGGCAACCTTGTCGCCAAACCGGCGACGGGTGTGGCTGAAGGTATTGCGGATCGTCTCGACGGTCGTCGTCTTGATCTCGACACTCATGGCATGGACTCCTGTAATTATTGTTGGGGGTCTTGGACGGGGTCGGCGCCACGGGTTTCGCCGTAACGCCACTTCTGCGCGTCGGCGTCGAGGGCCTGGGACATCTGCGCGTCCATGTGCTGGACGTGGTGGGCTTCACAGAACTGCTTGAAGGCTTGATGCGGCATTACCAGCTCGACATACAACTCGGGATAACCGATGGCGAAATCGAATTCGACAAAGGCATTGTCTGGCTCACTGCGGACACGCACGTACCGCGGCATTTGATCGAAGGTGCTGCCAGATGGATTCATGCTCGGGTACTCCCCTGTTGTTATGCAGGAGGACAGAGCAACAGGAGTGCCAGCGTCGGACAGACAAGCGAATAAATATTTAAAAACCAATAAAAACAATTGGTTAAAAAAGGCGTCAGCGCCAGGAAGTAGTTGGTATTGCGTTTTTTGCAGAGGGATCGCTTTCGACGATTTGATCATTTGATCAATCCCGGGCGAGCGATTCGAGCAAATGACCAATCAGCTACGCACCGTCCGATCGTCCCCCCAATTTGTCATCCGGGTTTTGCCCGGAATCCAAGGCAGACTCGCTGAATATCCAATTGACTTTCAGGTGAAATTCGGGACGTTCTATATAGGAGCTTTCAACGCAAGCAAGCCCTGCGAGCGTTCTGACACAGTGCCTCGATTACGCCCCAGCCTAGGCGCAAGGCCCTCGTCATCCCCACCAACAAAAAAACATAGGGGTGTGTTTGCATGACCATGAAATACCGGGCCTCTGAGCATTCCGCGCAGCTCAAGGACCTGACCGACCGAGTTCATTTCCTCGGCAGCGAAGGAAAGATCTGGCTTGATGAGCAACGCATGTTGCTGATGCAGGTGTCGTCGATGGCATCGCTTCGTCGGGAACTGATCGAGATGATCGGCGAAGAACGTGCCAAGGGCTTTTTCCTTCGACTGGGCTACCAGTCCGGCTTGAAAGACGCAGAGCTGGCGCGAAAGCTACGACCCAACGCCAGTGACATCGATATGTTTCTGATCGGCCCTCAACTGCACTCACTCAAGGGCATGGTCAATGTCCGTCCATTGAAGATGGACATCGATATCGAGGCTGGAAAATTTTACGCCGACATCGAGTGGATCGACTCTTTTGAAGTTGAAAACCACCAGAGTGAACAGCTGCATTCAGATCAACCGATTTGCTGGATGCTCCTGGGTTACGCGATCAGCTATTCATCGTTTTTCATTGGCCGGCAGATTATTTACAAGGAAGTGAGCTGCCGGGGATGTGGTGACAAAATCTGTCGGATCATCGGCAAACCTGCTGAGGAATGGGAAGATGCCGATGCGTTCATGCGCTACTTCCAGAGTGATTCGATCCTCGACGAATTGCACACCTTGCAGCTACAAGTCGAGAACATGAACCAGCGTCTGCAGCTGGATGCGGGCCAGTTTTACGGCATCGGTCGCTCGGCGGTTTACCGCAAGACCTGCGAGCTGATCGACAAGGTTGCCCCCGGCAAAGCCTCGGTGTTGCTGCTGGGTGAAACCGGTGTCGGCAAGGAAGTCATCGCTCGCAGTCTGCACCTGCGAAGCGAGCGCGCTGGCGGCCCGTTCATTGCCCTGAACTGCGCAGCCATCTCTCCAGACCTGATTGAAGCAGAGCTGTTTGGCGTCGAAAAAGGTGCCTATACCGGGGCTCAGCAATCGCGCATGGGGCGCTTTGAACGGGCACACGGCGGCACATTGTTTCTCGATGAGATCATCGAACTGACCCCTCGGGCCCAGGCCAGTCTGCTGCGTGTATTACAGGAGGGTGAGCTTGAACGCGTCGGTGATAACCAGACACGCACGGTCGATGTGCGCGTCATCGGTGCGACTCACGAGGACCTCGGTCAGGCGGTGAAAGAAGGCCGTTTTCGTGCCGACCTTTACTACCGATTAAACGTCTACCCTGTGCGGGTTCCCGCGCTGCGCGATCGTCGCGAAGACATCCCGCTGTTGATCGAGCACTTCCTTGAAAAGCTCCATCTGAGTTATCAGAAAAAAACCCTCGGCCTTTCCGATCGTGCCCTCGAGGCCTGCTTGCGCTACGACTGGCCAGGCAATATCCGCGAGCTGGAGAATCTGATCGAGCGTGGCGTGATCATTACCGATAACAACCAGAGTATTTCTGTCGAGGCCCTGTTCCCGCACCAGTCCGACGAGGCTTATAGCATTGGCCTGTCGAGCGAAGGTGAATTGATCAGCCAGAAGCTGGAGCCCTCGGATGAGTGGGTGAACCGGTTGCTTGATCTGGGGGTGAGCCTGGAAAACATGGAAGAGCAACTGCTGCAAGGTGCCATGGAACGTGCCGGGCAAAATGTCTCGGAAGCCGCGCGACTGCTGGGCATGACTCGGCCGGCGCTTGCCTACAGGCTCAAGAAGAAGCCGGATCAACCGCTTTCTACTTGAATTGAACAGCCCCTGAGAGGTGGTGATTTGTAAATGAGAAATCTGGACTTGAATTTGCTGCGCGTGTTTGACGCGATCATTCGGGAGAGGAATGTGCTCCGTGCGAGCGAGGTGATCAGTCTCAGCCCGTCAGCGGTCAGTCATGCGCTTGGACGACTGCGGGTGTTGCTCAATGACGAACTGTTCGTGCGCACAGCTGCCGGGATGGAGCCCACCGTCCGGGCGCTGGAGATGGCGCCACTGGTGCGGGATGCGCTCGTAACGATCGAGCGTGCAGTCGGGCCCAGGGAGTTCGATCCAGGCCGTACGGACCGCCAATTCTGTATCGCTGCGACCGACCATATGACGGCAGTGATACTGCCAAATTTTCTCCGGGCAATATCAGCGCTAGCTCCCCATGCAAGCGTCACTGTATTGCCCGCCAGCAGGATTGACCTGACTGCGCAAATCGACGTTGGCCGCGTGGACATTGCGCTGGGTTCTTTCTCCAGCCTCCCCCATCGGCTGCGCGAACAAGTGCTGTTCGTGGAACGGGACATGGTAGTGGTCGCCACGGATCATCCGCTTGCCGGCAGCGAGATTGGTCTGGAGGATCTATCGGGTCTACCGCTGCTGGTCGTCTCTACTGGCGGCTCGGAGGATGGCCTGCTCTCAGAGCGAGGGTTGACGCGACGCGCTGAAATGTTCGACCGCAAGGTGTTGACGGCTGCGTTCAATTCCATCGGAAAACACCCTGATTTCAAAATGGTCCAGCCTCATTTCCTGGCGGTGCCGAGCCTGCTGGCGGGCACAAAAAACGCCGCAATCGTGCCCGCCACGCTAGCGAAATTCTTCAGCCAATCTGGCTCAGCCTACCCTTGCGAGTTGCCCTGGAAATCACCCGCGCGCGCTGTGCAAATGGCCTGGCATGAGCGTCATACGCACGATCCAGGGCACGAATGGTTGCGCAGCATGCTGATGAACGCGGCACAGTTTGTGACGGATACCCAAGGGTAATTCATCGCTCAAAAGAGCAGTGCAGTGCATGACGTGCATTTTTATTTTATGAAAATTGCACTTCATCCCCGGTCAATCCGCGGCGTAGGGTATCGAGGTCTGATACACCCGCTGATTGGACGGTGAAACATGCCTGCTACCCCACACAAATCGACCCAGGAATTGACTGAAGTCGAGCACATCATGATGAGTCGATTTGCCAATCGATTCTATTTGGATCGCGCTGTCGATCTCGAAGTCATTACTGGCATCCTGCAGGCCGCGCGTCATGCCGGCATTGGGGCGAACATTCAACCCTGGCGTGTCTATGTGACGACCGGCGCGGCCAAAACCGCGCTGACAGACGCCATCACTGCCGCACACAAAACCGCACCCGGTGAATACTCATCCGAGTACAGCTACCTGCCCGACCCGTTGCCGGAGCCGTTCGCTTCACGCCGGCGCGAGTTTGGTGCGGTGTTCTATGGCTCACTGGGCATTGCTCACGATGATCTTGCTGCCCGATCGGAACAGACCGAGAGAAACTGCCGTTTCTTCGACGCACCGGTCGGTCTGGTTTTCACCATCGACCGACGCCTTGAGAAAGGCAGCTGGCTGGACCTGGGCATGTTTATCCAGAACATCATGCTCGCGGCAAAAGCGCGAGGGCTCGACACCTGTACCCAGGAATTCCTGTCCCGTTATCACAGGGTGTTTCGTGAACACCTGCCTCTAAAGTGCGAAGAACTGGTGGTCTGCAGCATGGCCATGGGGTTTGGTGATCCAGACTGGGCCAGACGGCGTCCGCACATGCCAAAGGCGTCCATCGAAGAGTTCGCCTCGCTTCATGGCTTCTGAACATTTGCAGAGGTAGAAAACCATGGCACTGAACGATAATTTCGACGTAAAAATCCCCGACAGCTCATTGGCACGCCAGGTGACTCAGCTCATTCGCGACACCGAAAGCGAATTGCTGTTTTCCCACTCCACTCGCGTCTACTTTTGGGGAGCGCTGATCGGTAAACACAAAGGCTTGATATTTGACCCTGAACTGCTCTACGTCGCCTCGATGTTCCACGATATCGGTCTGACTTCGCAGTACCACAACAGCCAACTTCGCTTCGAGGTAGACGGCGCAAATGCCGCGCGTGACTTTCTACGTAGCCAAGGCCTTGGCGGTACGGATATTGAAAAGGTCTGGAACGCAATCGCGTTGCATACAACGCCGGGCATTCCAGAACACATGCATTCAGAAATTGCCCTGCTGCAGGCCGGCGCGGGAATGGACGTGGCGGGACGTGGCTTTGAACAGTTCACCGAAGAACAACGTGACGCCGTGACTGCCGCTTATCCGCGCGAACCGCAATTCGCCCACAAGATGATCGACGCTTTTTATCACGGCATGAAACATCGGCCAGCCAGCACATTCGGCACCTTCAACGACGATTTCCTTGCCTTCAAGGATCCGGGTTTTAAGCGAACAGATCTGTGCAGCCTGATTTTATGTTCGCATTGGGAGCATTGTTAAAACGCTAAATACCTGCACGCCCACTTGGAAAACGAGCTAGCCAAATGACCCCCGTTAAAAAACGCATGCACTCGGGCAAAAGTGCCGCCACGCTTTCTGCCGATTTTTTCTGAGCGCAGCTCTCGCCGCAGCTTCACTGGCTGGCGCTGACATGACGCTCGCCGCAAACGACAAACCCGTCCCAAATGACTATTTCCACACCGGTGCCGGAAATCATTATTTGCAGCGTGCCGACAACGCGATCATCACGCAAAACCTTCGGGACAACATCAGTGTGCTTGAAGGGTCCGGCGGAAATATCGTGGTGTTGTCCGGCAAGGAAGGCAAGTTTCTGGTCGACGCGGGAATCAGTAAATCCAGGGACAAAATCAAAGCGGCGCTCATGGACATCAGTCCGGCTCCGGTGAAGTATGTGGTCAACACCCACTGGCATTGGGACCACACAGACGGTAATGCCTGGATGCACGCGGCAGGTGCGACCATCGTGGCGCAAGCCAATACGCTAAAGCATCTGTCCCACACCACCCATGTCGATGATTGGAACTGGACGTTCCAACCTGTCCCGGCAGGGGCACGACCGACTGTTCTGGTTAAGAATGAAAAGACCTTTACCTTCGCGGGCAGCAAAATCATCGTTGAGCACTTCGGTCCCGGGCACACTGACGGAGACCTGGCGATTTACTTTGAAAAGGCCGATGTACTGGCGATGGGCGATACATTCTGGGATGCAGGTTATCCGTTTATCGACAACCAGGACGGCGGCAGTATCGATACGGCGATCGACTGGGCCAACCAGGCCATCGAGCGCACCACCGATCACACGATCGTGATTCCCGGACATGGTCCGGTGGGCACACGAGCCCAACTGATAGCGTTTCGCGATATGTTGGTGGGTGTGCGCGACAACGTGAGGTTGCTTAAACAGCAAGGCAAATCCCTGGACGAGATTGTTGCTGCGAAACCTTCCGCTGCGTTTGACCAGCAATGGGGCAACTTCGTGATCAAGCCGGATCACTTTGTCAAACTGGTGTATGCCGGTCTGTAGTCGTCTTTAAACAGCGTTGTTGGCTGAAAAGCTGTCGGTGCATGCACTGGCAGCTTTTTTTTTGAGTGTCCGAATGTCAAAAAAACGAGCACAAACAAGCAGGCATAAAAAAGGCGAGTCCCCAAAATATACTCGGCAGGGACTCGCCAAAACTACCAAAGGGAGCGAACGGTAGTAGGTAGTTGCTCAGATAACGTCAGTCAGAAATCAATGCGCAACGGGCGATCAACATGAATGGGAACGGGATATTCACTTCAACTATGCATTCCAGGCGCCTGCACTTAAAGGCTTGAGCTTGTCATTGCGTAACGCAACGCTACGCAGCACTGTGCCCAATCAACGCGATATCGATGAGAATCGGGTCTACATTACTTACACTCGCGACTTGTTCTAAACACACGATAAGCGCCAAGCAATACACCCGTTACATCTAGCCTTGCTCCTGGAAGTCATAGGAAATCCTGCCGGCAGGCAGAAAGAAAAAGGCAATCAAGGCACCGTTCTTTACTTCAGGATAATGGTGGCTTCCGGGCGCAGGGGCGGTCCATCCGGCGCCCTGCCAGCCCTGTGGGCCGGCCAGTACAGCGCCTTTGTCCAGTGGAATCACCATGTTCAATTCACCATACGGGTGGCAATGATAATCACCGCGAAAGGTACGCTGCGCGTTATTCAACTCGTGCCCTTTGCTGTCCATGTAGACGGCGGTGATGCTGAAGTAGAACGTTTCAGCACAGGGTTCGCACAGACGGCCGCGACGATAATGCGGCCCATTGATTTCAGTATTAGCCAGCCATCCCTGCGCAACGCCTTCGATGACTAGGCCGGCAACTCTTTGGTAGGTCTCACTGTCCGGTCCGTAGTTGTCGTTCAGCCAGCGCTCTGCGTGGACGCCGGCAGTTTTATCTTTGACCGTGGAAAGAAACTCAACACACAGATTGATCAACTCATCACGCTTTTCCATTGGCAGGCACTCACGGGTTTAAAATATTTCTGACACATTCCCATACCTGCACGCTGCCAAAAAGCGAACTTCTTGCAATGCCTTAATGCATGGCATTCATTACGATGCCTGACCGGCCGAACAACTTCAGCGCCAAGGCAAATGGCGACATCTGTGGCGGGTGGCTGGGAAGTGGGCAAACATTAGTATTTTCGATGTCGACAGTATCGACGAGCTTCACGACATCCTCAGCGCCCTACCCTTGTTTCCGTTCATGGCATTGGAGGTTACGCCGCTGTCCAGGCACCCCGCCTCCATCGTCTGACGGATGCCACTCGGCGCAGGTTTTCCCGGTGTATCAACAATGCAGCGGGCTGAGCCCATGGCTTTTACCTTGCTGCACGGCAACCCACCCGCCTGTCAGCGCCAGCGGATGGGTTGTCAGCAACGCTTACCCTGCCGCCAGACGTCGTTGCGGCAAGCTGCCTTCGACCGCACTTTCGATGATGTGCTGCACCAGATACTCGGCGTCTCGCGCTACGCCTGAGAAACGTCCCGAACCCCAGGTGTATAACCATGGCAGCCCAAGGAAGTACAAACCAGGTTGCGCCGTTATTCCGCGCTGGTGACCTGGGTGACCGCGGCCATTGAAAACCGGGGCCTCGACCCAGGTAAAGTCCGGGCTGAAGCCGATGCACCAGATGATGCTGGTGATCCCTTCCTCCTCAAGATCCAGTTCACTGCGCTCCTGCTCCGGCACCCAAACCGGGTGGTAAGGCGTTCCAGCCGGGGCATCAATCGAGTGCTGTTCGATGTACTTGTCGATCGACGTATTGATCCGGTTGTACACCGCATCGGCGTTATCGAGGTTTTCGCCCAGGTTGTTGGCAAACTGCAAGCGAGTGCCCTGTAACCCGTCCAGGCGACCGAACAATTCCATGCCTTCGCGAGCGAAATGGCGCAGGTCAATGTCGCGTCCGCCGTCGCGCCCGGTGACGTAATGGTTGGTGTTATCGCGTACGCCTTCACGCAGCGGATGGGTGTCGACGCCAATCTCGTAGTAGCCCATCTCCGCCAGCCAATCGACCACGTCTTTGCCCCGGTAAAAACGCGCACAACGCGGCGCATCACCCACCGCCAGATAGACCTTGCGACCGGCCAGGTGCAAGTCTTCGGCAATTTGCGCGCCCGACTGCCCGGAACCGACCACTAATACATTACCCGCGGGCAAGGCCTGGGGATTGCGGTATTGCTCCGAGTGAATCTGATGAATGTCTGCAGGCAAGCGTTCGGCAAGGCGCGGGATGATTGGCGTGTGATAACCGCCCGAGGCGACAATCACTTGATCAGCAGTGAACTCGCCTTGTGAGGTGTGCACCTCGAAACCACCGAAGCTGCGGGGAACCACGCGTTGCACCGTGACCCCTTCACGGGCCGGCGCGTTGACCGATATGACGAAGCCGGCCAGGTATTGATTGATCTCGTCCTTCTTCATGAACCCGTGGGGATCTTTGCCCTTGAAGTCATCGACGTAGGTGTAGCCTGGCAATGCGCATTGCCAGTTGGGCGTCACCAGGCTGAAGGCGTCCCAGCGCTGGTTGCGCCAGGTGTGGGTCAGGCTGTGTTTTTCCAGGACCAGATGATCGATGCCCTGTTGTTGCAAGTAGTAGCTGGCAGATAACCCGGCCTGACCGCCGCCGACGACGATCACGCTGTGGTGTGGGGGTTTGATTGAGGTGAGGTGGCTGGTCATGGTGAACTCCGGTACTCGGTGTCGAAAAAGGTTAAGGGGAAAACCGATGAATCAGAATGAACCCCAGCCGGTGCCGAACACCTGACCGGCGCCTTCGGTGCGCATGCTGAGGATGTCCACTTGCCCGGTGGCATCGCCTGGCTCGACCAGATAGCTGGCCTGGCCCTTGAGGGAACTCAAGGTGTCCATCGCCGAGCTGCAATAGAACCCTTTGACCTGCTTGACCCGCTCTGAAGCATTGTTCAATGCGTGTTCGATGCGTTGCAGAAAGTCCGCCAGCGGGTAACTGGCGCCCTCCTCCAGGTATTGATAAATCACCGTCGAAGGTGAATAACCGGAAGCTTCGCGGCCATTAGGCCAGCGGATTTTGAAGTTGACGGCGGGCATGTCAGTGCTCCTGATGCTTGAGGTTTAAAGGGGTCAGATCGAGAGAGTGATAGTTGAAGCCGGTAAATGGCTGCTCGCGCAGGTTCCAGAATTCGCCGAGCTGTTGGCCGGACTGGACATTCAGCAGTCCACTGTCGTTGATCCGGCCGATGCGTTCACAGCGCACACCTTCGAAGGCAAACGCCGTCTGAACTTGCGTCCAGTTACGCTCATCCAGCGTCATCAAAAAGCCGTAGCTGGGGAACACCTGCAACCAACGCGCGAGATCGGCATTCGGCGGGCACGGCAGCGACGCCAGGTCGATGGTCGCGCCGCATCCGGTGGTTTCCAGCAGCATCAATAGACTGCCGAGCACCCCGGCGTTGCTGATGTCTTTGGCAGCATGCAGCAGTGCCGCGTCAGCCAGGCGCGGCAGCACTTCAAGCTTGCTGCGCAGGCGCTCGGCCGGCACGCCTTCGAAGGCTTTCCAATAGGTGCTGTCGGCGTGCCAATCGCCTTCCAGGTCCACCGCCATGGCAATGATCTGGCCGGGGGCGACATGCAGGGTCGACAACAATGTTCGCGCTATGCCCGTAATCGCTACGGCCAGCGCAGTCGGATTAGCCGCCGCAAGGCTGGTGTGCCCACCGGCCAGCAACAAGCCATAGGCCTCGCAGGCAGCACGAATGCCCGCCAGCAATTGCTGCGCGCCAGCGGTGTCGTGATGCCAATACGCGTTGACCACGGCGGTGGCGCGACCGCCCATGGCGGTGATGTCGCTGACATTGGCCATGACCGCCGACCATCCGGCAAACCACGGCGCCGCCTCGACGAAATTCGGCAACATGCCTTCGATGGCCAACAACTGAAAATGGTCGCCACAGGCAATCGCTGCCGTGTCATCGCCGGGCAAGGCGTAAAGCTGCTCACGGGTCAGGGCCTGTTCAGCACTGCCGATCACGGCCGCCGGTTGCTGGATCGCCTGTTTCGAACGCATTGCCGGCGTGTTGCGCAAGGTGTCGAGCAGCACCGCCAGATCAGGAGCTTTATTCATGACGAGCCACCTTCAGCGCACGCAATGAAACCTGGCGCGGCATCAACGGGTAGCTCGGCAAATCAGCCTGCATCAGGCAATGCGGCTGACCGAGCAACTCCAGTTGGTCGAGGGTTTGCCAATGCAGGCCATGAAAATAGGTTTCGTTCTGCGCCTGCACCGTGGCGCGAAACACCTCGCAGCCCAGCTCTTTGGCCCGCGACACCGCCTCGTTGACCAGTGCTTTGCCAATCATGCTGTGCCGCCGATAGGCCGGGGCCACACACAACCGCCCACCAAACCACAGGCCCGGCTCCGGCTGATAAATGCGCACCGCGCCCACCACCTGGTCGCTGATCCCGCAATTGCTGGCCAGGGCGACGATGGCGATTGCCTGGAAATCATGGCTGTCCTTGTCCTGCGCGAGCAGTTGTTGCTCATCGGAGAACACCGAACGCCGCAGGGCGAAATAAGCGTGTTTCTCCCAGGGTTCGCTGGCGGGCTTGACCAGCAACTCCCCCGCGCGAAACGGTTCGAAGGTGCTGTCGACCAAGGCAAAGGCGAGATTGGGCATGGGCGTTCTCCGGTTTATTCGTAGCTTTTCAGGGCCGAGCACGCGCCGCATTTGGCGCAGCCGGCGTTGATCTGATCGGAGTGCAAACCGTGACGACGCAGGCTTGCGCCAATCTGCGGATACAGTCGGGCCATCATCGCGCTGTCCGGTTTAGGGTGATGAGCCAAGGGTGTGCCATCGATAGGCACGAACGGCACCACAAACGGGTACACGCCCATCGCGCACAAACGTTCGCTCATCTCGCTGATGGCGGCTTCGCTGTCACCCAGGCCGGCGAGGATGTAGGTGCTGACCTGGCCGCGACCGAACACTTTGACCGCCGCGTTGAAGGCGTCGAAATATCGGCTCAGCGGCACTTCGGCCTTGCCGGGCATGATCCGTTGGCGAACTTCATCCGTGACCGCTTCCAGGTGCATACCCAGCGACACCACACCGCTGTCGGCCAGGCGCTGGAACCAGTGATCATCGTCAGGCGGTTCGCACTGGGCCTGAATCGGCAGATCGACCGCGGCAGTCACCGCAGCGGCTGACTCACACAAAATCGCCGCGCCACGGTCCGGGGTTTGCGGGGTGCCGGTGGTCATCACCATGTGCTTGACGCCATCAAGTTCCACCGCCGCTTTAGCCACTTCCGCCAGTTGTTGCGGACGTTTGCGGGCGATGGTTTTACCCGCCGCCAGCGACTGGCCGATCGCGCAGAACTGGCAGGAACTGCCGCGATCATTGAAGCGAATGCAGTGCTGCAACACGGTGGTCGCGAGCACATCACTGCTGTGCAGGGTGGCGATTTTCCAATAGGGAATGCCGTCGGCGGTGCTCAATCCGTAGAACTTCGGCACACCGGGCATTTGCACCTGACCGACCTGCAGGCCTTCACGAAAGATCAGCGCCTGGCTGCCGTCGGCGCTGGGTTGGGCTTGATAGGGGGAATCCTGCGAGGCCTGATTGAGGATCGGCACCATCATTGTCCGGCTACCGAAACTTAGAGCCTTGTGGTCCGACGGTCCCGCGCCACCTTGCCGGGACAAGCCGTTCTGCGCCGCAGGCCAGCGCACGCCATGGCATTGCAGTTCAGCGAGCAATTCATTGGTTTGCATGATCGAACTCCTCGGTGGCAATCGCCGCCAGGTGCAGGCTGCGCTCATGCACATGCGCCGTGGGTGTGCGGTCGATCAACAGGCTGAGCAGTTCCGGGCGGCTGTAATGACCGACCGAATCCATCATCCGCTTGCGCTTGTCGATCAAGGCCAGATCGAGGTCGGCAATCACTACCCCTTCCCCCGAGCGCAGCGGTTCGCCGAGCAACTTGCCCTCGGGCGACACGATCGCGGTGAAGCAGCCGCCCGAAATCGGGCCGAGGCCACAACCGGTGTCCTGCATGATCTGGCCCTGCTGGTCAGCATCCAGCCACGCAGTGGCGTTGACCACGAAACAGCCGGACTCCAGGGCGTGATGACGGATGGTGACTTCAATCTGCTCGGCAAAGATGTCTCCCACCAGAGAACCGGGAAACATCGCGGCATGAATCTGCTCGCCGTCCGCCATCAAGGCGTAACGGGCCAGCGGGTTGTAGTGTTCCCAGCACGCCAGCGAGCCGATGCGTCCGATTGCGCTGTCGATAGCTCGCAGGCCGGAACCATCGCCCTGCCCCCAGACCATGCGCTCGTGGTAGGTCGGCGTGATTTTGCGCCGATGCTGAATCAGGCTGCCGTCGGCATCGAACAACAACTGGGCGTTGTAGATCGTGCCGCCATCGCGCTCATTGACGCCAATGGAGACGACCATTTCCGCTTGCTTGCAGGCTTCGCCAATCGCCAGGGTCGCGGCCGACGGAACCGTCACGGATTGATCCAGCAGCTTGAGGTGTTGTGCGCCCATGGCAAAGGCAGGCTGCACAAATGAAAAATAGGGGTAGTAAGGCACCACCGTTTCCGGGAACACGGCGAACTGCACGCCTTGTCGACCGAGGGCGATGATCTGTTGGCAGACCTTGTCCACGGTGCCTTCGCGGCTGTAAAGCACCGGGCTGATCTGTACGGCGGCTGCGCGAATGATGGCCATGAGGGGTCCTGAGGTCAGTAGAGTTTTGTGAGATTTCACAGCGGTCCTGCGGGAGCTGGCTTGCAAGCTCGCTCCCACAGGACGGCGTTGTGCGGTCAGGCAGTCCAGGTATCGATAATCATCGCGCCCTCTCGGCGCATCAGCAGGCGCAGGTCCATCACGTCCAGCGGGTTGATCGGGCGAATGCCTTCGATCAGCGCTTTCTCGGTCTGGCCATACAGGGCTTGCAAGGCGAAGCGGCAGGCGTAGACCTCACCGCCCTCCTCCATGAACTGGATGAGCTGCTTGTTGACTGCCAGATGGCCGGGGAAGGCTTCGGCGCCCAGGGTCGGGAAACCCCGTTGCACGCCCAATTGCACGCCAGGTCCATAGAGCAGGATCTTGGTTTCGAAGCCCTTGCGCAGCAGACGCTTGGCCTGAAGCATATTGACCAGGCCGATAGAGCCCTCGAAAGCGATGGTGTGGAAGGTGATCAGGACTTTCTCGCCGGGCTCGGCTTTGATGTCCTCGAAGACTTTCTCTTCGTAATTGACCAGGAAGTCGCCGTCTTTGTAATGGGGGATATCCACGGTTGGCATATCGTCGCTCTCCAGTTTTTTCGTGCGTTAACGGCGGCCTGAGTTGGCTGCCGGGTTGCAGGAGATAGAGCGAACGCCGTGCCAGGCATTGAAATTAATTTTCTCAAAAAGCTATGTCGTTGATTCGACTACAAATACTTTTCTGATCCGGTTTTTTCTGATGCATCTGAGGCTATCGGTGAATCACGCATTCCCGTAGAAGTACGAATATTCGTAGCGGCTAATCACGAGATTTCGTAATCATGAACGAAGCAGACTCCCTCAGCGGCTGGGCCGACCTGGCGTACTCGTCACGGCACATGGTGTTCGAGCATTGCGCCGAGGCCATCGTGCTGCTCAATCCGTTTTCCGATCGACTGGGCGACTTGAACATCGCGGCCTGCAAGTTGCTCGGCTACCCGCGCCAGGAGTTGCTGGAGCTGCCGGTAAGCAAGTTGTTCGGCCATCAACTCGCGGACCTGATCGTGTTTACCCAAGCGGTGATGGACAAAGGTCGCGGCTGGACCGAAGAGCTGAGCTGCAACTGCAAGACCGGCGAGCGTATCGAGCTGGCCATTTCCGCCACGACCTTGCCGATCAAGGGTGAACAGCACCTTATTCTGGTGCTGCGCGAGCTGAGCCATGAGAAATACCAGCGCGACCAGGCTCATACCGAACGCACCATGCGCGGCGGGCTGATCGAATGGCGCAACATTCTCAACCTGTTCCAGGAGACCGAGCGCGACAATCAACTGCTGCTCAGTTCGGTAGGCGATGGCATCTACAGCATCAACAGCGAAGGTCTGGCCACCTTCGTCAACCCGGCCGGGGCGCGCATGCTGGGTTGGGAACCGCAGGACATGATCGGCAAGAACATCCACCGCATCCACCACCACACCCACGCCAACGGCAACCATTACCCGGTGGAAGACTGCCCGATCTACAAGGCGGTGCGTGACGGCGTGGTCCATGAGGGGCGCCAGGAAGTATTCTGGCGGCGCGATGGCAGTTCGTTTCCGGTGGAGTTCACCAGCACGCCGGTGATATCGGACGGCCGGATCGTGGGTGCCGTCGTAGTGTTCCGCGACATCACCGAGCGACGCAGCACCGAAACCCAGCTGCAAAATGCGCTCGATGAACTAAAGGTGCTCAAAGAACGGCTGGAGGAGCAGAACGCCTACTTGCAGGAAGAGATTCATATCGAACACAACTATCGCGAGATCGTCGGTCAGAGCGAACCGATCCTGAAAATTATCAAGCAGATCGACGTGGTCGCCCCCACCGATGCCAGTGTGCTGATCAATGGTGAATCTGGCACCGGCAAGGAGCTGATCGCCCGCGCGATCCATCAGGCCAGCCGCCGCAACGCCAGTCCGCTGATCCGGGTCAACTGCGCGGCGATTCCGACCGAACTGTTTGAAAGCGAGTTCTTCGGGCATATCCGCGGCGCCTTTACCGGCGCAGTCCGCGACCGGGTCGGCCGCTTCGAACTGGCCGATGGCGGCACGCTGTTTCTCGACGAAATCGGCGAAATCCCGCTAGAGCTGCAAAGCAAACTGCTGCGGGTGTTGCAGGAGGGCCAGTTCGAGCGGGTCGGAGAAGAACGCACCCGCAAAGTTGATGTGCGGATCATCGCCGCGACCAACCGCGACCTGCGCCAGGAAGTCGCGGCGAAACATTTTCGTGAAGACCTGTATTTCCGCCTCAACGTTTTCCCGATCCAGTCGCCGGCACTGCGTGAACGTCCGATGGATATTGCACCGCTGGCGGCGCACTTTCTCAAACAGACCGGCAAACGCCTGAACATGCCCGGGCGGCGCCTGCGCAACACCGATATCGAACGGCTGCAACGTTACTCCTGGCCGGGGAATATCCGTGAACTGCAAAACGTCATCGAACGCGCCTTGATCACCTCCAACGGCGCCGACTTGAACCTCGACCTGCCCGATGAACCTGGTCTCAACGTCATCCAACAGCCCTCTCCCTCGTCCGTGATCATGACGGACGCGCAGATTCGCGAGCTCGAGCGCAACAACATGCAGGCTGCGCTCAAAGCCACCGACGGCAAACTGTTTGGCAAAGGGGGGGCCGCCGAACTGCTGGGCCTCAAACCCACGACATTGGCTTCGAGGTTCAAACGGCTGGAAATCAGGCCGGAGGACTGATCGAAACGGTCCTCGCAGCCCGTTACTCAAGTCGCCTGGCCTTGAAGATCGTATCCGGGATCAGGCCAGAAATTGAAAGCGCTACCAACGCTATTTATCGTCATCGTGACCAAAGAACTTGGGATCGAGCACCAGTGCGCGCAGTGGCTTCAGGCGTTTTTCGGCGAGATCCGCTTGTCGAGTGCATTCAGTGGCGTCATTAGCCGCGCCAACAACCGCCGCCTGTTCCGCCATTTGCCGCAGCAGCAGGATCCTTTCCTCCACCGCCCTCAATGTGCCCCACAGTCCTGTGTCGATGGCTTCGTTGACCTCGCAAATCAAGGACTTCATCGAAAAGGCATGACCCGTGTGGCAGCGAAATCTGACGATGGTGCCTTCTTCGATTTGCACCAGTACGCCGTGGCAATCAGGACAGGTGAATTGGGAGACCTTACCTAATTCCATGACACCTGCTTCAAGACCGTTGCCTTTCAAGGAGATAACGCTCTCGATCACATGACGGGTTTTTACCTCGTGTGTCGGCTGATCAGCTATAGGCGTGCCGACCGCTTTGGCGAGCGCTGTGGCGAGCACTGACGTCGGGCCGACAAGATCGATGTCGACATGCGCAATTGCACTGTCGGGCATTGAGCTCAGCATGGCTTCGCCAGGGTCCTGAACATAGGTCAAGCCACCGCGATCCTTGATCGCCCACATCCCTGCGGTGCCGTCATCCAATGCGCCGGACAGGATGACGCCAATGACCCGAGCGCCGTAATTGACCGCGGCTGAGCGGAACAGCACATCAACAGCGGGCCGAGCACGACACTCCTTCGGCCCACGCGTCAGGCGTATCCCGTCCTCCGTGATCATCAGATGTCGATCCGCAATGGCGACATAGACCATACCCGCTTCAATCCGCTGTCCCTCCTGGGCCGCCACGACCCGCATGCTCGTCACCCTCGCGAGAATGCTATGCAGGACGCTCGGCTCGTGAGCGGGGATATGCAGTACGACAAGAAAGGCCGCAGGCAGGTCGGCGGGTAGATTTTCAAACAAGGCGATCAGCGCCTGAACGCCACCTGCCGACGTACCGATCACGACAATGTTTCGCACACCTGCATCAAGTTCATCAGTCACAAGGCGCCTCCTGTTGAAATTGAGTCCGTCGAGGCAGTCACCTCAAGGACGAGACTGGCGTACCTGCCAGTCAGTCATGATTCACCCGAACCTTCCCGCTAAAGACGCTGAAGCCGTAAGTGTTGTAGATGAGCGTTACCGGGATCAGAACCGCGAAGCCGACCAGCATGAACATTTGGCTGTTGGGACCGGAGGCCGCAGCCTGCAGCGTCAGCTGCGGCGGTACGATCATTGGAAAGAGCACCCCGATCATCAAGGCAAACGCCAGTACGAATACGCCCAATGCGCCGATCAGTGGCAGAGACTGACGACGGCTTCGAAAGCCAAGAGCAAAGCCGATCAGCAACGTCATCAACAGGATGACCGCCGGCATCCACACACGCCATTGTGCAAGCCGTTGTGCATAGCGAGTGTCCAGTGTCGCGGTCCAGGCAACCAACACGATCAACAGCGCCACGGTCACCAGGCCCAGTATCTTGGCCTGCAGAGCGGATCGCCGCTGCAGTTCGCCGACCGTGCGCCAATAAAGCCAGCAAGCCCCTAACCAGGTGTAACCCACCACGAGCACTGCGCCACAAAACAGTGGAAACACGTTGAGCCATTCAACGCCATTTCCGTTGTACTGCCCGGCGTTATTCGGCACACCTTGGACCAGCGTCCCCAACACGATTCCCTGTGTTGCGCCGGCAAGCAGCGAACCGCACAACAATAAGCCATCCACTGCGCGCTTGATGGCGTCGGTAGGCGCGTAATCACGAAATTCCAATGCAACCGCTCGAAGAATCAACGCCAGGAACATCAAGATAAAAGGCAGATAAAGGGCCGGCAACAGGATGGCGTAGGCCAATGGAAACAGCGCCAGGAGGCCGCCACCGCCGAGCACGAGCCACGTTTCATTGGCATCCCAGATCGGCAGGATCGTCACGGCCATGGCCCGGCGATCCTCGCCGCAACGGGTCAGCCCCATCAGCACCCCGACGCCCAGATCAGTGCCATCGAGCAGCACATAATTCATCACCGAGAACGCCAGCGCCGCAGCAGAAAGCAGGACAATCCAATCAGTGTCCAACATGGATTCAACTCCTCAGGACTGTCCCGTCTCGTCCGCCAGCGTCGGTTGCGGCCCGGCCTCATCCTTGTGCGGTGGCTCGTGCAATATTCGCAATAGCACCCAAAGGCCAATGCCGAAGATCAGCAGGTAAAACACCAGGATCGTCCAGGTTGAGCCGATCACCTGCTCGCGCGACACCGATGACAGACTGTCGGCTGTGCGCAGCAAGCCATAGACAGTAAAAGGCTGGCGGCCGACTTCGGTCACCACCCAGCCACACAACATCGCGAGGAATCCCGCGGGGGCCATGAACACACAGCCTCGCAGCATCCAGCGCGCGGTGTACAACCGCTGTCGCCATCGCAGCACCAGGCTGGTCAGCCCTTGCACCACCATCAACAGCCCTAAACCGACCATGAAGCGAAACGCGAAAAACACGCTCGGCACGGGTGGAATGTTTTCGGGAGGGAATTCATCGAGCGCGGCGATGGTGCCGCTCAGGTCATGCCGCAAGTACAAAGAGGCCACGCGTGGAATCGCCACTTCCCAATGGTTGCGTCGTTCGGCCATGTCGGGAATGGCAAACAGACGCAACGGTTCCCCTGCGCCTTGCGGCGGACGTGTCCATGAGCCTTCGATGGCCGCGATCTTCTGTGGCTGGAACTTGAGGCTGTGCTGACCGTGTAAATCACCCACGACGATTTGCACCGGCGCCAGCACCACGATCAGCCACAGCGCCATTGAGAATTGAAGGCGTGTTCGCGGGTTCTGCGGCGAGCGCAGGAGTTGCCACGCGCTGACCCCGGCCACCAGGGTTGCCGTGCCTAGAAATGCCGCCAGCGTCATGTGGGCCAGACGATACGGAAACGACGGATTGAATATGATCGCCCACCAATTCTCGGCGATAAAACGACCATCAGCGCCAATGGCGTAACCGGCGGGTGTCTGCATCCAGGAATTGGCGGAAAGAATCCAGAACGCGCTGATCAACGAGCCGAGGGCAACCGCGCAGGTGGCGAAAAAATGCAGACGAGGACCGACCTTCTTCAGGCCGAATAGCATGATGCCCAGGAAGCCTGCCTCCAGAAAAAAGGCAGCCTGTACTTCGTAGAACATCAAAGGGCCAAGGATATCGCCAGCCTGGGTCGACAGTCGCGACCAGTTGAGCCCGAACTGGTACTCCAGAATCAGGCCCGACGCCGTCCCGACCGCCACGTTGAGGGCGAACACCTTGAGCCAGTAAAGGTAGACATCCAGATAGATTTGTCGGCCGCGCCACAGCCACAACCCTTCCAGCACCATCAGAAAATTGGCCAGCCCTATCGTGAGCGCGGCCAGGACGATATGAAAACTGATGGTGATCGCAAACTGGCTACGCGCTGCCATCAATGCCGAATCGATAGCACTCATGTGCTAAGGCTCTTGGCATTGCGCGCTGGATGGGTTTTTGACCGTCTGAGCGGGAATAGACATAGGACTGTTCCGCGAACGTGATGGACGGTTGACTCTCTTGGCAATAAAACATTCCAACTGAATCGATCCGTCTCAGGGTGCCCATCACGTAGACATCGCGGGCGTCTTTCAAGGTGTCGTCGCCGTTGCCAGAGCATGACCGGCCACGCAGACCGGTCGGTGTGACATCGACACTACCCCTCGGCGACCGTTAATCGTAAAACGGCTCGACCGACGCTCGACTGCCGACAAAAAAGCTGTCGGCCACCAGGCGCAGCGGTTGCAGGTCCAGGTCGCTGGCTTTATCGCCTATCAGCTGTTGAAAATGTCGATACACCGCGGCGTACTCGCCCTCCTCCGATACGGCTTGAGGCACGCCGTCGATGCTCAACAATGCGCCACCGTTGTCCAGGCGCAAGGTGCCTTCGGTGCAGCGAATCTCGATACTCCAGAGTTCCTCATGGCCGTGGTCGAAATCGAACTCCGCACGGACATCGAGGTGGCGTGCGTCAGACATCTTGATGGACGCGGCAATCGGCGACTGGCAATTACTCGGGACGCGCAGTTCGGCAGACTCGACAAACAGCGGCAGTGCCAGCAGATGGGTTGCTATCGACAAGGCATTGATGCCGGGATCGAAGACACCGAGGCCGCCGGGTTGCCAGATCCATGCCTGGCCTGGGTGCCACTTGCGCACGTCTTCCTTCCAGTCGATCTGTACGCTTTGCAGGGTGCGGGTCGCCAGCCAGTCACGGGCGGCTTCGATGCCGGGCGCATAACGTGAATGCCAGGCGAACAATCCGCTGACGCCCTGCTCCTGCGCCTGACTCACCAGCGCCATCGCTTCGCCCAGCGTGGCGCACGGCGGTTTTTCTACCAGCACGTGCTTGCCGGCAGCCAATGCTTGTTGCACCAGAGCAAATCGACCTTGCGGTGGAGTGCAAAAGGCAATCGCATCGACTGGCGGGCCATTTTCAAGCAGCTCGGACAAGGAGCGGAAATTCTCGACCCCGGCGCAGGGTTGTCCTTGGGTTGCGACAGACACCAACTGGAACGCGGGGTTGGCGTTGATGGCGGGAACGTGTTGGTCCTGGGCAATCTTGCCGTAGCCCACCAGACCGAGACGGATCGGTTGCATCAATGACTCCTGATTTTTCTTATAGGGGACGCGGATTGGGAAGATTACGTTTGTACAGCGGCGAAGTCATTGCTGACGTGCCGGGTTGCCTGCCGATACTGGCGCGGCGTGAAGCCAGTGGATGCCTTGAACTGACGGGTGAACGCGCTGTGATCGGTGTAGCCGCACTGCAAGGCCACGTCGGTAATGGGTAGATCGGTGTGCAACAGACGATGCGCGTGTTCCAGACGAACCTTTTGGATCATCTGCCGTGGTGTCAGGTGGAACACTCGCTTGCAGTATCTTTCCAGTTGCGCCACTGAAATGCCGGCGATGCGCGTGAGTTCGCCCAAGGTGACACGGCGATTGAAGTGCGCGCGGATGTATTGATCGACCGCGGCCAGTCGCTGGTACGCCGGGTGGGTATCGCTGGCGGATTGCAGGTCGACCGAAATTCCTGCCAAGCCAATGATTTCGCCGATGCGGTTATATAACGGTTGTTTATGCGTCAGGCACCAACCGGGCTCCCGACTGCCGTACAAGTGCAACTCCAACTGGTCTTCAAGGACCAAGCCTTGCTCGAGTACCCGACGATCCTGTTCGGTATAACCAGGCCCCAATTGTGCCGGAAACACCTCGGCGCTGGTTTTCCCCAGCAACGGTTGCAACTGCTTCAATCCACAGCGCTGGACCAGCGTGCGGTTGGCCATGACATAGCGCGCCTGACGGTCCTTGATAAAGATCGCGGCATTGGGGATCACATCCAGCATCGGTAACAGAAACGCCACGCCCGCCAGCAATTCATCGAGGGTGTCGGGACGATTCAGATCGCTTCCCTGGCACAGGATCGCTAAGGCGTTGTGCGTCATGAATCCTGTTCTCCCTCTCTCTGGATAGACAAAAGCCTTCGCTGCCCAGATTGACCCAAGGCGGGAGCCGTGTCGAGGTGCCAGCGAAGTGACCGCATCGAGCACGCGCATTGTGCCGATTTCGTCATCCGTGCCCACGCAAAACATCAATCGCAAACGCCCTGACACGCTCACGCTGTGGCCATTGCATGCACACCTGCCGATTTAACAACTCACAAAAAGGCGACGCTATGTCAGGCGAAGGCACGTCCATGAAACGCATCCACGTCATTGATTCCCACACCGGCGGCGAACCGACTCGCCTGGTGATGAAAGGCTTTGCGCAACTGCCCGGCCAGACCATGGCCGAGAAGCGTGATGCCCTGCGCGACCAGCATGATCAATGGCGTCGAGCCTGCCTGCTGGAACCCCGTGGCAACGATGTGCTGGTCGGCGCCTTGTATTGTGAACCGGTCTCGCCGGATGCCACGTGTGGCGTGATCTTCTTCAACAACGCCGGCTACCTCGGCATGTGCGGTCACGGCACCATTGGCCTGGTGAACTCATTGCACTACCTGGGCCACATTGCGCCCGGTGTGCACAAGATCGATACGCCGGTCGGTCCGGTCGACGCCACGCTGCATGAAGACGGCACGGTGACCTTGCGCAACGTGCCCGCCTACCGCCACCGCCAGCAGGTCCCGGTCGATGTTCCCGGATACGGCCGCGTGTTCGGCGACATCGCCTGGGGTGGCAACTGGTTCTACCTGGTGTCCGACCACGGCCAGGTGCTGCATATGGACAATGTCGAAGCCCTCACCGAATACACCTGGGCGATGCTCAAGGCGCTGGAGGCCCAAGGTATCCATGGTGAAGGCGGCGCGCTGATCGACCATGTCGAACTGTTCGCCGACGACGAGCACGCGGACAGCCGCAACTTCGTCATGTGCCCCGGCAAAGCCTACGACCGCTCGGCCTGCGGCACCGGCACCAGCGCCAAACTGGCGTGCCTGGCCGCCGATGGAAAACTCGCCGCCGGCGAGCGCTGGGTCCAGGCCAGCATCACCGGCAGCCAATTCGTCGGCAGTTACGAATGGGAAGGCGAGCGCATCCGCCCGTTCATTACCGGCCAAGCGTTCATGACTGCCGACAGCACACTGCTGATCGACGAACAGGATCCCTTCGCGTGGGGCATTTGAGCGACCACGCGGCACTTCACCTTCCCGTCATTTGAATAAACGCGTCAAGGAGCTGAACAAATGAGCGATAGCATTTTCACTGGCTGCATTCCTGCGCTGATGACCCCCTGCACCGCCGCACGTAAACCGGATTTTGATGCGTTGGTGGCCAAGGGGCGCGAGCTGGTTGATATCGGCATGAGTGCGGTGGTGTATTGCGGGTCCATGGGGGATTGGCCGCTGCTGACCGAAGCAGAGCGCCAGGAAGGCGTGGCACGTCTGGTCGCCGCAGGCGTTCCGACAATTGTCGGCACCGGCGCCGTCAACAGTCGCGAAGCGATTTCCCACGCGGCCCATGCCGCCAGCGTCGGCGCCCATGGCCTGATGGTGATCCCCCGCGTTCTCTCCCGTGGCGCCTCGCCCGCCGCGCAAAAAGCACATTTTTCGGCCATTTTGCAGGCGGCACCGCAGTTGCCGTCAGTGATCTACAACAGCCCTTACTATGGGTTTTCCACCCGCGCAGACCTGTTCTTCGAGTTGCGCCGCGAACACTCGAACCTGATCGGCTTCAAGGAGTTTGGTGGTGCTGCCGACCTGCGTTACGCCGCCGAGAACATCACCTCCGCGGACGATAACGTCACCCTGATGGTCGGTGTCGACACCCAAGTGGTCCATGGTTTCGTTAATTGCAACGCCACCGGAGCGATCACTGGCATCGGCAATGCGCTACCGCGTGAAGTGCTGCAACTGGTGGCACTGAGCAAGCAAGCGGCCAAGGGCGATGCCAAGGCCCGCCGCCTGGCTACCGAACTGGAATCGGCGCTGGCCGTGCTGTCGTCCTTCGACGAGGGCTGCGACCTGGTGCTCTATTACAAGCACCTGATGGTGCTCAATGGCGACAAGGAATACACCCTGCATTTCAACGAAACCGATGTGTTGAGCGATGCCCAACGGCATTACGCCGAGAACCAGTACGCGTTGTTCCGCCAGTGGTACAAGCACTGGTCGGCAGAACACAACGTCGCCTGAATTCACCCTGACCGTGCCCACCCTCATCGCCAGGAAGACGCCATGACTGTGACAGGCCAAATATTGAGCGGTGAGCACGCCAACACTGCTCGCCACGAAGCCTTTCGGGCGAGCGGCCCCGCCATCGACACCCCGGACATTGCCGTGGTCGGCGCCGGCATCATCGGCGTCGCCTGCGC
Organism: Pseudomonas arsenicoxydans; assembly: GCF_900103875.1. Classification (NCBI taxonomy): domain Bacteria; kingdom Pseudomonadati; phylum Pseudomonadota; class Gammaproteobacteria; order Pseudomonadales; family Pseudomonadaceae; genus Pseudomonas; species Pseudomonas arsenicoxydans. The sequence continues at coordinate 4,465,788 of NZ_LT629705.1, read as the reverse complement.
CCTTCGGCTGGCGCGCCAAGGTCTGCGAGTGGTGGTCATCGACCAGCAAGACCCTGGCCGGGGCGCCTCGTTTGGCAATGCCGGGCACCTGGCGACCGAACAGGTGTTCCCCATCGCCGACCTGTCCATCCTCAAACGCCTGCCCGGCATGCTCATGGACCCGATGGGCCCGCTGCGCCTGGACTGGAGATACCTGCCGCGTGCCCTGCCCTGGTTCACCCGCCTGCTGCTAAACCTGCGTGCGGCGCCTTTCCAACGGACCGTGTCCGGCCTGCGCGCCCTCAACGAAAGCAGCCTTGGCGCCTGGCACCGATTGCTCAAGGACATTGCCCGCCCCGATCTGCTGCGCCAGGATGGTTCCTTGCTGGTGTTCGAACGCCCTGAATCGCGTCAGGCCATCGAAGCGCTGCAGGCGCGGATGCAGCATCAAGAGGTGCCGGTCGACTACTGGACCGCCACGACGGTGCGCGACACGGCGCCGCAACTCAGCGAACGCATGCAGGGCGGCCTGTTTTTTCCGCAAACGGGTCATTTTCTCGACCCCTACCGGGTTGTCTGCGAACTGGTAGAGGCCGCGAAAACCAGCGGCGTGCATTTCCTCAAGCAACAGGTCCTGAGCGCCCATCTCCAGGCGGACGGCGTGTCGCTGATCACCGATCAAGGCCCTCTGACGGCACGCAGGGTACTGATCGCCTGCGGCGCCCACTCGGCAAAACTGACGGCAGTGTTGACCGGCAAGCAGGTGCCGCTGGACACCGAGCGCGGGTATCACCTGATGTTGCCCTATGAGCAGGAGCGGTTGCCTTTCGCCGTCACCTCGCTGGAGCGCAAATTCATCATGACCCCGATGGCTGATGGACTGAGACTGGCAGGCACCGTCGAGTTCGCCGGCCTCGAACGGCCGGCGGCCATGGAGCGCGCCTGGCAATTGCACCGGTTGAGTGCAGGCCTGTTCACGCGGGACTTGAATGCGCAGGCGGCCTCGCCCTGGATGGGATTTCGCCCCTCCTTGCCTGACTCCCTGCCGATCATCGACCGGGTGTGCGACGGCAAGGTGCTGCTGGCTTTCGGTCACCAGCACCTTGGGCTGACGCAGGCGGCGGTGACCGCCGAACTGATCGCGCAAATCGCCTTGCCTGCGACGGTTCCCCCTTCCCATGGGTTGCCGGCCATTGAACCCTACAGGCTGGATCGATTCTGAAAAAACACCCGCTGGCGCGCGGGGGTGGCAAGTTTCGAGCACTGACTTACACTGCGATACACCTTATGCAAACGAATGACTAATCAACGGAAGAGGTCCTACGGCAATCCGCGCATCACGCAATGTTTCGGGTGAAGCCAACATGAAAACGGTCGCGACCCTTTTCACCTGCCTGCTCGCTGCCAGCTTGTGCGCGGCGACGAGCACCTGTGCCAACGCGGCGTCCTTCAAAACCAGTTTCGATTGCGCCACGGCAAAGGCAACCGTCGAAAAGCTGATCTGTCGCGACCCGCTACTGGCGCAGATGGACGTTGAACTGATGCGTCTTTATCACCTGGCGCTCACGGATGAGCGTTCGGTACCACCGCCAGACAACGTCATCATCGACCAGCAGTTCTGGGTCGATATACGCAATCGGTGTGCCTCCGACCCTGTGCCCAAAACGTGCGTCATCCGCAGTTATGCCGAGCGCGCGTACCAGTTGCGCCAGGGTTCGGCCATTGTGCGGACCAAGGACCCGGACAGACTGACCGAAGGCCCCGTGGCATTTCGATGTACCGGGATGAACGTGTTGATCGCCGCCACCTACTTCATCACCCAGCCCGGTGCCGTGTACCTGAAATGGGCAAACGCCTCGATCACCCTGAACCAGGTGCAGAGTGATGTGGGCACCCGTTACATCGGCAAGGATGCGCTGGGGAGCTACAGCTTCTGGCAAACCGACAATACCGCTGTTTTCCAGAAGCCTGGCTCAGTGGCGATGAGTTGTACGGCCGAACCGGCCGGCTGATTGCACACCC